>NZ_LR134289.1:3365000-4048750 GCF_900636535.1 Chryseobacterium gleum
CCCCCGTCAATTCCTTTGAGTTTCAAACTTGCGTTCGTACTCCCCAGGTGGCTAACTTATCACTTTCGCTTAGTCTCTGAATCCGAAAACCCAAAAACGAGTTAGCATCGTTTACGGCGTGGACTACCAGGGTATCTAATCCTGTTCGCTCCCCACGCTTTCGTCCATCAGCGTCAGTTGTTGCTTAGTAACCTGCCTTCGCAATTGGTGTTCTAAGTAATATCTATGCATTTCACCGCTACACTACTTATTCCAGCTACTTCAACAACACTCAAGACCTGCAGTATCAATGGCAGTTTCACAGTTAAGCTGTGAGATTTCACCACTGACTTACAGATCCGCCTACGGACCCTTTAAACCCAATAAATCCGGATAACGCTTGCACCCTCCGTATTACCGCGGCTGCTGGCACGGAGTTAGCCGGTGCTTATTCGTATAGTACCTTCAGCTACTCTCACGAGAGTAGGTTTATCCCTATACAAAAGAAGTTTACAACCCATAGGGCCGTCGTCCTTCACGCGGGATGGCTGGATCAGGCTCGCACCCATTGTCCAATATTCCTCACTGCTGCCTCCCGTAGGAGTCTGGTCCGTGTCTCAGTACCAGTGTGGGGGATCACCCTCTCAGGCCCCCTAAAGATCGTAGACTTGGTGAGCCGTTACCTCACCAACTATCTAATCTTGCGCGTGCCCATCTCTATCCACCGGAGTTTTCAATATTAAGTGATGCCACTCAATATATTATGGGGTATTAATCTTCCTTTCGAAAGGCTATCCCCCTGATAAAGGCAGGTTGCACACGTGTTCCGCACCCGTACGCCGCTCTCAAGATCCCGAAAGATCTCTACCGCTCAGCTTGCATGTGTTAGGCCTCCCGCTAGCGTTCATCCTGAGCCAGGATCAAACTCTCCATTGTATGTTTGTCTGACTCACTCAAAGTTTTTAACGCTTTAGTTTTTCCTTACTTGGTTGTTATATTGTATGTCAATGATCTTTATATCTTCCGCTTTTCCCGAAGTACCCTCTCTGTCAGTAGCGCTCCGTATTTGCGAGTGCAAAAGTAAAACTTTATTTTTTAATGACCAAATGTTTTTGAAGAAAATTTTAAAGTTTTTTAAGTAACCTTAATCCTTCTCAAACCCTCAATCTCTCTACTCCTGCGCTCCGATTTATTCGGACTGCAAAGATACAAACTCTTTTTTATCTTACAACTCTTTTTGCAAAAAGTTTTAAAGTTTTTTTTCGTCTGTCTCTTGTGAAGTAAATAATGTTCCTGCTTACCTAAAAGCTCTTCTGCGCTTACTGTTCTACTCTCGTTTTCAGTGGGGCAAAGATAGCAACTTCTAACAACGCAAAACAAGTTTATTTAACATAAATTTTACCGTTTCGTAATATTTACTCTTAAAGCACTGGATTGCAGGGAGAAAAATTTTAAACATTTGTTTGGGGTATTGGGTTGGAGAGTTGGAGTGTATGAGAGTTTGAGAGTTTGAGCGTGGGAGGGTTTGAGGGTGAGAGAATGGTGATACGGGATGCGGGGGTGCGGGGTGTGGGGTTTAGGATGATGGTAATATACTATATATAATAAAAAGATAAGTTTATGCTAAAGCCAGCGGAGAATGTATTTTCGTAAACGGGTTAAAACCCGTTTCTATTGAATGTTTTTTTTCTTTTTAACCACAAATGGTGCGGATTTACACGGAGCATAATGTCTATTTTATAGCATATAAACTATTTTTATTGTGCCAACTTATTACTTATTACTTATTACTTATTACTTATTACTTATTACTTATTACTTATTACATCCCTCCTTCCCTAGCCCTTATAGAAATGGTTACCCCGCAGCAAGAGTTGGAGGGCGAGAGGGTTTGGGCGTGGGAGGGTGCAGGCGCGAGGAGTATGAATGAATAGCAGGAAATAGCTCCTGAAAATCTATTACTATATTTATAATGATGTACAATATTGCGAAACCCATTGTAAAATTATCCTATACTATATATATGATATGATTTCTTCGAAGTTTGGCTAATCAAATAGTCTCAATTGCTGATCGCGGGTTCCGGTGAAGTTTGCGGTTGAAAGTTTCGGGAATTCTTTACCTTCAAAAAATTTCTTTCTTCCGACTTTAAAGGTAGTGTGAATCATTTCTGCAATATTACCTTCTCCCCTTTGTCGTTCAAAATATCTTTTATCTCCAAGCTTTCCTCCTCTCATAGACCGGATAAGGTTTAAGACTTTCTGGGCCCTATCGGGAAAATGTGCTTCTATCCAATTTACAAAAACAGGTTCAACGGTATCATTTAACCTTACAAGCGTGTATCCGAAGCCGGAAGCACCGGCATCCGAAATGGCCTTCAATATATTCAGCGGCTCATCACTATTGAGTCCGGGAATTATAGGAGCGACCATTACATGTACAGGAATGTTGTTTCCGGAAAGAATTTCTACTGCTTTTAATTTATTTTTTGCGGAACTGGTTCTCGGTTCCATCTTTCTTCTGAGTTCTTCGTTGATTGTCGGAATACTTAGGGAAACGGAAACAAGATGTTGTTCTGCCATTGGCTTTAAAATATCCAGATCCCTTAAAACCAATGCATTTTTTGTCAGAATATTGACAGGATGTCTGTAGTCAAGACAGACCTGCAGTAATTTTCTTGTGATTTCAAATTGTCTTTCTGCCGGCTGATAGCAGTCTGTATTTCCGGACAACAGAATAGGTGCTGCTTTGTAACCTCTTTTCTGAAAAAACTTTTCCAATAGTTCCGGAGCGTTTTTCTTCACCATGATTTTTCTTTCAAAATCAATTCCGGCGCTATAACCCCAGTATTCATGAGTGGGTCTCGCAAAACAGTAGGAGCAGCCGTGTTCACATCCCTGATAAGGATTCATTGAATACTCCATGGGAAGATCCTCGCTTTTCACCTGATTGACAATTGTTTTGGGAAAGACTTCGGTAAAAGAGGTCTTTACGGATTCGAAATCTTCATCTTCAGGTTCATAGGTATATCTGTCGAAACGATTGATAACGTTTCGCTGAGCTCCCTGACCTTTTATGAAATTTTCGTTTTGCATGCGAGTGTAAAATTAGAATGGAATTTTTATAAAATAATGAGTTTTAACACTAAAGTTTTCCACAAAAAAAATCCAACACTTTCAAAAGCGTTGGATTTAAACATAATTAAATATATTTTTTTACTACTTCACTGCGTAAAATTCGACACCATGATATTCATCTTCATGGTTCTTTTCATCAAAGTGTCTGTGATAATCTGAGTAGGTATCACTATATTTTTTATCTTTTTTTGTCAATATTTTTTTTATGCTTATTAAACTTAATACTGCCAAAAGACCAACTCCCCCTGCCAGTAAAACTCCAACTTCTTTTTTCATATTTTCTCTGATTTATTATTGATACCATTGCAAAAAGTATACCCATTTTATTTTTCCGGATTATAAATTTTGTTAACATTCAACTTTATTTTTAAGAAAATTATAATCTGTTATATTTCTTATATTTAGAAATTGCAATGGTTTAATTATTGTACTTATCAACAAAAATATTATTATGGAAAATCCGGAAAACATCGACAGAATGACGACCTTGAGCCAAGTCATGAAAACGCTTTCTGAAAGAGGAATACACAGAGAGTTCAGAATGAATGAAAAATGTGAAATGAAGTTTGAAAATTCCGACAAAATTTATCAGCCTTCGGATCTGGTCATTTTGAAAACATACCGCTTTGAAGGAGACAGCAATCCCGATGATAATGCAGTTCTTTATGTGGTAAAAGACAATAGCGGAAACCGCGGAATGATCATAGATTCTTACGGAGCAGACAGTAATTATCCGGGTGAAGAGTTTGATAAGTTTTTAAGAGATATTCCCATTCAGGAAAGTGATGAATTCAATTTTAACTGAATCTTTCTTATATTAATTCTAAAACCATTAAGGTTATTATTAAATAGTGATAGTTCTATCTTAATGGTTTAAGAATTATTCCTGAGGGTTCTCTTTTTTCCTGAAAATTCCTTTAAGAAAACCTTTCTTTTCTTTTTTCTCTTCTTCTTTTGGTGCAGAAGTTTCTTTTTTATTTTTTATTTCCTGTTTTATTTCTTTTACAGACTGCTTCATGTCTTTCACCGAAGAAACCGCATCTTTTACTTTCTTCTCTGTTTTTTCAACATTTTTACCAATCAGGGTTTTCTTTAATCCTTGTTCAATTCCTCTCCAGAAAAGGTTAAAGAAAGACTTCGTAGGATCACGCTCCACATCTTCCACAGTAACTGCCTCAGGAAAGCTTCCTGAGTCTGATTTCAGAAAAACATTGGCAACAGCAGTCAGAAAACCTTTTTTCTCATGGTTGTTTTTATTTAAGACAGCAATTTTCAGATCTTTATGTTTAAGATTAAAGGTTCCGTGTAATCCGGCGGGATTTCCTTTAAAATTAAAGAGCATTTCCTGAATAGTTCCTGCAGTAGCCGTTACATGAAGATAAGGTCTGATAAACGGATTGATTCCACTAGCCGGAAGATTGGATGTTTTCCCGGAAATTGCAAATTTATCACTCTGATCGGCTACATCGAAGTTCCAGTTTACGGAGAGTGGCGACAGATTCATAAAAGAGCAATTGATTTTAATATCTACCCTGGTTGGTTTTCCTTTTATTTTAGCTGAATTCAGATTCCTTACATTCATATTAAAATTGCTGAAAGTCAGTTTTCCCGGTCCCATACTTTCAGGCGTATCTTCTTCATACACTAATACAGAGTTTTTCACATCAAGGTTATTAACCGTCACCGGAATTTTAATGGATCTCAGCATTTTGGAGTATAAAGCTTTTATTTTCGGATCGTCTTTCGGAATTTTACTTCTGAAAATATTGGCATCTGCTGACTGAATAACGACATGGGAAGCATTTACCATTTTATTTTGAGAAAATAGCTCCCAGACCCCTTCTGCAGTTATCTGTCCTGCTTTCAGGTCATACAGATCTCTCTCAACGGGTATCATTTTGATAAACTGAGCTCTTGAAACGAGAGGTTTCATGGCAAAGTTATTAACCTGGACTCTGTTCTTATTAAGCTTAAGAAGCCCGAGGCTCATATTATAAAACTGCGTTTTGTAGGCAAAATTTCTGGTGGTCAGATAGTAATCTTTCACTTTAAAAGAAAGTCCTTTGTGATCAGGTTTAGGAGACAGCTCAATGCCATTAAAGGTAGCATTCAGATCACGGAAAGCTAAAGGCTGTTTTCCTTTATCATAAATAATATTTGAATTTTTTAAGGAAGCTTTTCTTATGATAATGGATTTTACAATATCAGGTCCGCCAGCGTTGTTCTGCTTTTTTTCACCTGCCGTAAAAGTCCCGTTCACATTTTCTATAAGAAGATCTTTAAGGTCAAGATCCAGTTTTTTATCTGCAAATTCCAGTTTATTGATGTTAAAAGCAATATGGTCGGTTCTTAATCCTTCTATTAGTTTTCCTGTTTCCGAATTGCCTCCTGATAATACCACATCCCGGATTTCACCGCTGGAAGGCTTAAGTGCAAGGCTTCTTACTGTAATATTCTGATGGTTTGAATATTCAATATCTCTTCCGGCAACGGTAAAGTCTTTATATCCTACGGGAATGATCTGTTCTGAAGTTTCTTTATTAAACATCAGCTGATTGATATTCAAATTAAGATTCCCGACAGATAAAAGTTTATTGCCATCCGGTTTATTGATCCGAACAATAGCATTATTGAGTTTTATATTTTTTAAATCTACCTCAAAATTTGATTTTTTTTCATTTTTTTTCCCTTTTACTCCTGTATTGTACACCGCCAAAACAGGGTTTTTAAAATCCGCATTCGCAAGTGATACTTTGTTCTTATTTAAAACAACATCTTTAAATTCCATTTTAGGAATGGAAAATTCAAATAGCTGGACCTTCTCGGGATAAAACTTTTTAAAGCGGACCAAAGAAAGCAGTGGAATCAGCCTGAAGTTATCCACCGACATTTGTCCGTTCTCTGTATTGATTTTACTGATGGTAATGGCATAGATATTATCCGGACGGAAGAAGAACCTTTCTCCTTTAATGCTGTATCTGTCAAAAACGACCGGTAATTTATCCTCTACAGATTCTTCCGTCATCTGTAAATTTTCAACAAACAGATCCAGCTTCTCTACAGATAAAAACTTTTGTTTGGTATGTCTGAAAACAGCAATTTTTCCATCACTGATCCTGATATTTTCAAAAAGCACGGGATTTCTCTTTTTGCCCGTTTTACGATCAACCGGTTTTGCAAGAATAACATTTAAACTGGGTGTAGCCAGCAAAAGGTCCGAAGAGCTGATTCTTTTATTGAAAACAGCATCATAAATCCCGAAACGGCTTATTTTCAAGGTATCAATTGTTCCCTGCAGGCCAATGACATCAGTATTTTGCGGATCTTTACTGTTGACGGAAATTCCTGTTGCGAATATATTGCCTGATGCTAAATCCACATCAAGAGTTTTATAGGATACTTTATAATCCGTGTTCTTTTTTATATAATCCGGAAGCCGGGTTTTAAGCCATATGTTAACTCCGAAATTTGCGGCAAGAAGGATACCTGCCAGAACCCCGAAACTTATCAATAGTCTTTTAACCCATTTTTTCATATTTTGTGATTTGATTATATTTTTATTCCGATCAATTCCTGATTTCCAGATCGATCACATATCCTTCATGGCCTCTTACATTGATGAAATTTCCTCCTTCAAACCCAAGATATTGCCCTTTGATTCCGGTAAGCCTTCCTGCAAATTCAGGTTTTTTGTCTAATGTGAATGAAGTTACTTTTTCCGGTTTTTCAAACGGATAATCCAGCATCCACAATTCTTCTCCATCACTATAGAATTTCTGGAAATCCTCAGGGAAATATTCTTTAATCTTCTGCCTGAAATCCGCAAGATCCACTTCTCCTTCAAAATCATCCTGCAGCATTTTCCTCCAGTTCGTTTTGTCCGGTAAATGTTCTTTTAAAGCAACTTCTATCATTCCTGCTTCATAGCGGTTTTCTGTTCTTGCAATAGGTAAAGCAAAAGTTGCACCCTGATCTATCCATCTTGTTGGAATTTGTGTATTTCTTGTCACTCCTACTTTCACATCTCCTGTATAGGCCAGATAAACAGTATGCGGCTGCAGCTGAATTTGTTTTTCAATTTCGAGATCACGTTCTGCGATATCAAGATGGGCCGTGGAAAGTTCCGGACGGATAATGGTATCACTTGCATAAGGGCTTTCAAAAAAACAGTTTTTGCAGAATCCCATTCTGTAAATCGGTTTATTCTCACCACAATTTACACATTGAAATCCAATATGTTTTATGCTTAACTCCTTTCCAAACAGCTCATTCATATGAATCAGATCTCCTGAAAGATTGAGGTAGTACTGGATAGGTTTGGCATCGTAGCTTGTCATCTTTAAAATTTGCCCTTGAAACTGCATATTATATTTATATTACTTTTTTAAGTAAATTTAATGATTATATTTTTCAAATAGTAAAATTTATATTTTTGTATCCATAAAAAATACAAATGGTTTATCTTGTAACAGGCGGCAGCGGGTTCATTGGCTCTCATTTAACTGAGCGATTATTAAGAAATGGACATTCTGTCATAAACATTGACAATTTTGATGATTTTTACGACTATCAGGTAAAAATTAAAAATACTTTAGAGTCAATTGGTAAAATTTCGGATTTTGAGTTCTCGGATAAAGAGACTGACATCCGTCGTTTGGTTTCCCTCTCCCATTCTGATCAATATTCCCTCTATTGGCAGGATATAAGGGATTATAAGGGTCTTGAAGCTATCTTTAAAAATCATCATATTGACATGGTGATTCATCTGGCAGCACTTGCCGGGGTGCGCCCTTCTATTGAACGTCCTTTGGAATATGAAGAAGTAAATGTAAGAGGCACTATGAACCTTTGGGAATTGTGCAAAGAACATCAGATTAAAAAATTCATTTGTGCGTCCTCTTCAAGTGTTTACGGAAATAATGAAAAAATTCCTTTTGCAGAAACAGATAATGTAGACAACCCTATCTCTCCTTATGCAGCGACCAAAAAAAGTGGCGAAGTTATAGGCCATGTTTATCATAACCTATACCATATAGATATGATCCAGCTCAGGTTCTTCACGGTATATGGACCAAGACAGAGGCCCGATCTTGCAATCCATAAGTTTACAAAGCTTATTTCGGAAAATCAGGAAATTCCTTTCTATGGGGATGGAAATACAGCAAGAGACTATACTTATATAGATGATATCATTGATGGAATTACCAAATCAATCCTTTACCTTGAAAATAATACAGAGGTATATGAGATTCTTAATCTCGGAGAAAACCAGGTTGTGACTTTATCGGAAATGGTAGCTACTATAGAAATGGCGCTTGAAAAATCTGCCACTAAAAAATTTCTGCCAATGCAGCCGGGAGATGTCACAAAAACCAATGCAGATATCACAAAAGCAAAGGAATTAATAGGGTATAAACCTGCCACAGACTTCCAAAATGGCATAAAAAAATTTGTGGAATGGTTTTTGAGAAAACGACATTAAGTAAATTGCTGACATAGCTGACAGCCAGTTTGTGACAGCCATTTATAAGAAAAAATTATAAAAAGAATTGAAAATCAAGTATAAAAAAGTTTATTATACAACCTATTTTTATACTTTTGCAAAAAATTAGAAAATTATGTACTGGACATTAGAATTAGCTTCATATTTAAGTGACGCACCTTGGCCAATGACAAAAGCAGAGCTTATCGACTACGCAATCAGAACTGGTGCACCTATGGAAGTAGTAGAAAACCTTCAGGCAATTGAAGACGAAGGAGAAATTTATGAATCTATCGAAGAAGTATGGAGTGATTATCCTACTGACGAGGATTTCCTTTGGAACGAAGACGAATATTAATAAAGCGATAAGCTTTAGGCTGCGTGCTTAGAGCTTTTTTGCCCTTTTTATATATAATTTACACGATAAGTGTTATTTAAAACGCTTAAAGCATTTGCATTAAGCATAAAGCAAAAAATTTATGAGTTTTTTAAACAAAGTTCTTAAAGGGTTTTTGGGAGACAAAAAAGCGCAGGACCTAAAAGAAGTAAAAAAAGTTGTAACAAAAATCAAGGCTGTAGAACCTAACATCCAACAACTGACGGATGATGGGTTGAGACAAAAGACGGCTGAGTTTAAAGAGAATATAAAATCTGCAACCAGCAAGATCACAGCTCAAATAGAACAGATAAAAGAGCAGATAAAAAATTCAACAAATGTTGATGAGAAAGAAGCTCTTTTCTCAAAAATTGAGTCTCTAAAGAAAGAATCATATGAAATTGAAGAGAAAGTTCTGACTCAGATCCTTCCTGAAGCTTTTGCATTGGTAAAAGAAACAGCAAGAAGATGGGCTCAGAATGGAGAAATCCGTGTAATGGCAACTGACTGGGACAGAGAGTTAGCTGCTGCAGGAAAAGATTTCATCAGCATTCAGGGAGACACAGCTGTTTGGAAAAACTCATGGGACGCTGCCGGAACTCCTGTAGTTTGGGATATGGTCCACTATGATGTTCAGTTTATCGGAGGGGTTATTCTTCACAGCGGTAAAATTGCCGAGATGGCTACCGGTGAAGGTAAGACTTTGGTAGGAACATTACCTATTTATTTAAATTCACTTCCTGGAAGAGGAGTACACGTTGTAACCGTGAACGATTATCTTGCGAAAAGAGACTCCGCATGGATGGGCCCTCTTTATCAGTTCCATGGAATGTCTATCGATTGTATCGATAACCACCAGCCGAACTCAGACGGAAGAAGAAAAGCATACAACTCAGATATTACTTACGGAACCAACAATGAGTTCGGTTTCGATTATCTGAGAGACAACATGGTGACCTCTCCTTCAGAACTGGTACAAAGAGAACTTAACTTTGCTATCGTGGATGAGGTGGACTCTGTATTAGTAGATGATGCCAGAACGCCGTTGATCATTTCCGGTCCGGTTCCTCAGGGAGACAGACAGGAGTTTGACGTTCTTAAACCTTCTATCGACAGAATCGTTGAAGTACAAAAGAAAACGGTTTCTACTATTTTCAACGAAGCGAAAAAATTAATCGCTGCCGGAAATACGAAGGAAGGTGGATTCAAATTACTTCAGGCTTACAGAGGTCTTCCAAAAAACAGACAACTTATCAAATTCTTATCGGAAAGCGGAAACCGAGCATTGCTTCAGAAAGTGGAAGCGCAGTACATGCAGGACAACAACCGTGATATGCCGATCGTAGATAAAGATCTTTACTTCGTTATCGAGGAGAAAAACAATCAGGTAGACCTTACAGACAAAGGTGTTGAATACATGTCTCAAGGAAACTCTGATCCGAACTTCTTCGTTCTTCCGGATATCGGAACTGAGATTGCTGAAGTAGAAGCTAAAAATTTATCTAAAGAAGAAGAATTTGAAGCAAAAGAAAAACTTTTCGCTGAATTTGCTGAAAAATCCGAACGTGTTCACACGATGAGCCAGCTGTTGAAAGCTTACACATTATTTGAGAAGGATGATGAGTATGTGGTAATTGATGGTGAAGTAAAAATCGTTGATGAGCAGACAGGTCGTATCATGGAGGGACGTCGTTATTCAGATGGTCTTCACCAGGCAATTGAAGCGAAAGAGAATGTAAAAATTGAGGCAGCAACCCAAACTTTTGCAACCATCACGCTTCAGAACTATTTCCGTATGTACAACAAGCTTGCGGGGATGACCGGTACTGCTGAGACAGAAGCCGGAGAGCTTTGGGAGATCTACAAATTAGACGTTGTGGTCATTCCTACCAACCGTCCTATTCTGAGACATGACAAGCAGGATTTGGTTTACAAGACCAACAGAGAAAAATATAACGCCGTAATTGAAGAGGTAGAAAAATTAACAGCAGCAGGAAGACCTGTATTGGTAGGAACTACTTCGGTTGAAATTTCCCAGTTGCTTTCAAAAGCACTTCAGTTAAGAAAGATTCCGCATCAGGTATTGAACGCGAAGCTTCACAAAAAAGAAGCAGAGATCGTTGCGGAAGCAGGACGTCCGGGAGTTGTAACCATTGCAACGAACATGGCGGGACGTGGTACCGATATTAAACTTACCAAAGAAGTAAAAGATGCAGGAGGTTTAGCCATCATCGGTACAGAAAGGCACGATTCAAGACGTGTTGACAGACAGTTAAGAGGTAGAGCGGGACGTCAGGGAGATCCGGGAAGTTCTCAGTTCTATGTATCTCTTGAAGATAACTTGATGCGTTTGTTCGGTTCTGAAAGAATTGCGAAAATGATGGACAGAATGGGTCATAAAGAGGGAGAAGTAATTCAGCACTCTATGATCAGCAAGTCTATTGAAAGAGCTCAGAAGAAGGTGGAAGAAAATAACTTCGGAACCAGAAAAAGACTTCTTGAGTATGATGACGTAATGAACAAGCAACGTGACGTAATCTACAAGAGAAGAAAGAATGCTTTGTTCGGAGACCACCTGAAATATGATATCACGAACATGATTTTCGATGTAGCTAATTCTATCGTTGCGAAAGGAAAAGCTTCAGGAAATTATAAAGATTTTGAATACGAAATCATTAAGACATTTACGATGGAATCTCCGGTTTCTCAAAGTGATTTTAGTAACAAGAATGTTCAGGATCTTACAAACATCCTATTCAAAGCAGCTCAGGAAGATTATAAAATGAAACTGAATCTATTGAAAGAAAAATCATTCCCGATTATTGAGAATGTATACCAGAATCAGGGTTCAATGTTCAAAATGATCCAGGTTCCTTTCACAGACGGACACAAAACAATGACGATTGTAGCTGATCTTAAAGAAGCTTACGAAACGCATTGTGAAAGTCTTGTAAACGATTTCGAAAAGAACATCACTTTATCAATTATTGATGAAAACTGGAAGCTTCACCTTCGTGAGATGGATGACCTAAGAAGATCATCACAGGGAGCTGTTTACGAGCAGAAAGATCCGCTTGTAATCTATAAGCAGGAATCCTTCCACTTATTCAGTGAAATGATCGATAAATTAAACAAAGAAATTATTTCATTCTTATATAAAGGAGAAATTCCTTCTTAAGAAAAATTTAATAATAATACTTAAAAACCGCTATGGCATTGACCATAGCGGTTTTTTATTATTCGGTATATAACAAATTTATGATAAATATCAATCTTATTATTTATTTAGAACAGTTAAAAATAATATATTTGCAGAAAATTTTGCTTTCATGAAAAATGTACTGATCTGTGCTTCTGCACTGGGGACAATGATGGTTTCTGCCCAAAAAAAAGATTCATTAACCACAAAAAACATAGATGAAGTAGTTATCAATACATATGTCAAGAAAGACAGTGATTATTCCAATAAAATGCCTCTTAAAGCCATAGAGGATCCACAGGTATATTCCTCTATTGACAAGGGCGTTTTGGAAAATCAATTACTATTCACTGTAGATGATGCCTTCAGGAATGTTGCCGGCGCACAAAAAATGTGGAGTGCAACCAACAGATCCGGAGATGGGGGAATTTATCTTAACCTGAGAGGTTTCGTAGCAGGAAACTCTATCAGAAATGGGATGGTAGCTCCTATTACCACTTCCATGGATGCCATTAATATTGAAAGAATTGAAGTTTTAAAAGGACCTTCCGCAACGCTATTTGGAAGTAATGTAACTTCTTATGGTGGAGTTGTCAACAGAATTACAAAAAGGCCCTATGAAACTTTCGGAGGAGCAATATCTCTTGCAGGAGGAAGTTACAACTACTACAGGGTACAGGCGGATGTAAATACTCCGCTGACTAACGATAAAAAGTTATTATTCAGATTAAATACGGCTTATACAAATCAGGGTACTTTCCAGAGAACTGATGCAAAGAATTCATTCTATGCATTTACACCTTCCATCACTTACCGTCCTACCGACAATTTGGAAATCAATGCAGAGCTGGAAATGTTTGAAACCAATTCCTATCCTGAAACAGCATTTTTCTTTTATTTTCCAAGCTCACAACTTGGTGCAGACAGCATGGACAAAATGGAAAAATTGGGGTATAACTATAAACAGTCTTATACCGGGGAAGGTCTTAAAACTGTAGGTAAGGCAAGAAACTTCTTTGGCCAGGTTAACTATAAAGTTAATGAACATATTAAATCTTCCACTAATGTAAGTACTGCCTATTCTTATTCAGACGGATATAGCCCATATTTTTATTTCTCCCCCAATCCTGCAAATAGTTCTGAAATTGGAATAGCAAGAGCCGATCAGTCAACCAAAGACAGTAAAAGAACTTATTTCCAGTTTCAGCAGAATTTCAATTTTGATTTCAATATTGGAAGTATAAGAAACAGAACTGTAGCTGGTTTCGATTATATGAGATTAAATGACAACCAATACTTTATGTTCACCAATTTTGACTGGGTTCCTTTTAAAGGTACAGACTATTCTAATATGAATAGCCAGACATTGGGAGCCATGTATGATAATCTGAGAAATCAGCCTGATTTTGAAAAAAATAACACCTATATCAGTACGGGGAAAAAGGATGTTTACAGTGGATACATTTCCAATGTAATAACTCCTGTAGCAGGGCTTAATATCCTTACCTCTCTGCGATATGAAAGTGTAGACTTTAAAGGAGGTCAAACGGGACAAAATGTAACTGCAGCATATACCCAGGGAGCATGGTCTCCGAAACTGGGAATTGTTTATCAGATTGTTCAGGATAAAGTCTCTGTATTTGGAAATTATCAAAATAGTTTCACAAGCAACGGATATTATGTTTCCGATGCAAATTCTAATGTAACCCTTTCTGATCCTGAACGAGCTAATCAGTTCGAAGGTGGATTTAAAGCCAGTCTTATCAAAGGAAGGATCAGTACAACATTAAGCTATTATAATATCAAAGTAAAAAATACACTTCTGAATGCTGGATATACTGATCAAGGGAGAGCAATTCAAAGACAGGCAGGTTCACTAACGAGTCAGGGTGTTGAATTGGAAGCAAATGCTTATCTGATCAAAGGATTCTCTGTAATTGCCGGTGTAAGTTATAATGATATGAAATATACGGAAGCTGATGAAACTGTAATTGGAAGAAGACCTGCCACAGCTTCTTCTCCGTGGTTGGTTAATTTCAATGCGAGCTATCAGTTCCTTGACGGAAAATTGAAAGGACTTGGATTTGGTGTAGGAGGAAATTATGCCAGCGATAATAAGATCGTCAACTCAACCACAATGGGAACTTTCATCCTTCCAAAATATCTGGTATTGAATGCTAATGCCTTTTATGATACAAAAAAATTCAGAATCGGGGTAAAGGTAGACAACTTTACCAACGAACATTACTGGAGCGGGTATACAACAGCCAATGCACAAGCTCTTGCCAACGTATTAGGAAGCTTCACTTATAAATTTTAAAATTCAAAGGTTAGCCCCTCATGGGGTTAACTTTTTGCTATGAGAAAAAAGCATCATCATAAAAAGAAGGTTTCTTCAACAAAAAAATGGTCCGCAAAGCTGCATTTGTGGCTGGGTTTATCTGTTGGAATCATTGTATTTATAGTCTCTCTTTCAGGGACTTTATATGTTTTTAAGGATGAAATACAGGATAGCTTAAGAAAAGAAGCCATATATCTTACAAAAGAAGATGTAGGGACAAAACCTTTACCTATCAATCTGCTTCGTGAAAAAGTATCACTGGAACTTAATGAAAAATATCCTGTAAGTGCTGTAGAAATTCCTTTGGATAAAAGTAAATCCTATCAGTTCCAGTATTATGAAAAAAGTAAAAAGGGATGGAATTATTTTCAGCAGGTGCTCATCAGCAAACAGGTCTATGTCAATCAATATACCGGTCAAATCCTTGCGGTTTATGATGAAAAATACGATGTATTCAATATTCTGAAATACATCCATTGGGGATTATTGCTTAACTCAGAATGGGGGCCGTACACGGTGGGAATCCCAACCATTATTTTTGTGATTATGCTGATTACAGGAATCATTTTATGGTGGCCCAAAAACAAAAATGCAAGAAAAGGACGTTTCTGGTTCAATTGGGAAAATGTAAAAAACTGGAAGCGTAAAAATTATGATCTTCATAATGTCCTTGGATTTTATGCCTCATTTATTGCTTTGCTTATGAGTGTTACCGGACTTTATTTTGCCTATCCCTTTGTAAAAAACACTTTTACTTTTGCATTATCCGGCTCATGGGAACTTCCAAAGGAAAAAGAAAGAAAATCTCCGGACTCTCTGATGGCAAAGAATGAAGCTGTTTTTGATCTGGCTGCAGCACAGGCTGAAAACCTGTATTCAAAATCATCCAGCTTCAGAATTACTTTAAACGGAAAGAATAAAAAAGGAAAAGAGCTGAAAAATCTTCCTGTAACGGTTTACGGAATGGATGGAAGATACAGTGAAAGAAACATCCTGACCTTTGACAAATATTCAGGTAAACTACTTGCCAACAAACCTCATCACAATCTCAATACTGCCGAGAAATATTCCAACGCCAATTATGATATCCATACCGGTTCCTACTTCGGAATTATTGGAAAAATCATCTGGTTTATTGCCGGCCTTACGTGTACGTCACTCCCTGTAACCGGATTTCTGGTTTGGTGGGGAAAAAGAAAAAAAAAAGGAAAGAAAATATAATGAAAAAAGTGCTTTTATCAGCTGCCTGCTTAGGAACTACTACCCTTTTTGCCCAGGTAAAAGACAGTTTACAAACTAAAAATGTAGATGAGGTGGTAATGACTGCTTCCAGAAAAAAGGAAAACATCAAAGAAGTTCCTAGCTCTATCACAATTGTTGGTGAAAAGCAGATTCAGTCTCAACTGACTGTTAACTCAGATATTACAAGTATCCTACAGTACACCGTTCCGAGTTTGGGAACCAATTCAGGACAGACTTCCAATACAGGACAGACGTTAAGAGGACGCCAGGTTCTGGTTTTGATTGATGGCATTCCGCAGTCTACACCACTTCGTAACGGAGCCAGAGATTTAAGGACGATTGATCCTTCAGCGATTGAAAGAATAGAGGTGATCAAAGGAGCTTCCTCTATCTATGGAAACGGAGCCGACGGAGGGATCATCAATTATATTACGAAAAGAAACAAAACAGATAAAAAAATCTCAGGAATTTCACAGATTGGTCTCACCGGACAGCCTTATGGTGGTACCTTAGGAGTAAGAGCCAGTCAGCTTGTATCGGGAAAGATCAACAAATTTGACTATACCCTTTCATTAGCTTATGAAAGAACCGGATATACGAAAGACGGAAATGGCGTTTTAATAAGCCCGACTTACAGCATTGCCAAGATGGGCAATTACAACGGATTGCTGAAAATAGGCTATGATATCAACGAAAATCAGAGAATTGAGGCTTCTTACATTGGTTATTCTTCAAGATCAGATCTGAATGTAGGATTAAAAACGGGAAAGTACGGCATAACACCAACCATTGGTGAAGGAATCGGAAAAGGTTTGGAAACAACCCCTCAGGGAACTCCGAAAAACCACAACATCAGAGTGAGCTATGACAATAAAAATCTTTTTGCCAGAACCTCTTTAAATGTCAATCTTTATTACCAGGATTTTAAAACCGTCTACGGCTACAGCGATACGTTCTTCAATGGCGGTCAATCTAATGTAATCTCAAAAAAAGCAGGAGCCAGATTTAATTTCGATACCCAGCTTTGGAGTTCGGCCAACTCTCAGGGAGAAATTATCTATGGAGCTGATATTCTGAATGATGAAACTGTACAAAAGCTGGAAGACGGACGTTTCTGGACTCCTAACATGAATATGACCAATATTGCACCTTTTGTGCTGGCAAAAATTGATCTGTTTAAAAAGTTCACCATCAAAGGAGGGCTTCGCTACGAAAACATCAGAGTAAATGTTGATGATTTCAATACCCTTTCTACCCTTAAAAGTGACGGAACTTTCACCAAAAGCATTCCTGTAGCCGGCGGAAAGCTGAACTATAATGCTTTGGTCGGAAACATTGGTGTTCGCTACAATATTGAACCTTATATCAACCTTTTTGGAAGCTTTTCTCAGGCGTACTCTATCAATGAGTTGGGAAGAATCTTAAGAACCTCAACTTCTGAAACGATCAAAAACCTGGAAACCAAACCGATTATTGTCAACAATTATGAATTGGGCGCTACAGGGCAGCTTTCCAGCTGGATGAATTATGAATTAACGTCTTATGTAAGTACCTCAAAACTGGGAGCCTCATTCGTACAAAGTCCGGACAGAGCATTAATGATTCAGCGATCTCCTGAAATTGTCTACGGAGTCGAAGGATTTTTACACTTTACCCCAGTGAAATGGATCCGGTTTGGCGGAAGCTACAGCTGGATGGAAGGAATTACTTCTGTAAAAGATGACGGTGATTATTCCACAAAAATCAACAACAGCAGAATTTCTGCTCCTAAAGTTTTGGCATATGTGCAGGCCAGACCGATCCCTGCTCTCTCCATTGGATTTGATATGCTTCACTCTTTCCAGCAAAACAGATTTGAACCTAATGCCAAGACGGGATTATATGCTTATGGTGAAGGATATGTACCTGAGTATACTGTTTTCAATTTCAAATCAAGTTATGAGGTTAATAACAACTGGAGAGTATCATTAGGTATTGAAAACCTTTTCAATAAACTGTACCAGCCTGCTATTTCATGGTGGACCGCAAGAGACAGTGATTTTACCAATGCTCTGGGATTGAGAGGAACATTCATGGTTGAATATAGATTTTAATTAAACTAAATAAAGAGTAAGCTTATATTTGCTTTACTTTACTGCGATATGAAGAAAAAGCATCATCATAAAAAGAAACCGGGATTCATTAAAAAATGGTCTGCAAAGCTGCATCTCTGGTTCGGATTGGGCATAGGTTTCCTGATCTTTATTATTTCTATTACCGGAGCATTATACGTTTTTAAGGATGAAGTAGAAAATATCACCCGAAAAGATGTCATCTACCATCATGAGCAGAATATTGAACAGAAGCAGGTACTTCCTATCCGGGTAATGGAAAAGGCTGTCGCGGAACAGGTAAAAGAAAAATATCCGATCCACTGGGTCAATGTTCCAATCGATAAAAAAATGTCCTACATGTTCTTCTGGTACGAACATAATACGGATTCCTGGAATTATTTTGATGAATTTCCTATTTACAAACAGGCTTATGTAAACCCATACACCGGAAAGGTACTGAGAGTTTATGATGAGAAAAACGGATTCTTCAATATTGTAAAAATGATACACTGGAGCTATCTTCTGAAACAGGACTGGGGAACGTATGTGGTGGGAATTCCAGTTATTATCTTTATCATTATGCTCATCTCCGGGATTATTCTTTGGTGGCCCAAGAACAAAGCAGCAAGAAAACAGCGTTTCACTTTCAAATGGAAAAATATCAAAAGCTGGAAACGAAAGAACTATGATCTTCATAACGTATTAGGATTTTATGCATCTATCTTTGCTTTGATCTTTTCCATCACAGGACTTTTCTATGCATTCTTTGTCGTTCAGGCGATGATTTATGTGATCTTTTCCGGTGGAGAAACAAAGTACCCTGACTTCTCCCATATCAAGACAAAAGCTCCCATTGAGCTGAGAACAGAAGGAACGCTTGATAAAATTATAAATACTGTACAGACAAAATATCCCGATGCCTATGGTTTTGCTATAGATCTGGGCCACCCTCACATGGATGATCACGAGCACCCTAACTTTGAAGTGTATGTGAAGCATTTGTCTTATTCTTATCATAAAAGCAGCAGCTTAATCTTTGATGAAAATTCAGGAGAACTTCTCCATACTCATGATCCGAAGGACAAAAACTTTGGCGAGAAAGTGGTAAATGCCAATTACGACATTCACGTAGGGGCAATTTTAGGACTTCCTACCAAGATTATTGCTTTTATTGTAAGTCTTATATGCGCCTCTCTTCCGGTTACAGGATTTATGATCTGGTGGGGAAGAAAAAAGAAAAATCAATAAAAACAGCTTAAGGCATTAAATAAAACTCAGTTAATAATCCATTAATACAATCTTTTTTATAATTTTAGCCCTTAGAATTTAATCATAGAAATGTCATTAATAGATTTATCAAAACAAGTTGCCCTTGGAGTTGACATCGGCGGAACCAATACTAAATTCGGAATCGTAAACCACCGTGGAGAAGTTCTGGATAAAGGAAATCTGAGAACCGATGCTTATGACAAAGTTGAGGATTTCATCGATGCTTTGTATGAACATGTTCATCCCATGATGGAAAAACATGGTACTGAAAAGCATTTTGACGGAATCGGGGTAGGAGCACCCAATGCCAACTACTATAAAGGAACCATTGAACTGGCTCCTAACCTTCCCTGGAAAGGAGTGATTCCTTTTGCCGAACTGATGAAAGCAAAATTCGGTCTCCCTTGTACGGTTACCAATGATGCCAATGCAGCAGCCCTTGGAGAAATGCTTTTCGGAGCAGCCAGAGGAATGAAGGATTTTATCATGATTACACTGGGAACAGGAGTAGGAAGCGGAATCATTGCCAACGGAAGTTTAATCTATGGACATGACGGGTTTGCCGGAGAATTAGGACATACAATAGTGAAACCCGGCGGTAGAAAGCACTGGAGCACAGGTTCTGAAGGAAGTCTGGAGGCTTATGCTTCTGCAACAGGAATTACCATCACCGCAAAGAAAATGAGAGCAGAGTTCCCGGAATCTATGCTGAATCAATATCCTGAAGATGCCATCAATTCTAAAACGGTATACGAATGTGCCATCAAAGAAGACCCTATCGCTATTGAGGTTTTCCGATATACGGGTCAGAAGCTGGGAGAAGCATTAGCTAATTTTGTGATGTTCTCTTCACCTGAAGCTATTCTTTTATTTGGAGGAGTGATTAAAGCGGGAGATTTTATTTTAAAACCAGCTAAGCTTCATATGGAAAGAAACCTTCTTCCTATTTTCAGAAATAAGGTAAAACTGGTATTCAGTGAGCTTGACGAAGCAGATGCTGCCATTCTTGGAGCAAGTGCTTTGGTTTGGGAAAAATAACTGAACGCTATTTTAAATAATTAAGAGCATCCTTTTTTAGGGTGCTTTTTGTTTTTCCCGCAGATTACACAGGTTTTCACAGATGGTATGCTATATTTTCTTGTGGCTATTCGTGAAAAACATTTGCATTATTTGTGTTTAGAAATCATTTGTCATATCTATCATTACAATTTAAGTTTAAGACTTAAAACCGTGTTCAAATGAAAAAGTTTTTCCTATTTTTGATCATCTTTTCCGTATAAAGGAAGAGATCATAAAACAATATAATTACCAACAATGGACAACAATAATTTAGAACAGATTACTTTCGGGGGCGGATGTTTCTGGTGTGTGGAAAGCTGTTTCAATATGCTGAAAGGGGTACAATCTGCTATTTCAGGATATTCAGGCGGACATAAAGACAATCCGACTTATCAGGAAGTTTGTACAGGAGAAACAGGACATGCGGAAGTGGTGCAGATTACTTATGATCCGGCTGTTATTTCTTACGAACAGCTAATGGATGTATTTTTCTTTCTTCATGATCCCACTCAGCTGAACAGACAGGGAAATGATATCGGAACTCAATATCGTTCTGTTATCTATTATAAAGATGATGCAGAGAAGGCAAAAGCAGAAGAAGCCATCAAAGTATCTCAGGAATCAGGAAGATGGGCTGGTACTTATGTCACAGAGCTAACGAAATTCGATAAATTCTGGCCGGCAGAACAGTATCATCAGGGATATTACAATGAAAACCCGACACAGCCTTATTGCAGCGCTGTAGTGGGGCCTAAAATTCAGAAGTTTAAAAAACATTTCGGAGAATTGGGAATGCTGAATGCAGAGTAAAATCTTAAGTTTTGGCTAAAGCCGGATTTGATGATATAATTTCAGTTAAACGGACTAAAGTCCGTTCCTAGTGATATTTAATATCCAAATAGAAGCTGGAATAAGACAAAATCCATATAAAAATAACAGAAGCGAAGAGAGATCTCTTCGCTTCTTGTTTGGCGCAAAAATAATTGTAATATGAAAAAACTAATATCCAGGATTTTGGGTAAAATCTTTTGAAGCATCAATGGTTGCCTGAGGAATCGGGAAAATCCTTCTGAACGGCTGAGAAGCTGGTTTAGCTGTTCCAGGCAAATCAAATTTCCCAAATCTGATCATAGCCTTTCTTCTGTACATTTCCCAATACAGCTCATATCCTGATTCTTTAAATAGCGTATTCAGATCCAAAGAAGTAATAGCAACTCCCGGCGCATTGTTCTTTAAAGCATCATTCGTTCTGCTGGTTCTCAGTTTATTGACATCTGCCAAAGCAGCTGACAGGTTGCCACTTCTTAAATAAGCTTCTGCTCTCATCATATAAATGGTTCCTAATCTGTACAACGGCACATCCATTCCGCTGGTTCCGTTGTTTCCATAACCCGGATCGAATTCAAACTTAAAGTTCCTTACTCCTCTGTTGATCTGGGCCTGTGTAAATACAGATTCAGAAGGGTTATCAAAATTCAGGTCAGGCGTAAAGTCTGCAGCGAGGGTTGTATTTTTTTCAGTAAATAATTTATAAACTTTAATTCTTCCATCTGCTGTCATATCAAAGTTTCCGTCTGCAAGGATTTTAGGCCCGTATTGCTGTCCTACCTGTAATCCTCTGTTGAAATGAAACCATGGTTTTCCTGTTCCCTCCACTTTACTGAACGAAGGTACACTTATATCTGTTCCATCGTTTCTGAACCAGGTACCGTCTGCATACTGGTAAGATCTCTGAAAACGCGGATCATCGTGATTTCCGTTCCATGAATAATAGAATTCCGGGGTGACACAGGAAGCATTCGTTCCTCTATTATCCGGTGACGGCTTTTGGATTCTTTCCATGGACATGTACGCCAGATCATTATCCGAAGTTTTATCCGTATTCTTTTTCTGAACAACTGAAAAGATCATTTCTTTACTCGTATCATTGTTGATATCAAAATTGTGGAAATAATTGGGTTCCAGACTGAAATTCGGATTATTGATCAGCAGATTGGAATATTCAATTACCTTATCCATATCTGTTCCGGAACCATTGACTGCCTGCTCCAAAAAGTTGAAGGTTCCTGCTGTCTTATTCTTCAAAACTGCCCTGTTCAGGTACATATCCGCAAGGAATGCATACGCAGCCTGCTTGGTAAATCTTCCGGCGTGGGTATTCTGGGTCTTAATATCGGCCAGATTCGGAATAAGACCTTCTACTTCAGTAATCAAAGCATCAATAGTAGTTTCTGCTTTTCTGATCTGAATAGGAGCATTGATATTACCCGGATCTCTGTACGGAGCCTGCCCGAAAAGATCTATTGTTGTATAAGTATAATAGGCCAATAAACCTTTTGCTTCTGCTAAAAATAAGGCTCTGTTGGTACTGTTACTTTTTTCGATACTCGAAATGGCCGTCAGAGACTTTGTAATTCCGAAATTAAGCGAGTTCCAGGTTGTTTTCACAACATCGTTACCTGCATCCCATGTAAACTCGTGCATGGCTCTCCATTTTCCACCATCTCCCCAGTCACTTCCTCTTGTAGGTAATAATGCTTCATCAGTAGAATATTCCTGTAAAGCGAAGACATTTCCATGGTCAACAAAAGTACCGTCTCCAAGCTGCCCATAAGCTGCAGCAAGTGCTGCTTCAGGATCTGCTGTTTCAGAACCTAAAACCTCATCAATTACTTTTTCATCAAGATTGGTACATCCTATTAAAGAAAGTACAGCAAAGGATAATATAATTTTATTACTATATAAAAATTTAGATTTCATGATTTTTTCAATTAAAATTTAACAGTAGCTCCCAGAATGAAAGTCTTAGCAGAAGGATAAGTGGTATAATCAATTCCCAGCGACTGGTTTCCGCTTACCTGCTTGTTGGTATCCACCAGCGGGTCATACCCTGAATAACTTGTAATGGTCAATAGGTTTTGTGCGCTGACATACAGATTGATGCTTCTCAGAAATTTCAGCTGGCTGGTATCGAAAGTATATCCTAATCTTACATTATTCAACCTTATAAAATCTGACTTTTCAAGATAAAGAGATGACAACTGAGGCTGGTTGGTAAAGCTTGCTCCGGAATCATAGAAGCTTTTCAGGACGTTTCTGTCTGAGGCTAAATTGTTGATATTTAAATCCAATGCGGTATTATTTACAAGGTAGCCGCCGGTTTGTCCGATGAAAGAAAATGCAAAATCAAATTTCTTGTATCTCATATAAGAATTGATTCCGAATGTAAAATTCGGGATGGCCCCTTCAAAGATTTTTCTGTCATTCTGATCAATTCTTCCGTCACCATTTATGTCTTCATAGATGTATTTTCCGTTCGCATCCACTCCCAGATAATTCAGCATATAAAAAGATCCTGCTTCGTAGCCGTTCTTATAGATATTGGCGGTAACCCCTGACAGCCCTGGTCCCGAAACTTCTCCCGAGTAAATGGCAGACACCGGAAGATCTTTCACTACATTATTGACTGTAGCTCCATTAACATCAACATTCCATGTGAAGTTTTCAGTTTTGATAATTTCCGAACCTAAAGAGAACTCAAATCCTTTATTGACAATTTTTGCATCAACGTTTTTCCAAACCGTACTTGTGGGGCTTAGCGGTCTGGATGGGATATTCAGGATAGGATCTTTAGTGACTTTGTTGTAATACTCCAATGATCCGTACAATTTGTTTCTCCACAAGCTGAAATCCGCACCAATATTGGTTTGTTCCACCACTTCCCATTTCAGGTCAGGATTAGGGGTCCTGTTGATCACTACCCCATTGATGAGGTTGAGGTTATCATACAGATAATATCCTCCTGATGGTGACAGGGAAGAACTCGCCTGGGTGATCTTGTTCGGAACTTCCTGGTTACCGGTTTGTCCCCAGCTTCCTCTTAATTTTAATTCATTAATAATTTGAGAATCTTTCAGAAAATTTTCATTGGAAACAGTCCAGCCTACTGCAACAGATGGGAAATATCCGTATTTGTTGTTCTGCCCGAAACGGGTAGAACCGTCAGCCCTTAATGAAGCTGTTAATAAGTATTTTTTATCATAGTTGTAATTTACTCTTCCAAAATATGACTGCAGCTCATTTTCCTGGGCATATCCCGCAGCAGGAACAAAGGCTTCCCCGGAATATCCAGGATTGATGTCAGGTGAAATACCTGCTCCCTGGTTGGCAATATTTTTCAACCCGAAATAGGTGCCTGTCGTTTTGAATTTTTGATAAGAGAAACCGCCTAATAAACTGAAATTGTGTTTATTTAAACTCAGGTCATAGGTTAAATAATGTTCCAGCAATACATTATAAGAATCAAGGTTGGCCTGAACATACATTCCTTTTGGAGTTCTGTCCGTGATATTCGGATACATTGTCGTATTCCTCTCAGACATTGTTTTATCAATCCCTAAATTGAACTTATAATTCAGCCCCGGTAAGATTCTTAATGTTGCCTCAGTATTTCCAAGGACTCTGAAAGTATTGGTTTTATCGTTATAAACACTCAAAAGATACAATGGATTGTAATGAGCGTTCATATTAAAGTTCGTATAATTCCCATTTTCATCATATACGGAACGTGTAGGATTTGCCATCAGAGCATGGATGATCACCTGACTGTCAGAACCTGCATTTCCACCATTCGGAATTCCTGTTTCTTTGATGTCACTTGCCGTAAGGTTGAGCTTGATTTTTAATCTCTTATTATCAAAAAACGACTCTTCAGCATTCAGACGGGCTGTCGTTCTTTTGAAACCGCTGTTCAGCACAATACCGTCCTGATCCATATGGGATATAGAAGCAAAATAGTTCCCCGTTTCCGTAGATTTTGAAAATGATACTGAGTGATTGGATGAAACGGCATTTCTGAAAATCTCATCCTGCCAGTCTGTATTTCCTCCATGATCATATAATTTGTTGATCCCTGCCGATCTGTATTCATCAGCCGTCATCAGATCCAGTTTTTTAATGACTGAAGAAAAGCCTAAATAAGTATCATATGTAAACAAAGGTTCTCCTTTTTTTCCTCTTTTAGTTGTAACCAAAACAACACCGTTGGATCCTCTGGCACCATAAATAGCTGCCGCAGAAGCATCTTTCAATACAGTAATCGATTCAATATCACTGGTATTTAAAAAGTTTAACGGGTTTTTAGCCTGGGCATTTCCCAAACCGATATTCGGTGCGGTAGCACTTACGGCATCATTACTCAAAGGAACTCCATCTACGACAAATAAGGGAGTACTTCCGCTTCGGATGGAGCCTATACCTCGGATGGAAACATTCACTCCAGCTCCCGGTTCTCCACTCGACTGAACGATACGTACCCCTGCAATTTTCCCTTGCATCAGGTTATCAACGGAAATATTCATTCCCTCTTTAAAATTTTCTGCCTTCAACTGGCTTACTGCTCCTGTTAAATCAGATTTTTTCTGAGAACCATATCCTACGAGAGTCACCTCTTCAATGGAAGTAGATTGTTTTTTAGGCTCTAATTGTACAGATATTGAAGTTCCGGATATTCTGATCATTTGTTCTCCGTATCCATCGTAAGAAATGGATAAAGTCTGCCCAATACTGGCCGAAATGGTAAAATTTCCAGATGCGTCAGTAGAAGCACTGTCCCCGGTTTCTACAACAGTGATCTTTGCGCCTTCTATGGCAGAGCCATTCTGATCCTTTACAGTTCCGGAAATGGTTTCGTTTACCTGTGAAAATACAGGATGGTTTAAAGTAAATCCTTTAGCATCAGCATGGTTCACCACCAAAAAAATTAACGCAATCGGGATTAGTTTTTTAAACTTAAAAAAATTAATTTTGTGGTACATATCAATAAGTAAGTAATTGCACGATGTTACATTGCTTATCAAAAAGCCGCTGTTGTTCCCGCAACAGTGGTTTTCTTTTCAGGCAACGGTTAGTTTTTATTTCGGCATACAAAGTAAAAGGATCTACCACAAATCTATTTTAACATAATATTATCTTAAAGTCAACAAAATATAAATATCTCAGATTGATAAAATAGAAAACAATTAGCAATCAAACGCTTACAACCCTCTATTTTTCTTATATTCACAGAATTTTAAAAATCACTTAACATAATATATAGCTTATCCCCTGCCAAAAGTGATTAATTTTGAACTTAAAATATGTCGAAATAAAAAAGGCTTTTTTTCTGGGGATCTGTGTTTCATCATTCAATCTGCTTTGGGCGCAATCTCAGCATCTTGATGAGTTAAAAATCAATGAAATTCAGGTTATTGGTTCACATAATTCTTATAAAAAAGCGATTCTGCCGGAAGTGTATCATTATTTATCTCAAAAAGATACTCTTAATGTGCTGCCGAAAATTCAGTATGAACACATTCCTATACTCCAACAGCTGGATCTCGGACTCAGAAATCTGGAAATTGATGTATATGCAGACCGTAAAGGAGGAAAATATGCCCATCCGAAAATTCTGGATCTGGTTCAAACAAAAGAGCCTTTCGATCCTGAAAATATAATGAAAAAGCCGGGCTATAAGATAATCCACATTACAGATATTGATTACCAGACCTGGTATTTTACATTAAAAGACTGCCTGAATGACCTGAAAAAATGGTCGGACAGCCATCCGGATCACGATCCGGTTTTTATAACGCTTGAACCTAAAGACGGAAAGGTCAATCAATTCGGAACAGAACCTGAACATTATACGTCAAAACTTTTTGATGATCTTGATAACGAATTAAAAAAGTATCTGGGAAAAGATAAAATAATTACACCTGATGATATTCGCGGCGCTTATACAACATTGAACGAAGCTGTTTTAAAGAAAAACTAGCCCAAAGTAAAAAACGTAAAGGGAAAATTCCTTTTTGTGTTAGATAATAACGGGGAAAACAGGGATTTGTATATTAAAGGGCACCCCTCTTTGAAAGGAAGAATGATTTTTACCAATTCTGCTCCGGGAACTCCCGAATCTGCTGTTCTTTTTATGAATGAACCGAAAAAAGATGATGCGATGATCAAAGATCTGGTCAAAAAAGGTTATATCATCCGTACCAGAGCTGATGCTGATACCATGGAAGCAAGAAGTGAAGACTACTCAAGGTTTGAAAAAGCAAAAGCAAGCGGAGCACAAATTATTACAACAGACTACTATTACCCGAGCAAGCTATTTAAATCCGGTTATAGAGTAAGCTTTGATCATAATACGTATGAAAGAATAAACCCCATAACAGGAAAATAATCCTGTTTCTGTCAGATTTATAATTGAGGAGGCTGTCTGAATGGGCAGCCTTTCTATTTTAAACACAAATAACACTAATGCTTTTAACAAATATTCACCAATCTGTAAGTATGAATTGAATGCTCTTAAAGCATTGTAAATTACAGCTTTCTGATTTCTTTTCTTTTTAAATCTATTTCAAAATGGTCTGCCGGATCTCCGTGGGAAAGTAATGAAAGGATTTTGAAAACAGATTTTAACTGCTGAATAAATGGATCTTTCGAGTTGTTATCTCTGTACAGGGTTTCCAATACATGATACTGCTTCAGCCTTTCTTCAGGAATATCCTTTTTTGCCAGCTCATCTGCAGACTGAAATTGATATACATCCAACAACAGATCATCAAAAGACCAATTTTTAAAATTCTCAGATTTGATTCCTTTAGCTTTTAGCCCTTCTTTATTCTGAATAAGCAGAAGCAGATCTTCCCCATTCAACTCCTTTGCTTTTTTAATAAAATCTTTCGGCCAGTCATCGGGAATCATTCGTAAGCGAACCAGCTCTTTTAAATGAAAAAGCATGAAGTCATGATACGATTTTGTCTTTAATATATCTTTATTCCAAAGTATTTTACCCGTATTTCTTTGTAAAGCATCATATTCTTTTTCATATAAAGGAAACAATTCATCGAAGCGGGGAACTTCGTCTAAAACCTCGGTCTGAATTTCCATCTTATCGGGAGACTGTATGGTCAGAACCTTATATGCCGGCAGATAAGCCGCCAGTGATGGTACCTGAATATTTACCAGAAACGTACCTTCCGTTTTTCTGATTCCTGAATCATTAATATGCATATGACCTGCAAAGTGAACCTGCAATCCCGCCTCAGCAAATACTTTTGCCACTTCCTCCTCCGGAACACGTTCCAGCTGCCACTTTTTTTCGCCCAATAAACTTTTAATTTCATGAGTTGCCCCATCATTAAAATCGATCATTGGATAATGAGTGAATGCAATCAGGGTTTTGTTATTCTTCTTTGCTTCATGGGTAAGTTTCTTTACCCACTGTATTAAATGCAGCTTACTGGTCAGTACATTATTATATCCAATGGCTGCTCCTTTATAATTAGATGGGTTTGCAGGATTTTCGCTAAGATTTTTTGGTATATAGGTATTACCGTCAATAGCAATCATCCGTACACCTTTCACAGGTTCAACAACATAACTGAAATCAGGAACAGAAAATCCTTTGGCTACTTCATACATTCTTTTCGAATAGTCTGCAGCCTGCAGCCCTTTTCCGTAAGAGTAATTTTCAAATGAATTGCGATCAAAAGGAGTACTCCAAAACAGGTCTTCTTTCTGAGGATAAAAACCAAAGTCTTTCAATTCATTTAAAATTTCAAGATATCCTGATTCGGCAATATCTCTTGTAATTACTTTCTCCATTGATTTCCCCACATCTTTCCGACTGTAAATTCCCAGTGGGTTTCCATCAGTCCCCAGAAAATCGTCTTTCCCTCCGTCATTTCGAAACGGTCCAACGGGATCATGGTTTCCTGTGGTTAAATAAAAACGGATTCCGTATCTCCTGTGATATTCTTCTAAAATTTTATGAAGTCCACGCAGATTATAAGCCTGTCCGTCATCTGAGAAATCACCGGGCATCGCTACAATTTTAATTCCTTTCACAGCAATATCATCCAGCGCTTTAAGAAAGGCAAAGTAATTCTCATTGAAGATTCTTGTGGAATGCAACTGAGAATCCATGGTTCTCAGAATAGTAGATTTTCCCGTTTTCGGATTGATAATTCCCTTAAAATCATGGTCCGAAAAACTCCCGTACAGGTCCTGGAAATGGACATCCGAAAGAAAAGCAATCTGCACGGGTTTCTGTGCATGAAAAAGGGTAAACATCAATAATATAACAACGAATATTCCTTTGTTCATCTTTTAAAATAAGACGAAATTACAGGAATTGAGAAGGAAATATTTTAATTGAATTTTAAATAATTGTGAAGGAAGTTTCATTCTTCTAATTCTGCATTTTTTCCGGCATAATTTTCCAATATTCTTTCAGAAACATCTCTTAATGTCTTTTCATTCTCAGGATGTTTTCCAAAACTCGTAAAGAATTCTACATGATTTTTACTTTTATTATACCACACTTTTCCTAAGGAATTTTTAACAGTCAATGTGTCTGGTCTTGTAATTTTTTTGAAATACTTAAACATATATTCATTCATTGGAACAACCTCCACTTGAGAACCTAGAGAACTACTATCCGTTGCCATATATCTATCTTTATCCCAATACATATAGGCTTTATTAATTGCAGGAGGCTCCCAGCCAGAAATAATGCCAAAAGATTTAGAATTTTTGCCATTAGAGAAAACAACGCCTCCAGTAACAAGAAATAAAATAAAGGTCATTTCTAAAATACCTAATCCATTTTTTCTAATCAAATCTGGTAATAAAACTGTTGGTGATACAGTAATAATTATCTGCTGAACTTTATCAGATATATCTTTGAAACTTAAACCAAAAATATTTGTTGCATCTTTTCCCTCCAGACTTATCTTATCACAAAAATTATTAAAATCAGTATACCCTATATATTTACTTAGACAGTCTAACGCAATATCATCAATATTATAATCTTCATTTTCTTGGACTAGGCTGGTATAATATCTTGTATATGACCTCTCATCTCTTTTAAAACCATATTGTTCTTCAAAAAGAGAACTTAAATAGCCAGAAACAGAATTTTTACTTCCCCTTGGAAGCTCACTTTTTGCTTTCTCGAAAACGGTTTTCATTAAAAATCTTTTCTTCTCATACATAATTTTTCAGGTATTAATTATTTGCTGTCCAAATTAGACAAAAACAAGACGTTAAAATTGCGGTTTTCCGTAAAAATCAAACACTTACAATATATCTAACTGTCCATCGCCTGTCTGAGTATTTGAGGTTATATACAAGATATTTGTAAAAGAAATCAGAACAAAAAATAACATTAAAAAATCTAAAACCTGATTTCAAAAATCACCAGATAAAACGGAGGAAAACTCCGGATTGGGAAGCAGATGTTTCTCCTCCGTTTTTGAAGGTTCACTTCCCTAAAAAATTAAGAAGCGCTTCGAAATTTTAATTGTGTACAGCCTGAGATAAATACATCTCGGGAGGAAGAAAAACTATTTCAACTTCAAAAATTTTAAGGAAATGATCGAGATTATATTGATGCTATTAGGTTTAGCATTCTCAAACAATAATGCCAATACAACAACTGCAAATGATAATAACCCAACTACTGTAACAACTCAAACTCAAGGTGGGGCTACGGATCCTGGAGGATCTACAGGGGAAAGTGGGGGAAGCGATACGGGAGGAGACACAGGTCCTGTTCTGCCACCTAAAAAATAGAAAATCAAACCGTTCTACATTAGAGCGGTTTTTTTTATTTTAGTAAAATGATACGATATCTATTACTTATTCTGATGTTTTTTGTTGCTTGTGAAAAGAAACAAGCAATTCATAATGTTTCTCAGGCAGATAAATTGTATGATGAAGGTGCCAATCTTCTCCTTAAAGATAATGTTGAAGCCTATAAAAAGTTTCAAAAAGCCCTACATTATTATTATAAAGTAAGAGATTCATCTAACATTTCTAAAAGCTTGATATGTCAGGCTATAGCTCAAAAATATACAGGAGATATATTTGGTGCTGAAACCACATTAGTAGATGCTCTCACCTTTATGAAAGAAGGGGACGAAAGTCTTTATTCTGCATATAGTACACTTGGAGATATAAAATATGCACAAAAAGAATACACATCTGCTGAAGAATGGTATAGTAAAGGCCTTTCCGAAAAAAATATTTCTCAAAAGGACAGATTTGACATGCTTAATAACAAAGGTGCTTCTGAATATAGGCAAAAGAAATATTCTTCAGCATTGAGAACATTACAAAGTATAGATCTAAAAAATGTAAAGGATATTAATCTAAAAAACAGGATTCAAGAAAATATTGTATATACTCAATGGTTACAAAATAAAAACTATCCCGCTCAATCAGAGTTTGAAAAACTATTAAAGCTTAAATTAAAAAATGAAGATAATTGGGGGGCAAATTCAAGCTATTCTCATTTAGCAGAGATAAATCAGGATAGTAATCCTACCAAGTCTTTATACTATGCACAACAAATGCTTAATATCGCTAACAAAATAAAAAGTCCTGATGATAGACTTGAAGCGATAGAAAAGATATCATTAGTTGACAATCCTTCTAATGCAATTAAAAACTTCAAACTCTACAAAAACTTATCTGACAGTATTCAAAACTATAAAAATGATAATAGAAATCGATTTGCTTATATAAAATATGATAGCGAAAAGAAAGAAATAGAAAATCAAAGATTAAAGGCTGACAACTCACAAAAAAAACTTAATATTTTGTTATTATTAATGGCCTTAATCTTAGCTCTTATTGTTATTGTATGGTTTCGTAAGCGCCAGATAAGATTAAAACAAGAAAAAGAAATCGAGGTAAAAAACACGCAACTCAAAATGTCGAAGAAAGTTCATGATGTGGTTGCCAATGGAATCTACCAGGTGATGACAAAGATTGAAAACCAGGAAGACTTCGACCGGGATAAAGCGCTTGACGAACTGGAATTTGTATATGAAAAATCCAGGGATATTTCCTATGATAAAATTGGGGAAGAAAAAGAGTTCAGCAAAGTCGTCTCAGAGCTTATTGCTTCTTTTAATAATGATACCGTAAAAACCTTTACCGCTGGAAACAGCCCTGCGATCTGGGAGTCCGTTTCTCCTACAGTAAAAGAGGAAGTTTACCAAATGGTCCGTGAGCTGATGGTGAATATGAAAAAGCACAGCCGGGCCAGTCATGTTGCGGTTAAATTTGAAAAAATAAACAATGTCGTTGAAATTCAGTACAAAGACAATGGAATAGGAATTCCGGGAGACCTTGTGTATAAAAATGGCTTACGAAATACGGCATCCCGCATTGAAGCGATTAAAGGAACCATTACTTTTGACACGAAAATTGAAAAAGGGCTGAAGGTCAATCTTTCATTCCCTGTTTCCTAACCATCCAGCCATGTTCAAAAAAGTTTTAATCGTTGAAGATCAGGAAGTCATGAACCGGGGAGTCCTGAATACAATAAAAGAATTAAATATCCCTGATTTTGATTATGTAACCTATTGTGATGAAGCCTTAAGCAGAATCAGAACAGCTTTGGAAAGGAAAAACCCATATGATCTGCTTATTGCTGATCTTTCATTTGAAAAAGACCATATTCCCCAGAAACTTCGTTCCGGACAGGAACTTATTCTTGAAGCAAAAAAAGTTCAGCCGGCTTTAAAAGTAGTGGTATTTTCTGTTGAAAAGAAAGCAAAAACAATTGACGACCTTTACAAAATCTATCAGATTGACGGGTTTGTAAGCAAGGCAAGGCGTGACGGACAAGATCTGAAAAGCACAATACGGAAAATCTTTAACGGAGAAACCGTAATTCCCCAGGAAATTCTGAATACAATGCGTCATATTTCTTCTGAGTTTGATGCGTATGATATCAAATTGCTTGAGCTGTTAGCTAAAGGCTATAAGCAAAGTGAAATAAGCACTTCTCTGAAACAACAAAGAATGATGCCATATGGCATCAGGTCTATCGAAAGGAGACTGAACGAACTCAGAGACAGTCTCGGCGCAAAAAATAATATTGAGATGATCGTAATCTGCAAAGATATTGGCCTCATCTGATCAGGCTTGCTGAAATATCATTTTTTCGTCCCTTTTACGTGAAACCGTAATGACGAAAAATTAAATGAATATACTTTTGAGGACTTAAACATTTTTTTAATTAAACCGTATAACCATGTTCAAAAAAATTTTAATTGCCGAAGATCATGAAAGCATCAATATTTCTGTTCAGAAAACCCTTGAAGAGCTGAATATTCCCACCGTAGATTATGTGTATTACTGTGATGATGCTATTGGAAAAATTCAGAAAGCGTTACGGGAAGAATATCCTTATGACCTGTTGATTACAGATCTGTATTATGAAGAAGATCATCATGAACAAAACCTTAAAGACGGAAAAGAACTCATCAGAAAAGCAAAAGAGATACAGCCTGATTTGAAAATCATTGTATTTTCGGCAGAACATAAAACGGGTGTAATAGAAAATCTTTTTTCAGATTATGAAATCAACGGATATATCCGTAAAGCCAGAAACGATTCAAAAGAACTGAAAAAGGCCATTGCATCTGTATATATCGGCGAAAACTATTTATCTTTTGATCTGAAGCAGGATATGAAAAAGTTCAACAGCTATGAGTTTTCTACATTTGATATCACCCTTGTCTCTCTCCTTTCTAAGGGAATCTTGCAAAAAAACATTCCTGCCCACCTCGAAGAAAGAAATATTAAACCCTCCAGCCTGAGCAGCGTTGAGAAGAGATTAAACAGTCTGAAGGAAGACCTTGAAATAAACAGCAATGAGCAGCTGGTAGCCTTCTGCAAGGACATCGGGATTATATAGTATATAATTCATCTTACATACAGCCTTTCAAATTTTTTGAAAGGTTTTTTATTTTTTGCCCGTTTTACGGAAACCCGTAACGAACCAAAATTTAATGCTCATATTTTTGGACTGTTAAACCAATAAAAATTTTTGCAATGGAAAAAAAACCATTAGGAACAAAAGCGAAGACAGGAGAAAATTGTCCTGAATCTGGAGTTTGGAAAGTCGTTGGAAATCCTTCTACAACCGCTCCAATTTCAAAAGGAAATAGAATGCCTCCTTATGATGGTAAAGCTGTTACTTGGGAATTAATTCAGTACGCTTAACAAATCATTATTTCCAGTGATTATTAACAAAAAATGATCACTGGATTATCTAATAAACAAAATAATCATGGGAAAATTCGTAATCACACAAAGAATCAACAAAGAGTATCAGTTTAATCTGAAAGCCGGAAACGGTGAAATTATTTTAACCAGTGAAGGGTATGTTCAGAAAGCATCATGCCAGAAAGGTATTGAATCTGTAAAAGTCAATTCTCAGGATCTTTCAAGGTATGACAGAAGACTTGCAAAAAATGGAAAAGACTATTTCGTTCTAAAAGCAAGAAACGGTGAAATTATAGGGAACAGCCAGATGTATAGTACAAAATCCGGAATGGAAAATGGTATTGCTTCTGTAAAATCAAATGCCCCGACAGCTGAAATCATTGACGAAACTTTAAAAAACTAAACACTATGGATCTCAAAATTAAACTGGAGCAATTGCAGCAGAAAGTTATGGGGCTTAAAGACCAGATCGGAACTGAAGAAGCCACAAAAAATGCATTCGTGATGCCTTTTATACAAATCCTGGGATATGATATTTTTAATCCCACAGAAGTGGTTCCCGAGCACGTTTGTGATATCGGAACAAAAAAAGGAGAAAAGGTAGATTATGTGATCAAAAATAATGATGAACCTATCTTCATTATCGAGTGCAAACACTGGAAGGAAAGTGCAGATGCCCATAATTCACAGCTTCACAGGTATTATCATGTTTCGAAAACGAGATTCGGAGTTTTGACCAATGGAATTGTGTACAACTTTTATACAGATCTGGAAAAGCCCAATATTATGGACGAAAAACCGTTTTTCACCATCAATATTGAAGATTTAAAAGACAGTTCCATCAAAATTCTGGAAAGTTTCACCAAAAAAAATTATAACCTGGAAAGTATACTTGATTCTGCAGAAGCATTAAAGTATATCAAAGCCATCAGAAAGGAATTCGAAAAGGAAATTGAAAATCCATCTGATGAATTGGTAAAACTTCTGGTGAACCTCTTCTTTGAGAAACCTTTAACAGCCAACAGAATGATTTCTTTTAAAGAGTATGCTAAAAAAGCATTAACTACTTCTATTAATGAATCAATTAGTTTCCGGTTAAAGTCCGCATTGAGTATTAATGAACAGATAGAGAAAAAAGAAGATGATGTAAAATCATCACAATCTATTGATCAAAATAATGACTCTAAAATTATCACCACAGAAGAAGAGCTGGAAGGGTTTCAGATTGTAAAAGCCATTTTGAGAGAGAAAATTCCTTCTTCAAGAATTGCCTATCGGGATACTTTATCCTATTTCGGGATTTTATTAGATGACAATAACAGAAAACCACTTTGCAGATTACACTTCAATACAACAAATAAATACCTGGAAACTTTCCACAACGGAAAAGAAGCAGGAGAAAAGATTTTATTGAATACCCTTGATGAAATTTATAATTACAGAAATCAGCTTCATCTGACGCTGGAAAACTATGGATAAAAATTAATAGCCATGAAAAAACTAATTCCATTCATATTACTGATCTTCACTTTATTTCCATTAATTTCTTGTTTTAAAGCCAATGACAATGTAGGATACGGTGGGAGATGTACCGGTTCCGCCAATTGTACGGCCTGTTCAAATTGCTCAGGCTGCGGACACTGCAGCAGCGGAGGAGTCTGTGGAGTCTGCCGTGGTGGATATTCCGAGAGGAGCTCTTCAAAAAGCAAGTCTAAAAAAGATAAATCTTCGGATTCCTACAAATCTTCAAAGCCCCACACTGGTAAACCTCCAAAAGTATTTATTGATAAGGTAAACATCAATCTTAACTCTAACAACAGATACATTGCAGGCATTTCAACAACAAATGTTTATGAAAAACCGACTTTTAAATCTAAAGTAATAACAACAGTTCCTAAAGATACCAAACTAACACAGCTCTCAAAGGAAGGATCATGGTATAAAGTACAGGTTAAATCAAGTAGAAAAATAGGATATGTTTTCAATAAAGATGTCAAATAATCAAAAAACAAAATAACATGAACTTAAAAAAATTTTTAAATGAAGAACAGGATCCTCAAGCTGTTGAAAAGCTGTTAGGAAGAATCAACAGTTTACTTACCTCACAAGAATTTGTAGAATATATAGCTGTTCAGAAGAAACCTGTGATCAATTTATCTCCTGATTGTATTGCTCTAACCAACAGAAGAATTATTTTCTGCAGGCCGAAAACCTTTGGGTTATCCATGGATTTTCAGGATTATAACTGGGTAGACATCGCTGATTGTCATATCAAAGAAGGAATTGTTGGCTCTACTTTTACAATGAGAACAACAAAAAATTATACTAATATGATGGATTATCTGCCTAAAAATCAAGCCAGAAAGCTATATCAGTTTGCACAGGAAGTAGAAGAAAGAATGCGCGGTGTAAGAAGAGAAAAAAATCTTGAAACTTTGAGGGCTTCCGCAGGAGGGGTTACTGTAAACAATGCGACCCCTATCATCACGCAACCTCAACCATTTCAGGAAGAAAAAAAGCCACTGCTAATAGAAAATGAAGATCCTTTTGCCTTATTGCAGAAGCTGAAAGACTTAAAAGAGAACGGAATAATCTCTCCCGAAGAATTTGAAATAAAAAAGAACGAAATTTTATCAAGAGTTTAAATTATGAAATCAAAATCTACCGCCGCATTACTTGCTTTTTTCCTGGGAGGATTAGGCATTCACAGATTCTACTTAGGTCAGAATGGTGTGGGAATACTTTATCTTGTATTTTGCTGGACATTCATTCCCGCATTAGTTGCATTTTTTGATTTCTTCGTACTTATTTTTATGTCTGAAAACCGTTTTAATTGTAAATATAATTTTAACACAGGATTTTAAACAGCATCATGAAACCATTTCTCACCATCTGTGCGTTATGTTGTTTTGCTGGTATTTTCAAACTTCCTATAGAATATTATACTTTTCTTAGAATTATTATTTCCATTGGAGCTTTATTGGTTTTATACAATACGCTGAGCTCTAGACAACATTATTTCAGTATACTATTTCTAATCATTCTCATTCTTTTCAATCCCGTTTTCCCAATTTATCTGTATCGGAAAAACATTTGGATCCCAATTGATATTATAACGGGAATTTTATTTCTGCTGATCAATTTCATAGAAAGAAAAGAACAAAAAAAAGAAGAAGAGGAAGAAATTATCGAAGAAACCTCAGAGCACTTACCTGCCATACACCAAAGAACTGTTTCCAGAGACAGAATTATTAATCCTAAAACAACAAAACAAGAGTAACCATCATGGAAAACAATCAAATAACAGAAAGCCTCAAAGCTCATTTTCTAAGACTCTATCAAATGGCAATATGTGATGACGATTTCAGTGCTTTAGAATTAAAAATGCTCTACAAATGTGCAGAAGAAAGAGGAATTTCATCAAAAAATTTAGATGAGATCCTTTTAAATCCGATCAATTTAAAGTCATTGGTACCCCAAACGATCGAAGAAAAAGTAGATTATTTATATGATCTCACTGTCATGATCTGGGCTGATGGAATCATTTCTCCGAATGAATACTCTGCCATGCAAAAGTATGTTCTGATGTTTGGTTTTCTGGAAGAAAATACAACAGCTATTGTAGATTACCTCATTGAAGCTATAAAAATCGGCAAGAACAAAAGCGAAATTTTATATGAATTAAAAAACTAATCATCATGGATACCACCAGTATAAAAAATTTATTTAAACTAAAATCCGTTCCGATAGAACCACAACAGGAACAGCTTGCTAAAAGTGATGTCATTCCGGGTGATGAATCTTTCGAAGAAACCCGAAAAAGGACCTACCACGAATCGGGCTACAGAGATAGCTCGCGAACCAACGGAAATCACTCGACCCTATCTATATGTTTGGATGCCGTTTATTCAAAATTTCAGAATGAAGAAAAAGAAATGGTTGAAAAACAGAAGAATCTTAAAGAATCTTATGTAAACGAACAGAAAAACCGGGAAACTGAAATCAAAGCTTTATTCGTTTCACAGGAGACCAAAGAAGAACAATTACAAAGCAAGAGCATAGAAATTGAGAATCATCAGCATACCATTGAAACATTAAAAGCTGAGATCCTTGATCTTCCCAGAAACCCGGAAAAATATAATATAAAAGCGACAAGAGGAGCTTCAGCAAAATTCTGGATCGGACTTTTTCTTTTGATTCCCATCACCTTATATTTAGGAACTTTCTATATCTCAACTTCTTACTCGGCTTTTTTCAAAAGTTTTGATGCAAAAAGTACAATTATCCAAAGTGTTTTAGATGCACAGGCTTTCAGCAAAGCATGGAACGAAGGAGTTATTGAAGGAGCATTTGTCACCTTGATTCCCTTTGTATTCCTAGGATTGGGTTACTTAATTCACATGTTCTGGGAGAATAAAACGAGAGCCAACTATATCAAGCTTGGTTTATTATTTATCGTGACATTTATTTTCGACTGCATTTTAGCCTACGAAATTGAGTCAAAATTGTATGAATTAAACAAAACTTTTGAATCTCCACCCTTTGATATTAAAATTGCTTTTACCAAAATTCAGTTTTGGGGAATAATTTTCGCGGGATTTATTGTATACATTATCTGGGGGTTGGTTTTTGACTTTGTAATGAAAGAACACCGTGAAAAAGATAAGATTAAAAATGAACAGGAAATCAGGCAAAAGAGAATTGAATTCTTTCAGGATAAAGTCAATATTTTAAAAAAAGAAATAGAAGAAATCCTTTCCAACATTGGAATGATAAAAGAAACTGTTATTAAAACCCGGGGCAGAATCGAAGAGCTTCAGAATATTATTGACGGCGTAATTATTCCCACCAAGGATTACAAACTATATGCCTCGGAATACGTGCAGGGCTGGATCACTTTTATCGGTGAAAAAATAGCAGTGTCAAGAACGGAAAAACAAACAATGATTGAAGACTGCATTGCCACCTATAATACCAGCTTGGAAACTGTAGGCGCTAATTCCGACAACCAAAATTTAGTGTATTTATCATCTTTATAACGCGCAGATTATGAAAAAAATATTTTATTTATTATTGTTCATTTCTTTGGCTTCTTGCTGTAAAAACAAAGACGATGGAACAAACACTGGAAAGAAAGATTCTGCTGTGGCTGACCCAAACAATATCAATGTCAGTATTTTGATTGATTTATCCGATAGAATTGATCCTAATACAAACCCAAATTCTACAATGGAATATTATCAACGGGACACAGAGTATATCAAAGCCATTGAAAAAGGATTTTTAAATCATATTAAATCAAAAAGAATCATCACCTATGACGATCAGATGCAGGTTTTCTTCAATCCGGAACCTTCAGATCCGAAAATGAATGACCTTACCAAAGAATTAAAAGTTTCTTTCAATAAAGATACTCCAAGAAATTATTTTGATTCTGTTGATAAAAAATATTCTGAGTTACCTTTAAAAATTTATAATTCAGCAATTAAAGATGGAAAATATGTCGGGTCCGACATCTGGGAATTCTTTAAAAACAAAGTCAAAGATTACTGTATAAAAGATGATCGCAGAAACATCCTTTTCATTTTAACCGACGGGTATATGTATCATCAAAACACGAAGTTTGAAGAAAAAAATGAAAATTCATACAGAACCTCCTATTTAACAACGAAACTTATAAAAGCCAATAACCTGACAACATCCAGTTTTAAAGATACCATTGAAAAAAATGGCTATGGTTTTGTAAAAGCAAATGAAAATCTGAGTAACCTTGAGGTTATCGTTTTAGGAATTAACCCGGAAAAAGGAAACCCATTCGAAGAAGCTGTTATTAAAGAATACTGGGAAAACTGGTTCATAGAGATGAAAATTAAAAATTATCAGATTAAATCCACAGATCTGCCTTCCAACCTGGAGCCCATTATCTTAAAATCGATTTCAGGGAAATAAAAAAACACACTCAATATATTAATTATTCAAAAAAAGCGAAGAAATGTATTCTTCGCTTTTTCTCTATTTTCTTATCATTTCCGTATGCGGAATATCATCTTCCAGATATTTCTTTCCGGTGTCTTCAAACCCGAATCCGCTGTAAAATTTTAACAGATAATCCTGTGCTGAAATTCTGATTTCAGAAGTATGGAAACGGTTTTCTATAGTTTCTACAGCATATTGTATCAGTTGTTTTCCAAGACTTTTTCCTCTTGCCAGCTCTGTGGTAAGAACTCTGCCAATAGAAGTTTCATCGTACTTTATACCTTTATCAAAAATACGGCAGTAGGCTAAAACCTGCCCGCCTTCTTCTGCCCAGATATGGACTGCTTTCTGGTCATAATTATCCAGATCAGGATAAGGGCAGTTCTGTTCAATAACAAAAACATCAATACGTGCTTTCAGTACGGCATACAGCTCCGGAACAGTAAACTCATCAAATGTTTTGATTTTCCAGACAATATTACTCATCAAAGCTTATATTATTATGGGTTAAAAACTCATTGGTTTTTTGAATAAAATCAAGAATCTTATCTCCTCCTTCTTTCTTTTCTGCTGAGGTAATATACAACTCAGGGAGATCTTCCCACGTTTTGTGAAGCTCTGCCTTATAATCCTCAACATTTTTGATTACGGCATTCGGTTTCAGCTTATCAGCTTTTGTAAACACAATTGAGAATGGTATTCCGCTTTCTCCACACCATTGGATGAATTCCAGATCAATTTTCTGTGGAGTATGTCTCACATCTACCAAGACAAAAAGATTGACCAGATTCCTTCTGTTCAGAATATAATTGGTGATCAGTTTTTCAAAATCCTTTCGCTGTACTTTTGAAACCTTTGCATATCCATATCCGGGTAAATCGGTAAGATACCAGTTTTCATTCACTAAAAAATGATTGATCAGCTGGGTTTTTCCGGGTGTCTGTGATGTTTTGGCAAGATCTTTATGATTCATCATCGCATTGATGAGTGATGACTTTCCTACATTAGACCTTCCGATAAAAGCATACTCGGGAATATTAGGTTCAGGACATTCCTGCCATTTTCCGCTACTCTTTACAAACTCTGCTGTCTTGATAATCATTTTTGAATGTATTTTAGAAAAATAAACCATTAAGAAAAGCTCTTAATGGTCATTTATATGTTTTAAACTTTATCTTTTATCCAGTTGTACAGGATCTCATTGAATTCATCCGGCTTTTCCATCATGGCAGCATGACCGCATTTATCTATCCAGAACAAATCTGAATTAGGAATGAACTTGTGCATATCTTCTGCTACTTCCGGCGGAGTTACATTATCCTGTTTACCCCATATCAGACAGGTTGGTGTCATAATTTTCGGAAGGTCATTCAGCATGTTATGTTTGATGGCACTTCTTGCCAGCATTACTGTTTTTATACCCTTCATTCTGTCATTTACCACTCCAAAAACTTCATCTACAAGATCTTCTGTTGCAATCTTTGGATCATAGAAAACTTCTTCGGTTTTCTTTCTGATATAAGACCGGTCATTTTTCCTTGGAAAGCTGTCCCCGAAAGTTCTTTCATACAATCCGGAACTTCCGGTAAGAACCAGGTTTTTTACCAGATCAGGTCTTGCCAGAGTTAGAATAAGCCCTACATGACCTCCCATTGAGTTTCCTACAATGGTTACAGGTCCTGAAATATGACTTTCTATAAACTTGATAATATATTTTGCGATAGTGGTAAGATTCGTATTGAGTACCGGCAGATCATAGATGGGCAACTGAGGCACATAGACCTTAAACCCTTTTTCCGAAAAAAAATCTACCATTTTATCGAAATTACTCAAACCACCCATTAACCCGTGCAACAGCACTAATGGATGTCCTTCTCCTGCTTCTATATAGGAATATTTCTTTTCTTTTTTTGTACTAAATATCATAAAACGCCTTAATAAAGCCCTGCAAAAATACAAATTAAACCTCAAAAAAATTTTGATTATCCTAATTTAAGATAAAAATAATATAATATTCTCCTTTTTAACTTTTTTTTTCAAAACCGCTTTATTATGGCGTAAATAACACTTTCAACAAGTCTCTTCATATCAGTATTTTACATTATTGAAATTCAATCTTTAATAAAACTTATTAACATTGAGTCAAAAAGTGGGAAAAAGTGGGAAATTTTGGAAATTATTATATAAATTTGTCCCAAATGAAAAATTTCATTGGAACATATGAGTGTAAAATTGACGACAAAGGCCGCTTAAAAGTTCCTTCATCTTTAATCAAACAGATGGAAAACTTCGACGATAAGGCGTTTGTAGTCAAAAGATCTGTGTTCCAACCTTGTCTGGAAGTTTATCCTATGAATGCATGGGACAAACTGATGGGTAAAATTAATAAACTGAACAGGTTCATAAAAAAGAATGCTGATTTCATACGAATGTTTACGGCAGGAGTAAAAACAGTAGAACTGGATAATGCAGGAAGACTACAGATCTCAAAAGACCTTACGGTTTTTGCAAATCTTCAGAAAGATATTGTGATTACCAGCGCAGGAGAACTCTTTGAGATTTGGGATAAAGACGCCTATGAAAAGGTGATTGCAACCAACGAAGCTGATTTTGCAAGCCTTGCTGAAGATGTGATGGGTTCTTTCGACGAAGAATAACTGCAGTAGATTATTAATTGATAGTATTAAATAAAAAACACAATTAAGCATGTATCATAACCCCGTTTTGTTGAAGCAGAGTGTTGATGATTTGGTGACGAATCCTGACGGAATATACGTGGACTGCACCTTTGGAGGAGGAGGCCATTCAAGAGAAATCCTGAGCCGGCTTTCCGATAAAGGAAGATTGTTCAGTTTTGATCAGGACCTGGATGCACTTAAAAATACAATTGATGATCCACGTTTTACATTGGTTAATCAGAATTTCAGATTCCTTGAAAACTCATTGCTGATGTATGGCGTTTCACAGGTAGACGGCATTTTGGCAGACTTAGGGGTGTCTTCTCATCAGTTTGATGAGGCAGACAGAGGTTTTTCAACAAGAAGTAATGCTCCTTTGGATATGAGAATGAATGTGATGCAGAATCTTGATGCCAAAAGAGTAATCAACGAATATGAAGAAGAAGAGCTTGCCGATCTTTTTTATCACTATGGAGAATTAAGAGAAGCAAGAAAGCTGGCGAGAGAAATTGTACATCACAGAAAAACAAAAAGTATAGAAACTACGGAAGATCTGAAAAAATTGTTCAGCTACATTCCGCCTCACAAGGTTAATAAATTCTATGCACAGCTTTTTCAGGCAATAAGAATTGAAGTGAATCAGGAACTTGAAGTATTGAAAGAAATGCTGGTTCAGGCTTACAATGTTTTGAAACCGGAAGGAAGATTAGTCGTTATTTCTTACCATTCCCTGGAAGACCGTTTGGTAAAGAGATTCCTGAAAAACGGAATGTTCGAGGGAGAACCGGAAAGAGATATCTACGGAAATTATAAAAAGGCATTCGAATTGGTCAAGAGTAAAGCAATCATCCCTGATGACAAAGAGATCGAAGAAAACTCGCGAGCAAGAAGTGCCAAGATGAGAACAGGAATTAAAGTATAAACGATAAATTATAAATGATAAGTGATATCAATTATCTTTTATCATTAATCAATTATAAAAAAAACTTTGGCAAAAAGAACAACAAATCGCCCCCAGAAAAGACTCACTTTTATAGACATTATAAAAGGAAACTTTCTGAACCGTGATGAGATCAAAATACATTACAAGTATTTTCTCCTGCTGTTTGTTCTGATGATGGCCATGATTTATACCAACCATCTCGTCAATAAAAAAATTAAAATTGTAAACGCCTTAAAGGAAGAAACAGAAGAATATAAATCGAGAAATGCTTACGCTCAAAGTAAGCTGATCAAAGTAAAAATGGAATCAGAGCTGGGGAAAGAGGTAGCACGGGATTCATTGATGACCCTGGAAAACCACCCTCACAAATTGCTAATAAAACTGGACAGTACAGATGCAAAAGCAAAATGAATACGACAATAAACGTAAAAAAACGTTACGATGGGGCTACCTCTTTGCAGTGGTAGCTTTGTGCGTGTTTGTTATGTTCTTGGCAAGGATTGTGATCCTTCAGAATACCAATGTCCAGGAAATTAAAGATGATTACATTAATAAAAACTATCGTGAAGCCACTTTAAAGGCTGCCCGCGGTAATCTTTTTGCTTCCGACGGTTCTATCCTCGCTACAACTGTAATGCGTTATGACATCTATCTTGACTTCAAAACGATGAAAGATACGGTGTATTCCAACAACATCGGAGCATTGACTGATTCCCTGAGTAAAATGTTCGGGAAACCGAGAAGTGAATTCAGACAGAAGTTTGATGAGCAGAAAAAAAAGAAAAATCAGTACTACACTTTGGTAAAAGGGCTTGACTTTGACCAGTATGACAGAATCAGAAAGTTCCCGATCTTCAAAAGAGGTAAAAACAAAGGAGGATTTATCGTTGACAGAAACTATAAAAGAGAATTGGCTACCTCAGAAATCGGAGCCGGTACCATCGGTATGGATAACGGAGAACTTAAATCCGGACTGGAAGGCGCTTTTTCAAAATATCTGACAGGTACTGACGGAAAAAGACTGGAACAAAGAATTAACTCTTCCCAGTGGAAACCGATTGATTTCTGGAAAGTTCAGGAACCTGTAGATGGTGAAGATGTTTATACCACTTTAGACCTTAGAATTCAGGATATTGCGCACTCTGCTCTTGAGAAGCAGTTAATTAATTTCGAAGCAAAACATGGCACCGTAATCGTCATGGAGGTTGAAACTGGAAAAGTACGTGCTCTTGTTAATTTAAGAAGGACAGAATCCGGCGATTATGAAGATTCTTACAACTATGCACTAAAAGACAATATCGAGCCCGGATCCACCTTTAAAACCATTTCTCTGCTGGCAGCAATGGATGATGGATTTATTGATGAAAACACAACTGTAAATGTTGGAAACGGCGTTTGGGTATATGCAAAACAGAGAATTTCCGATGGCCACGGAGGTGGAACATACGATATCAGTGATGTACTGGCGAAGTCCAGTAATGTAGGTACTGCCAAACTGATCACAAAGTACTATGCTGAAAAACCACAGATTTTCCTTGATCACCTGAAACGCTGGAAATTATTCGACAAAATGGACATTGAACTTCCGGGTATTACAAAACCAAAAATTGTTACTCCGGAAAACAAAAGATGGAATGCAGCAACGCTTGCTTCTATATCATACGGATATTCTTCCAATATCAACCTGCTTCAATTAACAACATTTTATAATGGGGTAGCTAACGGGGGAAAAATGCTTAAGCCTTTATTCATTGATAAAATCATGAAAGACGGAAAAGTGATGTACAGTGCAAAACCTGAAGTAATGGTAAATAAAATGGCTTCTGAAAAAGCTATTAAAATGATGACCAGTGCTTTAACAAAAGCTGTAGAAAAAGGAACAGGACGAAGCATTTTTACGCCTAACCTGAAAATGGCAGGAAAAACAGGAACCGCAAGATTTGAATACTGGCTGCCCGGCCCTATGAAGTACCGTGCCTCATTCGCAGGCTTCTATCCGGCAGACGCTCCAAAATACACCTGTTATGTAATGATCAGTGAGCCGAATACGGCAAAAGGCTTTTACGGAGGATCGGTTTCAGCACCGGTGTTTAAGGAAATTGCAGGAAAGACATTCCTGAAAACTCCGCAGAATATTGAAAAAGAAATGCTGGTAGACAAAAAGGTAAACCTGAGTAAAATGGTTGAGCCTAATGTAAAAATAGCAGTAAATGATAAACAGATGCCTAATGTAGTAGGATTAATCGGGAAAAATGTGATCCCGCAATTGGAAAACTTAGGCTATCGTGTCGACTATAAAGGAGTAGGAAGAATAAAAGAACAATTCCCTCTGGAAGGCACAACGATCAGTAAGAACCAGAGAATTTATTTATCTCTGCAGAATTAAGAAACAAGTCCGGAAGGGCAATTTAAAACAAAATAAGGCAAAGCCTTATTGATAAAGATGATTATAACAGAATTAGTAAACAGAATCCCAGTACTGGAAATTCACGGAGATAACAGCCGTGAAATTACTGAATTGGTGATCGACAGCAGAAAAGTTACAGAAGACTCTCTATATGTTGCAATGAGAGGAACAGTAGTGGATGGTCACTCATTCATCACATCTGCTATTGAAAAAGGAGCTGCAGCAGTTGTTTGCGAAGAACTCCCTGAAACATTGGCAGAAAATGTAACATACATCCTGGTAAAAGATTCGTCTAAAGCCTTAGGATATCTCGCTTCCAATTACTATGGAAACCCTTCTCAGAAACTGAAGCTGATAGGAGTTACGGGAACCAATGGAAAAACTTCTGTTTCCACCCTTCTTTTTGATGTTTTCAAAAATCTGGGTTATCCTGCTGCGTTACTTTCTACTGTTGAAATCAGAATTGGTGAAGAAATTATACCGGCTACCCACACTACGCCTGACGTGATTACCATCAACAGGATTTTAGCTGAAGCCGTAGAAAAAGGATGTGAATTTGCTTTCATGGAAGTAAGCTCACATGGGATTGCTCAGAACAGAATTGAAGGATTGCACTTCAAAATAGCAGGCTTTACCAACCTTACCCATGATCATTTAGACTATCATAAAACATTCGAAGAATATTTAAAAACGAAAAAAAGATTCTTTGACGAATTAGAAGATACAGCTATTGCCATCACCAATGTGGATGATAAGAACGGCAATGTCATGCTTCAGAATACCAAGGCTAAAAAAAAGTCTTACGCTCTGAAAACCATGGCAGATTATCACGGAAAATTATTGGAAGTTGATTTCAACGGAATGCTGCTGAACTTCAACGGAAAAGAATTCTGGACGACATTGACCGGGAAATTCAATGTATACAACTTACTTCTTGTCTTTGGAATTGCTGCTGAACTAGGTTTTGAACAGGATGAAATTCTTCAGGCTATCAGCAAGTTAAAAAGAGTTTCCGGAAGATTTGAAACCTTCAAATCCGATGGTGGAATTTTCTTTATCGTAGATTATGCACATACTCCGGATGCATTGGAAAACATTCTGGACAGCATCAACGATATCAGAACCAAGAACGAAAGATTAATCACCGTGTTCGGCTGCGGAGGAGACAGAGATCACTCCAAAAGACCTGAAATGGGAAATATTGCCACTAAAAAATCAACCTTGGCAATCATCACTTCAGACAACCCAAGAACAGAAGATCCTACGCAGATTATCAAAGAAATTGAAGCGGGTGTTGAGCCACAGAACTTCAGCAAATACACTTCAATTCCGGACAGAAAAGAAGCCATAAAAATGGCGATAAAATTTGCTGAGCCTAAAGATATCGTTTTAGTTGCCGGAAAAGGCCACGAAACCTATCAGGAGATTAATGGTGTGAAACATCATTTTGATGACAAAGAAGTAATTAATGAGCTCTGGAAATTAATGAGCAAATAAATTACAAGTGATAACTGAGAGAATAATTATTCAATCATTCATCAATTATCAATGATCATTTATTAACAATTGAAACTATGCTATACTATCTATACGAATATCTAACCAACCATGGAATTCACGTTCCGGGATTAGGAATGTTGAAATACATTTCCTTCCGTGCCGGAATGGCTGTACTATTCTCTCTGATTATTGCTCTTGTCTACGGAAAAAGAGTCATTAATTACCTGAGAACAAAACAAATGGGTGAATTGGTACGTGATCTTGGATTGGATGGCCAGAAACAGAAAGAAGGAACCCCTACCATGGGAGGGCTTATCATTATTCTGGCAACCATTATTCCGGTATTGCTATTTACAAGGATTACCAATGTTTATATTGTTCTGCTGCTGGTTTCAATGTTATGGATGGGAGCAATTGGTTTCCTTGATGATTATTTAAAGAAGATTAAAAAAAATAAAGACGGATTAAGTGGTAAATTTAAAATTGTAGGCCAAGTCGGATTAGGACTAATTGTCGGAATTACAATGTACTTCCACCCGGACATCACCGTTAAAAGAAAATATGCAGATGCTAAGGTGGTCAACAGGAACAACGTAGAGCAAAACTTTATGCCTACAGAAAAAATTACCGTTTCCACCGTTCCTTTTGCAAAAAATAATGAATTCGACTACAGCGGAATTTTATTTTGGATGAATGACAAAGATGCCCATGAGTGGGCATGGGTTGTCTTTATTCCTATCGTAATTTTCATAGTAACAGCCGTTTCAAACGGAGCCAATATCACAGACGGGATTGACGGTCTGGCCGCAGGAACAAGTACCATTATATTGCTTACGCTGGCCCTTTTCGCTTACCTTTCCGGAAATATCATCTTTGCAGATTACCTCAATATCATGTTCCTGCCGAACATGGGGGAAACCACCATCTTTGCCGTAGCAATGGTAGGGGCTGTAATTGGCTTCTTCTGGTACAATACCTATCCTGCACAGGTTTTCATGGGAGATACCGGAAGCTTGATGTTGGGAGGAGTCATTGCCGTTTTGGCCATTATTTTAAGAAAAGAATTGCTTATTCCTGTATTATGCGGAATCTTCTTAATTGAAAACCTGTCTGTAATGCTTCAGGTAGTTGTTTTCAAATATAGAAAAAGAAAATACGGGCTGGAATATGCCCAAAACAATAGACTGTTCAAGATGTCACCATTACACCATCATTATCAGAAAGAAGGATTCCACGAAAGTAAAATCGTGAACAGAATGATCATCATTGGGGTAATATTGGCAATTGTATGTCTGATCACATTAAAAATGAGATAAATTTTGTAAAAAGTAAGAAGTATTAATGTAAAAAGACACCAGATACATTGTACGTTTTACATTTTACATTTTACAAAAGAATAAATATGAAAATAGTTGTTTTAGGAGGTGGAGAAAGCGGATGCGGCGCTGCTTATTTGGCTAAGAAGAAAGGTCTGGAAGTATTTCTTTCAGATAAAGGAGCCATTAAGGATAACTATAAGCAGTTCCTTACCGATAATGAAATTGAATTTGAAGAAGGAAATCACGACGAAGAAAGAATTTTAAATGCAGACTGGATCGTAAAAAGTCCAGGAATTCCAAAAAAGGCAGATATTATTAGTAAAATTCATGAAAAAGGAATCAGACTTTCCTCTGAAATTGAATTTGCTTCTGAATTTACAGATGCAAAAATTATCGCCATTACCGGAAGCAACGGAAAAACAACTACTACTTCCCTGATCTATTATATCCTGAAAAATGACGGATTGAATGTAGGCTTGGGAGGAAATATCGGCTACAGCTTTGCCAAGCAGGTTGCAGATGAAAATCATGAATATTATGTATTGGAAGTAAGTTCTTTCCAGCTGGATGATATTCAGAATTTCAGGCCTTATATCTCTTTATTGCTGAATCTGTCTCAGGATCACCTGGATCAGTACAATTACAATTATGAAGAGTATGCTTTGGCAAAATTCAGAATTGCTGAAAACCAGGAGAATGATAATTTCTTCATCTACAACAAAGATGATGAAATGAGCAAAAATCTCCTTGAAAAGCTTGAGATAAAGGCTAAAATGATTCCTTTCTCAACAAAAGAGAAATTACAGGAAGGAGGTTTTGTGAATGAAGATGAAATTGTGGTAAAAATGAAAGACGAATTCTCAATGAAAGTTGATGAATTGTCTTTGTTGGGAAATCATAATGTAGCGAATAGCTTAGCCGCATCAATTGCCGGTAAAATATTAGAAATCAACAATGAAAGTATCAGACATTCATTGATGACCTTTCAGGCAGTTGAACACAGATTGGAGTTTGTTACTGAAATTGATGGCGTAAAATACATCAACGACAGCAAAGCAACCAACGTAAATGCTACTTACTATGCCTTGGAAAGCATGAAAACACCAACTGTTTGGATTGTTGGTGGATTAGATAAAGGAAACGACTATACCGAAATTGAGGATTTAGTTAAAAGAAAAGTAAAGGCAATTGTTTGTCTTGGAATTGACAATAAGAAGATCATAGATTTCTTTAAAGATAAAAAAGAATTTATTTATGACACTTCAAGTATGGAAGAAGCCGTGAGAATTTCAAAATCACTGGCTAAAAAGGGTGATACCGTCTTATTGTCTCCTTGCTGTGCAAGCTTTGACTTGTTCAAAAGCTACGAAGACAGAGGACGCCAGTTTAAACAACAGGTATTAAATGCCAATGGCCATTAGCCAGAAGCCAATAGCATTAAATATGGACGAACAGAACACAGAAAGCAGATTTGAATTTCTAAAGGGCGATAAAGTACTTTGGATGGTCATCCTTGTGATCTCCATCTTCTCTATTTTCCCTGTCTACTCTGCGAGTTCAAATCTTGAATACATTGTCAATAACGGGACCACAACAGGTCACGTTATCAAACATATGTTCTTTGTAGTCTTAGGTTTGGGTATTATGAGACTGGTTGGAACCGTAAAATATGAATACATCGGAAAGCTTAGCAGTATTCTGCTCGGCCTTATGATTGTCCTATTGGTGGTTACGATGTTTACAGGACAGACCATTGACGGAGCCAGTGCTTCCAGATGGCTGAAAATTCCCGGAACACCGATCTCCTTCCAGCCTTCATCATTTGCCTTTTTAATGTTAATCATCTATCTATGCAGATATCTAACCAAAAAAATTACAAGAGAAAGACTTCCGATAGAGAATATCATGTATATCTTCGGACCTATCCTGCTTGTTTTTGTGTTGGTAGCCAAAGATAACGGCTCCACGGCGTTAATGATTTTAATGGTTTCTGTGATTGTTCTTGTGATAGGACAGCTTCACTGGAAATACATTGCAGGATTTATTTCCGCATCATTTGTAGCCATCGTATTCTTCTTATTGATTGCTTTAAATACCAATCTTATTGGAGGAAACCGTGTTCATACATGGATGAGCCGTATTGAAACATTTACATCCAGCAAAGCCAAAACAGCCGATGTGGATGATGAAAGTGTAAAAGCGAAAAATTACCAGGTAATGCAGGCCAAAGCAGCCATTGTACATGGTGGAATTACCGGAATGGGACCAGGAAAAAGTGCATTGAAACAAATGCTTCCGCAATCTGCCTCCGACTTTATTTTCGCAGTTATTGTAGAGGAATATGGAGTGATAGGCGCTGCTTTTCTGATCAGCTTATACCTCATCATGATCATAAGGATTGTTATGATCGCCAGCAAGATGCCGGCATTTTTCGGATCATTGCTCGTGCTCAGTCTCGGGGTAATGATCTTTATTCAGCTTTCAGTAAATATTGCTGTAGCAGTGAATCTGATCCCGGTAACTGGGCAGCCACTGCCTTTGATCAGTTACGGAGGAACCTCAATGCTGGTAACCTATTTACAGTTAGGTATTATTTTAAATATAAGCTCAAGGATTCAGATTTATGATGAAGAAGGAATGGGCAAAAAACAAAGTATAGCAGAAATAAACGATATCGCTTAAAATGGACAAAAAATTAAAAATACTATTATCAGGCGGAGGAACGGGAGGACATATCTTTCCTGCCATCGCTATTGCTGATGAGATCCGAAAAAGATTTCCTGATGCAGAGTTTTTGTTCATTGGTGCCAACGGGAAAATGGAAATGGAAAAAGTTCCCCAGGCAGGCTATAAAATTGAAGGAATTGATATTGCCGGAATTGACAGAGGTAACTTGTTATCTAATTTAGGTCTCCCTTTCAAGATTCTGAAAAGTCTATCAAAATCTAAGAAGATTATCAAAAACTTCACGCCTGACTTTGCTGTAGGAACAGGAGGATTTGCAAGCGGACCCGCGCTTTATGAAGCAAGCAAAATGGGAATTCCGATTTTCATTCAGGAACAGAATGCCCATGCAGGGGTAACGAATAAAATCCTCAGCAAGAAAGCTAAAGCAGTCTTCACGGCTTATCCGAAAGTAGACGGCTTTCCGGCAGAGAAAATAAAGTTTCTGGGAAATCCGATTCGTGAGAACATCGTTTCAGGAATGCAGGATACCGCTCAGGCAAAAGAAAAAATGGGATTGGACAAAGATAAACTTACCATTCTTTCAGTAGGCGGTTCTTTAGGATCCAGAACATTGAATAATGCCTGGAAAGAAAACCTTGAAAATCTGAAAGAAAAAGGGTATCAATTAATCTGGCAAACAGGAAAACTGGATTATAAAGAATTGTCTTCCAACCTCCAGCTTCCATCTTCTATTCATCTGAAAGAATTTATCAAAGATATGGAACTGGCCTACTCTGCTGCTGATATCATTGTTTCCAGAGCCGGAGCTATTGCCATTTCAGAGCTGGCTGTAGCACAGAAACCGGTGCTTTTGGTACCTTTCCCTTTTGCAGCGGAAGACCATCAAACCAAAAATGCCATGAATCTGGTAGAAAAGAACGCAGCCAGAATGGTAAAAGACTCTGAGATGCAGGAAAAATTCTGGAATACATTATCAGAGATCTGCGAAAATGAAAATGTAAGAAAAGAAATGTCTGACAATCTGAAATATTTTGCCAAGCCCAATGCAGCAAAAGAGATTGTAGATGAAATATTTAATGTGATAAAATAGAAAGGCTTCGACAAGCTCAGCCTGACACCGTTAAAACTTAATTTATTAACGAGTCATTGATGTTAGTTGATTAAAGCCTTATAATACAAAATATAGTAATACAACTCTGAGCTTATTCAAGAGTGGTTAAAGATCAAAATATAAATGAACATTTTACAAACATATCAGACTTTTTACTTCGTCGGAATCGGAGGTATCGGAATGAGTGCATTAGCACGCTATTTCAACGCATCCGGAAAAAAAGTATTGGGATATGATAAAACCAATACCAAACTTACCCAGAACCTGATGAATGAGGGGATTGATATCGTTTTTGAAGATCTTATTGATGAAAGGATAACTTCCCTTCAGAAAGAAGATACATTGGTTATCTATACTCCGGCTATCAAAACGCTTGGAATATTGGATTACTTCAACCAAAATCAGTTTGAAGTTTTAAAAAGAGCCAAAGTCCTTGGATTAATTACAGAAAATACAGACTGTATCGCTATTGCCGGAACCCACGGAAAGACAACAACGTCTACCCTTGTTGCCCATTTATGCAAAGAAGCAGATCTTCCTTTCTCATGCTTTTTGGGAGGAATTTCTGAAAACTTTAAATCAAACTTCCTGTACAATGGTTCCATGTACTCAGTAGTTGAAGCTGACGAATATGACAGAAGCTTCCTGAATCTTTCTCCGGACTGGGCAGTGGTTACCTCTACAGATGCCGACCATCTGGATATTTATGGAGATAAAAGCCATATAGAAGAAGGATTCAGACAGTTTGCAGCGTTAGTCCCTCAGGACAAACAGCTTTTTATAAGAAAAGGATTGGAAATCGGCAGAGGACATCAGACTTATGCGGTCAATGAACCTGCAGATTACTATTCAGACAATCTGCGTATGGATCATGATAAGATTTATTTTGATTTCCATACCCCAACTGAAACAGTAAAAGATTTTGTCTGGGAAATTCCTGGTATCCATAATGTGGAAAATGCTACTGCAGCACTGGCTATTCTGCATAATTTAGGCGCAGATTTTGATACGCTGAAAAAAGCAATTTCCAATTTTAAGGGAATTAAAAGAAGATATACCAAACATATTTATCAGAACGGTAAAATTTATATTGATGACTATGCTCACCATCCTACAGAAATCAATGCTGTAATGAGCTCAATCAGAACGTTTTATCCTGATAAAAAACTTCTGGTAGCCTTCCAGCCACATCTTTTCAGCAGAACAAGAGATTTCGCAGACGGCTTTGCGGAAAGCTTAAGTAAGGCAGATGAACTCATTCTTCTTGATATTTATCCTGCAAGAGAACTTCAGGAAAATTTTGAAGGAATTACTTCAAACTGGCTGTTGGAAAAAGTAAAATTAGATAAAAAAGAAGTATCCTCTTTATCCGATGCTTTTGAAAAAATAAAAGAAAAAGATTTTGATATCCTCCTTACTGTAGGGGCAGGAAATATAGACACCCTGTATGATCCTATTTGTGAATGGATAAATAAATTGTAAAAAGTAATAATGTATTTACGTATTCATGAATACTTTTTACATAAATACATGAATACAAAAGATGTATGAAAAATAAATACAGAATATTAAAAATTGTTGTCACTGTAATTATCTTAGGATTTTTACTGAGCTTCTCATTGAGGAGATTCAGCCGTGAGCAGATTACGGACAATAAGATTTCTGTAAAAATGAGTGAGAGAACACCGGTGTATTTTGTGGATGAAAAAGACATCAGGGAGATTGTAAAAAAAGAAAACCCGTCAGGAAAAGTTGGAGATCTTAATATTCCTGCTTTAGAAAAAAAGATCAATTCCTTACCGGCAGTAGACAGTGCCAATGTTTATCTGAACCTGAATGGAAAACTCAATCTGGACATCAAACAGAGAGTCCCGGTTTTCAGATTGAATAAAGACGGAAAAGACTTTTATGTAGACGAAAAAGGAATTGAATTCCCGATTTCAAGAACCTATTCGCACCCTTGCATGCTGGTCACAGGAAATGTACAGCCGGACGAATATGAAAAGCTGGCGGAACTGGTAGAAAAGATTGACAAAGATGATTTCAGTAAAAAATATTTTATCGGAATCTCAAAAAATAAAGACAGCTACAGCCTGCTTACCAGTGAAGGCAACTATAGAGTAGAAATCGGAGATCTTGATAATATTGATTTTAAAGTAAAAGGTTTCAAAACCTTTGTGGAAAAATATCTGGTATATCAGGATCCGCAGAAGTACAGCATGGTTTCTGTGAAGTACCAGAATCAGATTGTCACCACTTTAAACCCGTATTTTAAAGAAAATGACAGTATCTTAAAAGCAGGAAAAATGGAACTGGCAAAAGCGCCTTCCGTAGCTGCAGCCAAAAAGACGGAGGTGAAGCCCAAAACAGCGGAAGCAAAAAAGACCAGCTCAAACACGGTAAAACCGCAAGAGAGTACAAAACCGAAAACACATACAAAAGAAACAAAAAAAGCAGAAAAAAAGCCACCCGTCAAGGTACAGCCTAAATCTAAGCCAAAAGTAAAAATAGAATAAATCCGAAAGGACATTTATACACAAATAGGAGAATATCCTTATAGAAAAAAGGGAAAAGTAGAAAAAATCAAATCGATATAAAATGGAAAATCAAGAGTATTCAGTAGGTCTGGACATCGGGACAACGAAGATAGTCGCGATTGTCGGAAGAAGGAATGCACACGGGAAAATAGAAGTTCTCGGTGTAGGAAAAGCTAAAAGTCTTGGTGTTCATAAAGGTATTGTGAATAATATTTCACAGACCATTAATTCAATCAAGGCTGCAGTATCCGAAGCACAATCCAGTGCCGGAGTTCCTATCCGCAAAGTCACGGTAGGTATTGCAGGAAAACACATCCGTTCTCTGCAGCACTCCGATTATATTATGCGTGAACATCCTGATAAATTTATTACAGACGATGACATCGAAGCATTAAAAGATCAGGTAAAAAAGCTGGTTATGCTTCCTGGAGAAGAAATTATCCACGTACTTCCTCAAGAATATAAAGTGGATTCCGAAGGGGAAATTCAGGAACCTGTCGGAATGCATGGTAAGCGTTTAGAAGCCAACTTCCACGTTGTAGTGGGCCAGATGGGAAGCATCAGAAACATTGCAAGATGCGTTCGCGAAGCCGGATTAGAAATGGAAGCCCTTACTTTAGAGCCATTGGCCTCTTCAGAAGCTGTCCTTACAAAAGAAGAAAAAGAAGCCGGTGTGGCGATTGTTGACATTGGTGGTGGTACAACCGATATTGCGATTTTCAAAGATAATATCATCCGTCATACCTGTGTGATTCCATACGGAGGCGGAATTATTACCGAAGATATCAAAGAAGGCTGCTCCATCATAGAGAAACATGCAGAACAACTGAAAGTAAAATTTGGTTCGGCTGTTCCCGAATTGGAAAAAGACAGTACTTTTGTAACAATCCCGGGACTTCACGGAAGACCGGACAAAGAAATTTCTTTAAAAACTCTGGCTCAGATCATCAATGCGAGAGTAGAAGAAGTTCTTGAAATGGTAAATACCGAGCTGAAAGCATATGGCGCTTTTGAGCAAAAGAAAAAGCTTATTGCGGGAATTGTGCTTACCGGAGGAGGTTCAAATTTAAAACACCTTCGTCAGCTGGCTAATTATACCACAGGTTTTGACAGCAGAATCGGTTTTGCGAATGAATATATCGCCAACGATAAAAATCAGTATCTGAAAGGCCCTGAATTTGCTACATCTATCGGATTGCTGATGGAAAGCTTAAAGATCAGAGACAAAAAGCAGAATATTGATGAAGTAACAGAAGTTGTCACCGAACAGCCAAAACCGGAAGTTGCTGCAGCACAGACAGAAACTGTTCAACCTGTTCAGCAGACAGCCCCGGTCATGGAGCAGCATTCTGTTGAAAATGAAAGACAGGAGAACAGAAAAGCGAAATTAACCTTCGGGCAGTCGCTTATGGAAAAAGTAAAAAAATTCTTTGAAGAAGTAGAGTAAATTATAAATGATGAGTGATAAGCGATAAACGATTTTTTCCTTATCCATTATCATTAATCAATGACCAATTATAATTGTAAAAAGTATAGTTATGGAAAATATAGGTTCACAAGGATTTTCATTTGATTTACCAAAAGGAAATTCATCCATTATAAAAGTAATCGGTGTAGGGGGCGGTGGAAACAACGCTCTGAAACACATGTACGAGAAAGGTATTCACGGTGTTGATTTCGTGATCTGTAATACAGATGCCCAGACTTTAGATAATAACCCGGTAGCCAATAAAGTTCAGTTGGGAACTTCTATCACAGAAGGTCTTGGAGCGGGTGCCGATCCTGAAGTTGGTGAGAAATCAGCTATCGAAAGTATTGAAGACATCAAAGCCGCTATGGGACAGAACACCAAAATGGTGTTCATCACTGCCGGAATGGGCGGTGGTACAGGTACCGGAGCTGCACCTGTCATTGCTAAAGTAGCAAAAGACATGGGAATTCTGACGGTAGGTATTGTTACCGTTCCTTTCAGCTTTGAAGGAAAAAGAAGACTGGAACAGGCGGAAAACGGGCTTGATAAATTAAGAAACAATGTTGATTCGCTTATTGTGATCAACAATGATAAACTGAGACAACAGTTCGGAAATCTTGGATTCAAACAGGGATTCTCAAAAGCCGATGAAGTGTTAACCAATGCTGCGAAAGGGATGGCAGAAGTTATTACGGGTTACTTTGATGTAAACATTGACTTCAGAGATGCTAAATCTGTACTTCAGAACTCCGGTACAGCATTGATGTCTACAGGAATTGCTTCAGGTGAAAATAAAGCGGAAGAAGCAGTAAGAAAGGCATTAGACTCTCCATTGCTGAATGACAATAAGATCACAGGAGCGAAAAACGTTCTTTTATTGATCAGAAGTGGTGCTGAAGAAGTTACCATGGATGAAATCGGTGTGATCATGGACCACATCCAGAAGGAGGCAGGAAACACAGCCGATATTATTTTCGGGGTAGGTGCTGATGAAGAATTGGGAGATGCAGTAAGCGTTCTTGTTATCGCAACAGGATTCTCTAACGATAATAAAAAATTTGCTGGTCCTACAGAGAAAATCAGAATCAGTCTTAATGACAGCTTTGAAGCTCCGAAAAATTCACCTTTCAAAACTAGAGAAGAAAGAGAATCTGCAACAGAAACTACGCACGATTTTGGAGGAAAGAATCTTTTCAGGCTAGATGACGAAGACCACGACATCTCTTTCAATGTGAAGTCTACTGAAAAAAAAATGATCATTGAGGAAGAACAGCCAAGAACTGAAATAAAATTCTTTGATAAAGAAGAAGATACGGTAAATACTCCTGAACAGAACTGGAGAAATGAAGAAGGCGGAGAAGAAGAATACAGCTTATTTTCCATTGATGAAGAGCATGATGATCCTAACGATCTTGAGATCCAGTCTTTCTCATTTGATTTTGAAAATAAAAAAGATGAGCCACAATCCGGAACTCCGCTTACAAGCTCTTTTTCAGAGGAAAAACCTGTTGAATTCAGCTTCTTTGTAAACGAGCCTGTCAGAAACGAGCCAAATACGGATTTCGGACAGCCAAAAGCAGAATTTAATACACCAACAAATGCTGCTGTAGCTGAACCAGCTCAAAAGATTGAAACATTCTATCAGAAACAGGAAGAACCTAAAGCTGAAACAAAACCGGCTTTTGAAAACAAAATTGAAACTCCGAAAACTGAAGAATCGGAATTCACTTTCGTGAACAAAACAATTGATCAGGAAAGAGTGATTGAAAGAAGAAATAAATTAAAAGAATTCAACTCCCGCTATCAAAGCTTTGACAGCACCAGTGAATTTGAATCTATTCCTGCTTTCAAAAGAAAAAATATTTCGATCGACGGAAACAATGCATCAGACCAGAATATCAATACATACCTGTCTGATAACAACGGTTCCATGCAGATCAGAGAAAACAGGTTTTTAAATAAAGACGTAGATTAAATGCTATTGGCAATTGGCTATTAGCAAATGGCTCTCGGGCCCTATGAAAGCTATTAGCCAACTGCCAGAAGCCAAAAGCATATAAACATGAGTTTAGAAAATACAATAAACGAAGCTATAAAAACGGCCATGAGAGCTAAAGACAAAGTGGCTTTAGATTCTCTGCGTGCTGTAAAATCTCAGATATTACTGCTTAAAACTGAGGCTGTAGGGGCTGAAGTAACAGCAGAACAGGAAATTGCCATTCTTCAGAGAATGGTAAAACAGCGTAAGGATTCTTACGACCAGTTTACAGCACAGGGAAGAAATGACCTTGCTGAAGTAGAAGATGCTCAAATGAAAGTTATTGAGCAGTTTTTACCGAAACAGCTTTCTGCTGAAGAACTGGAAACAGAAATTAAAAACATTATTTCTGAAACCGGAGCTGAATCTGTCAAAGATTTAGGGAAGGTAATGGGAGTGGCATCAAAAGCATTAGCCGGAAAATCTGACGGAAAAAGTATTTCCGAGATGGCTAAAAAGCTCCTTTCTTAACGTGATGTGCGTTTGATTCAGAATCATTCTGAAGCCCAAACAGCACGTTTCACACCATAACTATAGGATATACAACCTTTGCATATCGATTTGATTAAAGAAGCCCTGAACTGTTCGGTTCAGGGCTTCATTTCTTTGGATATTAAAGTTTGTCAGTCAGTTTGATTCTAAACTGAAAAAAGTGTTAAAATACTACCATATTTCAGACAGTGTTTAAGTGGTTGATTGCTTGAGGGAAAGCTTTTAAATGTTTTTTCACGGTCGTTTGTTTTTCAGAATCATTTCAAATTTAATAATAATATTTCATTATTCCTAATCTTAATTCACTTTTTTTTGAATATTATTACATTATTAATATTCTATTAATTTTGTATGACTAATCCATTGATAGTTTTTATATATTGAACAAACGCAAAGAATTGCTTAACTTTGTAGAGATAAAAAACAAAATATATGTATCCAACAGATTTAGTAATGCCTATGAAGGCAGAGCTTACAGATAAAGGTTTCCAGGATTTAACAACTCCTGCTCAGGTAGAAGAAGCTTTGAAGCAGTCCGGAACCACATTATTGGTAATCAACTCCGTATGTGGATGTGCAGCAGGTGCGGCAAGACCGGGAGTAGTATACTCTTTAACAGGCGATAAAAAGCCTGATCATTTAACAACCGTATTCGCAGGATATGATACTGAGGCGGTAGTAGAAGCAAGAAAACACCTTGCTCCATTCCCTCCAAGTTCTCCATGTGTGGCGCTTTTCAAAGATGGTGAATTGGTTCACATGCTGGAAAGACACCATATTGAAGGAAACCCTGCAGGTGCTATTGCAGCAAATCTTCAGGCTGCTTACGATGAGTATTGCTAACATACAACAAACTAGATATCAAACCGTTACAAATTTTGTAACGGTTTTTTTATTTAATCACGTAAAAAATTTTCTGAAAATTCAAATATCATTATATTTGTTGGAATGGCAACCAAAGCACTTTTCAATACCGTAGTCAACTGGTTTATCCGTCAAAGGATTGATCAGATACAGAATTTCATGGACCATCCCATTGAAACACAAAAAGGGATTCTCTTTTCACAGCTGTTTCATGCAGAGGACACGGAATATGGAAAATTGTACGGATTCAATTCAATATCAAGCTATCAGGATTTTAAAAATAAAGTTCCTATTGTCACTTATGAGGAAATGGAACCTTATATTGAAAAAGCAAGACAAGGACATAAGGACGTAAGCTGGCCGGGCCTCATCAAGCATTTTGCCAAATCATCCGGTACTACCAATGCCAGAAGCAAATTCATCCCTATCTCTGCTGAAAGCCTTGAGTACTGCCATATGAAAGCAGGAAAGGACATGGTTTCCATTTATGCCAACAACCATCCGGAAAACCAGCTTTTTAACTATAAAAACCTACGTTTAGGTGGCAGCTCTGAGCTGTATGCCGATTTCAACACCAAATTTGGAGATTTATCTGCTATTTTAATTGATAACCTTCCGTTCTGGGTAGAAATCACCACAACGCCCAGTAAGAAAGTTTCTCTGATGGGAGAATGGGAAAGTAAGCTGAAAGCGATTACCTCCGAAGTTAAAAATGAAGACGTAGGAAGTATCCTTGGTGTACCAAGCTGGATGATGGTTCTTCTACAAAGAGTATTGAAGGAAACCAATGTAGGAAGTATTTCCGAGCTATGGCCCAATCTGGAGGTGTTTTTTCACGGTGGAATCAGCTTTAAGCCCTACAGGGAGCAATACAGGCAGATCATCGGAAAAAACATCAATTACTACGAAATCTATAATGCTTCTGAAGGCTTCTTCGGTATCCAGGATAGATCAGACAGTGATGAAATGCTTCTGATGCTGGATTATGGTATATTTTATGAATTTATTCCGATGGACCAGTTCCATTTTTCAAATCCGAAGGTCGTAAGCCTGGAAGACGTGGAAGTAGGGAAAAATTATGCCATGGTCATTACCACCAACGGAGGGCTTTGGAGATACCTGATTGGTGATACTGTGGTATTTACCTCAACCAATCCTTTCAGAATAAAAATAACAGGAAGAACAAAGCACTACATCAATGCTTTTGGAGAGGAACTCATGATTACCAATGTAGAATCTGCTCTTTCAAAGGCCTGCGAAGTAACGGGTGCACACATCACCGATTTCACAGGAGCACCTGTCTTTATGAAAGGAAATGAAGGCGGCGCTCATGAGTGGATTTTTGAATTCAGCCAGCATCCGGACAATCTGGACAACTTTATAGATGCCTTTGACAAGCACCTGAAAGCTATCAATTCAGATTATGAGGCAAAAAGGTACAATAACATGACTTTAAAAAGACCTATTGTACATATAGCCAAAGAAAACCTTTTCTATCAGTGGCTGGAGGCCAAAGGAAAACTTGGCGGACAGAATAAGGTTCCGCGACTGAGCAATGACAGAGAATATATTGATCCGCTGCTGGAAATGAATAAATAAAGGAATGTTAATTCATTCGCGTATAATAAAAAAGCCGTCACAAATTGACGGCTTTCATTTTTTATTTGCTTAAATCTTCTTTTACTTTCTTCGCGGCTTCCTCTACTTTTGAAGCTCCTTTTTTTGCTGCTTCTTTAGCATCCTTTCCTACTTTATCAGCCTCTGCTTTAATATCCTGACCTGCTTTGTTAAGATCCTGTTTTGTCTTATCTGCAGTAGCATCAATTTTATCTTTTGCCTTTTGAGCAGCTTCGTCGATCTTATTCCCTGCTGCATCTACTTTAGTCTTTACATCTTCTTTAGCATTGTTGATCTTTGCTGTATCCACACCATTAGGGGTTTCGGTAACCGTAGTGGTTGTGGTTGTAACTGAACCGTCAGGGTTTTCCACCTGTTCTGTTTTCGTTGTTGATTTTGTACATGCTACCGTGAATACTGAAATCACTATTGCAGCGAAAATTTGTTTTTTCATATTATTTATTTGTTTAATGTTTTTTGAATTTATTCTGATCTAGTCTCCTGAGCAGCTGGTTTTTCAGTTGCTTTCTGTTTCTTTTCTGCCTCTGCCTTTTTCTTTTCCTCCTCCAGTTTTGCTTTATTTTCTTTTTCCAGCTCGGCTTTAATTTTATTTTCTTCGTCCTGAAGCTTTTTAGCCTGTTTTACTGAATCAATATACTGTGGGGAAGACATTCTTATTTTTCGTGCAATATCCACTGAAACCGCCCCTGTAGAAAAGGAGTCAACAGCAGTGGTATCATAACTTATTTTAACTTCCTGCTCAGCCCCGAATCCTGGTGATTCTTTCTTGGAACAAGCGGTAAAAAAAAGAGTAGAAATAAAAATTGCAGCCAATAAATTTTTCATGGAACTAATTTAACAGAAATTCTGCAATTACAGGATAATGATCCGATAATTTCACAGACTGGTCTACTTTATAGCTTAGCGGAATGATAGATTTCGAACTGAAAATATAATCAATTCTTAAAGGCACCTTATAATCATGGAAACTGCTGGCACTACCCTTTCCGGCTACCAGGAATGCGTCCTGAAGGTCTTTTCCAAGGTTATAATATTCATATGAATTGGGAACGGAATTAAAATCTCCCGCCAGAATAACAGGATATGGTGACAAGTCAACCATTTTTCTGATTCTTTTCACCTGATCTTCATGAGCCTGAAACGTAGGAGTCATATGAGAAAGTAATGTTGAAACATTTCCCAGACCTAATGCATCCAGTTTTGTAAACATCGATTTATTAAGTCTGAATGGCTCAAGATAAACGTTAATAATCCTAACCACTTTCCCATTAATGTCTATATCAGCATAAAATGAATTTCCCCGCGCTTTCTCATCAATTAATTCTGCCTGTCTTACAATTTTATGTTTCGTTTTAAGAATAACTGACGGATACTTAATAAGATCACGTTTTATAACACGGTTTGTATCTTTTTCCTGCACAAGAATAATATCGGCATCCTGGGCCTTGATATAGTCTTTTACTTTATCCCAGCCGTATTCGCCGTATTTCACATTAAAAGTCAATACTTTGATATCCCGTATTGTTTTTAAATTCTCTGTTTTCGGGGAAAAGTTAATCCATCGTCTGATAGGATTATAGAAAATAAGTGTACCTAAAGCAAAAGCTATCGCAATTTTTTCTTTTTTAAAGATCCAGATCAATGTAAGGATGATATGGGCAAGGATCAGATAAGGAAATCCAAGAGACAGAAGATTCAGGTTGCCCAGAATATTGGGTGGAATCCATGCATTCCCCAATGTGCATAAGAGCAAAACGGCAACAACGATATGTATAAATAGTAATATCTGATTCGACTTCATGAAAAAACGTTCTTGGTACTGTTTTCTTTCAACAAAAATCCTACCAAGCATAAAAATTTTAACTATTTTTATGATTATTTACTTTCTGAAGAAAATTTTACAATGACAGGATAATGATCTGAAATACTTACAGAACGGTCAACTTTGTAAGATATTGCCTTTAAAGATTTTGAAGAAAAAACATAGTCGATCCTGATTGGAAATTTATAATCATGAAAACTCGTTGCACTTCCCTTTCCGGCTGTTAAAAATGTATCTTCAAGTCCGTCTGATAAATGGTAATATTCATAAGAATTCGGTACAGAATTGAAATCACCTGCAAGAATAACAGGGTAAGGAGAATTTTCAATGGCTTCACGAATAAGCGCTACCTGATCCTGATGTTTTTTAAAGGTGGGGATGAGTCTTTTAATAACATCTTTTATTTTTTGTTCGTCGGTATCAGTATCTCCATTAAGTTTCACCATGTCTTTTTCAAACCGAAAAGGATTGAGATAGACATCAATGAACCTATAGGTCCTGCCTTTAATTTCAATATCAGCCAGCACACCGGGAATTCTTACGTCTTCATCTTGTGGATCAATAATCTGCTGTTTAATGATTTTATGTTTGGTCAGAATGGTTAAGCCCCCTCCGGGATTTGCTTTTTGATAACCATCAAAATGGTATTTAATACCTGCATCTTCCTGTAAAAGAAAAACATCAGCATCCTGAGATTTCAGGTATGGCCCGACCCCTTCGTTTCCTCTGCCGCCTGCCCTTGTATTGAAAGAAACAACCTTTATGTCAGCGTTTCCTTTCTGATCAGAATAATTAACCCATCTTTTTACAGGATTTATGAAAGCCAATCCGGCAAACATAAATACAAATGCTCTTTTTTTCCAGCTGAATATCCAGAATATGGTCAGAATAAAATACAAGATAATAAGTACCGGAAACCCTAAAGAAAGCAGATTAAACCACGGAAAAATCTTTGGTGGTACATAGGCATTTAACAAGGTACCCAACAATAGAAATAAAATTCCCAGGTGGATAATCAATACTATGAGTCGGAAAATCTTCACAACATTATTTTAATTGAACCGGTACAGGTGTTTTTTCCAGTTTAGAGCTAACAGCCATCCTACCAGAGCACCACCTACGTGAGCCAGATGGGCAATGCCTCCGCCGTTTCCTGAAACCCCAAGATATATTGAAATCACAACAATAACAGGTAACAGGTACTTTACTTTCATAGGAACCGGGATAAACATAATCCCAATTTTCGCATCCGGATATAATGTGGCAAATGCAGCGACTACTCCGAAAATAGCGCCGGAAGCACCTACCATTGGGGTAGCAACAATAGCTTTTAAACTTTCCAGTAATTCTTTCTGTTTAAGAACAGAGCTCGTATTTCCTGCAAATTCAACACTTGCTCCGGACAAATAAGCATTTACATTGAATCCTAGCTGCTCCAGTTCACGGGAAAGTTGTTGAACCTCAACAAAATTCCATGCATTAAAAAGAAAAAATGCACCTAAGCCACTTGCAAAATACAAAAGCAAATATTTTTTGTCACCTAAGGTTTGTTCCAGAATTGGCCCAAAACTAAAGAGTGTCATCATATTGAATAAAATATGCATAATACTTCCATGCATGAACATATGAGTAATAATCTGCCATGAATGGAAAAATGGTGAGAAAGGATAAAAGCCCGCAAGATAGCCAATCATCTGGTTTCCCATGAAGTAAGTCAAAATAAATACTACAACATTGATGATAATAATATTCCTTGTAATGGGCGGTATATTGTTAAACATAATTTTTAAAATTTGTTTTTAAAGTCATTAAACGGAACCTCATAAAAGCATCTTTTGCCATCCGGTAAAAATTCCGGGAAGCCTAATGCTGTAAAATCTTTGATAAGCTGTTCCGCATCTTTTTTATAAATAAAATCAAATCTTGACTTAGACTGCATTTTATTCCATTGATTATGGTAATACTGCATGAATTCTTCTTCCGTCTTGTAATCCAGGATCTCAAAAAGGTTTTCCAGAAACTTCATCGCCTGGGTTTCTTTTAACCCTTCCGGAAGTGAATCTATGCGAAGTACACTTTCATGAGCAATTTTCATGTCAAACCCTAATTCCGGAAGATATTTTTTAATCGCATTGTATTTTGTCTTCTCAATCTCATTCATATGATACTCCAGAGAAAAGAGAAGAGCGTGGCTGTTTGTACTTGATTTTCTGACAGATTTGTTGCTTTCAGATATCAAAAGCCTGTGCATTCTTCCAAGATCCAGCATAAGCGTCACATCTCCTTTGTTAAAAAGCCAATAGCCGTTTGGAAGCCTCATAAGATCTTCATCAAAATCTTCATCTTCAAATAAATTGATTTTTGAAGGTTCTGCTGTAATATTCTGATGATACATTTCCGTAAGGTTCTGAATTTCTTCCGGATGCACTACATTTTTTTCTTCCAGGAACGGATTATAATCTTTGTCTACAATAATTTCAGGCATTTTAATGACACTTCCGCTTCCACCGCTGTTACTTTTGCTGGGAATCGGTTTATTCATCATTTCATCCAGTTCCGGATCTCTGTCGAAATCAAGGCTTGGAGACACGTTGTAAATCCCCAGAGATCTTTTGATGGTTGAACGAAGCAAGGCAAAGATAAGATGCTCATCCTCAAACTTCACTTCTGTTTTCTGCGGATGAATATTGACATCAATTTTCTCCGGATCCAGTTCCAGGAAAAGGAAAAATGAAGGCACATATCCCGGTTGCAGAAGCCCTTCAAAAGCCTCCTGCACTGCTTTATTGAAGTACGGACTTCTGAAATACCTTCCATTCACAAAAAGGAATTGCTCGCCCCTTGCTTTCTTCGCACCTTCAGGCTTGGCAACAAAACCATGCAGTTTACACCATATAATGTCTTCTTTAATAGGGATCAGAAGCGGCTGCAGCTTTCTTCCGAAAACATCCACAATACGCTGCATCTGACTTCCTTTTCTGAGCCTGAAAACAGCTTCATCATCATGGAACAGCGAAAATTCCAGGTTCTCATGAGCTAATGCAACACGTTGAAATTCATCAATAACGTGTCTGAATTCAATATTATTATTTTTCAAAAACTTCCTTCTTGCAGGAACGTTATAGAAAAGATTTTTTACTAAAAAGTTTGATCCGTCTGCTGTCTGAACAGGATCCTGAAACTGAAAGACTCCACCTTCGATATAAATGTTTGTTCCAATGGAAGTATCTTTCTGTTTCGTTCTCAGCTCCACCTGTGAAACCGCTGCAATAGAGGCCAGCGCTTCACCCCGGAATCCTTTTGTGGCAATTCTGAAGATATCTTCCGTCCCTTTGATTTTGGAGGTTGCATGTCTTTCAAAAGCCATACGGGCATCTGTCTCGGACATTCCTTTTCCGTCATCCACTACCTGAATAAGGTTTTTCCCGGCATCTCTGATGATCAGTTCAATTTTCGTTGCATCTGCATCAATAGCATTTTCCAAAAGTTCCTTCACGATGGATGCAGGCCTCTGCACCACCTCTCCTGCTGCAATCTGGTTGGCTACATGATCCGGTAAAAGCTGAATAATATCTGACATAAAAACGTAAATCAACTTACAAAAATAGTCAATGAAAACGGGAATTAAAATACAAAAACCGTGATTTAATATTTAATTATCAACATTTTTCCCTATTTATCCCCAACTGATTTTTTTAATGTTTGTAATGAAGGGCGTTAGCAAGTTTATTGTTTGATCCGTAAATTTTTATTTCAACCCTCACGAAAAAAAGGATATAAAACAATCACATTTAAATATTGAAGTTATTTTTAAAAAAAATGCCCCTATTTTATGATAAAATAAGGGCACTTACAGCTAGTTTATACAAAAAATTAATCGCTTGTGTTTTATTTTTAATCCTCAAAGACAAGTTTTCTTTTCTTCTCTTTTTTAGGAGCTCCATGAATTTTCTCATACAGGTAAGCAAAAATATTAGGCTTTCTGTAGATCCTGTTGTATCTGTATTTTGTATTGAAGTGACGGACGTGAATTTTATAGGCATCATATCCGATGACAATCAGCAGACATATACTGATCACATAAAACACCCTGAATTCCAGATAGTAATAAGTAAGTCCTGAAAATACAGCTCCCATCACATAGGCTACCATAATACTCATCAGAAGTTTGGCTCTGCCGATCAGTTCTCCGTTTTTTCTGTATTTTTTCTGGGTAAACATAGATACCAGAATTCCTAAGTCGGTGGTTGTTCCGGTAAGGTGGGTGGTTTTCACAGAGAAATTAGAAATACTTGCTGTCAATCCGTTTTGCAGTCCCGTCGCAAAAAGCATCAATGCTACCAGATATTCCGTTTCTTCTAATGTTTTCTGATAATAAAACTGCCCGTATACTCCTACAAAAAGAAGACATATAATCTCCAGCACAATCGGCATGGCATGGGCAAAATATTTACTTTTCTTATTAAAATTGATGACAATGAAGTTGGATACAAAGCTTCCAAAGAAGAAGAGGAAAATCCATGCTCCCACTACAGCTACCTGGGTCCAGTTTCCTTTACTGATTTCTGCTGCCAGAATAGCATAGTGTCCCGTTACGTTCGATGTAAAAGAGAGAAATATCAACAGGGAAGCAATATTTATAGTACCTGCGGTGAAGGCAGTCAGCGTCCCCAACCTGATATTGTCTCCCAGTGTCCTGCTGTTACTATAATTTCTTAACATTTTTTATCTTTTTAAATTGTGTATACTTTTAAACTTCTACAAAGATCTCTGCCAGTCTGCCTTTTTCCGGAAGTCTTTCTCTTGCTTCAATGGTAATTTCATAAGACTGAAGCTCTTTGCATTTTCTGATATAAGGAATCAGATCGAATTTTCCTTTTCCTTTGCTTATGATAGATGGAGAATAATAAGCTTCTTCAATATTTTCTGCCTTTACATATTGATTAAAAGTTCTCTGGAAGCTACCAGTAAAAATGTCGCAGATGATTTTATTAATGAGATGAGGATATTTATTACTGATAATGCCTAAGGCGTCACAAAACTCTTTCGGCCTGATTTTATTGAAGACCGATGTTTTGGTGCTGAATAAAAGATCCCTGATAGAATCTCCGGAATCATATCCTGAAGTCAGAAGAATATTATATTGGTTCTGATCTTCTGCCGCATCCTTCTCTTTAAGAACCTTCTTCAATATATTTAATGACTCAAGAGAATAATCTGTTGCAATTAAAATTGTTTTAGCCATGTTCTTTATTATTTTGTATTTGTGTTTTTATCTTTTTTGATGATACAAAATTAGAACGACGGTATTAGAAGACCTTTGGAACGGAATTAAAATGTGATTAAAGAGATTAAAATGAGATTAGAAAATTGTTAAGAGGAGTTAATATAGCGAAAAATTGAAAGAGTAAAAGGTGAAAGAGCCTTTCGCAAATTTGCCGTTTGCGATTTTGCTTATTGTCCTTCTGGTTTACCCTTTGACTTCTTCGTCTTTCTGCATGGTATAGAAATTCGGAAAACGCATCTGCACCGTTGTTCCCTGATTCTCATGCGAGCTTACGATGAGTTCACCATGATGCATTCTGACAATATTTCTCGCCAGCGGAAGTCCGATGCCGTAGCCTTCATAGTTGTTTGTATTGGACGCTCTGAAGAACGGATCGTAGATTTTATTCATTTCCACTTCCGGAATTCCGATACCATTATCTTTTACGATGATATAAACGTCTGTATCAGTGGCACCCAGAGAAACTTTAACCTGCTGAAAATCAGAATATTTACAGCCATTACTGATGATATTGGCCACTGCCAGATGCAGGAGCTGTTCGTTTCCCTGAACTTTAAGTTTTTTTGGATTATCAGGAAGCATGCTGATATCCAGGAAAATATTATTTCGGGAATCAATTCTTCGCAGGGTTTCAATGACATCCCAAAGCAGCTGGTCAATTCTCACCTTATCCATTTTCTGGATCTTTCCGTCGAATCCGGTTTGGGCAATCATTAGCAAAGCTTTGATTTTCTTGTCAAGTTTTTCGGCTTCGTCCAGAATAATTCCGAGGGTTTCTTTGTATTCAGCGGCTGTTCTGCTGATCGATAGTGCAACATCTGCTTCTCCCATAATAGAAGTAAGAGGTGTTCTCAATTCGTGGGAAACATTTCCGATCAGATGATTCTGGGTTTCAAAGGAAGTTTCAATACGGTTGAGCATATCATTGAAGGTATCCACCAGTTCATTAAGCTCTTTATTATCAGGCTGTGATTCCAGTCTTAAATGAAGGTTTTCAGAACTTATTTCCTTTACTTTTCCTGTGATTTTTAAGATGGGTCTGAATAAAGTTTTAGACAGATAAAAAGAAAAGATCATACTGAAGAACAGGGAAAGTACAATACACGTAATCAGCGTTCTTTTTAAAAATCCAAGATAGTAGACAACATAATGGTTTTTTGCAGAAGCTATCGCTATATAATCCTTATCATCATACCTGAAGCTTTGGCCGATATAATAGAATTCTTTGTCATTATAGTTAGATTCACCTTCTTTAATGATATTTTTAAAGAAATAGTCCGGAATATGAACTTCCTGGGATATTTTTTTGAAATTGGAATCGGTGGGAACGGCGAAAACATAGTCTTTTTCCATCGGAAGCTCCTCATCATTCAGGTTGCTGAGAATATAGTTTTCCGGAAGATCGAGATGATCCTTGCTTTTTTCGATCTGAACAATCGTTGCCGTTCTGATTTTCAGCAGCTCATAAAATCTCTGATGCGAAAAATTAACGATAGAAAAGTACACCAAACCACTGAACAGCAAAATGATGGCTGTAAAAACCAACATTAAAAGCACCATCGTTTTGGTTTGATTTGTAATGACTTTATTAAACATTCATTATGCTTTTTTCAATACATAGCCCATTCCTATCACGGTATGAATCAGTTTATTATCTTCCTGATTATCCAGCTTTTTCCTTAAATAGTTAACGTACACATCCACCACATTGGTGCCTAGCTCATAATTTACTCCCCACACCGCATCAAGAATTTCAGCTCTGGAAATTACTTTTTCAGGGTTATTCAAAAAATACAGCAGTAATTTATATTCTGTGGAAGTGAGTGAAATCTCTTCTCCTCCGCGTGTTACTTTCTTGGTATAATCATTCACGATCAGATCCGAAAACTGAAATACATGTTCATTATCCGGCTCCGGTTCAGCGATTTCCTGTGGCCCATTGTTGTTGCTTCTTCTCAGCAAAGATTTAACACGAGCCACCAGCTCAATAAATTTGAAAGGCTTTACCAGATAATCGTCTCCGCCACTTTCCAGTCCCAGAACTATATTTTCAGAAGTCCCCAGGGCGGTCAGAAACAGAATAGGAACACTCTGATTGGTTTTTCTTATCTCTTTACACACGTCCAGACCATTCATTTCCGGAAGCATAATGTCTAAAATGACCAGATCGAAATCATTAGCCTGCACCAGCTGCACTCCTGTACGGCCGTCAAATGCTACAGAAATTTCATATCCGTTTTCCTGAAGTCCCTTTTTAATAAAGGATACCACACTGGTCTCGTCTTCGATAAGAATAATTTTTTTCATAAATGAAATAAGGAGTTTTACAAAAATAGGGAAATTTTCCTGGGGAGAAAAGGAAGCCTAATGGCAGGATCGTGAACCGGCAAATCTGCAAAACCACTTTTAACGATACCGTGTTCTGTCTTAATAATAATTTTCAATGAATTGATTCCTTTCCCCTATCTAAACTCTATAGAATAATATTACCTTTGTTCTTAATATAATGGTGAAAAAATAATCACGGTTAAATTGCACACAGTATGAATGACTTTTTAATAGGTATCGGCAAGAGATTAAAAGATATTAGAAAAAAGAATAATTTAACCATCAACGAACTGGCTTTCAAAGCGAATGTGAGCAATGGTCTTGTTTCCAGGATTGAAAATGGAAGAACGATTCCTTCACTTCCTGTTCTCTTAGATTTGATCCAGTCGCTGGAGATTGATGCCAGTTATTTTTTTGAAGGGGTTGAGAAAAAATCCAACGCCAAATTCATTTATGTTCCGAAAGAAAGTCAGCAAGTCATTGAAAAAGAAGTAGAAGCAGAAGGGTTCAGGTATATGCACATCTTCAGCAAAAGTCTTCATTCTTTAGGATTTGAAGCCGTTCTACTGACTCTTGAACCTAATTCTAAAAGGGAAAAAGTAATTACGGACGCCTGGGAATTCAAGTATATCCTTAAAGGAGAAGTAAAATACGTAATTGATAATGAAGAAGTCAGTTTAAAAGAAGGGGATTCTTTGTATTTCAACGGTAAGTTTCCTCACGTTCCGGTAAGCATCAGTAATGAGAGCTGTGTGATGCTTGTTCTTTATTTTTATACGGCTTAACTGCATTCTTTTTTAACGCAAAGTTTTACTATTTAAACTTCATACTTTTAAGGGAGCAAAGAATGGAATCAATTTCATTGATTCTTTCTAAGCGTATGCATAATACTAACGCTTTATCAGCGACAGCGTCGTAATCTTTGCACACTTATAATTTGGCGTTATAATTATTAAACTTTGCATTTACATCTTATTCCAATTTTTACATCATTCTTCAATTTTGGATTTCCGAAACACATAAAAGTTTACAAATATGCAACTTTTGTTTTTCGGTTTTCTTGTAAAATGAACGAAATATGAACTAAAATAAGCCTTTTTTCAGCTAGTTTCTACTCCTGTTATTTTTGGTAAATATAGTACTAAAAACTTTGAAACAGTCACTTTAAAGCTTGTTTTATTGAATTTTCAAAGGTTAACTTCTATTGGTTTTAAAGTAAAAAAATCGTAACAAACCGTGCTTATTTGTTAAACAATACTTAATACAAAATATTTATATATATTAAAATTATTAGCGTGATTTGCATAAAAAATTTAATATATGTAAAAATGAAAACAAAATTAGAGAAATTATTCACCCTTGTTTTTGTCTGTTTCATAGTCTTTGTTTCAGCGCAACAACAGTTAATTATAGGAACTGTTCTTGACGACAGCCAGCCTCTCCCCGGGGCCACCATCAAAATAAAAGGCTTATCAAAAAATATAACGACTGATATTGAAGGAAAATTTACCATCAACGATATTAAAGAAGGCCAATACACGTTACAAATCAGCTATATAGGATATGAATCTTCAGATATTACTATTGATCTGAAACCGGAACAGACGCTTGACTTAGGAATTATCAAACTATCCCAACCCAGAAAAAATATTGACGAAATTGTCGTTACCGGAACGTTGAAAAATACGGAAGCAAGAGCTTTAAACCTTCAGAAAAATGCCATCAACATTACCAATGTAATCGCTTCAGACGGAATCGGAAAGCTGCCGGACAGAAATGCAGCCGAAACCGTACAGCGTGTACAGGGAGTTTCTATTGAAAGAGACCAGGGAGAAGGAAGGTTTGTTTCCCTGAGAGGACTTCCGCCATTCTGGGCATCCACAACCATTAATGGAAACAGACTTCCCACCGCAGAGGAGGAAACAACTTCCAGAGCAACAGCATTTGATTTCTTTCCTACAGAACTGATCTCCTATGTACATGTAAACAAGTCTTTTACTCCGGATATAGAAGCAGACGGTATAGGCGGCGGTGTCAATTTTATCACCAAAACGCCGCCGATGAAAACAGAGTTCAAAGCCACTGTAGGAAGCGGCTATAATGCAAAGTCTGATAAAGGAGTTTACAACCTTGGATTTTTATATGGAGGAAGAACAAAGGATAAAAAATTCGGGTATCTATTCAACTTTGCGCATTTTATCAGAAACTGGTCTACAGATAATTTTGAAGCAAGAAGAAGTGGTGACGAAGGGGTTTTCAGGCTGGAACTTCGTGATTATAACGGTGTTAGAAAAACAACAGGAATCAATACTGCTTTTGAATACGTACTATCTCCAAAAACAACTTTCTATTTAAAAGGAATGTATGGTACCTTATCGGATGACGAGACCCATTACAAACATAGAATCCGGTTTGATAAGTTCAGCAGTGCGAACAATACCGCAAGAGTGGAGCTTCAGAATATCCACAATTTACTGATAACAGAACTTACTTCTGTTTCTTTGGGAGCAGTTCATAACTTAAATAAAGGAAAAATCGACTGGGATCTCTCTTATTATGACAACAAATTTAAGTACGGCAATATCCCTGATAAACAGAACAATTCTTACTATGTCATCAAGTACACTCAATCTGGAGTAGGCATCAATCCTGATTATATTTCAAATCATGGAAATGGTCCGAGAGCTTATTGGAAAGCTGACGGTGGAAAATTAGATTATAAAAATCCGGATGCTTTATTTGGTTTCTATAGTGATCCGAACTTTAAAATGGATGCTTCTCAGATGAGATTTACAGATCTTGAATTTTATAAAGTCTTTGTAGAGGAAAAGGATAAAATCGTAGCGGCTTTCAACCATGAAATCAATGTTTCTGAGAAACTGACTTTAAAATATGGTTTTAAATACCGTGATAAGGAACGTAATGCAAAATTCTCCGATATTTTCTACAACTGGAGCAGCGGAACAGCACCTCTTCTGTCGGATTATTCTCAATATATCACAACACAGCCCAACGGCCCGAAATATTTAAGCGAAATGAATGCCCACATCGGCAATACTTTCGGTCCGGTACTTTCAACCAATGGAATGAATCAGTTTTGGTTTCAGAATCAGGGAAACCTGAAGATCAACAGTGCTGATTCTGAAGCATTGGAATACAATAAAGCATTAGGAAGAAACTTTGATGTGTTTGAGAAACATGCGGATGCTTATGGAATGGCAACCTATAAACTGAATGATAAAATCATCATTTTAGGAGGAATCAGATTATCAAATACGAATACCAAAGTAAGAGGATACAGCGTGAATGATAACGTCCTCACACCGGTAGAAAATACCAAAAACTATCTGGCTGTTCTTCCGATGATTCATTTAAAATATACGTTGAACGATAAAACCAATCTTCGCTTTGCTGCGACAAGAACTTTTTCAAGACCTAATTTTGGCGACCTGACTCCGGGAGGAACTTATATTGAAGCAGACAATGAGTTCAAAGGCGGAAACCCAAATCTTAATCCTACGTATTCTTTGAATTTTGACCTGATGGGAGAATATTACTTTTCCAATGTCGGGATTCTGAGTGGTGGTGTCTTCTATAAATCAATTACTGATCCTATTTTCCAGGACTCTTTTATCGGAAATTATAACGGAATCAACGGCGTACAATTCACAGCTCCTAATAATGGAAAAGCAGCATGGCTAGGAGGAATTGAGTTGGGAATTAATAAAAGATTTGACTTCCTTCCAGGGTTTCTACAATATTTCGGAGTACAATTGAATGCTACCTTCATGACCTCTGAAATGGAAAAGCCAGGCGGAAGAAAAGTAGCTCTTCCCTATCAGGCCAAAGAATTGTACAATGCACAGCTTTTCTTTGAGAAAAAAGGATTCAATGCAAGACTGGCTTACAACTACAAAGGAAAATATGCGGTAGAATATGCTGAGGAGGATATTAACGATTCTTATTATGGTAAATACAGCAATCTGGATTTCGGAGGTTCTTATCAGTTTACCAAATACCTGACTTTGTATGCGGATGTGAACAATATTCTTAACAAACCACTGATTTATCACTTCGGAAAAAGCGAAGACCGTCCTGAACAGGTGGAATATTATGGAGTACGATTCAATCTTGGAATAAAACTGAATTTCTAAACCATTATCATGGCCAGAACCATCAATAAAAAAACATTAGTAACACTGAAGGCCGCATTTGCTGCTTTCGGTGTTTACTTCTGCATGTACGGTTTCAGGAAACCTTTTACCGTAGCTTCTTTCGAAGGACTTTCTTATTTCGGGATAGATTATAAGATTCTGATTATCATTGCGCAGGCAGTAGGATATTTTATCTCAAAATTCATTGGAATCAAATTTATTTCGGAACTGAAACCTCAGAAAAGAATCACTTATCTCTTTACTTTCATTGCTATTGCTGAGCTTGCTTTGTTAGGGTTTGCTGTGGTTCCTGCTCCTTACAATATTCTGTTTATGTTGATCAACGGGATTCCGCTGGGAATGATCTGGGGAATTGTTTTCTCTTATATTGAAGGACGAAAAACCACCGAAATCATCGGATTATTTTTATGTTCAAGCTTTGTGGTTTCTTCAGGTTTTACAAAATCTGTAGGAAAATTTCTGATGGATACTTTTTCCATTTCAGAATTCTGGATGCCTTTTTCAGCCGGACTTATTTTCATTATTCCTCTGATTCTTTTCGGATTATTGCTTGAAAGAATTCCCCAACCTTCAGAGGAAGATATTTTGCTTAAAAACAAGAGACAACCTTTGAATGGATCAGAAAGAAAAGCTTTGATCCAGCAGTTTTTTGTTCCGATTGTATGTATCATTTTTTTATATATCAGTTTAACGGTTTTAAGGGATTTCAGAGATAATTTTAACCGTGAGATCTGGGACGGACTGAATTTTACTTTTGACAGTTCGATTTTCACTTTAACGGAAATTCCTATCGCCGTAATGGTTTTGGTGATCTTAAGCTTTATGGTAAAAGTAAAAAACAATAAAAAGGCATTTGCTTATTATCATTATATCCTTTTTGCAGGCATTCTTACGGTAGGACTTTCTACGTATCTGTTTCAGCAAGGTTCTCTGTCGCCTTTTTTATGGATGACGGTTTCAGGCTTCGGAATGTACATTTGCTATATTCCTTTCAACGGAATTTATTTTGACCGGATGATTGCCGCTTTTGAAATTAAGGGAAATGTAGGTTTTCTGATCTATATTGTAGATTCTTTTGGTTACCTGGGAAGTGTTCTTATTCTTTTGTATAAAAATTTCGGTTCAGCTCGGACTTCCTGGCTAAATTTCTATATCCAATTAAATTATATTATCACCATAGCGGTTTTCGTTCTTTCCGTGATTGCTTTTCTGGCCTTCAGAAAAAAGTCAAAACCCAAATCTAAATCTAATCAATTCATCAATTTCGATACGTCGAAAATTTTATAAACTATAGTACAATGACAACAAAATTTGATTTACTCGTTGTAGGAGGTGGAATTTTAGGAACATTCCATGCTTATCATGCGCTGAAGAAAAATCTTAAGATAGCTTTACTGGAAAGAAATTCTGTTCCTCAGGGTGCCACGGTAAGAAATTTCGGACAGGTAGTACCTTCCGGAATGGATCTTAAATGGCAGAACTTCGGGAGAGAAAGTCTTGCCATCTACAATGAACTTCATGATCAGGCAGACCTTACCATCAGGCAAAATGGCTCCATCTATATTGCTTCAAATGACGAAGAGCTTCAATTGATTGAAGAGCTATATGAAATCAACAGAAATAATGATTACGAATCTGTTTTATTATCCAAAAATGACTGCATCAAGAAATTTGACGGTCTTCGTTCAGACTATTGCAAAGGTGGTTTGTTTTTCCCCCAGGAACTTTCTGTAGATTCTGCAGATATGATTGTAAAACTTCACAAGCTGCTTCAGAAAAAATTGGGATTACAGATCTTCTACAATACAAATGTACTGGAAACCCATGAAGATGATCAGAAATGTATAGCGGTAACAGCTGATGGAACGGAATTTAATGCTTCTAAAATCATCATCTGCGGTGGACACGAGTTCAAAACTTTATATCCTAAAGTATTCAATGACAGTAATCTGGAAGTGAGTAAACTTCAGATGCTTCAAACAAAGCCGCAGGGCATTTATTCGCTTCACGGAAATATTCTTACAGGTCTTTCTGTGAGAAGATATGAGTCTTTCAGTGAGTGTCCTTCTTTTCAGAAAATCAAGGCTTTAGAAGATCCCAATTCATTCGAAAAGAAATATGGTGTTCATATTTTATTCAAGCAAGCTCTTGACGGTTCTGTCATCATAGGAGATTCTCACGAATATGCAGATGCTAAAAATGCAGATGATCTGGGATATGATCTTAATATGGAGATTGATGAATTCCTGATTCTTGAGGCTAAAAAAATTATTGATCTTCCTACGTATGAAATTCAGAGAAGATGGTTCGGAATCTATTCTCAGTGCAAAACAAAAGATATTTTTGAGCACAGCCCATCTGCCAATATTCATATTGTAACAGGGATCGGAGGAAAAGGAATGACGGGAAGCGGTGGCTTTTCCAAATTTAATATTGAAAAAATTTACGCATAAAATTCAAATGAAAAATATAGAATTACTCGTTCTGGATATGGCCGGAACAACAATTGATGAGGATAATGTAGTTTACAAAACGCTTACTAAAGCTGTGAATGATTACGGCTATGTGGTAAGCCTGGAAAAAGTATTATCCAGCTGTGCCGGAATGGAAAAACTTGAAGCTATCACAAGTCTTTTAAAAGAAATCAATGGGAACGAAGAAGATGCTCCTGCTATTTTTGAGAATTTTTCTGACCAGCTGAAAGAATCTTATCAAAATCTGGATGTAAAACCAATCAACGGAACGGAAGACTTCTTATTGAATATGAAAGCTCAAAACAAGAAAATCGTTTTGAATACAGGCTATACATCAGAAATCGCCCATCAGCTTTTGGATAAACTCAACTGGAAAGAAAGTATTCATTTTGATGCTTTAATTACCGCTGATGATGTTTCAGAAAGCCGTCCAAGCCCTGAAATGATTCATCTTGCGATGAAGAAATTTAATATCACTGAGGCTCATAAAGTGTTAAAAGCAGGGGATTCTGTGATTGATATTGAAGAGGGAAAAAATGCAGGTTGCGGATTAACAGTAGCGGTTCTTTCCGGAGCTCAAAGTAAATCAGAGCTTGAAAAGGCAGCTCCCGATTATATTCTGAATACCATTTCTGAGGCTGAAGGTATTCTTTAAACACTTTTCAGATTATTTTTAAATACTTCTTGACACAAATGTTTTCATGGTTCTTCTATTGGAAATGTTTGTGTTTTTACCACCCTGTCAAAAATTCTTTGAATTTTCGACAGCTCTCCAGAGGAGGGGAATGTAGTACGGATCATTAGGTATTTGTTATAACCTAAATTTCCAGAAACCTTTTGTGATCCTCTATTCACAAAGCATGTAACTTAAAATAAACAAGGTCATTTTCTTTTGTGACTTTTGTGGTTCGTTTCAAAGTTTTTCCTGTTAACTTTTTAATTATCAATAAATTAACTTTCAGTTCACGAATGTTTACAATTCTAAAAACCCTTTTTTCCCATGAAAACAAAACTATTCTCAATGGCTGTTGTAATGAGCTGTTTCCTTGGAGCTCAGACCAAAAAAGTTCTTTTTATCGGAATTGACGGATGCCGTGCAGATGTCATGATGTCTACCCCTACACCAAACATTCAAAACCTCATCAGTCAGTCCATTTATTCTATTGACGGGCTTTGTGCCGCCACTACCTGGAGTGGAAACGGGTGGAGCACCATGCTGACGGGTGTATGGCACACCAAACACAATGTTCAAGACAATAATTTTACCAGCCCGAACTATGTCAATTATCCGGATTTTTTAACAAGGGCAGAGACTTATAACCCGGCTCTAAGAACAATTTCTCTGGCTCATTGGTCGCCTATCAACGATAAAATCATCCAAACGGCTGATGTAAAAACCAATCTGGCAACGGATCTTGCCGTTAAAAATGCAGCTGTCACGGCTTTACAGAATGATAATCCGGATATTCTCTTTGTAGATTTTGATGATGTGGACCATGCCGGGCATTCTTATGGATTCTCATCCACTGTTTCTCAATATGTCAATTCTATTAAGACTACGGACTCTTATATTGGAGAAATTGTAACCGCTATGAAAAACAGACCTTCTTATAACAATGAAGACTGGCTGGTTGTATTAACCACAGATCATGGAGCGATCGAAAGTTCTCATGGAGGTGGAAATCTTACCGAAAGAAATATTTTCACGGTATATTCCAATTCTGGATTTACACCGCAACAGATCAGCAAGACTGTTCTGGAATCCAATAAAACATTCAATCAGTTGAATTTCCCGGCGGGAACTTATGCAAAGCCAGCCAATCAGACTCCTTTTAATTTTGGAGCTAATCAGGATTTCACCATCGAGTTTTGGGTAAAGCCCAATGCAGCTTACTCCAGTGATCCGGTGATGATCAGTAATAAAAACTGGGCGAACGGAAAAAATAAAGGATTTGTTTTCTCAGGTTATTCAGGGCAGACTTTCAAAATGAATATTGGAGATGGAACTAACAGAATTGACCTTGTAGGTGGAAAAGTAGAAACCAATAAATGGAAACATATTGCAGCAAGCTTTGACAGAGATGGCCTTGTAACATTATATGAAGATGGTGTTCCTGTGACTTTTGCCAAAATGAATACGATCGGAAATATTGATTCCGGACTTCCTCTAACATTAAATCAGGATGGAACGAATGCTTACGGAATTAATCTGGCGGCTTCTTATAAAGATATAAGAATCTGGAAATCGGCTCTTCCCAATGATGTGATCGTGAATTGGGCGAACCAGGATATTACAACTTCGCATCCTTATTATTCTCAATTATTAGCCAACTGGAAGTGTAATGGAACTTCAGGAACTACATTGACAGACTCTGGTCCAAACGCCAATCATATGACTGTGACAGGTTCTCCTACTTATAATGCGGGTACAGTGAATAATTTTAAAGTGTATGATTACACCTCAACGACAAGAGAAACGGATCATTTCCCTACGGTATTGAACTGGCTTTGTATTCCGGTGCAATCTTCATGGGGAATAGATGGAGTGAATAGAATTCCGGCATGTTCCAAAGAAATATTGGCAGCAAAAGAAACGAAAGCAATCGCTGATGATTTTAAAATTTATCCGAATCCTGCTTCTACCTTCATTGGAGTCCAGTATCAATCTGAAGATAAGGAAATTAAAGCTGAAATCATAGACAGTAGAGGTTCAAATGTTTTAACAACCCATTTAAAGTCTTCAAGAGGTTTTTACGATGAAAAAATCAATATTGGAAATCTTCCGGCTGGTGTATATTTCATTAAAATCAATGGAAGTAAAAAGTCATTAACCAAGACATTCATCAAGAAATAAAACAGTAAAGCAATTAGATTTAAATTTGATATTAGAACAAGGATATTCCTATCCGAGTTCTAATATTTTTTTTGTTTATGTATTGAAAATCAATTCCATTCTGACATCTGCACGGTCGTACTCAGCATGACCGATAGGGGTATGGATAAAGCCCAGCTTTTCATACAACTTAATAGCCGGAACAAGGATAGAATTGGTGACTAGAAAAACTTTTTCTGCCTTTAATTCTTTTGCTTTTTCTACTAAGGCATTTCCCAGCAGATAGCCTAGTTTTTTTCCTTGCGCTTTAGGACTTACTGCCATTTTTGACAGTTCAAAAGTAAGAGGATGATCTTCTGTTTTTACCAATGCGCAGGTTCCTACAACTTCTCCATCCAGCAAAGCAAAGGCTATATGTCCTCCTTTATTTAAAATCTCTTCTTCCGGATGATCCAGCAGTTTATAATCTCCTGCTTCCATCACAAAAAATGTTTTGATCCATTCTTCATTCAAAGCTTTGAAGGCTTCTTTATACTGAGGTTCATAGGCTATAATGTTTACTTCATTTTTACTATCATTCATCGCTATAAGGTTTATTAAATTCTGTTTTTTATCATTTTTCCCAGCTTTTCCAGATCATTTTCCACTCTGTCTGTCCATTCTAATGCATAGTTTAAACGCATACAGTTCTGATACTGATTATATTGTGAAAAGATTCTTCCCGGGGCAAAGTTTACTTTCTGACTGACCGCCAAATCATAAAGATCTTCCGTACAGATTCTCTTATCCAGTTCCAGCCAGAGCATAAAACCGCCTTTGGGTTCTGAGATTTTTGTATTATCCGGAAAATATTCAATCACCGATTTCTGGATCTGAAGGTAGTTGGCGTACAATTTTTTTCTGAACATTCTTAGGTGATGATCATACCTTCCATGAGCAAGGAAATCAGCAATCACATCCGAGAATAAAGAAGGTCCGCTCACCGTCTGAACCAATTTTTGGCGGATAATTTTTTCTTTAAATTTTCCAGGTGCTACCCATCCTACTCTAAACCCTGGAGCCAATGTCTTGGACACCGAGCCTACCCACATCACAATGCCTGCTTCATCATAAAACTTACAAGGTTTCGGTCTTCCTGCTCCGAAATAGATGTTTCCGTAGACATCATCTTCCACCAAAGGAACATTATGCTCGGTAAGCATTTTAACCAGTTCTTTTTTGTTCTCGTCCGGCATCTGAAATCCCAATGGATTATTATAATTTACCACAAAACAACATGCAGAGAGCTTGGGAAGCACTTTCTTTAGAGCATCCAGATCTACTCCTGTAATCGGATGCGTAGGAATTTCTACTGCCTTCAGTCCCAATAATTGAATGGCCTGAAGAATTCCGAAATACACGGGACTTTCTACCGCGACCGAATCTCCTGGTTGTGTCACGGCCATTAAGCAATTATAAACGGCATTCATCGCTCCGGAAGTGATCACCAAATCATCTTCTGTGATTTTCCCCTCCATAACCATTGACCATTTGGCGATTTCCCGGCGCAGCACTTCGCTTCCCTGCACGGGTTCGTAATTGGTACCGCTGTCACTTTTCCTTTTCATCACATCAATCATGCATTTTTTCATCTTGGCTACCGGAAGAAGACTTTTACCGGGAATTCCAAGCGCAAATTGTGTGACATCTGTCCCTCCTATACTTCCGAACACCTTGTCAATCAAATCCTGAGGGGTATTTTTACCTTCAGAAACCTTCATCTGTGTCACAGAAGGCAGCGCCAGTTTTCGCTGGGAAGTCTGGCTTACATAATATCCATATTTGGGACGTGATTCTACCAGAGAGCGGCTCTCCAGTTCCATATACGCTTGTTTTATAGTATTCAGACTTACATTATATAATTTCTGGGCACTTCTCAATGAAGGCAGCCTGTCTCCAAACTGCAGGGTTTCGCTTTTAATCTGCTCTGTGACAGAATTGGCTATTTTAAGGTACAGAACATCTTTAGACATAGAATCCGGTTTTAAGTAAATGTACAATTTTTCCTATGTTTAAGGATTAAGCCAGTTAACCATACTATTTATACTGCTTTTTAATTGAGCAGGATTTTTAAAATTGGGGCTATTATTATTTTTAAAATATCTTTCAACATGAGAAAAGAAGTTTCTCTCCTCGGCTTCAGTCATTTTGTTTTTATCATATATTTTAAAGCAAATTTCATCCTTTTCATTTACAATAAGACTGGCAAAAGCAACTACTTCCCTTCCGTTTTTAGCCAAAAGAAAAGGAAGTCCGAAACTTTGATCTGCTAATTTGAGATTCTGTGTTTCCAGAAAAATATTTTTCAGCACCAGCATGTCTGATATATAAGCCTCAGCATATTGAAACTGTTTCTGATGTTGAGTGATTGTTTCCATATTTTCTTCTTTAGCTAAACAAAATTATGGAGTATTTAATTTTGGACACAGATACAGAACTATAGAATATTATGGGTACAGATTTTTATGCGTCATTATATGGATGCCTTGTAGATTAAGTGAAGCCCATTTCTAATCAATGCTAGCTCTAAAATGTAAATATATATAAAAACAGGCTGTTTCAGATAGAAACAGCCTGTAAACTATTTAAAGTTTCATGGTTATTATTCTGCTTTTTTAAGGGCTTCTTTGATTCCTTCTAATCCGTCTCCAAACTGAGCAAGCAGTGCTACAATCTGTGACATTCTATCATTCTCACCCAATCCTTTCAGGGTTTTATTTTTAACAAATGTTTTCTTTATCTCATTCCAGCGTTCGGTTTCTTCTTCTGAAAGAATTCCTATCAGCTCTTTCAGTTTCAGCATATTAGCTTCTGCTCCGGTTGTCAGCGTCTGGGATTCATTTTGATAGTGATTCAAGACAAGCTGAGTAACTTCATTATCTTTAAGAATAGGCTGTATTTGTGCAATCAGCTTATTCATATTACGGTAAGATCCCTGCAGCTTGAATGGCGGTTCATTTCGGTAATCGTCTGACATGGCTGCGGATGCGATATATTCCCTGTTCACTTTTAACACCATATTTCTTACCCTGACCGTATTTTTCAGGACTGCTCTGAAATCTGATATTTCATTAGAGCTGAAGTTTCCTTTCAGGTTATCGGCAGGATTATCTGTAAGTACACAATCATAGAGTTCATACAGGTTTTCCATTCCCGGATTTGTTAATCTGGTTAGGTATTCATTAGACATTAAAGCATTTTCAATAAGGCTCAGGTCAAAAAGATCTGTTTTCGATCCGGATATTTCTCCCAGATTGTAGGTATCTGAACGGTTAGCCAGCATGTCGGGAATTTTAAACTTTTCTCCACTCTCTGTGTATGGATTTCCGGCCATGACAAGGCAGAATCTTTTGGATCGAAGGTCATAAGTTTTACTTTCACCATTGTAGATTCCTTCAATCTTTCTCTGTCCGTCTGCAAGAGAGATGAATTTCTGTAAAAACTCAGGATTACAGTGCTGAATATCATCCAGATAAAGCATGACATTATCTCCCATTTCCAGCGCAAGATTTAGTTTTTCAAGTTCCTGTCTGGCACCTGCATTTCTGGCTTCAGAAGGATCCGTTGATACAATATCGTAGCCTAGTGATGGACCGTTTATTTTCATGAAAACCAATCCCATACGTTCTGCCATATACTCCATCAGGGTTGTCTTTCCGTATCCTGGTGGAGATACCAGAAGAAGCATTCCCATCCTGTCTGTTCTTTTGTCTGAACCTGCTGTTCCCAATTGCTTGGCAAGGTTCGCTCCGATGAGAGGAAAATAGACATCATTGATCAGTTTATTTCTTACAAATGAGCTTAATATCTGAGGTTTAAAAGTATCCAGTTTCAGTGCTTTTTTCTTTTCATCTACCCAACTGTGTTTCAATTCCTGAAGACGTTTGTATTTCGGAACGGTAACCGTATTAAAGTAATTCAGTCGGGATACAAATTCAAAGTAGTTAAGATGATATTCCGTGTCTTTTTCAAGAGACTTCAGCTCTTTTATGGCTACTTCATACGCAATATGTCTGATATTTTTCGGATCAAACTTCTGGGTGATCAAAAATCCTGCTGCTTCCTGTACCGTATTTTGATCAGCATCAGAGTCAAATGCCTGTAATGCACCTTCAGCAATATAATAACACGCTGAAGGATATTGATACATAGCCTGTAACTGAGCCATAAACTCCAGATCTTTACCCTTTTCTTTGAGCTCTTTCATGAAAAGCCCGTACAGAGTGGCGGCTTTTTCCGAGATCAGGAAGTTCTCTTTGTCTTCTTTTTTCAGGTAGATGGCAGCATTGATACAATCTGTCTCTTTAAAAATACTATTGGCTGATGCGAATGATTTCATTTCTTCCGAAAGCTCTCTGCTCAGATATTCAAATTCCTGCTTTACAACGAATGACTGGGCAATAATAGATGCAGCCGCAAACTGTTTGGTATAATATTCCTTTCTTTCGGTTCCGAGAAAGAACCAGAAAAGCTGGGCAAGTGTTCTTTCCTGTGCTGTAAACCTCATTAGTCCCAGCTCATTGTGTATCTGCTGCAGTTTGAGAACAATTTTTTCGGCATCTTTATCATGAACCCCCTTTACCAGTCCTTCCCCAAAATGCTCTGAGGTAAAATCCTGTACAGCCTTTTCATTCTCTGCTTCCGGGGTTATCTCCTGATGAGCGGAAAATACGTTCCAGGCAAGATATTCAAACCTTTTTACCTTGTTGTTTTCTGAAACAAATTCCTGATTCCATACTTCTTTGAATTCATCAGCTGTAAAGTTTAAAGGTTCATAAAAGCTTGTTCCGGTAAGGTGGTAGTAATATTGAGTATTTCTAAGCACCAAAGTAAGGTCCTGCTTCTGCTGATTGACTGCAAATTTATAGTCTCCCAATGCAATAACGCTTTCCCCGTCTGCGTAGATCTCTTTTTTATCTTTCAGCTTTCTTACTGCTTCCTGCTGCTGGGTTTTTAACAAGGTCTGAATCTCCTCTGACTTTGCTGAATCCTCCAATTCTGCAAGCTGCCTGGAAAGATCCCTCACTTTCTCCACCATAAGATCTGCAGCAAAATAGCCATTGATCTCATTTTCTGAGTCAAAAGATTCTGCTTTGGCCTGTACCGATTTCAGTATTCTTTGTGCAGCATCAAATAGATTCTGAGTCCTTTTATTTCTTGCTTCGGTAAGCTGTACCCTTTTATTCTGGAAATGCCCGTAAACCTCTTCTCTTTTGATTCCTATCTGCTGAATGAATTCTTCGAAATCAATAAATTTCGTTTCCATTTCTTCCAACTGGATGGAGAGTTTGGTCAGATATTCATCACATTTCTCAGGAGTTTGCGAAAGCTCCAGAAAGTTGATCACAGACTGGTCAAATAAGGTAATCTGAGCCTGGAAATCCGAAGCAAGCTCTTTTCCCGAAATTTCTCTTTTTCTTTTGCTGAGCTCAAGTCTTTCCTGATTCAGTCTGGCAAAAATCAGAGAGATGTTTTCAATAATCTGGGTAGACTGGGAGGTGTCTTCAATTTTAAGATTATTAACAATATCCACCAATAATTCCAGCCGCCCGGAAAGGGTATTGATATTTTCTTCAATTGTTCTGGCATCAATGGCTTTCTGTAATCCATTGATATCTTCAGAAATCTGCTGTGCTCTTTCTTCGTATGGCAATAATGCACCTTCCTGAAGCAGAAATTCTACACAGGCATTTGACAGTTCTGTATAACGGTCTGCAAGGGATTTTTCCAGTCTATCCAGCAAAGCTGTGTCTGCATATTTAAGCTCTCTTGCTCCTGTCACTTCTCCTCTTAAGGCTCTGATTTGAGAAAGAGCATCAATATATTCTGTAAGCTGGGAATAGTGAAGCCTTTTGGTATCATCAAGAATTTTCCCACAGGCCTGTTTTATCTTTTCTAAAGCTTCTTCTGTGTTCTTCCTTTGCTCTACTACTTTTTCGTATTCATTGATGGCCGAATGTGCAATCGCTCTGATCTCTTTCAATGGTACATCAAGCTTCTGAACCTCATCTTCACCAAGAAAATAGTAAGTATCCAGAATAAAAGTAGAGAGCTTTACGATATCATCATACAAGCCACTGTAAGAGTCTTTTTTGTTCAGAAGGGTGATCAGCTCCTGGCTTTCTGCCATGACGCGTACAATATCTTTATTTCCTATTTTGTAAAGTAAACTGTCTGCCTTTTCTATATTGGGCAACAGTTCTTTTGAAAAAGGAGTCTGCCAGATCTGGGACAGGTGATGCTTCGTGGTTTCTATACTTTCCCGAAGATAGATCAGTTTCCCGTCCTGCAAAAGCGTAAATCCACTACAACGGATCGGAGTTTCTATGGTCTGGGTGATGATATTGTAAGAAATAAGCTGATAGTTATTCGTTTTATCATCATAAAAAACATACAAAAAGTTCTCTCCGTTGGGTTCCGTAATGGTTTTCAGATAGTAAAGCCTGTTCTGATCCTGAGAAATCACTTTTAATCCTCCGGTCTGAAGGGCATATCCGTTTGAAAACAATACCCCTTGATTTTCCGGAAGCAAAAGCCCCGAATATTTAAGAGCATCTGCTCTGGAAACGGTTTTTTCTTTGTGATTATAAATAAAATAGCGTTCTGTTTCCTGATACGGCTTTATTTTAAACAAAACCAGATTATCCAGATCACAGAAATGAATTTCTGCATCATCCAGATTCTGATCTTTGTGAATGACATCTTCAGAATAAATTCCCTTCCCGGTATCTGTATTGTCTTCTACTTTGATGGTAATATCTCCACCGATACTTTCTACAAAAACTTTATCTGCTAAAGAAATATGAGGATGTTTTCCGGATCTCTGCATATCTCTGGTTGCCTTTGTCCATACAAAGCCATGCTGCTGAGGATATGAGGTTTCGGAGGCACTTCTAGAATCGATATACGTCAATTGATTCTCTTTGATCAGCCATTTAAAAGCTTTGATATCTGTGGTACTTTCCGACAGCTGAAAAACCATATAAAGATAGTTTTCCGTGAAGGTAAATCGGGCAAAGAAAGTATTTCTGTAATATTTGTAAAGGTTTTTAAACTCGTCAATGAAAACCTCATCATTGATCAGGCTGTGATCCTGAGGTTCAAACCGGTCATTATTGATGGTATATATTGAAAAAATGTCCGAAATATTGATTTCCGTCTGAAGTCCAAGGTGTGCATTAGACCCGAAAATCAGGTGGTCACCCAGTGAATAGATATCTTTGGCAATACAGCTATGATCCGTAGAAATTCTTTCATTGGCAATAAGAGAAAAATCTACACCGCCAAATATATTTTTACGGTTTTCATTAAGCTGCTGAAGTCTCTGAATCAGATCATTCTTCTGCTCATTTAAACGGTTCTGAATAATTTCGTAAGTTCCGGAATTAAGTTGTTCTGACATCGTTTTTATTTAGGTTGTCATGGCTGCTGCAGGACAGCAGGTCTTTGTATAACTTGTGGTACTTTGAAAATTTTTTAGTCTAAACCTTATAGGTTTTGGAAACCTATAAGGTTTGAATTTTAGAAGCTTTTAAAGCACTCTTGCATTAAACATGTTTGTTATTCACCGGTTTGTGCTCTACTCCCAGGTGTTTAGCCATGTCCAGAGCTCTTTCCAGAATTCCCTTTTCCTGTTGAGTGGCAACACTGTTCAGTTTAAAGATCAGGGACGCTATGCTCATATTTTTGATGTCGTCAGAAGAGATTTTATATTTATCCACCATTCCCATCACTTTTCCAATGATATTTTCTCCATCCCCCAGAAGGTTTTCTTTTACAATCTGTGCATTTTCACTGTGGTTAATGAACTTATCCAGTCCTTTTCCTGCAGAAACCTGTCTGATAACATTGTCGAAGAATGTATTGTCACCTCCTACGATATCAATTTTTGCAGATTTGAAAGCTTCTGCCAGTACCATTGACTGTGCTTCTGCAATATCTTTCTGAATAGCGATCTGAGCCAGCTCCACATCTTTTTCTTTGGCAAGCTGAAGACGGAATTCTTCGTGGTCTTTTCCGGCATCGTTCAGTTTCTTCATCGCTTCTGCCTTCTCTGTAATTCCTGCTGCCTCTGCCAATGCTTTTTCTTTGATGACTTCCGCCTGGGCAATTCCTTCTTTTTTGTTGGCATCTGCTTTTTTCTCAATAACGGTTGCTTCTGCAAGACCTTGTCTTTCTGCAGCATCTGCTTTCGCATGCATTACCTGAGCTTCTGACAGTCCTATTGTAGCTTCTTCTTTTGCTTTCGCGTCTGCAATGATCTTACGGGCTTCAGCTTCTTTTTCTGCAGCATCTCTTTTCGCCTGTGCTTCAATTACATATTTCTGCGCATCTTTTTCTGCAGCCAATCTGCGGGCTTCTGCGGCTCTTGTTTCCTCGATCAGCTTTTTCTCTGCTTCCTGAGTGGCAACGGTAATTTCTACCTGCTTATTTCTTTCTGCTGTTTTGAAGGCTTCCAGGTCTTTGATTCCCTGCTGCTCTTCCACTACGGTTTTCTCCATGGTTAAACGCTCACGGATCGCATCCTGAATACTTTTCTTCTCTAGCTCTATTGCTTTTTCCTTTTCAATTTGGGCAAGAGAGACAATTCTTTCTCTTTCCGTAGCTTCAAGCGCTTTATCTTTTAGGACTCTTTCTGTCTCTACCAGATCTGCACGTTCTTTATTTTTAGCAGCGATCACGACCTGACGAAGTTTATTTTCTTCTGCAATCTGCAGTTTTTCTTCTGTTGCAATCCGAACTGTTTCATATCTCAGACGTTCTTCTTCTTCTACTTTCAGAATTTCAGCATTTTCACGGGCTTTGATATTGGCAACCTCTCTTTTTTGAGATTCTTCTTTTTCAGCCAGCTGTTTTTCAAGCTCAAGAATTGCTTCACGGGCTTCTACGTTCTGTTTTGTAATGGTTTTTTCCTCATCACGACGAACCTGGTTGGCTTTAATATTTTGGGTAGCTGTCAGTTCGGTAATTTTCTTAATCCCTTCAGAATCAAGGATATTATCTTTATCTAATTTATCAATTGAGGTCTGCTCAAGGTAGTCTATCGCACAGTCATCCAGTACATATCCGTTAAGGTCTGTTCCGATGATATCAAGGATTTCCTGACGAAATTCACTTCTTGCTTCGTATAATTCGGTAAAATCAAATTTCTTTCCTACTGTTTTAAGGGCTTCTGAAAATTTTGCTTCGAACAGTTCTCTTAATGTCTGCGCATCTGAAGCACGCTGACAGCCAATGGTTTGACCTACATTCACGATATCATCTACTGATTTGTTGACCCGGATAAAAAATGCCACCTGAATATCTGCTCTCATATTGTCTTTACAGATCAGGCCTGCTCTTCCCTCTCTTGAAATCTCCAGTTTTTTTACGGAAATGTCCATAGATTCCATACGGTGGATAATGGGAATCACGATACCAGCATTAAAGAAGACCTTTGTACCTCCATAACCAGTTCTTAAAATAACGATTCCCTGAACGGTTTTTTTATACATCGATAAAATCCAGAAAATCAATCCGACTGTTGCTACAACAGCAACAATAATTCCAGCAATTAAAGGTAAGTTCATAGTTTTATAAGTTTATAGTTTATATATAGATTGTGTTTTTGTTTTATAAAAAGTGACAGATGAGATCCAGGATATAGTTCATCAGAATCAAAAAAATAGTTATCATGGTTATTAGTTCTTATTTTTAATATCTTACAGACTGCTGCACATAGAAAATCCTTTTTTTGGGCTCTTCATCTACAATCATGACGCGGCTTCCGTATTCCAGCCTGCTGCCGTCCTGGCTTCTCACCATCAGCGTCATAGGATCGCTTCCGATAAAGACTTCCATCATTCCTATTTTATCATCCTGAATGCTTGATTTCATACGGCCTTCCCGTCCTAAAAAGGCATATGACAATTCCCCTTTATGATTAATTTCCTTAAAAAAGGGATTCAGCGGTTTCAGAATTATTTTGGTTAACAGCATTCCTCCAATTAATAATGGAAATATGATAAGAATACCTACCCATGTTGGCAGTGGTAAAAAATAATTCAGATAAAATGACCCCAGCCAGGTAATCAGCAGTGAAAGGGTTAGAAAATACGTTATAGGAACAATATCCAGATTCAGAAATTTCAGGAAATGCATCCATGCAGAAGGATCATGATCAGGGGTATGAACATGGCCATCCGGAACGTCTATATCTGCATCTGCATCCACGTCAGAATGAATTCCTACATCTATATCCAGCCCGGTAAGAATGGTAAAGAGCCAATAGATCACTGAAAGCCCTAGCAGGACCGTCAGCACCGTATTCACCGGAGAAAATGCTACATTTAAAAATTCCTGAAAGGTCATCTTAGCCTTTTTTTAGTGTTTCTTTTAATCTGTTTAAAGCTTCTTCAGCTTTTGTATCGTTATTATTGACCAGGGCATCTATTTCCTCATCAATACTTTTTCCTGCCTTTGAAATATCTGAATAAGCTTCCGCAAGAGCTTCCTGCTGTACCACGCGATCTTTCAGTTTTTCCAGCATACTTACTGTACTTCCGGTATCCATTTGGGTCATCTTCTGGTTGATATCTTTTGTGGCTTCACTTACCTGAACCCTGGCTTTAAGTGTTTTGAGCTCGTTTTCCCACTTGGCAATATCGGATTTCAGATGATTGATATTGGCCTGCATCTTTTCACATTCATCGTATTGTTTTTCGTGTTCTTTCTGTAGATTTTTTGCATTTTCCAGAGAAGCAGTCTGTCTTTTCAGAGCTTCTTTGGCAAGACGGTCTGCCTCTGCAGTTTCCACTTCTCCTTTTTCGGCTTTCTGCACAATCACAACGGCCTTATTATAATAATCTTTTGCCGTTTGCTCTTCTGTTTCTGCTTCATTCTTTTTCCGAATAGCAAGAGCTTTTAACTGGGCAAGCGCTTCTATGCTTTTTGCCAGCTGTTCTTTCATTTCACGGATACCCTCTTCCGTTAAATTGATTGGGTCTTCAAAGCTTTCGATCACAGAATGGATCTCTGCTTTTCCTATTGTTAGCAATCTTTTGAAAATGTTCATTTTAAATATCTTTTGTGAATTACTTACTCATTTCTAGCATTTCTGTTGTAAATTCCCCCACAAGGATCCCTAAAGAATTGATGGAAGCCATCACTTCGTTTTGTGCCATATTATCAGTTGGAAGCGTATCTCTGAAAATCACCCGTCTTCCGGTTCCGTCCAGCACAAATGCTCCGTGAACAATGTCTCTGTTTTTCTGAAGCAGTCTCAGGAATATTTTTTCGGATGGGTTTTTGATTTCAAAAAGGAACTGCTCCATGATCAGAATAGAGTCTGATATGATCAGGATCATGTTTTTGATCCCGTTGGATTCTTTTTCAATGATTAAGATTCTCTGAGCTTCATCTTCCAGCGTGATGTTAAACTCATAATCTAACAACCACTCTTTGACCGTTCTGAATATTTGATTTCTCATAATGGCTGGTTTAGTGTTTTATTTTCTCTACACAAATATAAAATAAAATTTTCAAAATGCAAATATTATTAGCAATTATTTATTTCAGATTCTCTATCTTTGCAAAAAAGATTAGACAAAAATGAGCTTCTTTGGAACTAATATTAAGAAAATAAGACAGGTGAAAGGACTTAGCCAAAAGGCTTTTGCCGATTTATTTGATTTAAACAGAGGAGTAATAAGCTCTTATGAGGAAGGCCGCGCCGAGCCTAAGATTGAAACCATATTAAAGGTTGCCAGCCATTTTAACCTTAATCTTGATCAATTGCTGACTGAAATCCTGCCGGTAAACCAGCTTGCAAGCGTTTCCGACATTGACCAGTTAATGCTTTTTCCTGAGCTGGCCATTCAAAACAGCAAAGAAATACAGCTAAAAACGGAAGAAAATAATCCCAACTCAGTAATATTGCAAAAAATATTAGCATCTGTTGATCTGGTTTATGAATTTACTTCTGAAAAAGCTCCACTTCCTCAATATCAATCCGGTGATATTTTATTTCTGAATAAAACAGATCCGAAAACGGACTCCATTAACAATTTACTGGTTTACACCAACAAAAACCTTCAGTATGTAACTGACCATCAGTTTATAAACAATCAGGAATATTATAAGATTGTAGGCTATGTCTCAACTGCTGAGAAAAATATTTTCACAAGCATTTTTGAAAGACTGGATAAACTGGAAAAGAAAACGGATCTGCTCAACAACTGAGAAAGCATCAGCTCATGGACTTTGCAAAAAGGTTGAAGATTATAAAACAGAAAAGCCCTCCGTACTTTCATACGGAGGGCTTTGTACCCCAGACGGGACTTGAACCCGTACGTCCTTGCGGACACAGGATTTTAAGTCCTGCGTGTCTACCAGTTCCACCACCAGGGCATGGCGAAGGGCGAAAAAAAAAAGATTCGAACAAAAGTTCCAATCTTCCCGGTAACTCCAAAGAGTTTTTTCGCATAGTGCGGATGAAGGGACTCGAACCCCCACGCCTCACGGCACCAGATCCTAAGTCTGGCGTGGCTACCAATTACACCACATCCGCTGGTTTGCTGATCTGAATTTACAGATTCTAGCTATATTTCTTACAAATATAAAAATTTTATTTAAAGAACGCTCTCTATTAAAACAAAAAACCCTCCGTAAGATATTACAGAGGGTCTTGTACCCCAGACGGGACTTGAACCCGTACGTCCTTGCGGACACAGGATTTTAAGTCCTGCGTGTCTACCAGTTCCACCACCAGGGCATGGTGTGGAGCGAAAAACGGGATTCGAACCCGCGACCCCAACCTTGGCAAGGTTGTGCTCTACCAGCTGAGCTATTTTCGCATAGTGCGGATGAAGGGACTCGAACCCCCACGCCTCACGGCACCAGATCCTAAGTCTGGCGTGGCTACCAATTACACCACATCCGCTGGTTTTTTTATATTGTAAGTTTTAAAGAGCTTGCTTCGTTTTTGTGAGTGCAAATATAGGACAATTTCCTTTAGTACCAAACTTTTCAGGAAAAAAAATTAAAATTTCCACATTTTTTTTTCACGGCACCTTTTATTACATTTCATTTTCTTACTTTTACAACGTTAATATTTACGATATGGAATTACAAGGAACGGTAAAGAAACTTTTTGATGCTCAAACATTTGCGAGCGGGTTTCAAAAAAGAGAAATGGTTATTTTGACCCAGGAACAGTATCCACAGCCGATAAACATAGAATTTTTATCTGATAAAATCAGTTTATTAGATAACCTTAAGGAAGGAGAAAACGTAAAAGTAGGAATCAACATCAGAGGTAGGGAATGGGTTTCTCCTCAGGGCGAGACTAAATATTTCAACTCTATTACAGGATGGAGAGTAGAGAAAGTATTTGATAATGCTTCAGAACCTACTCAGGCAATGCCTCAGCAATCTGCTTCTCCAGTTTCAAATGAGAATCCGTTTGCTGGTGATGACGATGATGATTTGCCTTTTTAATTAAAGAATAAAGATCAATATAAATCCTGCTTTTTGAAGTGGGATTTTTTTTCTAAAAATGGTCCGATTAGACGAAAACGAGATTTCATTTCCAGACCCTGAACTGTATGATGGTCATGAGGGAGTGATTGCCTTTGGAGGTGACCTCTCTGTAGAACGTATTTGGTTTGCCTATCAATTGGGGATTTTCCCATGGTACAATCCCGGAGAGGAGATTCTTTGGTGGTGCCCGGATCCGAGATTCGTGCTTATTCCTACAGAACTGAAGGTTTCAAAATCCATGAGAAAAATCCTGAAAAGGAATGTTTTTACTTTTTCTGAGAATAAGAATTTCAGAGAAGTGATCAGAAACTGCCAGCAGGCAACCCGGAAAGGACAATCAGGCACATGGCTTTCCGATGAGCTGATGGATTCTTTTATCCAGCTTCATGAGTATGGCCTTGCCAAAAGTGTTGAAGTATGGCAGGATGGGAAACTTGTAGGAGGTTTTTACGGATTGCAGATCGGGAATGTGTTCTGTGGAGAAAGCATGTTTGCCAAGGTGAGCAATGCTTCCAAAGCCGGGTTTATCCATTTTGTAGAAAGTCATAAAAATACGATTGAATTGATTGATTGTCAATCCCATACAGAGCACCTTGAGAGCTTAGGGGCAAAAATGATTCCTAAAAAAGAATTTCTAAAAATCTTACACGAAAATAATGAACGCAGATAAAGAAAAATGGGTTCTTCTGATTGTCCTGAGTATTATCTGGGGATCATCCTTTATTTTGATCAAAAAATCACTGGAACATTTCAATCCTTTTCAGGTAGGGTCTTTGCGAGTGCTTATTGCCGGGATCATTTTACTTCCGGTTGCAATTTCCAATTATAAACTTTTCCCTAAAAAGCACCTGAAATGGTTGATTCTGGCAGCTTTTACCGGAAATTTCATTCCAATGTTCCTGTTTCCGATTGCTGAAACTGAGATTAGCAGCAGCATTGCAGGGATTATCAATTCCATGATGCCTATTTTCGTGATCATTGTCGGCGCGCTGGTATGGAAGTTTGAAACGACTAAAAAACAGATCATCGGAACGCTAATAAGCTTCACAGGAGTCTGTATCCTGGCATTTGGAGGCGGTGACAGCGGAGAGTTTAAAATGATTCCGATTCTTCTTCTCTTATTGGCTACTTTATGCTATGCTCTGAGCACAACAACTGTAAAATCAAAACTTATGGAGGTCTCCTCTACTGTTTTGTCTGCTTTTGTTTTCTCGTTTGTTTTGATATTTCCTTCTATTATTGCATTGACGTGTACAGGATTTTTTTCTGAATTCAGTTTTTCGAAAGATAACCTGCTGGGACTGATGTTCGTTAGTCTTTTATCTATTTTCGGAACCGGACTGGCGATGATGATGAATTATCGTTTATTGAAAGTTTCTAGTCCTCTTTTTGCTTCAACAGTAACTTTGGTAATGCCCATTGTGGCCATTATCTGGGGAATTATAGATGGTGAAAAGCTGACTTATTTGCAATTTATAGGAGCAGGAATCATCATAGGCGGACTGATATTTTTAAGAACAAATCCCAAAAAGTAACATCATATTATAAATTAAATTATATTTGGGTGGATTTAACTTATAACTATGAAAAAACTTTTACTTTGTGGCTCCATAGCCTTTTTTACCCTATCCTGTTCTGATTCAGATGATATTCCTTTTGACAACAGCGACCCTTCCGCTCAGAATGTGATACTTCCTACTAAAATGACAATAGATGGTATTGTCATGAAGGTTAATTACAATGGAACGAAGATCATCAGCATGATCAACAACATTAACCATGGGCAGAGAGTAGAATTTTCGTATACCGATGATTACATTACTGGCATCAAAAATTACGAAAATAACGTTCTAGAAAGTACTGTTGAGTATAGTTATTCCAGTGGACGCATGTCGTCAGCGGTCATTAAGGAATATTCTACTACAGGAACAGTAGAAAATACTGTTTCATTTACATATACCTACGCCAGTACTACAGAAATCAATGTAAAAAGGCAGACGAATTCAGGAACTGCCGGTTCTTCGACCATCAACAGTGTGTTTACCTACAGCAACGGAAATATGGTAAGCAGCGTAGGTTCAGGCATAGGAACCGTAAATGGAAATACAGTTAATTATACCGAAAAAGAAACCTATACTTACACGGATAAAAATTATCCTTTTAAAAATGTGAAAGGTTTTGACAAGATCATATTCAATGGAAATGAAAGCAGTGACGGCGTCAGCATGTTATTTTCAAATATAAAAAACAGCTTAAGTACTTATAAGGGCGAGTTTACCAGCACCACAGCCGGAGGAGGAACAGCAACCGGAACAACTCAGCATAAGTATACAACAACTTTTAATACTGCCGGTTATCCATCTGAAGAAAGCAGGCAATCGCTTGATGCAAACGGAAACCCGAACAGCAGTGTTCCGGATAAGTTTTTTTACGAATATAATTATCAATAAAAAAAACCTGCAAAATTGCAGGTTTTTTGTTATTTTTCAGATAAATCTAGTTCTTTTTCTTCACTTTACCGGCCTTAACTTTTTTTACCTCATCTTTAATAAAAGGATATTTTTTCTGCATATCCTTAACCAAAGACGGATCAAGATCCAGTGCTTTCTGAAGTGATTCCATTCCTTTATCCTGTTCTTTCAGATTGAAATAACAGTTGCTTAACTGATAAAACAGCTCAGCTCTGTGATGCCTTTTAATAGCTTTATTCAAAACTGTCACTGCATCTTCATATTCTCCTACCAACATCAAAACTTCTGAATAAGCATACCAGTTGTAAAACCTTGAAGGTTCTGCATCTACCAGCTTTTTAAGACATGAAAGGCTTTCTTCAAACTTCCCGGAATCGATGAATAAAAACGCAAGTCTTTTCTGATAATCGAGGTTGTTTTCATTCAGCTGGGTAGCTTCTTTGGCAAAATGCAATGCTTCGGACATTCCTCCCATTTCTTCATAAAGGTAAGACTGTTCCATCATGGCTAGATAAAACTGAGGGTCTTCTCTCAATGATTTCTGGAATGCATTCAAAGCCAGAATAGGCTGTTTTAAAGCCTTGTTGCATAATCCGATCTTATAGAAGGTAAATGCTTTCGTATATTCCAGCTCCAGCATTTCTTCATACGTTTCGATCGCCTTCTGGTATTGTCCCAAAGCTTCATAACAGGCTGCTTTATTGGCATATACTCCCACTGAATTGGAGTTGATTGCCAATAAATAATCATAACCTCTTATCGCTTCATCATAATTTTTTCTGTTGAAGTAGAATTGTCCGTATTCAAACCAGGCGGTTTCAGAATAAGGGAATTCATCTAAATATTCATTAAGAAAGGCAATTGCCTCCTCACTCTTATTCAGGTCACTGAAGCATACCATACAGTTTTCCAGCGCATATTCATCCGCCGGATCTTCTTTCAATGCTTTCCTGTAATGCTTAAGAGCGTTAAAAGGATCTCCGAGATTCACATATTCATCCGCAATAAAGTTGTGGAGAAAGTTTTCTTCTTCCTCTAATGTCAAAGCTTTTTTGCAGATTTCAATGGATTTTCTGGGATTTCCTAAGTTCGAATAATACTTGGCGTAGCAAACCAAAAAGTCTGTATTCTCCATAGAAGCGCCTTTCAGTTCGTCAATAAGTTCTTTCGCCGTATTATACTCTTCCCACTCCAGAAGGATCTCAAGTCTTTTGATCTTAATATCCAACGAATTAGGGTGAAGCTTTAGTCCATAATTAACCGCCATATCTGCGTAATTAAAATCACCAAGCTCCAAATAATAAACAATAATGTCTTCCAGTTCTTCGGTATCGAAGTAGAATTCGTCATTGTTTTCCATCATTTCCTCGAACTTTTTTACAAGTTCATTTCCAAAATACTCTTCCAATAGTGTCCTCTTTGTCGGCCTGATGTCTGAATTTGCTTACAAACCTCGGCAAACGATTAGTTAATAATACATCTGAAACTGATATTCAAATATTTATGCAAAGTTGCAACTTTTTTTTGAATTTTCCATTTCATAAATTTCTATTATAAAAATAGTAAAAAAAGAAAACCGATAAAAGGATTGTGGATAAAAAAACGGAAATTGGGGTTAAATTCTTATGACCAGGCGTTTTCCGCTTTGTATCTCAGCATTCCATACAGTTTCGATATTTTTAATATCAATGTTCTGTGTTTCCATTTTTATTTTTCCTTCTACGGCTGCCTGAAACATTCCGGGAATAATTTCCGAAAACAAAAGCATTGTTTCTTCCCTGGTCCAGCTTCCTAATCCTGATCCGGAAATCTGAATATCAGTCCCCCGCAGAATCTGTGAAGATAACTGAATGGTATCTCCACTCATTCCTCCTACATTGACCAGCCTTGTTTTATGGGAAAAGTTGCCGTCTCCTTTAAGGGCAGATAATATCATTTCTACGGAATGTCCCCAGATATAATCCAGAATAACATCTATAGGACTTTCCCTGTGAATTTCTTTTATTTTTTGTTTGAAATCATGTTCGTCCAGTTTGAGAGAAATCACCTCATCGGCGCCTAATTCACGTAAAGCTAAAAGTGATTCTTCATTTCTTCCGGTAACGATAATCTTACCCGCTCCGTATAGTCTGGCAATCTGAACCGCAATTTTACCTGTAATTCCTGTTGCCCCATTGATCAGAACAGTATTACCCTGTTGCAATCCTGCCTTGAATTTTAATGCCATTGCAGAACCCATCACCGCATTGGGCAATGCAGCTGCTATAGAGAAATCCAGTTTTTCAGGAATCGGAATAATCATTTTTTTATCTGCTGCTGCTTTTTCTGCTACAGTTCCTTTTTTACTGAAAAAATAGACTTTATTTCCGTTTTCCAGATATCCGGCTCCGTCTGTCCCTATAATCGTTGGCTGATGCTCCCGATTATCTGCTGAATAGTGACTTCCACCAGCTCTGGCTCTGTCAAGGTTTTTAATAGACGCGGCTTTCACTGTAACTATAATTTCATTTTCCTGTGCTTCAGGTTCCGGAAAATCTGTGTATTGAGGAATATTTCCTTTTTCAAATACTACTGCTGCTTTCATTCTTTTAATTTTAGACAAAATTATGAGGAGTGAATGCTATGGAACGATAACATTTGTTATCAGTTTTGGAAAGGGGAGCTGTAAGAGGGAGGTTGGAAGGTTATAACCCTGATAACAGATTAAAAACGCGGAGAACGCTAAGAAATATGATATTGTGATTATTATTCGTTCGCAAGGGCACTTCGTTCAGCAAATAACAATGAACATCGCTGAGTGGAATGCCTTTGCGAACATTTTCAATAATACCTATTATTTTTTGCGAACATTGCGTTTAAGATGATTCAGAATTTATGCAGTTTCTTTTTAAACTTCCGCCCTCCCGCTTATTCCAATCTTTCTTTTAATATTTTGCTTTTGATTCTGCTGAGATGTACCGTGGTAATACCTAGATAGGAAGCAATATAATGCTGCGGAACTCTTTTGATAATCTCCGGCTTTTGCCTGACCAGATTCAAATACCGTTGCTGCGGTGTATCTTTTATGAATGAAAAGAAATGTTTCATATAGTCGAATATTCTTTCAAAAAGAGCATCCATAAAGAGATTTCTGAGTTCAGGGTTTTCATAAACTTCTTCCAAGAAGGCCTCTACATCAGATCTGCTGATTTTATATAAAATACAAGGTTCTATGGTCTCGAACGACACCATACTTGGCAAGCCTTTTTTAAAGCTTTCAAGGGAAGAAAACATTGTGTTTTCAAGAAAAAACTGGAATGTTACGTCTTTACCATCGTTATTGTACCAGGCTCTTGCCATCCCTTTTTCTATATAATAAGCATTACACGAAATCTCTCCTTCCTGTAAAAGCAAAGTTTTCGCAGGAACTTCCATACGTTGGAAGCTGCTTATAAATTTTCTCCACTTTTCTTTGGGGAAAGGAAACCTGTCTTTGATATGTTCAAACATTCCTGATATAAAAAAGAGAACGGACAATGTGTCCGTTCTTCGTATATTTTTAGATTAAACTCTTGATTTTAGCAATGATATCATCTCCCAACTGATCTGCTTCTTCCTGAGATTTAGCTTCAGTATAAATTCTGATGATCGGCTCTGTATTGGATTTTCTGAGGTGAACCCACTTGTTTTCAAAGTCTATTTTAACACCATCCACGGTAGAAACTTCTTCATTCTGATATTCCTGTTCCATTTTGCTTAAGATAGCATCTACATCAATCTCCGGCGTAAGCTCTATTTTCTTTTTACCCATAAAATAGCTTGGATAGCCTGCTCTTAGTTCAGAAATGGTTTTGTTTTCTTTGGCTAAATGAGTCAGGAATAGTGCAACTCCTACTAAAGAATCTCTTCCGTAGTGTAAGTCAGGATAGATAATTCCTCCGTTTCCTTCTCCTCCGATCACCGCGTTTTTCTCTTTCATCAGAGTAACTACATTTACTTCTCCTACTGCGCTTGCAAAGTATTCTGAGTTGTGCGAATGTGCTACATCTCTCAAAGCACGGCTTGAAGAAAGGTTAGAAACAGCCACTCCGTTTTTATGTTTCAATAAGTAATCAGCAACGGCTACCAGTGTATATTCTTCTCCAAACATTTCTCCTTTTTCATCAATTAAAGCAAGTCTGTCCACATCCGGATCTACCACCACTCCCAAGTCTGCATTTTCATTTTTTACCAATTCGCAGATATCTCCTAAATGTTCTTTCAACGGTTCAGGATTATGCGGGAAGTGTCCTGTAGGTTCACAGTATAATTTAATGGTTTCGCAACCCAGTTTATCTAAAAGCATAGGAATGGCGATTCCTCCTGTAGAGTTTACAGCATCCAGAACCACTTTAAATTTCTTTGCTTTAATTGCTTCCACATCTACCATTGGTAAATCCAGAATCTGCTGAATATGAATATCAAAAGCATCATCTCTTGTTTCATATTTCCCAAGATCATCTACTTCTGCATAGTTGAAGTCTTCACTTTCTGCCAAAGCCAGTACTTCAGCTCCATTTTCACCGCTGATGAATTCTCCTTTTTCGTTTAATAATTTAAGGGCATTCCATTGTTTTGGATTATGCGAAGCGGTAAGGATGATTCCTCCGTCTGCATTCAGCTCAGGAACCATTACTTCAACAGTTGGTGTTGTAGAAAGTCCAAGATCTATCACATTAATTCCCAGCCCCTGCAAAGTAGCAGTAACCAGGGAAGAAACCATCTGTCCAGAAATTCTGGCGTCTCTTCCAATGATAAGGGTAAGGTCTTTTTTGTTTTTATTATTCTGAAGCCATGTTCCGAATGCGGATGCGAATTTTACCACATCCAGCGGTGTCAAGTTATCATTTACTCTTCCTCCAATGGTTCCGCGAATTCCGGAAATAGATTTTATTAATGACATGATGTTTTTTATTTTGTTTTTTCTAAATTTTCCATCGCAAAGATACTTAAAAGACCTTTGAACTTATAGACCGGGAATCTTTTTTTGAATTTTATCGTAGGTATTTTTTACAACTTTCGGTGGTGCAAAACGATAGCCTATATACAACAGTCCGTAAAGGTTATTATTTTCCACAGTCTGGTTATCTTTCTGATCGTAGGCATAGCTCTTAAAATTCATTTTACCTCCGAATAAAAACCGGTCGGTATTATAACCTATATGAAGGCCTCCCTGCATTCTTATGGTTGCATACTGCGCATTTTTTTTAGCACTTCCGTTCTCAATATCTGTGTAGCTTGAAAACTTTCCTCCGATCCCGACGGTCAGATAGGGTGAAATATTTACTTTTTTCCCAATCACCCAATTATAGAAATACCCGATATTTCCCCCGATATTATACTGTATTTCCTTGCTTTTGACGTCGTCAATTGTATTCCTGAAAATGGTAAGATCATAATCCACAAACGGAATCCAGCTGCCACTGCTTTTCTTTTGCCATTCTCCCTGGGTGTATATACTTCTTGCTGAAAAATTTTTCTTGAGAATATAGGATGTTGAACCGCCAAAGGTTTGAACCCTTAAATCCGGAAACTGAATGTACGGATCTCTTCCTTCCTGCCATCCGGGGGAAAGGTCTTTCATATTTTCTACATAAAAACCTTTTACATTTTTATAATAAACATTCTGGATAAATCTTCCGGGGAAAAACCTGAAGCTTAGATCGGTATAAGAACTTTTCCCTTTCATTTCATCATCATTATTTCCGTCTAAAAACCTGGGCGCAAACGATACTGTTGCACTTATGATTCTATAATCGATGGAAAGGGATGTTTTTGTTTTATTGTTGATTGACAGGTCCATATTGAATGCGTTCTTACCTTCTCCTGCAGAAAAAACATAGCTTTCAATGTTAGTATCAAGATTAGCGCGAATCATTACCTGGTCTGCATAAGACTTAGTATTGACAGTATCTGACTGTGCCTTTACCTGAAGGACAAATAAAGAAAATAATACCGGTAATCCTGCCTTTAAGAAATTCAAATTAATAATTTACATTAGAAAAATGAAATTACTACATTTTTTTCAATTATCTGATGAACCCAATATTAAGAACAGCCGCAATCTTTATCGCAGTTGGTTCTTTTGGAACTGAATTTCTTAGGAGCAAAGTTCTTTTTAAGTACTTTAAACAGAGAGTAGCAGGCGAATGCTACAATTAATAAGATAAGTACGTATTGAAAAATTAATGATGAGTCCATTACTTTAAAATCTGATATACTATCATCGACACAAAATATGCCAAACCTGTCATCATGACCACCTGAAAGCCGGTCCATTTCCAGCTTTTGGTTTCTCTGTAGACTACTGCCAGTGTTGAAACACACTGCATTGCAAATGCGTAGAAAAGAAGAACCGAGATTCCTGTTGCAAAGCTGAAGACTTTTTCTCCGTTAGGCTTTACATCTCTTCTCATTTTATCAATTACTTTTATTTCAGGAGCGTCATCTTCAAGACTGTAAAGTGTAGACATTGTCCCTACGAAAACTTCTCTTGCCACAAAGCTTGTAAGGATTCCTACACCCATTTTCCAGTCGTAGCCGAGCGGAGCAATTACAGGCTCTATTCCTTTACCCATTTTCGCAAGATAAGAATGATCAAGATGAACATCTGTAGCTACAAACTGATCTGCTTTCTGGCTTGGTCCAAAGTAGCTCAGGAACCAGATGATGATACTTACAATGAAAATTATTTTTCCGGCTCCGGTAATGAAGTCCCATACTTTCCCTAAAACCATTTTAAAGTCATAGCCGAAAAGTGGTTTTTTATAGGCTGGCAGGTCCATTACCAGATAAGTTTTACCTTTGCTTTTGATAAATCTTTTAAGAATTGCTGCTGAAAATAACGCTACAAGGAAGCCAAGAAGGTACATCCCCATCAAAACCAGCGCTTTATATTTTATTCCCAAAAATGTTCCTTCTGAAATAATCAACCCGATGATAATACTGTATACGGGAAGTCTTGCCGAGCATGTCATAAATGGCGTTACCAATATCGTCAGCAATCTTTCTTTTACATTCTCAATGTTTCTGGTAGAAATCACTGCTGGGATAGCACAGGCGGTACCGGATACCAGCGGAACGATACTTTTACCGTTTAGCCCGAAAGGACGAAGCAATCTGTCCATCAGAAATACGACTCTTGCCATATATCCTGAATCTTCCAGCAGGTAAAGGAAATACAGCAGGATTCCGATCTGTGGTGCAAAAACTACGATTCCTCCTATTCCGGGAACGATTCCATTTGAAATCAATGAATTAACTGGACCTTCAGGAAGGTGTCCGCTTGTAAATGCGGCTAGCCATGAGAAAGTATCTTCAATCCAGCTCATCGGATATTCTGCAAGGAAGAAAACGCTTTGAAAAATAATAAGAAGAATCGCTAAAAAGACAACGTAACCCCAGAATTTATGAACTAAAACTTTATCCAGCTTTTCGGTAAGTAATTCCTTGAACTGAGCTTTTTTAGAAATAACATCAGCCAGGATTCTGTCTACATTCTGATATCTCCTAACAGTTTCCTGAACCTGTAATCTTTTAGGAACCAAACTTTTAGAATCAGGCTCATTGAGCTGTTCCATCACAGAGCCTATTCTTCCGAGATCTGTCCCCAATGAGAGGCTCATCCAGGCTTTATATTCATTGTCAAAACCTTTATGGGCTGCCAGCTTCTGAATAAAATCTCTATATTCATTCGGGGTTTCAAAAGAAACTTTATCTGTTTTTACAAATTCATTGCTGTAAACGGCTTCTCTTACTGCATCAATTCCGATCTGCTCTTTGGCATTGGTCTGAATAATTTTAATGCCTAATGCTTGTGAAAACTTTTGGATATCTATAGTAATGCCTCTTCTTTCTGCCTGATCAATCTGATTGACAATCAGAATCATCGGAATTCCAAGGTCCTGAATCTGTTGAAACAGAAGCAGCCCTCTTTTTAAACTTAATGCTTCAAGAATGTAAACAACCCCCGCATAGTTTTCCTGCTCGTCAATAAGGTATTTGGAAAAAATAGCTTCGTCTTCTGAACTCGGGTATACGCTGTACGAACCTGGAAGATCTATCACCTCCACTTCTTCGTTCTTATAAACATAGTTCCCTGAGTGACTGGCAACGGTAACGCCGGCATAGTTTCCGGTTTTCTGCTTTTTATTGCAAAGCGTATTGAAAACCGTCGACTTTCCTACATTAGGATTTCCGACTAAAAGTATCTGTTTTTTATTGTTTTCCTGCATTAATTCAATTCTTCAACAATGATGTAATCTCCTTCTTCCTCACGAAGAGCAATCCGGCTTTTCTCTGTTCCAAACTCTACATACATAGGCCCGCTGAACGGAGCCTGATACAAAATTCTGAAAGTGGTTTCCGGAAGAAGTCCCATTTCAATAATTTTATTGGGCATTTTAAGATGGTCGTTATCATATCCCAATATCTTCCCCATTTTATTTTTAGGGAATCCACTTAATTTATGTAATCCGTTCTCTTTCAAAGCCTAATTTTTAGTCCTGCAAATATACGCTATTTAAATTTAATCTAAATAACGATTTCATACAAAAAAATAATGGGCTGTTTCATTTTAAAACAACCCATTATTATATTTTAGTTTATATTTCTAGCTTATTTAGAATATGTTTCCAAACAACTGCTTACCATAGCTGTACCAAGTGGTGGATCAACAGCTGTTATATTAAAAGCAATTGCCAAGCATCCTTCCAGATTCATCTCTACAGGTTTCATTATTTTTGCAATTTTTACTACTTCTTTTTCATCCTTTAAATTCTTTTTAGCGACCAAAAAAGTTTCTTTTTGAGAACTATTTAAATCTTTTCTTACGTTTGGATTTTCTTCTTTTGCGAATAACATTGTTGACATTGTTATTAATGTCATAAAAATAATTTTTTTCATAATAATATTGTTTTTATTGGTTATTAAATCAAAAATATTAAAAGCTCATCAGACATCCAAACCCGATTGCTTAATTTATTAATCTTTTGGTAATTCAGCACATTAATAAGAAAAATAATGAAACTTATACTCAAACTAATAACTATTGCGAAAAATTATATAATTAGTCTTAAAAAGAAATCACCCCAAACACATTGCTGTATCTGGGGTGATTCAAAATATAATTTAGTTGATATGAAGTCTTATTTTTTCTTCTTGTCTGTAGGCTGTTCTTTTTCTATTGGATTGTCGTTAGCATTGTAAAAATCTTTATATTGCTTCTCCTGTTTTTTCATCATATCTCCTAACGTTCCATCTATTCCAGGTATGGTTTTAGACATCATTTCCTGTGTCATCATAGGTCTCACAGAGGCAAATGGATCTTTTTTAAAGTCACTAAATGTTTTTTCAAATTTTTCTCTTGATAGTTCATTCACTTTTCCTCCTGAAGCATGCATTAGATTTTCAATATAAGAGAATTCTGTATAATCTTTTACTTTTTTATTTCCCTGTAATACCCAAGAATAATTTTTATCTGCATCTTCAATTTTCACAATTAAACCTGGTAGTCCATAAAACTTATAAGGTCCATCCTGAAACGGAATATCTGTACTAAACCACGCTGTCCATTTTCTTCCTCCAAAATCAGTTGTTGCCTTCTGGGCATTATATTCTCCTATTTTTTGTTTATCTGCCAAGATAGTCCAGTTGAATTTTAAATCTTCACTATATCCAATATTGCTTGGTGTAAATCCATTTGCAACTTTATCAACATATTGGACCTTCATACTTGGATAAAACTTATAAATTCTTGCTGAAATCTTTGGGGTTTTAAGAGATTTTGAAAGATCTTTCATCATACCTGCTTTTTGCATTGCCTCGAATTCTACTTTCATAATAGAATCTTGTGCTATTACAGTATAATCCTGATAAATAGATCTGTTTTTATCTGTAATATCTAAAATTGTAATCACCTTATCCAGTTTCGCTGAATCTTTCTTAGGTTTAAAAGTCAGTTCATAAAAGAAACGATTGGCTGTTTCTTTAGATTCCTGAGCTCCTGCAAAAGCAAAAAGTGTAATAAGAAATATAGAGAATAACTTTTTCATTGTAGCAAGTTTATATAATTAGTAATCCTATTTCTTCTTTTGTTACATTTTTTTTGAAATTTATTTTTAAAGATTGAGCAGTGTCTTTTGATAGCAGGTCGGTTACAAAAAATTATGATTCTCTTAAAACATTTTCATTTTTAAAACGCTTACCTTTAAGTTTCTAAAAAACAAAATATTATGGACACTTTATCTCAATTAAAATCCGAACTGGAGGGAGAATTCCAAACCACAAAAAAATTTATTGAACGATTCCCTGAGGGAAAAAACGATTATGCTCCTCATGAAAAAAGCATGAAAATGATGCCTCTTGCCACCCATCTTGTAGAAGTTTTTGAATGGCCGAATACTATTTTGAAGACCACCGAACTGGATTTTGCCAAAGGAGACTACAAACCTACGGTTCTTTCCACCAGAGATGATCTCATGAAAAAACTGGAGGAAGACTATCAGTCAGCAAAGACAGCATTGGAAAACAGTACAGAAGAGGATCTGAACCCCAGCTGGACGATTAAAAATGACGGCCATGAGCTGGCGAGCTGGAGCAAATACGGAGCAATACGCCATGCTTTAAACCAGATCACCCATCACAGAGCTCAACTGGGAGTGTATTACAGACTGAACAATATTCCTTTGCCGGGAAGCTATGGGCCTTCAGCAGACCAGCAAAGTTTTTAATTAATATCTAAGTATATCTCAACAAAAAACCAATCCTTGCGGATTGGTTTTTATTTTACTTAAAGTTGAATTTTACGGTTAGCATAACCTGGCTAGGCCGGAGCTGCATAGTTGTCTGAGTAATAGTTGCATCTCCAACATTTATTTTTTCAAACACTTTTCTATCTGCAATATTCATCCATTTTAATTCAAAATCAACTTTTTTCTTAGACCAGCTGAATTGGTATGAAACATCAAAAAAACCATTGTTTAATTTTGTTTGCCCTAATTTTGAATTAATCTGATCCCAATAAAAACCAATAGTATGATTTTCCAAAGGATAGAAAAACACATTTAAATTATGAGTATACCCCTCTGTTTTACCAAGATCATCCTGAATGATTCCATTACTTTGTTTATTCCATGATTTGGTCATATTGAAATCAATACTCATCCACGAGAAATACGTATTATTGAATTTAAATCCTAAGGTATTACCATTAGTTTTGGTATCAATAAGATCTGTATTTCTTATAGATTGGGATTTTGATATGCTATTATTATAACTGAATGATGCATTTGTTTTAAACTTCGGAAAATATTTTCCAATTTCTGCATATAAACTGTTGTTTGTTCTTTTATTTTCTTTTTCTATATATTCAATTTCACTAAATCCTGATTCGTTAACTATGCTTGAGGCTAACAGGTTATTTTTTGTATTACTTAACCTATAACCTACATTAAAAAACAGATTGTTCAGTGGATTTCTGTACTCCAATCGTAATCCTCCGTTTTTGGTATTGGTTTCAGGTATTGGATTGTTAGGATTCATTTTATTAAATCCGCCCGGACTTGTCAAAACATATCCGGCATAAGCAGTTTGGATATCCCCGAAATTATTACTGATTCCTCCATTCACACTAGCTTTGAAGAATGAAGCAAATGAATATTGTGCAAAAATATTAGGAGTAAATGTTACTTTGCTAAGAGATTTCGAAACATTTCTGAAAGCGTCTTCAGCTTTGATATTATTAAAATTAACCGGGAAGCTTGAAAATAAGCTCCATGATTCAGATTTATAATTAATTCCCACAGAAGCAGATGGATTAACTCTGGTAAACTTTAAATCGTTTTCATAAATGTTTTGATTGAAATTTGGTGGAACATCATTTTGAACAGAAGGATTTGGAATTGACTGTCCATCAAAATTTGTTGTCAGTTTATCTGTGGAAAAATCAAATCCTACCTGGGGAGTGAATGTCCATCCTTTTGTTGAGAAACTGATATTTGCAGAATGTGATGTATCTAAAGATTTAATTCTGAACTGTTGTAATGCTAAAGTCCCTGGTGCAAAATTTACAATACCATATCTATCTTTTTCATTCGGGTCATTCGGGTTTACTTTTGGAAGTTTGTATGGCAACTGCAAATAACCCGCTGGAGAAATTTCTAAATTCTGATTATCATTCTGATAGCTGATATAGGATTTGAAGTTCACCATCTTTTCTTTCCAAGGTATAATAGTACTTAAAGAGTTCTGGAAAGATGTTGTGGGTGATTCTAAAGCCTCGTTTCCTATTCTGTAACCATTTTTATCATTTCTTTCGGCAAAAGCTCTATCCCCATTCCAGAATTGGGAGAATGTTGTTGTATTTTTAAAGAATCCCTTTTTAGCATTTTTTGTAAAGATCAATTCTCCTTTTAGTTTATCCGTATAGAAATTATTCAGGAATCTTGTTGTGTACTGTGTTCCCTGCTGGATATCTCTGGTAATACTGTTTGATTCCCTTTCCACAGCATTATTAGTGTAATTTGCATTGGCTTTAAGTTCCCATTCTTTCTTTTTATCAATATTGGTAAGGTAATTTGCCGAAAGGTAATGAACACTGTTCATCAAATATCTTTTTACCGGAAGATCAGGGACCGTTGCATTCTCTACACTCAACCAGTTATTCTGGGAGATATTACTTCTTCTACCTTCCCATGAGCTTCCGAATGCCAGAATATTCCCTTCATTTTCCACCTGCTCACCCATGTTGTTGGTTTTATAATTGACTACCCACTGGCTTTTCTGCCCGAAAAACATTGGGGTCAGTTTTACATTCCAAAGCCACGGATCTCCGAAACCGGTTCCTACTTCCCCTCTTCCGGTCATGGTTACAGAGTTTTTAAGTTTGATATTGATCGCTGCCTGATCTGAAGGCACTTTATCCTGAAGGATTTTTACCGGCTGGTGATTTTCAAGAACTTCTACTTTCTGTACTGCATCTTTTGGAAGAGAATTGTTGATAGTTCCATAACCTCCTTCCATAAGGTCTTTACCGTTGACATAGAATTTATTGATGGCATTCCCTTGATAAAGGATCGTACCATCGTTGTTAACTTCAATCCCGGGAATTTTTTTCATTACATCTGCCAAGGTTCTGTCGTTTTTGCTGTTGAACGCTTTAAGATCGTAAGAGATGGTGTCTCCTCTTGCGGTGATCATTTTGGTTTTCAGCTGTACTTCTTTAATTTCTGTTGCTTCAGACTGCATTTTGAAATTCAGAGTCTGATCGCTGTTGCTGATCTGTTTTGTAAGAGGTTTCTGGTTAAAGGCCTTCACTTTGAGATCTACATTGGATTCTGCCGAAGTAAAGGTCACTTTATATTCTCCTTTGGAATTCGTAATTCCGTAGGCCAGAATAGCATCTTTTCCAGGTTCTTCTATCGTCACACTGGCACTTGGTATTGCCACCCCGTCATCATCAGTGATCTTTCCTGAAACTGTTTTTTGTGCAAAAGTAAGCACCGTAAAGAAAAGCATCAGAAATAAGGAAATATTTTTTTTCATACTTATTATTTGCTCAATTAGTTAATGGTTATTGGTTTTTGTTACACTTTTTATAAAGATGAATTTTATGGATAAAGGTTAAATCATTATCACTACAAATTTAGTTATATTTATTAAAGTTTTGATTTTTTTTTAAAATATACATTTAAAATCGACTCATCATCACTTTACACATGTATAAACTACTGATGATTTTCCTGAAAAAGTATATTTGGCATATCAATTTTACAAAAACGACAGGCTGATTATTTTTTAAATCCTGTAACAAAATCTTTATGTATTTTGTCTTATTAAATCAATAAAGGAACATTCTTAACATTAATAGAAATTTTGATATTTTTATCTGTTCCAAATAGTAAAATCTGATTTGAATCATAGATTAAAAAAAAATTAAAAACTGGTACATCAATATATATTTAATAATTTTGTAACATAAAATTTATAAAATGGGAATTATTTTAAAGCCTATAGATGTTGTAGATGATATTTCGAAAGAAGATTTCTACGAAAAATATCTGAAGCCAAGAAGGCCCGTTGTCATCAAAAATATGGCAAAAAAATGGCCTGCTTATCAAAAATGGACGATGGAATACATGAAGGAGGTTGTAGGAGATGTGGAGGTCCCGCTATATGACAGCTCAAAGGCAGATCCCTCTGCTCCCATCAATGCATCTGCAGCAAAAATGAAGTTTGGAGATTATATTGACCTTATACAAAGAGAGCCCACTGATCTCAGAATCTTCCTTTTTGACCCGATAAAATATGCCCCTAAACTTCTGGAAGATTATATTTCTCCCAAAGAATTAATGGGAGGTTTTCTGGATAAGTATCCCAATATGTTCTTTGGCGGTAAGGGATCGGTAACGTTCCTTCACTTTGATATTGATATGGCTCATATTTTCCATACTCACTTCAACGGAAGAAAACATATTCTTCTGTTTGACTATAAATGGAAAGAAAGGCTTTATCAGATTCCATATGCAACCTATGCACTTGAAGATTATGATATTGAAAACCCGGATTTCACCAAATTCCCGGCACTGGATGGTGTAGAAGGTATTGAGTGCTATCTCGAGCATGGCGATACTTTATTCATGCCTACAGGCTGGTGGCACTGGATGAAATATCTGGACGGAAGTTTCTCTATTTCTTTAAGAGCATGGGACAAATCGTGGGCAGTAAAGGCACACTCTCTGTGGAACCTTACTGTACAGCGTAAATTTGACGACATTATGAAGTCCAATTTCAAAAAGAAATACATGGACTGGAAAGAGAAAATGGCCATTAAAAGAGCTGAGCTAGCCTTGAAAAGAGGTTTACCAAAATAAAAAAAAAGACGTTTCACTTGAAACGTCTTTTTTTAGCTTATTTACTGATTGGCAAATATTTACAACACTCTATAAACAGGATATTGCCTGAATGTTTTTTCCTCAAAATAAGGAGAGTGTCTGTAAATCCAATCCAGTTGTGCTGTTCCGTCCTCCGACAATTTTTTATCTGATGCCTTGGCTGTATCGAAAGCCTGTTTCAGCTTTTTATCTTTTTTCAGAAGCTCTGCGGCTGTATCTTCGAAAATATAAGCGGAATAATATTCTTTTTGTGCCAATATTCCATCAAAAAAATTCCAGTTAAAAAAAGAGTCTAATGCCTCAGGTTCAAGTGTTTCTATAATATATTTTACCCCAAGCTGATTGGTAGAAACCAGATAATCACCTGCAGAAAATGTCATATTTTTAGCTGAAGCATCCACAGTAGTTTCAAAATGCAGATAATGCCCTTCGTAAGGATTTTTAACGGTTTTGAAATCTTTGATTTTATAAGACTCAACCGTTAAAGTACTGTCCTTCTGAATCGGCTTCATCTGAATATGATTTCTTTTAAACTCTTCCAGCACCCTGTATTGCGATTGAGGGATTACATAATATTTAGGAATGGTAATATATCCTGTTGGGACCGCGGTAGTAAAGAGCTTTATATTTTTTGTAAAAGGTTTGTTTCTGTCATAATACAGTCTTGGCTTACCTGAAATTTCACTTGGCTTGTATTTTCCTTCATAGCCTTTAAAATCCATCGTAGAAAATTTTGTAGAATCAATTTTCCAGCGGATTCCGTATTGTTTTCCAGCCTGATACTGTTTTAAGTTTTCAATTCGAAGCTGTTTTATTTTTTGATAGTCCTTATCTAAATTCTGCAGATTCACCAGCATATATTTGTAGGTAGCATCCACCCTCTTGTCGTAAGGCTTCAGCATATGGGTTTCTGGAACCGTTCCTAAAGAATTGAAAAGGGAAGTATATCCTGTGGAATATCTGGGAGAGTCTTCAAATGAGGCAAATCCCACTTCCGGAACATCTCCGTGAATATTTACATAAGGAGTACTTTCATAGCCCAGTTTTTTCATATCCTCAAGATTTTTAGCCTGATACTCATTGTAGAAATAGTTTCCGAGAGTATTTCCCAGACGCTCCTTAAAGGTAGAAATATAGGTAAATGTATACTGATAATCCGCTCCGTTGCTGACGTGATTATCAATAAAGACATCCGGTTTCAGCCACTGATAGATTTCCTGAAAGCTTCTGGCATTTTTGGAATCTGCTTTAATGAAATCCCTGTTCAGATCATAATTCCTTGCATTTCCTCTGAAACCGTATTGCTCCGGTCCATTCTGGTTGGCTCGGGAGTAAGAACCCCTGTTAAGCATTCCACTGACATTGTAAGCAGAAATAGCAGCAATAATAAAGTTCTGCGGAGTTTTGATCTTTTGGGTGGCAAGATCTCTCATCAGCATCATGGTAGCATCTATACCATCCGGTTCTCCCGGGTGAATACCATTGTTGACAAAGAGAATCGCTTTTTCTTTTCTTAATTTTTCAAGGTCCTTTTCAGGAAAGGGATTATAAACCACTACATAAATGGGTTTTCCATTGTCATCTTCTCCTTTTTTAAGGTATTGGATGGTATTGAAATTTTTAGCCAGGTTCTGATAGTAGCTGTTCATTTCTTCATAGGTAACCGTCTGATTACCATTTCCTTTTTCAAAAGGAGTCTGAAATGATTTCTGTGCAAAAAATAAGGTGGAACTCAGGGTGAATAAAAGATATTTCAGTTTCATTGAAGTCATATTTTCAGACTTTAAATGTAGTTATCTTTTGTGAGAAACAGGAATCTGTTGACAGGCAAAATTGTGAAAAAGTGAAAATGCAAAATTACTTTAAAACAGAAACCTAACAGGTTTTGAAAACCTATTAGGTTTGTTTTCAATAGTATTAATTTCTGCCCTTTTCTTTAGGATATAAGGAAGGAAGCGGATCACTTTGCCAGAATTCCTTGGAATCGACATCCATGATGGATAAAGCTCCGGTATAAGCTGCTCCGGTATCCATATTCCAGACATTGGCTTTATTGGCAGGAACCGTAATTCCAATATCAAGAGTAGGCGTATGTCCGATGAATATTTCTTTGTACAATAGCAGCCTTTTGGGATATAATGCTGAGTTTCTCTGCAGCTTTTTATCCATTGCAACAGCGGTTTCCCAAAGGGTTCTGTCCCAACGATAATTACTGGAATAAACCTCTCTTTCAGGACCATGCATGGATGCATAACCTGCATGAATAAACAACCGGTTCTCATCATCAATATGATAGTTTTTCATTCTTTGAAAGAACTCAAGATGAAGATCCAGATTTTCCGGGAGATAATCTTTGTAACTCTCAACAGTACTTCTTCCTCCGTTAAAAAGCCATACATCAGGACTTTGGTCTGATGACAGCCAATCTTCGCACCAGGCATCATGATTTCCTTTGATGAAAATACATTCCTGTTTTTCTGATAACTCTGTTAAAAACTGTATAATTTCGGAAGACTCACTCCAGCCATCTACATAATCTCCAAGGAAAATCAGCTGATCATTTTGTATAACCCCGGCTCTTTCAAGAACCTGTTGTAAGGCTTTAAATCCTCCGTGAATGTCGCCAACTACTAATGTTCTGCTCATTTTTACTTTGAAATATATTTTGCATCTACAAAATCTGTCAGCCAAACTCCGTTTGCAGACTGAAAGAAAGCTAATCCATCCTGATACATTGTTCCGGTTCTGATGGTAAGAATAACAGGCTTGCCATGTCTCATCCCGACCTTTGCAGCCGTTTCTTTATCAGCACTTAAGTGTACATGCTGGCGGGTTCGCTTTTCAATTCCTTTTTCCAGAATCGATGCAATATTGGTTTCTGCAGTTCCGTGGTACAAAAAGTCAGGAGGCTGTAAGGCTTCCAAAGCCAGGTCAATATTAACAGAATGCCCCTGACTGGCTCTGATCATGGTTTTATCTTCATTAAAAGCGAAACGCTTTTTATTATTGGTTTCTACTACCTCATCCAGTTCTTCGGGAGTAAAATGTATCCTTCTTTTCGCAGATTTTTCTCTCAGCTCTTCAACATCTGCCCAGCCGTTTTCATCCAGTGTAAGTCCTATACTTTCCGGCTGATGCCGTAAGATCAGGCTTAAAAATTTACTTATTTTTTTCTTTTCTACTTCGTTCATGGTTGGTGTTTTAATTTTTCAATAAGATTTCTTACATTAAAATAGTCTTCACTTAATTGATTATAAATAAGTCTTTCATCGTTTGATATTTTTGCCAAAAGTCTTTTCTGTTCATAATAATTGCGTTCAAAATCTTCATCGTCAGAATCTTTTTTATCTTCCATTTCTAAATATAATCTGATATCCTCTTCATCAAGATTATATGAAAGCAATTGCTCTTTTATATAGTTATTCCAAAAAGAACTCTCTTCATATTGCTCCTTTTTCAGTTCCGCAATTTTATTTTTACTTTCATCTGTTATCAGACAGCAATTCAGTTTTCTCCATAATAAGTCTTCAATACTACCTTCCCCAAATTCTCCTCTATTTACCATATAATGTGGATCATAATTATTGAGATATTGTAGAAAATTTTTATTTTTATTGGGATAAATGAATACGTTCCTAAGATACATTCCTAGGCCGAAAAGACTATCCATATCATCAAACTTTGAAGCTAGTGATTTATTCTTGATTTCATTGATTTGACCTTCATTCAGTTCTTCATTGATTAAAAAATCAACGGCTTCTTCAACTGTATTTATTCTTGATCGCTTTTCATCATAATATTGAATTGAAATTTCTTCTACAGTTGATTCTGTTATATCATTTTCATCAAAATTTTGTTCAAAATAATCATAAGCAATAATTTCTCTGTTATTGGTATGCAGATAGGTCTTTAATCTGAATTCGAAGAACCTTTTTTCTTTCTCCAGTATTCTTATGCTATTCTGGCTAAGTTCAATATTTTTTCCACAAATTTCAATTATCTTAATTTTATCTTTAATCAAACCATTAATGCTATCTAATTTATTACTATTATCAATAATTAATTTCCCTTCATTAAGCGTAGTAAGATTCAATATTTTTTTTTCTTCTGTTTCAAACTTTACAATAAATTGCAATTGTTCTTCACTTGTTTGCGACATTTTCCTAGTATAAAAATACAATGGGAAATGAGACGGAAATTTTTTAAAATTATTCGTTGCAATTTCAAACAGTTCCTGTTCTGAAATAAATTTATAAAGGGTTATCAATGTGATATAATTTTTTAGCCATTTTTTTGCACAATTCTTCAATATCGTCCTTTCTCACCAGCTCAGCAATCCATTCCTCAGGAATGTTTTCATATCCGTAATAAATTCCGGCAATTCCTCCGGTGATGGCTCCAGTAGTATCTGTATCTTCTCCCAGGTTGACTGCTTTTAAAACCGCTTCAGCATAGCTTTCTGAGTTTAAAAAACACCATAAAGAGGCTTCCAGACTGTGGAGAACATAGCCGCCACTTTTGATTTCATCTTCAGCATATCCTGAAATATCATGTTTCAAAATCCTATTGAAAAGTTCAATTTCTTTTGGGTTAAAACCTTGCTCTTCAGCGTATTTTAAAGTGACATTCTGTGTTTGCTCATATGCTTCTTTTTTATTCTTTCCTTTCAACAGTTGAATAGCAAAAATCACATAGATGAAACAGGCAAAAACAGAACGGAAATGCCCGTGAGTTATTGCGGAAACCTCTTTTACCATCAGATAGAGTTTCTGAATATCATCTTCCTTTTTGAGATAAAAAGCTAAGGGAAGAATTCTCATCAAAGAACCGTTTCCATTATCTTCTTCAAAAATATTTCCTGAAAATCGGGCGCTCTCACCTTTGATTAATCTCGCCAAAGAATGTCTTGTCGTTCCTCCAATGTCAAAAAGTCTTCCATGAGCAGTCCAGTGACCGTATTTATTCCATTTTACAAAGCTCTGTCCGATTTTTTCCAGATCATAACCTTTAATAAGTTCTTCCGCAAGACAAAGGGTTAGAGAGCTGTCATCACTCCAGGTTCCTTTGGGTTGGTTCCATGACATATACTCCAGCATTTTTGTTACCGGAAAACGTTTTAAATCTTCTCTTTTTTTAAATTCCACCGGAACCCCAAGAGCGTCTCCGATGCAAACACCCATAATTCCTGCTTTTACTATATTTTCCATCAGGCTAGGTTTACCAGTTTATCAAACAACAGTTTCATTCCCTGTGTTGCGGTTTCTTTTATTACAACAGCTCTCTGTCCGTAACCAAATCCTGTTTCATTAGGATTGATTACAATTAGAAGACAATCGTCTTTGATATCATGAATCAGTCCGGCTGCCGGATATACCTGCAAAGAAGTTCCTATTACGAGTAAAATATCCGATTCTTTGACAATTTCCTGTGCAGTATGATACAAAGGAACATCTTCTCCGAACCAAACGATGAAAGGTCTTAACTGTGCCCCATCTTCGGCCTTATCTCCAATTTTAATATCATCTTTTTGTTCATAAATCAGGTTTTTATTATTGCATGAGCATGATTTAAACAGTTCTCCATGGAGATGAAGAATATTGGAAGATCCTGCTCTTTCATGAAGATCGTCAATATTCTGGGTAATAATCTGAACCTCAAAATATTTTTCCAGTTCTGCCAGTAATTGATGTGCTTCGTTGGGCTTTACCTCATGAAGCTGGCGTCTTCTCTGGTTGTAAAATTCCAAAACCAACGCTCTGTCTTTTCTCCATCCTTCCGGACTTGCCACATCTGTTATATTATGATTTTCCCAAAGACCGTCTCCGTCTCTGAAGGTTTTTATTCCGCTTTCGGCACTGATTCCGGCGCCGCTTAATATGGTTAGTTTTTTCATAGGTTTTTAATTTTTTCTCTTAACATTTGGAAGGCAGCAATAATCAACAATATTATTACAAAAGGAGAAAACAGCACTCCTAAAAGGATATTTCTTACTATTATAAATTGCTTTGCTCCAAATTTCTCTTCTGTTTTATGGTTGATAAAATCTACGAAATCTTCTTTATTTATAAGCTCTTTATTATATCCCTGCCAGTCATAATTTGAGATAAAATCTCCAAAAATATAAAGATCAGGAGATTTTGGATCAGATAAATTGAAAAAATAAAATGTTTCAAAATCCTGTCCAACCAGAGGTTCATACTCAATATTATACTGGAAACAAAACAGATCTTCGCCACCCAATATGTTTCTTCTCTGCAGCGCTTCTTTGAGTAGTATTTGATATTTTTTCAGCTTTACAATATCATTTTCCACAGGAAAAACATTTGATCTTTTTCCTGCGTTCTGAAGATAATAAATATAGTTTTCAGGAAACTGCAGATTCAATTCTTTCTGAAGAACAGCAATTTCCTCATTGGTCAATCCAATATTTGGATCTTCAGGATGATCTACAAATCTGAAGTTAAAATTTTTCACTTTTTTAAAAATTCTTTTATCTTAAATTGAGTTTTTTATTTAGAACTTCATCAAATAATAAGGGCTTTTCTTCCGGAACAATCAGATTATCCAAATCATCATTTAAAACGAACTGGTATTGTTCTTTCACAAAATCTGAAATATTTTTAATTAAAATAATATCGTCTTTGGCAAAAGATCGGGTAAATTCATTTCGTAAACCTATTTGGATTGCTCTCCGTTCAAGTTTATTTCCAAATGGGTCATGATCCGGATCCCACTGGAGCCTTACTGAGGATTCTTTTATCTGATCTTGCCATTCTTCTCGTGAAATTCCAAGCTTTTTATTGTAAGAAGAGTATACTGCATTTTCCAGATAATTTTTGAAGGCTTCTTTCTTCAAATGAATAGCCAGAACACATTCCTGCCCTTCTTTTTTTCCCCAACCATTCCGATACATCATCCAAAGAAAATTAGGCTTTATCCATGTCATTCTTTCAAGACTGAAACCTCCACCAAAGAATTGATTTTTAACTGCAAATTCACCTATCTCTTTTCTATAGGATTGATATACTATAATTTTTTCATCATCATATTGAGCCATGATATGATATCCTTGTTGTGGCCATTCCAGAAGCTGTTCTTTATATTTTTTTAGTTTAATATTCATTGTATTTCTTCAAACGGTTTCAGCATTTCTTCTTTCTTTGTAAGTACTGCAAAAACCACTCTTTTAAATTTATTTTTATATTTACCCTGAAGGTGTTTTTTAAATAATCCTGCAATTTCTTTTGGATCATTTTTAAACACGCCACAGCCCCAGGCTCCTAAAATTAATACCTCATTTCCTTCATGCAAAGCGAGGGAAAGCATTTTATCCATCCTGAGATCCATTGCATCAAGTATTTCATGAGCTTTTTCCGGTTCCTGGCGCTTTACCACACCTGCATTGACTGCAGGAGAAGTAATAAAATTGCACAGAACGGGCTTATCCAATAATTCTCCTTTGTCTTTTCGGAACACAGGAACTTTCGGGCTGTAAATCATGGTGTCAGTATAAAAACAGGATTCCATCGCACGGTGAATTTTGTAATAATCCCAGGCTTGAAGCAGACTTTCATGCAGTCCGGAAGTTCTTGCCAGGCTTTCTTCCTGCGCTTCTGCCCCGTTGATAAATCCTCCTCCAGGATTTTTTGCTGAAGCGAAGTTCAGACACATGAGTTTGTGCTGATCTTCTTCTTTTGCCAATTGTAAAATAGCTTTTAAAGAACTGCAGTTCCAGGTTTCAATTTTTGTTTCAAAATCAGTTTCCGGCATTGGAAGTTGTATCATCTCGGAAAGGTGTTCCGGAGTGAAAAGAACGGTTTCTTTTTTACTGATTTCCAGCTCGTTTTCTATATTTATTTTTTCGTTATGTTCGTTGATATAATATTTTCTGGCAAGGATATCCAAGGTATCTTTTGCCATTCCTTTATTGGTCATAGTTAGTTTTTTAATGTTAAACATCAATTCTTCCAAACCAGTATTTTCTGTTTTTTCAAAATTATCACCTATATTTAATGTCTCCTATAATTGCTTTATTAAAGCTATTTAATTCTTCAGAAGGTACCCATAACTCATTATGGTTTCTGGCTCCGACATTCTGTGTCGGATATTGATCTGCAACTTCTTCCAACACTTCAAACTGCGTTACAAAACCAAGATAGTTTCCGGCTTCGTCCCTGGTATTCCATTTTTCAGCAATTTCTGAAGCATATTCTTCGTTAAGAACAGGATAAAAAATAGGCTGCCATTCCAATCTTGGAGGGAAACTTTTAAATCCGCTTTCCATAATCAATATCATTTCCTTTTCTCCTACCGGTCTGTATAATGTTGTTGTTTTCATGGTTATTTGCTTTTATCCATCAATATATTGTTCTGACTTGTCTAATTTAATATTTGGACTTGCAAGATTTAAAAAATCCGTCTAAAATCTTTTGAATACGGAGAATAGGATCCGTAAACAGCATTAAATTCAACTTCAAGATTTTCTAATTTAAATTGTTCATCAATCTGATCCAGACAGGTAACAACTAGATTTTTTTTAGTCGGGAATACATATGCTCCATCAAGCTTTAAGGCATAGTTCAGCAGTTTGTAATCTATTTCCCCGGTTCTGAATTCTTTCTGATACTCATTAAATGTACACGTTTCTTCTTCATTATTTCTAAGTTTCATTTCTTTTTCATTGCTCATCCAGCCGTTTCCGTGGCGGGTTGCATAGCTTCTGGTGACATAATACATTTCAATGTCTTCAATTTTTAAAAGCTTACAGATTTCGTAAGCATTTTTTGAAGTGGTATGAGCATAGGTTACATTAGGAAAAACGCCATGATTCATATCGAGTAAAATACCCTGGCTTCCTTCAAAAATAAGGTGATTGAACGAAGCCAACCAGGTATAATCATTTATTTTCCAATCAATTCTATCAATAGCTTCTAAAAAAGGCTGTAAAAGTTCTCCGATCTCGTTTTCATCTGCAAAACCATAGTAATAGGCAATTCCTTTCAGCTTTTCTATCAACATTTCTTGGGGTGCAATCAGGTCTGCAGCAAACAGTTTATAGGGACTTTCATTTCTTTTCATAGTGGCTCCCACTCCTTTTCCACAGGTTCCGTGTTCCAGGTTTCTTGCATTCGTTCTGTTCTGCCAGACATCAAAAGGGGTAGTAACCTTTGCCAATGGATGAATATGCAGCTCAATATTTCCATTCTTTGTTTTCAGTTCTTCTCTTTCATTAAGGAGAAAAACAGGATGAACAGTACAATGTTCTGTGAAGTAGGAAGGTAACCCGCGAAGAGATCCACTTCCAAAACTGGAATGCACATGTTTTCTATCATCAATCATGACCGTATGAGCAGCCTGCTGACCGCCTGAAAACCGAACTACAACAGCCTCCGGATTCTGAGAAGCCAGGAAATCTGTGGTAATTCCTTTTCCTTCATCACCAAAACCAAGTCCTATTACTATTTGTGCCTTTTCATGTCTTTTTATTTTGAAAAGCCTGCTATCATCATTTGTGTTTTAATTTCTCTGATGATACTTGCTCTGTTTTAAAACATATTAAACTGATCAAATCCTGTTATTCCAAAGGTTGAGTTCTTAAATTTATCGCAGATAATTCCTTTAATAACATTCGGAATTTCTCTGTGATCTTCTATGGAGATACAGTTTTGTCCTAATAATTCTCTCCAGCCTCTGTCTGCTCTCAATGCCTGATCTGAATGCAAAACGCTGATATGGTATACTTCATATTTTTTCTTTGCTTCTTCAAGCAATTCAAGATGAGTGTAGGTTTGCTGCCCTTTCCCCATAATTTCCCTGATTGCGGAAGCAGGAAGTGTTTTTAAGCAAGGTTCATCCCCAACAGTAAACAGCAGTCCTTTTTGTTTTCTTTTTTCAAAGGCATCTGTTCTGGTATGGAAAGCTGCAAAATACCATGCTAACAGGTAGCTTTCTCCAGCATTTCCTCCTCCACCGGATTCAATATAAGTACGGGTAAGCCACATATCCAGTTCTGCATCTCCGGACTCAAACTGCCCCACCTGCAGCGGATAGCCATCACATTCATGATCTCCGATTCCAAGGAACAATAAGGCCGGATCGGGAACGCCTCCTTGGATAATTCCGCCCATCAGTTTGGGCAATCCATCCCTGATCAGCTCGTAAGGAATATGGCCCATACTTCCGGTAACATCCAGCCCTAAAATAATCGGAACCGAATTCGGATGAACTTCCGAGTCTCTGGATTCCCTGAAAGATATTCCATGTGGATTCATCGATTCATGAGCCATTCTTTTGGCATTCTGGGTGAAAATTTCTCCTGCGGATTTTGTTCTGTAACCTGCTTTTCTAGCTCTGTCATAACGAGCGTCTAAATCATATCTTGTACTTCCCATGACTATAATGTTTTTCCAAATAAATATTCAAATCTTTTCCGGGTTACTTCAAGCTGAATATTCAGATTTCTGATTGTTAATGATAATTCCATGTCTTTCTGAACGAATGCTTCGGGATTGAAATCCACAAAAGTCAGACTGTTCCTGTCCAAAGGACTGATATCAATAAGCCCTTCCTGTTCACGCTCAAGTCTTTTGATTTTTAATTCAATGTCTTCAACTCTGCGTCTATAGATCAATTCGGAATCTGCTCCGATGATCCTTGCCCGGTCTTCTCTGATCTGATCATTATTTCTTTGTAATGATTCGATAAATCTGGGTTTTAATTCATCTTCCATAATTAATATTCCTTTGTGTTGTTATTACGCAAAAAAGAGAAAGCATAGTTTTATATTTTTATTTTTCCTAAATCAAAGCATGCTTTAATGTTCTGCAGAGTTCCACTTTTCCTTCTCTCATCAGAATTGAAATCAATACCTAAAAAATGAGTGCACATTGTCATGGCATATTTATCTCTTTCTTTATCCGTCTGAAATCCTCCAATTGTTTTCCAATTTCCAGCCTGACAATTGAATCTATTTACGAAATATCTAGGTTTTTCTCCTATATGAAGTATGGTAACGTTAGAGGTCTTATCTTTTAAAAATTCCATCATTAAGGTATCTGTACCATTAAAATCTCCAATAAGAAATTCGCACTTTGACCAATCTAATTGTTTGATAGGTTCTATATAAAACTGATGGAAATTATCCCACGATATATTTCCGTTCCCAAAAACATATATCTTTTTCATGGTCTTTTTCTTAAATACATTACATCTGTTCTCAACACATATTTGTGCCCGCTGATCAAAGTCTTTCCTTCATGTCTCAGGGGATGATAAAAAATAAGAGCTGTTCCTTTCTTTGGAGCTACAGTAAATAAGTTCTCAAATTCTGTTTCTCCGCCTTCAAAATCATCATTCAGATAAATCATAAAGGTGTAAAAGCTTTTTTCATTTTCATTCCGTATATAACTTCCATCTCTGTGCATTTTAAACTGCTGTCCGGGCGCATATTTATAAATCCTGAGCATTTCATTAAAGCTAAAGACCTGGTATTCATCCTGTTCCTGAGGCAAAAACTCTACAACCTTGTTAAAAAGCTCTTCAGCAATTGTTGTATCAAAGATCATCAATCGGTCATTATTTCTGATTCCTTTATTCATCTGCTGGCGGCCGAATACATTGATCTTTGCTTCTTCAAAAACTTTCTCCTGTGAAAGACTGATATAATGATCACATTCTGATTCGGTCAGAAAATCTTCAATTAGAAATATCTGTGGATGTAATTCTATTTTTTCCATAATTAATATTTTGTGCCTGGTTGTGTTTTTACCCTCTTAATTCATCCCTTACTTCCATCAAAGCAAATCCTAACAGGTTTTCTCCGTTCCATAGTAAAGGATTTTCTGCTCTGCTGTCTGTGTCCAGCATTCCGATACCCCAAATTCTGTCATAAGGACTCGCTTCTACCAGAACTTTGTCTCCGGTTGACAAAAGAAAGTCTTTAAATTTCTGATTTTGAGAGAATTTCAAAAGATTTCCCCGGGTAACAATTTCAAATTTATGTTCGTCCCACTGTTTCGGATCAAAGTTTTTTACTTTTCTACCCAGAGCTTTTGCCTGATTGGATGTATTTGCTTTTAAAATTTTCTCTTCTGTTTCAGGATCATTAAACAATCTGGCCTTTCCCGCCATCATATAATGTTCTGCTGTTTTGTAAATGGTACCATTTTCTTCAAACTTTCCGGGGAACCACTGGCTGAAACATGATTTGGTAATGGTATCTTTCGTCGTGTGACCCCAGAAAAACAGAAATTTTATCTTTTCTTTCTTCTGAAAACGTTCCGTAATATTTTGTAAGGTGTATTTCATGATTGCGTTATTTTGACACAAATTTAAAAGAATAACATTTTAGTAACCAAATTTATTTGCGTTAATTTTACGCTAATAATTATAATTAATTGATTTTCAAGGATAAAAATTTAATTCCAATCAACGAATATCACAAACTTTGATTACAAATAACACAAATTTGATGTATTTAGGCTAAAGCCAATGGAATGATATGGTATAAAAAAACGGGCTAAAGCCCGTTCCTATTGAATGTTTTCCATTGATATTTTATACTGTGGCTTCAAGAATGTCATAAATATTAGTGAATATTTGTGCAAAAACAATTGTGTCATTTGTGTTTAAAACAATCTATTTAATTTCGAAATAAAAGCCTTGCTCTTCAAGCTCTTTATATTTTTCCTTATTGAAAGTAAAAAGTTTCCCAGGTCTGCCGCTGCCTTCTTTTTTAACGTTATTGGTTTCGTTTAGCAGCCCGTAGCTCATAATTTTTTTACGAAAGTTTCTTCTGTCGATTTCCTGTCCCACAATAGTTTTATAAAGGTTTTCAAGATCAGAAAAGGGGAATTCTTCGTTGAGAAGATTGAAGCCGATTGGCTGATACTGAATTTTTGTACGAAGTCTTTTTAAAGCTGTATCTATGATTGTTTTGTGGTCGAAAGCCAAAGAAGGGAGTTTATTAATACTGAACCATTGTGCATCTTCAGCATCAGAGTCTGCAAAAAGTTCATGATAAGATGGGTTCACAAGCCCAAGATAGGCTACAGAAACAACTCTGTTTCTAGGATCGCGACCCAGATTACCAAACGTATACAGTTGTTCCAGAAAATCGGGTCTTATGCCCGCCTCTTCATACAGTTCTCTTTTTACAGCATCATCCACACTTTCATCATCAAGAACAAGTCCGCCTGGCAGCGCCCATCCTCCTTTAAAAGGTTCAATATTTCTTTTAATCAGAAGGATCTGAAGGTCTTTTTTATCAAAATATCCGAAGATGACGGCATCTACAGCCACTTTTATATCCTGTAATTTTTTTGGAGACTCCATAAATTGATTTGCGTTATGAATACACAAAGTTACGATTTATGTGCAAGGTAAAAAAATAATCAGGGGTATAATAAAAGTTGCTATCTTTAAGTTATCATTCTAACCATCTTAAAACTAAACCATTATGAAAAATTTATTATCAATTCTTGTCGCAGCTTTTTTATTAACGGCTTGTGAGAAGGGAAAAACAACAGCAGCCACTAGTGCTGATAAAGCCGATTCTACAGCCGCAAAATCCGAATGGAAACCTGTAGATTCTGCAACAGCTATGAAAGCGTGGATGGAGTACTCTACTCCGGGAGAAATGCATAAAATGCTGGCAAAATCTGACGGAATATGGACAGGAGAAACCACCATGTGGATGGAAAACGGAGGAAAGCCTATGATGAGTAAATCTGAGACGACCAATAAAATGATGTATGACGGACGTTATCAGATCAGTAACCATAAAGGCAACTTTATGGGAATGCCTTTCGAAGGAATGAGCATTGTGGGATATGACAATTCCAAAAAGAAATTTATCAGTACATGGATCGACAATATGGGAACCGGAATCATGCATGGTGAAGGAGAATGGAATCCTTCAACAAAATCGGTTGAATTTAAAGGAAAAATGACAGATCCTTCAAGACCTGGAAAAGATTGTGATTTCAGGGAAGTTTTCACTTTCGTAGATGACAATACCCAAAAGCTGGAAATGTACGGCCCGGACTCCAAGACAGGAAAAGAGTACAAAACCATGGAAATAAAATATACCCGTAAGAAATAGAATCAACAAAAAAACCGCTTCATTTTCAGAAGCGGTTTTTATTTTTATAATGAATTAGTCATTCAGCTTTAATACAGCCATGAACGCTGATTGCGGTACTTCTACTCTACCAATCTGCTTCATTTTCTTTTTACCTTCTTTCTGCTTTTCCAATAGCTTACGCTTTCTGGAGATATCTCCACCATAACATTTTGCGGTAACGTCTTTTCTTAAGGCTTTAATGGTTTCTCTTGCAATTACTTTCGTACCCAAGGCAGCCTGAACAGCAATATCAAACTGTTGTCTCGGGATCAGCTCACGAAGTTTTTCACACATTTTTTTACCAATGTGATAGGCATTACTGTCATGAATCAAAGATGAAAGTGCATCTACCATATCACCATTGATCAGGATGTCCATTTTTACAAGCTTGGAAGCTCTGAATCCGATTGGATGATAATCAAATGAAGCATATCCTTTAGAGATTGATTTTAACCTGTCATAGAAATCAAATACTACCTCAGCAAGCGGCATATTGAACACCAATTCCACTCTTTCAGAAGTTAAATAGCTTTGGTTAACAATTTCTCCTCTTTTTTCAATACATAAAGTCATTACCGGCCCCACGAAATCAGATTTGGTAATGATAGAAGCCTTGATAAATGGTTCTTCCACTCTGTCCATTATAGACGGATCCATCATTTCCGAAGGGTTGTTGATCAGAATCGGAACTTCCGGTTCTTTTTTGGAATATCCAAAATAAGATACGTTCGGTACCGTAGTGATCACGTTCATATTAAACTCTCTGTCAAGACGTTCCTGTACGATTTCCATGTGAAGCATTCCCAGGAATCCGCAACGGAAACCGAAACCAAGAGCAGCAGAACTTTCCGGTTCGAAAACCAGGGAAGCATCATTAAGTCTTAATTTCTCAAGAGAGAATCTCAGTTCTTCAAAGTCCTCAGAATCAATTGGGTAAATCCCTGCAAATACCATTGGTTTTACTTCCTCAAATCCATCAATAGGAGCCGCTGCAGGTCTGTCAAAAGAAGTAATGGTATCTCCTACTTTTACTTCACGGGCATCTTTGATCCCCGACACCAGGTAACCTACATCTCCGCAATGGATTGTTTTCTTAGGAACCTGCTTAAGTTTTAACGTTCCAACTTCATCAGCTCCATATTCTTTTCCTGTAGCGAAGAATTTGATCTTTTCATTTTTAGTAATGCTTCCGTTCACTACTTTGAAATACGCTTCAATACCTCTGAAAGGGTTATAAACAGAGTCGAAGATCAAAGCCTGAAGCGGACCGTCAGGATCTCCTTCCGGTGCAGGAATTCTTTCAACGATCTGCTCTAAAAGGTTATGAACCCCTTCTCCTGTTTTTCCGGAAACTCTCAGTACATCTTCATAGTCGCACCCTATCAGATTCATAATCTCATCAGTTACTTCCTCAGGATTGGCAGACGGAAGGTCAATTTTATTGAGAATCGGAATGATTGTCAGATCATTTTCCAGTGCCAGATAGAGGTTACTGATGGTTTGTGCCTGAATACTCTGTGCAGCATCTACAATCAGAAGCGCTCCTTCACAGGCAGCAATAGAACGGGAAACTTCATAGGAAAAGTCAACGTGTCCCGGTGTATCAATAAGGTTTAAAATATATTTTTCTCCTTTATATTCATAATCCATCTGGATAGCGTGCGACTTAATCGTAATCCCACGTTCTTTTTCCAGATCCATATCATCAAGCGTCTGAGACTGTAATTCTCTTTGGGTAACTGTATTGGTATACTCCAACAGACGGTCTGCCAGGGTACTTTTACCGTGGTCGATATGGGCGATTATGCAAAAATTTCGTATGTTTTTCATTTAAGAATCTTGTAGTTTGCAAAGATAAAAAAAAGCGAGAGATTATTGTCTTTCATTATCTTATTGTATGAATTTATTTAATTTTTACTGCTGAATTTTTTATTTTTCAAATATATAACTCCCGGTTAAAGAATCAAGATACACATTGGATTCCATAGTAGATCTGAAACCGACTCCCTGAACTGCTCCAGCATTGGTATTGGATAAAGAATCAATTGCAGCACCGATTAAAGCTCCTACCAAACCTCCTGCAACTGCTCCAACGAATAAGCCTCCGGTTTGGGCTGAAGCAAAAAGATTAGTTCTGGAAGAATAAATATAAAAGCCTTTATTATCTTTCTTTATTTCATCAAAGCCCACAGGTGTCGTTTTATAAGCTATTCCATTTTCTACATAGCAATATACTTTAGAGAGCGAAGTCTCAAGGCCTTTGTCCATTAACTGCACTACTTTTCCTTTCTTATTTTTTTTGAGGGAATACTCAGGATTTGGATTCTGGTTACGAAATTCCTGAAAGTTTGTGTAAATACCTTCCTTTAGAACAGGATTGTTTAATGCTTTATACTCTTTGTTTAAATACTCTTCATATCTGTTTATTTCATTTTCAGGAATATAATATCCGGGATTAATATTTGGATAATAAGACGCTTTTATAAACTGGGTAAATATTTCAGAAATCTGTCCAGACAAAAATATAGAAGGATGTACTGTAATATTCGGGTTACAGACAATTACATTACTATATCTTCCGATAAAATAGTATTTATCATTTCTTTTAATAAAGCTGGAAAGTTTAATTCTCGCTTTTGCATAAGTAAATGTACGGTTATTATCCTGTTCTTCATAAACTTTAAGATCTTCCAACATCAGGACAATATCATTATTTCCCATTGTTTTATTGTCTTCTCTGAATTTGTTTCCGATCAATCCCTGAAGATCATTAGTTGCAAATTTCAGTTCAACTATATCTTTTTTATCCGGGATACTTCCAATATTTTTATCTGATCTGTTATCAATAAAAGTAAGTGACTTTGTCAGTCCTTTTCTATCTCTAAGATTATCATTAATCTTAATTATTTCAGTTTTTTGTGCGGACCATAGAGACGAAAGTAAAAAAAAGAAAAATAATTTTTTCATCTATAAATTTTCGGCAAAAATAGGAATTTGAAGCAAAATTAAACGGCTCTCACAGAAATATCTGTGAGAGCCGTCCAACATTAAAAAAATAAACTATTATGGGTTTTGTTTTGGTCCTGAAGCATTATTATTGTTTCCATGAGGTCTTCTTTCATCCATTTTATCCTTCATCATTTTTTCTGATTGAAACAGCTTCAGAACTTTTTGGCAGGGTATCACCTGCTGCATTTTGTCTGCATATTTTTTTCTGTTATCAAGCAGCTTCTGTCCTACTTCAAAGCTTTGCTGTAGTTTGGCCTTAGCTTCCTCATCCGTTAAGGTTTCCGGATCAAAGTTTGAATTAAACTGACTTTTTATCTGCTTCTGGCTATCCAGATATTCGTTATACAATTGTGTAAATTCGGCTTTATCTTCCGGATCGACATTCAGATTATCCATGATCATATTGTTTCTGAATTTTTTCAGAAGTTCTTTTCTCTCTTCAGGAGAAAGGTTATTGATGACTTCCTTTCTTTGTTTAGGATCCATCTTTTTCCAATCATAATCTGTTCTTTGGGCATTTAATCCAAAGCCGTAAATAATCAAAAACGTCAATAATATCTTTTTCATCTTCTTTTAATTATAAATATCCAAATAAACGTCCTGGGTCGAATTACTTGCTAATTCTGCAATTTCAGAATTAGAAAACGAATCCAGATAGTCATTCATTCGTGTTTCTTCTTTTTTATTTACAGTTTTCACCGGTTTTGGTGTCTCTGTTGTTTTTTCAGTTTCGTGAACGCTTTTTGAAGCGTACGAATTGTTATTTTTTTGATTTTCAACTGTTTGATTATTATTTTCAACAGAAGTTAAATCAGATTTTAAAGTTTCATAGGCGAGTTCACTTTCTGTTTTGGGCTCTCCGTTATTGGCCACATACGTTGTTTTGGAGTTCAGTATTTGTTCCGTAGAATCGTTATCTGAATTAAAAACAAAAGTTGCTCCAAAGATCAAAGCCAGTGATGCCGCAGCTGCATACATCCAGTTCAGCTTAAAGACAGGTGCTTTTTTACTTGTCTTTATATCATTCATAACGCTCTCCTGAATATTTTCGAATAAATTTTCAGGAACTGTGTAAATGTTTTTACGTTCTAATTTTTCTATGTCGAACTCTTTCATCTTTGTTGGATCAAAAATTATTTTTCGTAATTTTCTTTAATATAATCTTCTATTTTCTGTTTGGCATAATGATAATTCGTTTTCAAAGTCCCTACCGACATATCTACAATCTTTGATATTTCTTCATAAGGCAAATCATCATAATACCGCATCATAAATACCAGTTTCTGCTTCTCAGGCAGGCTCTGTATAGCGTTCTGCAGTAAAATCTGTATTTCTTCAGCATCATCATCTGTATTATCTGCTACAAGATTCTGCATGTGATAATCCGGGTCTTCATCAGTTTTCTGCATCTTTTTCATTTTATTGACCTGCTGTAGTGCCTCGTTGGTAGCAATTCTGTACAACCAGGTATACAGCTGGCTATCATTTTTGAACTGATGAAAATTCTGATAAGCTTTAATAAAAGTTTCCTGCAAAGTATCCTGTGCAAGATCTCCGTCCACAATAATTCTTCTTATGTGCCAGTACAATCTGCTTTGATAGGCATCCATCAAGGCACGGACACCTTTATCCTGGGTCCGTGGATTCTGCATCAACGAAATAATTTCCGCGTCCTTAATCTTCATAAGATGCCTTACATTGTTTTGGATTACAAAAATAACTGAAAGTTAAATTAATTATTCAATTTTCAATTTAAATATTAAAAATATTATGAGACACTTACGCAATAAACGTGCCTGTATTGAAGTACAGGATTTTCACAGTGATCTTCCTTTCCCGGCTCGGCTTAAAATCTTATATTTGTTATATGCAAATTGTAATTATCGGTTCCGGAAATGTTGCCTATCATCTGGCAAAAGCTTTCACTTTGAAAGGTATTCCCGTGGCCCAGCTATTTGGGAGGAACGAAAAAGAATTAAGTAAAATTTCCGAAGAATTAAACATTCCTTATTCCACAGATCATCTGGAAAAGGCAGATCTTTATATCATCTGTGTAAGTGATCACTCTGTAGAAGAAGTTTCAAAGATCATACCCGGAAAAGACTTTCTGGTTGCGCATACTTCAGGATCTCTTCCTAAGGAAATTCTTGCCGGCGAATACCGGAAATCCAGTTTCTATCCTTTACAGACCTTTTCAAAATCCAAAGAACTTGAATATGAGAAAATTCCGTTTTTTGTAGAGGCTGAAAATGATGAAGACCAAAAACTGTTGTTGGATCTTGCTTCAAAAATTTCAGAAAGGGTAATGGAAAGTACTCATGAAAAAAGAAAATATATTCATCTGACGGCTGTTTTTGCCTGCAATTTTGTGAATCACCTTTTTTCAAGGGCCAAGGAAATTTCAGACTCTCAAGAAATTCCGTTTGATTATTTCTTACCGCTGATTGATGAAACGGTTCAGAAAATCCATACAATTGAGCCTAAAGAAGCACAAACCGGACCTGCCGTAAGAAATGATGTCAGGATTTTACAGCTGCATGAACAGTTATTAAAGGACGAGAGTCTTGAGATTTATAAAACAATGAATCATTCTATTCAGAAAATGTATGAGCTATAAAGAGAAATTAAAAGATATTAAGGCATTTGTATTTGATGTTGACGGAGTTTTCACAGACGGAAGTGTATATCTGCTTCCCGGAGGAAATATGTGCAGGGTAATGAATGTACTGGATGGTTATGCTGTAGTGAAGGCATTAAAAAATAATTATCTGATTGGTGTTATTACGGGAGGAAATGATGAAATGGTAAAACACAGAATCAATTACCTTGGAATTCAGGATTACTATCCGAAATCCCACAACAAAATAGTTGATTTTGAAGATTTTAAGAAAAAATACAATCTTAAAAATGAGGAAATTCTAACTATGGGTGATGATCTTCCGGATATTCATATTATGGAAAGTTCAGCTATTGCTGCATGCCCTGAAAATGCAGTTCCTGAGGTAAAAGGAATCTCTGATTATATTTCTCCTAAAAAAGGAGGAACCGGAGCGGTTCGTGACGTGATAGAACAGGTGATGAAAGTTCAGGGTAACTGGCATGATGATAATACCCAATCTGTATAATTAACGGCATGAAATTACTTTTAGCATCACAATCCCCAAGAAGAAAAGAGCTACTTTCCAGTCTTGGTTTTGAATTTGAAGTTGTCAAAATAGATTGTGAAGAAATACTTCCTCAGCACATTAAAATAGAAGAAGCCGCAGCTTATCTTTCTGATTTAAAATCAGATGCCTTTAGAAGTCTGGAAGCGGATGAAGTTCTTCTTACTGCCGATACCGTAGTAGCTATTGATCATCAGATTCTTGGTAAGCCTAAAGATGAAGCGGATGCCTTTCAAATGCTCCAGAGCCTTTCAGGAAGAACGCATCAGGTGTATACAGGAATTACCATCAAAACTGCCAATCAGTCTTTTACAGAAACCGATGTAGCCGATGTGACACTGGATGTGCTTACAGATGAAGAAATTAACTATTATATTCAAAATTACAAGCCTTTCGATAAAGCGGGAAGCTACGGTATTCAGGAATGGCTTGGAATGGCAAAGATCACAAGTCTTACAGGAAGTTTTTATACGATTATGGGGCTTCCTACTCATCTCGTTTACAAAATTTTGAAAGAAACCGCATTGATTTAAAGGTTTTTCAGGATTCCGGATATCTGTTAAAGAAGAATAAAATATTTCCGCAGGAAATATAAATATTATTCATTATAAAATTTTATTATTTTTACAAAATCATCAAACTGCTGATAATAAAAAGCAGATTAGCGAGTTATATTGAATAATGAAAAAGAATATATTATTCCTTTTAGTCATATGCCTTGTTGCTTCCTGTGCTACCAAAACAAAAAAGCCGGAGCAGCGTTCAAGAGTATTGAAAGGATTTTCCACATATTATAATACTCTTTTTAATGCGAAAGATGCATTAAACAGTGAATTTACAACCAGAGACAAAGGACATAAGGATAATTTCTATGCACCTTATATTCCTATTCTGACTTACGAAGAACAGCCTTTGGGAAGTGACCTTGGACAGACTGAAGCTTTTGCAGAAAATTCTATGAAGATGGCTGAAGTAGCCAACAGACCTTCGGGAAGAGGCAATTCGGGAGTTCCTAATATTCCTGGCGGGCCTCCGGGAAGCGGACCATCAAGACCTGACGGTGAGGAGAGCAAAGGCGCTACTACCCTTGAAATTGCAGAAGCAAAAGCTTTAAAAGCTATTAATAAATATTCGGTAACCAGAAATGGTGAAGAGAAAAACAAACAGATTTTTGATGCCTATATGATCCTTGCCCAGGCAAGAATTTACCGTGGTAAATCCCTGGAAGCACTTGATGCGCTTAATTATGTCTTTACGCATATGAAAGATGATAAAAGGATTGCACTGGCAAGAATTTATCAGGGGCTTGCTTATGATAAGATCAAGGATTATCACAGAGCGCATGAAACTTTTGCAAAACTGAAGGGAGACGATATTAATAAAAGCTATGCAAAGCTCCTGAGTATTTACTATTCTGAATCTTTGCTTGATGCAGGAAAAAAAGAAGAGGCTGCCAGGGAACTTGACAATGCTTTTGAACTGAATAACAACAGAAAACTGAAAAGTAGAATCGCGTATCTGAGAGGCCAGGTTTATGAAAATCTAAACCAGAATGATAAGGCAAGAGAAAGCTACGCTGCTGCATACAAATATGCCAATGATTTCGAATTTGAAGTAAAATCACAGATTGCAATTGCCAAAACTTTTAACGGTAAAGGAGACTATGCCGGCGCGAAGAATTATCTGGAAGGAATAAGTAAGAAAGGAACTTATGGTTCCAGAAAGAATGAATTTTACTATGCCTTAGGTCTCATGGCTAATAAGGCTGGGAAAAAAGATGAAGCTCAGCAATTCTTCAGAAAATCACTGTTTGAGAAAGTTTCTGATCCCCAGATCCGTGGACTGACTTATTATGAAATAGGGAAAAACTACCTGGATAAGAATGATTATATCGGGGCAGGAAGTTATTACGATTCCGCATTGGCAGTAATGACTTATGAGCCTTCAAAAATCTTATTGAAAGACCAGTCCGAATACATTAAAAAGATTTCCAAAAACTACTATCTGATCAAAAAGAATGACAGTATTCTTTCTCTGGCAAGAATGGATGATGCTCAGAAGACCGATTATTTCACAAAATATATTGCAAAATTAAAGATCAAAGAAGAAAAGGCGGAACAGGAAAGAAGACGTGCTGAAAGAAGTAAAGGTTTTGATACTGGAGATTACAGCGCCAATTCTGTTTTTGCCAACAGTGGTAATTCTTTTGAAGATTTTGGGGTAACGACAAAAGGCTTCTACTTCAGCAATACAGGAACTGTAAGCAAAGGAACTTCTTCATTTAAGCAGATCTGGGGAGACCGTGCTCTTGCTGACAACTGGCGTTCTTCCAAGAAGATGGCGTCTATTGAAGATATGAAGAATGAAGCTTTGGGAGTTACTTCAGCACCTAATCCAAGACGTTTTGAGCCTGCTTATTATATCGAACAGATTCCTACTGATCAGGGTAAATTATCCCAGTTAAAAAAGGACAGGGATACCGCTTCACTGGGACTTGGTATTATGTATCAGAACTATTTTACTAACACTCCCCTGGCGACTAAAACGCTTTATGACCTTGTAGATGTAAAGCCGGAAGAAAAGGTAATGTTACAGGCATTGTATGAGATTTTTGCCATGAATTATGAAAAAAATCCTCAGGCTTCTGAAAGAGCAAAACAAATTCTGTTAGCGGATTATCCTTATACTTCTTATGCCGAGTTTGCAAGAAATCCTAAAAATAAGTCATTTGTAAAATCAACTGAAGAAGTTGAAAACGAATATAAAAAGGCATATGCCCTGTTTGAGTCGGAAAAGTTTACGGAAAGTAAAGATGTCATTGATCAGACCATCCAGAAGTTCCCGAAGGATGCGCTGGTTCCTAAACTCTACCTTTTGAATGCCTTCAATGCCGGGAAATCCAGTGGTAAGGAAGTAATGATTCTTCAGCTTGAACAGATTGCCCTGAACTATTCCAAAACACCGGAAGGTGTGAGAGCGAAAGAAATGCTGAATTACCTGAAAAGCGACCTGAGTTTCCAGGCAACGGATAATAAAGGAAATGCTATTCCTCAGCAGCCATCAGGAGTTCCTGTACAGCCTAATGCCCAGAATACGGGTATTCCACAAATGAATAGCGGGAAAATCCAGAAGCTGGACAGTGGCCAGAATCCTAATATGAATAATACGGCTCCGCAATCAAGTCCCGGGCAGCAAAATCCAAAGAAAGCAAACGAAACGAAATCAGGGTCGAAAATACCACCAAGACCTCAATAAAATAAAAAAGCGAAGATTTATTCTTCGCTTTTCTTTTTCTTTACTCCATGGAAATCTTTGAGATAAAAAGGCTCAAAGTAAGCCATGTCTTCAAATTCTTTTTGTTCTATCTTTTCCAGTGTCTTTCTGATCAGATATTGTGCAGAAGGATAAACATCTTCTTTAAAAACAGCATCAGGAAGATTCAGAATCTCTTTTGCTTTTTTAGCACCATCCCCTACAAACAGAACTTTTTTATCTTTGAATTCTTCAAATGAAGCTTCATCTAAAATCTTAGCTTCTGTCTCCGATAACTCCTTCCCTGTTTTACCGTCATAAACGGCCGTATAAACCTCCATTCTCCTTGCATCGACTAAAGGCACTATGAGATCGTAGTTATCGCCTAAAAACGGCTCTATCATGCTTTCAAGAGAATTAACAGCTACAAGAGGGACTTTAAGTCCGTAACAAAATCCTTTTGCCGAAGCAGCACCTATTCTTAAACCAGTGTAGGATCCCGGACCTTTTCCTAAAGAAACCGCCTCAATCTCTTTAAGAGAAATACCTGCTCCTTCCAATGCCCATTCAACATAGGTGTGTAAACTTTCGGACTGTTTATAATTTTCGGAAACTTCTTCACAAAGGCATAACAGCTTCTCATTATCTGAAACTGCTACTGAACAGTTTTTGGATGATGTTTCCAGATATAGAATTTTCATTTTTTTCTTTTAAACTAAATTGCAAAATTACAAAAGGCAAACCGCTTTTAATCTTCTGCAAATTTACTCCATTATTTTGGACTATTTTCTATAAATCGTTCTGGGTTCAGCCTGTGCACTTGGATAGATCGTCATGTCTGAAATGGTAACATGCTTCGGAGCATTCACACAGTAGGCAATTGAGTCTGCAATATCTTCCGCTTTCAGAGCCTCATAGCCGGCATACACTGTTGAAGCTCTCTCACTGTCTCCCTTGAATCTTACCAAAGAAAAATCCGTTTCTACAGCGCCCGGCTGAATGTTGGTTACTTTAATACCAAATTCAGTAAGCTCCAGTCTCATTCCCTCGGAAATAACATCTACTGCTTTCTTCGTCGCACAGTACACTACTCCATTCGCATAGGTTTGTCTTGCTGCTACGGAACTGATGTTTACAATATGACCTAAATTTTTAGTTTTCATTGTTGGAATGATCATTTTGGAAACATAGAGTAATCCCTTTACATTTCCGTCTATCATAGAATCCCAGTCATCCGTTTTACCGGCCGATAGCGGATCTAATCCGTGGGCATTCCCTGCATTATTGATCAGAACATCAATATCTTTCCAGTTCTCCGGAAGAGAATTGATGGCTGATTCCACTTCATTAAGATTTCTTACATCAAATTTTAAACTAAATATTTCGGTAAATTGAGAAAGTTCAGTTTTTACAGATTCCAGCACTTCACTTCTCCTTCCGCAAATAATGATTCTGTTTCCTTGTTTTGCAAGAAGTTCGGCAGTGGCTTTTCCTATACCGGAAGTAGCTCCGGTGATCAATATTGTCTTCATATTTTTATCTCTTAAATGATATGCTTTGCTCCCTGTATTCCACCGTTTCCAAACGACCAGTCTTCCTGTCCGTTATTCTCAGTTAACACAATAATGATATTATTTTTTGTAATCGTTGTTGATGCTGCTATTTTTTCTGCAATAGAAGCATATAATCTTTTTTTCTTTTCGAAATCTCTCCCTTTTCCTGCAGTTATCTGTATAAAGATAATTTCTTTTGTATGTGGGATGTCAAGATAGCTTTGAGGAAATTTAACCTGGTGTGATTCCAATTCTTCTATAACATGAAAATAATCATCAGCCGGGATATTAAATTCTTCCATAAGAGCCTGATGTACAGAAATAGAAATCTGATCTTTCTCTTCGTGTTGCAGCGTTTTAGGCAGGCTAATTCTTACAAAGGGCATGTAGTAAATTTTAATTATTTTATACTCAAAGATAATACATATCTAATTGGCATCAAACGCCTCAAAAGCGTCTTCAATATGCTCAATTATTAAATTTTTGTTTTCGTCAGGAAGAACGGAAATAATATCAAACCTTACTTCATTATCTTTATTAAATTCCTCCATATAATGATTGGCTGCAGAAACAATAGACTTTATCTTTGTTTTGGTGACAGCTTCCTGAGGGAGCATAAAGGCATCTGTGGATCTTGCTTTCACCTCCACAACGATAATCTGATTATCTTTTTCAGCAATAACATCAATCTCAGCTTTCTGAAAACGAAAGTTCCTGACCAGGATTTTATAGCCACATTTCTTAAGATATTCAACAGCTAGATCCTCTGCCATTTTTCCAAAATCGTTATGGTTTGCCATATTCATTATTTAAGAGCCTGGAGATAGGAGAGTGGTACTACTTAAAAATCTATTCTTACTTTATCATCAACCTTCATCTTAACCTCACTTCCGATAATTAATGGCCTGTTGTCCTTAATATGCCCGTTCGGGAAGGCAAATACCACAGGGAATTTATATTTTGAAATTCTGTCAGAAATCAGTTTGTAAGCCAGCTCATCAAAGCTTTCTTCATAGCTTGCGTTTTCTTTTTCATCTCCCATATTGGTCATACCGCCAACAATGAGTCCTTTAATTTTGTTAAAAACTCCTGCCAGTTCCAGACTCATAATCATACGGTCCAGAGCATAAAAATTTTCACCAATATCTTCAATAAACAGGATTTTGTCTTTAAAATCAAAAGAATATCTGGTCCCTAGAAGGGCATAGATCAGGGCTAAATTACCTCCAACCAATTCACCTTTGATATTCCCTTCTTTATTAAATTGATGGGATTTAAGGCTGTATTTAGGCATTTCTCCTTTTAAGATACCGAAAATAAGATCATAGCTTTCATCCGTAACTCCAAAACTTGATGTTTTGATGGTTTGTCCATGGATAGAAGCGAAACCTTTTTTCAAAAGGTAACTTTGAATTACAGTATTATCTGAATAACCGATATACCATTTCGGGTTTTCTGTAAAATTTTTCAGCTTCAGATGCTGAACAAGGTGTTGACATCCATAACCTCCTCTGGAAGCCCATACAGCTCTTATTTCTTTGTCATTTAAAGCCCAGTTGATATCTTTAATTCTTTCCTTTTCTGTTCCGGCATAATTGTATCCGTTTGAAAATTTACTGTAAAGATGTTCTCCCGGAACGGGTTCAAAACCTCTACTTTTAATCATTTCAATCCCTTTTTCCAATTGTGTGGCATCTACGGCTCCTGCAGGGGAAATAACAGCTATTTTGTCTCCTTTTTTAAGAGACTTCGGAAAGATCATTTTTTTCATTTTGTTTTTTGATATTTTACTTCTTTTTTTTCTGCTTCCTCCAGCTGTCTGTCAAACTGGTTGAACTTTTTAAAACTCTGCAGGAAAATAAAGAAACTGAAGATAATAAGAATACAGCCAACCACTCTTCTGATCTGGTTGGCCAGTTTTTGTGTTAATTTATCGTGAAACTGCTTGGCAAGAAATATCTTGGCAAGGTCTATAGATAGGTAAGTGGCCAGCACTATACTGATGTATAAAATAAAACTGCTGGTGTCCGGATATTGATTCCTTACGGAAATTACCGTTACCAGCCAGAAAAGGATAACTCCAACATTGAGAAGATTAAAGAAAAAACCATTGAAAAATGTCTTGATATAATTCTGGCCAATGATCTTTTCTTCACCAGGCATATGCATTTTGGTCTTGGTAACCAGCATCACAATTCCGTAGATGAAAATAAGAATGGAAGTAATCCTGTAAAATCCGGGATGCTTGTCTATCAGAGTTACAATATCTGTACTGGCATAGTACGCCGCAACAATGCATAATAAATCTGCCGTAATAACGCCAAGGTCTAAGGATAGGGCATGTCTGGGCCCTCGGGAAAAGCTGGTTTCAATTAACAGGAAAAAAATAGGTCCTATGAAAACCAGGCTCAGCATAAATCCTAATATGATGGCAGATAGTACAAGTTCTAGCATTAAGTGGTGTTTTAAAATGAATAAAAATTCATTTCGTTTAATACAAAGTTAGACTTTATGATTTAATTATTCAATAAAGTTGTGATATATCAAGTGGATTTTAATCAGAGTTTAATATAAAAATTTTACGAAATAGGAGAGGAGCAAGAATACACAGTCCAAAATGCGAACAGATCCCAAAATAATTTTAGCCCATCCTTTACCTCCTTAAAAAAGAAAAAGATTGTTCCTTATTAGAATAATCTTTTTGCATTATATTTTTCTGATGATTTATCACACTTATTTTTCCAGGCAATTTTCATTAAAAACAAACTCAAAGTCTTTTCTGATTTTAAGTCCAAAAATTCCTCGTTCAAAGGTGTAAGTGATCTGATTTTTAAACAACATTCTTTTATAATCAATGAGAAAACTCCTTGTCATATAAGAATATTCATATGCATTTCCGCTTAAATAGATGTAAGTTGTCTTTCCTTTCTCATGGCTGCGTACACTTCCAACCTCTGAAATCATGTTTTTAAAACAGTATGTTTCTTTGGTAGGATTCATTCCTGTAAGATAGTTTATCAAAAAAAAACATTAATTATCTGTGGAAATGTAACTCCAAAAAAGTAATTCTTCCCTTGTTTATCAATATTAATAATATTCCTTTTGATCAAAATATTACATGTGACTACAAGAATGATTATAACAAGTACAAACAGAAAAAAATTGATAACAGTGTTAAAAATAACTGTTATCAATAATATTACGTTTAAAATACTAAATACAATGTATTTATCTATTCTCGTCATTACTTCACAATCTGGAAATCCAGCTGCTTCTGAATCAGATTGGCTTTCACCACTTTAATCTGAACTTCGTCTCCCAACTGGTATTTATTACCATGTCTTACTCCATATACAGCATGTGTTTTGGCGTCAAACATGTACGAATCATCAACAAGATCTCTCAGTTTGATCAGACCTTCGGCTCCGTTTTCCGGGATTTCAACCCAGAATCCGAATTCTGCCACGCCGGAAATCACACCTTTGAAAGTTTCTCCCAAATGTTTTTCCATGAATTTCACCTGCATGTATTTGATAGAATCCCTTTCCGCATCTGCGGCCAGTCTTTCCATGGCACTGCAGTGTTTTGCCTTTTCTTCAAGCTCACCTCTGTTTGGAGATTTTCCACCATCCAGATAATGCTGGAGAAGACGATGGGCCAATAAATCCGGATAACGACGGATAGGAGAGGTGAAGTGACTGTAGTATTCAAATCCTAATCCGTAGTGCCCGATAGGTTCTGTAGAATATACCGCTTTACTCATACTTCTCATAGCTAGCGTTTCGATCATATTTTCTTCACCTTTACCTTTTACATCATGAAGAAGCTTATTCAGAGATTCAGCCACTTTTTTGGTATTGGCAAGATTCATTTTATATCCGAAAGTCGCTACAAAGTCTCTCAGTGATTCCAGTTTTGCAGGATCCGGATCATCGTGAACCCTGTAAATAAATGTATTGTTGGTGATTTCACCTTTCCTTGTCAGCGATACGAATTCCGATACTTTTTTGTTGGCTAAAAGCATGAATTCTTCGATCAGGTGATTGGAATCTTTACTTATTTTAAAATAAACCCCAACCGGTTCATTATTTTCATCCAGGTTAAATCTTACTTCACTTCTGTCGAAAGTAATAGCCCCTTTTCTGATACGTTCATTACGCATGATTTTTGCCAGCTTATCAAGCGTATTGATCTCTTCCGCCAGATCTCCCTTTCCGGTTTCTATACGTTCCTGAGCTTCTTCATAGGTAAATCTTCTGTCTGAGTGGATCACTGTTCTTCCAAACCACTGTTTCTGGATTTCCGCTTGATCATTCAGTTCAAAGACTGCTGAAAAAGTATATTTATCTTCGTTTGGACGCAGGGAACAGACATCATTGCTCAATACTTCAGGAAGCATCGGTACCACCCTGTCAACAAGATATACCGAAGTAGCTCTCTGATAGGCTTCATCATCAAGAATAGTCCCGGGAACCACATAATGAGATACATCTGCAATATGCACCCCGATTTCCCAGTTTCCGTTTTCCAGTTTTCTTATAGATAAGGCATCATCAAAATCCTTGGCATCTTTAGGGTCAATGGTAAAAGTGCATATTTTACGCATATCCCAACGCTTCGCCACCTCTTCGTCAGTAATGCTTCTGTCAATTTTATCTGCATCAGCTTCCACTTCCTGTGGAAATTCATACGGTAAACCATATTCTGCAAGGATAGAGTGGATCTCTGTTTCATGCTCACCCGGAGCACCCAGTACCTGGATAATTTCACCTTCAGGATTTTTATCCCCTGGTTTCCACTCTGTCATTTTTACGATCACCTTATCTCCGTCTTCCGCATTATTGAATTTGGTCTTCGGAATAAAAATATCCGTATTGATTGATTTCTTATCACAAACAACAAACCCGAAATCTTTGTGAGCCACCTTCTGAAATGTCCCTACAAATTCTGTTCTGTTACGTTCCAAAACTTCAAGAACTGAGCCTTCCAGCTTCTTTCCTTTATAATGATAAGTTATAATAAGAACCTTGTCTCCCTGCAGTGCATCCTTCACATTTTTGGCATGAATGAAGATATCATCTTCCATTCCTTCCACACTTACGTAGGCATTTCCGCTTTGGTTGAAGTCAATAATTCCGGTTAATGTTCCTGCTATTTTCAGGTTAACAATATATTTCCCGCGCTCCACTTCTTTGATCTTTTCAGATGCCTGAAGTTTATGCAATGCCTGGATAACAAGTTCCCTTTGTCTCGGATTTTTGTAATCTATACCATCAGCGATTTGTTTATAATTATAAATTTTGGATGAATTTGCATTCATAAAACGGAGGATCAGTCTTCCGATCTCCATCAGTTTTAAATCATTTTTATGACTTATATATTTTCTTTTTTTTGGCATGTTAATTTTCTTTTTTAAATGTTTGGTTTTATCTCAATTCAAATAAAACCTTTTTCTAAATCTTCCTTTATTCCTTATATAAGGTTATTCAATTTCATCATAGATTCTTTCCGTATATCATCAGAAATTATCTTTCGGTTTGCTAACAACGGGAGCTTTAGTTTTGTATAAATTTAATACAATTCTGGAGAAGAAAAGAGAAAAACCTTCTGTTAAATATGTTTCCAATATAAAAAAGGCTTTAGAGAATAATAGAGTGTTATTTCTATTGGACACTGCAAATGTACGAATAAAAAATAAATAAGGCTTGTAAATGATTTACAAGCCTTATTATATATTAGCAAAATGCAATTTTATCAACTCTGTTCTGGTGTCTTCCGCCTTCAAAGTCTGTAGAAAGAAATTTATCTACAATTTCAATGGCCAGTTCCTTTGATATAAATCTCGCCGGTATCGAAATCATGTTGGCATCATTATGCTGTCTTGCCAGCGTTGCAATCTCCGGCATCCAGCAAAGTGCACATCTAATTTTCTGATGTTTGTTGGCAGTGATCTGAACTCCGTTTCCGCTTCCACAGAACAAAATTCCCAGTTCATTTTCTCCGTTTTCCACAGAAGTTGCGGCAGGGTGTACAAAGTCCGGATAATCCACACTGTTTGTGGAAAACGTTCCAAAATCCTGAACTTCAAAATGTTCTGAAAGGTAGTTTTTAACAATCTCCTTATATTCATAGCCTGCATGGTCCGCTGCAACAGCAATTTTTCTTTTCATAATACTCTTATTAAGCTTTTTTAGATTCTATTTCCTTACAAAGGTAAGAATAATAACAATTCGTGTTAGTAAACCGGGAGTTAATTGTGAAAAGGTCTGTGAATAACTGTGGAAAACTTTTATCAACTTTCTATTTTTAAAGATCAATTTATTTCGTAATAGAAAACGTTTCCGCAAAATTTAACCACAACTTTCCAGATGTTTTCTTCAGCTATCCCCAGTCTTTTCCATAATAAAATAACTAAGAATGGCATCATTTCAAAGTTATCAACATTTGTTAATAAGTGTGTGAAACAGCGGGTTTACAAGGATTTATATTGTGAGTTAAATATGAATTGAATAAAAGTTGAGTGTTACCAACTTTTAGCCTGAAACTTATCCCCGAAACTAACAACACTCAACAACAACTACATTATTCTTTTTTTTAAAAGAGAAAAAATTGTTGATTAATGGGTGATTGGGTTCGGGGAAAGTTTTTGAAAACTTTTATTTTAATCAAAGTGTTGAAAAAGTTTAAAACCTTACATTTGTGAAACAAAAATTCAGTGAAATTTATGAAATTGCTCTTGCGAGATTTTACCGGAAGCTAGAACGGATTTTGAGCACGGCGGTTTCATAAGGCTTAGAAAAAAATAAATCTATTTATGAAAACAATCAATGATCTTAATTTTAAAGATAAGAAGGCTCTGGTAAGAGTGGACTTCAATGTTCCGCAGGATGATCAACTGAAAGTGACAGACAATACAAGAATTGTTGCTGTAAAACCTACAGTGGATAAGATCCTTAATGATGGTGGTTCTGTCATCTTAATTACCCACCTGGGAAGACCAAAGGGTGAGGTTAAAGATGAATTTTCTCTTAAACATATAGTAGGCGAAGTTTCCAATGTCTTAGGACGTGAAGTAAAGTTTGTTGATGAATGTATCGGTGAAAAAGCAGAGCAGGCTGCAGCTGAACTGAAACCAGGAGAGATCTTGTTGCTGGAAAATGTACGTTTTCATAATGAAGAAGAGAAAGGTGATGCTGCTTTTGCAGAGAAACTTGCTAAGCTTGGAGATGCTTATGTAAATGATGCATTTGGTACTGCACACAGGGCTCATGCTTCCACAGCAGTAATTGCACAGTATTTTCCATCAACTAAATATTTCGGTTTACTGATGGCTAAGGAGCTTCAGGCAATCGATAAAGTATTAAAAAGTGGTGAAAGACCGGTTACAGCTATTTTAGGAGGATCTAAAGTTTCAACTAAAATTACCATTATAGAAAATATACTTCCGGCAGTAGACAATCTGATCATTGGAGGAGGTATGGCATTTACCTTTATTAAGGCTCTTGGAGGAAAAATCGGAAATTCTCTTGTTGAAGAAGACAAGCTTCCTTTAGCTCTAGAGATTTTGGGTAAAGCTAAGGAGCATAAAGTGAAAGTTTATCTTCCGTCTGATACAATTATTGCTGAAAGTTTTAGTAATGATGCGGAAAGAAAAGAAGCTGATATCTATGCAATTCCTGAAGGATGGATGGGACTTGATGCAGGGCACAAATCTAGAGATCAGTTCAATGATGTATTGTTAAATTCAAGAACTATTCTTTGGAATGGACCAATTGGAGTTTTCGAGATGTCAAACTTTGCGGGTGGAACTGTTGCCTTAGGTGATAGTATTGCTGAAGCAACTAAGCTTGGTGCCTTCTCTTTAGTTGGAGGTGGGGACAGTGTTGCATTCGTTAAGCAATTTGGGTATGCTGATAAAGTAAGTTATGTTTCTACTGGAGGCGGAGCAATGCTTGAAAGTCTTGAAGGGCTAGAGTTACCAGGTGTAGCTGCAATCAACAATTAATACAAAATAAAATAAATATTTTAAAGCCTGCTAATTATATTAGCAGGCTTTTTTTATCTCCGTAACCTGAAGAAAATCCTTTATTCATCGGTAATTCTAATGTATTTTAGATATAACTTATGGTTATATAAAGACATTTTTATTTCTTTATCAATTATTTGTGTTCTATTGAAATTTCTTTGTCTGTATTTTTCTCTGTAATTCTGTAATTTCAAAAATTTCTTCCTGTTGTTTATTGGCTTTTTTTGAAAATATATGGCTCGATTTTCACCAGAGTGTTGTCAATGAAAGATCCATTTTTTAGAAACATTTATTATGCTTTCATTGCGATTTTTTTCTGGTATATGCTCTAGGGTGAGATTAGCCTGATCAATTATTGTAAAGGATCAACTTTGATTCCTGATTTTATAATCCATAACCTTAAACAGAGCAATTCTTTATTTGTTTCTGGAAATAATTTAAATGTATTTCTTATAAGTAATTTATATTTATTTTATTTCATATATGTGTGAGTATGTTGTATTATATTGATTATCAATTAATAAACCTATTTTTATTTAATTTATTTTAATTTTTATATAGTATTAAGTAATTTAAAATGAATAGGTTATAAAGTTATTTATCTAATTTGCAGTAAGAATGAATTCTAAAACAAATGTTGAGATATTTTAGTATTGACTTTTTATTTTGATAGTACTTTCAAATTGCTTCTACTGATTTTTAGGTTTTGATCTGCAATTTTATTTTGAAAGATTTCCAGCATGATCATTTTTCTTTATATTTAAAATGAATCCGGAATAAGATGTTAGGCTCTGCTTAAAAATTCAGATAAGGGAGTAGGGGAGCTTTATATTTTATTTGTCTTATATCTCCGGTTATTTTCTATTGGACACAGATATAAAGATAGAGGATATTTGCCTGTCTGGCAATTTTCATTAGGTATACTGAAAAATCGCCTTTCATTAATGTAGCAAAAATTGCATTTCTATATTCAAATGAGTTATTTTACATTATTATATTTTTTATTGGAAATTATCCTTGTTTTTGTACGAATTCAAATTGTAAAAACCATTTTTTTTGTTTTTTTTTGACTTTTTGAGACTGTATTAAATTTACAGGTAGTAAAGTCAAATCTGAATACGTTTACAAAAGAATTGTTTTTTGAATTTTTAAAATGGAGTAGGGGAGAGCCTTACTAAATTTCAATGGAGAGTTCAATGAACCAAAATTATTTTAGTTAAGACTTCAAGAACCAAAAAAATGAGCTTACATAAAAATTAAAAACTCAGAGATTTTTCCCCTGAGTTTTATTTTTTAATCAAAAACGCTGAAAAATGACCTTCATAAATGGGTCAAAAATCGATTTTCTATCTTTTTTCGATAATGTATATCAAACTAGAAAATTCGTTCGAAAATAACGCCTTTACGTTGGAAATCGTTCCGTAGATCACTGCTTTTAGCCAAAATAGGGGTGATTTTTTGTATTTTTCGCTCAGCATGGAGATGTAGTAGGAGTCAAGAACTAAAGGTTTTATTTTTCTTAATTTCCAGTCGCGGTTTTTTGAAATTAAATTTTCCATTCCATTTTTTGAGAAGTGATAGATGTGCCTCGGCACATCATAAGCAGCCCAGTATTCTTTATAATGTTTTGCATCATATGAAGTAGGGTTGGGAACAGCGATAACAAGAAGTCCTTTTTCTTTTAATTTGGTATGAAAAATATTCAGCATCTCGTTCTGGTTCTCAATATGCTCAAATACATGCCATAGTGTAATAGCATCCAGGCTGTTTTCTTCAATCTTATTAATGTCATCCACAATGGAAGCTTTGGTTATTTTTCCCTGTGCAGCTTTTCTTGCATCCGCATCCGGTTCAAAACCGAAAGTCTCAAAATCATTTTCAATATATTTTACAAATTCTCCGGCTCCGCATCCGTAATCCAGAACATTTGAACCTTTTTTGATTCTGTCTACCAGTATGTTTTTTTTGTACTGAAGATTGAAAGACTGAAGAAACTTGTAGAGTTTTTCTTTTAAGCTTCCGGAATCCTGGTGATGAGAAATGTAATCTTCGCTTTCATAATATCTTGAAATGTCAGATGGAATAGGGGAGGTTTTGAAGACTCCTTTTGTTTCTGTTTCTTTAATTTCAAATATTTCCTGTGAAAGAAAATGATCTTTTATTTTCATTGAAGTAAATATCTTTTATATGATAAAAAAATTAAGATATTCATAAGTCTTTTATGCTTGTAAATACCTTAATTTTTGTTTTTATTTTTTGATGTTTCACGTGAAACATTTTTTTAACGTCCCAGATATACTAATAGAACATTGATATCGGCTGGAGAAACTCCACTTATTCTTCCAGCTTGTGCAATTGTTTTTGGACGTACATTAGACATCTTCTGTTTAGCTTCTGCAGAAAGGCTTGAAAGTTTGCTATAATCAAAGTCTTCAGGAATTTTAATATTTTCCAAACGATTTAATTTAGCAACATTTTCTTTTTCTTTCTCAATATATCCTTTGTATTTGATATTAATCTCTGCCTGCTCTCTGACTTCATCGCTATATTGCTCAGAAACTTCTTTAATGAAATCAATTTCATCCAGTTTTTCTAATGTCATATTAGGTCTGGTAAGGATTTGAGCTGCTCTGTAAGCCTGATCTACTGGACTGCTTTCAATAGATTCCAGAACTGGGTTGATAATACCTGGTTTTAAAGAAGTTTCGCGAAGAAACTCTTCAAGTGATTGGCTTTCAGATACTTTAGTTTCTACACGTCTTAATCTGTCTTCTTTTGCCAATCCAAGATTGAACGCCTTTTCTGTTAAACGGATATCTGCGTTATCCTGTCTGAGTAGAAGTCTGTATTCGGCACGTGAAGTAAACATTCTGTAAGGTTCTTCAGTTCCTTTTGTAATCAAATCGTCAATCAAAACTCCGATATACGCTTCATCCCGGTTCAGGATAAATTCATCTTTTTCGTGAACTTTATTGTGAGCATTAATTCCTGCAATTAAACCTTGACCGGCTGCTTCTTCATATCCGGTTGTTCCGTTGATCTGACCTGCGAAATATAAATTATCGATTATTTTCGTCTCAAGTGTGTGCTTTAATTGGGTAGGAGGGAAGTAATCATATTCAATAGCATAACCAGGGCGGAAAACTTTTACGTTTTCAAATCCCGGAATGTGTTTCATTGCTTTGATCTGTACATCCTCCGGAAGAGAAGAGCTGAATCCATTGACGTAGATTTCAACAGTTTTCCATCCTTCCGGCTCTACGAAAAGCTGGTGTCTGTTTCTCTCTGCAAAACGGTTAATTTTATCTTCTATACTTGGGCAATATCTTGGACCTAAGCTTTGGATTGTACCGTTGAACATTGGACTTCTGTCGAAGCCTTCTCTTAAAATGTCGTGTACTGTTTCGTTAGTATATACAATATGGCAGCTTAATTGTTTTGTCAGTTTCGGTGTATCGAGATAGCTGAACTTTTGAGGATTTTGATCTCCTTTCTGTTCTTCCATTTTTGAATAATCCAGACTTCTTCCGTCCACTCTCGGTGGAGTACCGGTTTTCATTCTTCCTGCTTCGAAACCTAAAGTGACCAATTGTTCTGTAATTCCAAAAGCTCTTGGTTCACCCATTCTTCCTCCGCCTAATTGTTTATCTCCGACGTGAATTAAACCGTTAAGAAAAGTTCCGTTGGTAAGAACTACAGATCTTCCTTTGATTTCAATTCCTAAAGAGGTAACCACTCCGGTTACTTTATTATTTTCAATAATCAGTTGCTTCACCATATCCTGAAAGAAATCAAGATTAGGAGTATTCTCTAATGCCAGTCTCCATTCTTCGGCGAAAAGCATTCTATCATTCTGGGTTCTCGGAGACCACATCGCAGGACCTTTTGAAAGATTCAGCATCTTGAATTGGATAGCAGATTTGTCTGCCACAATTCCGGAATATCCTCCCATCGCATCAATCTCTCTTACGATCTGTCCTTTTGCGATTCCGCCCATTGCCGGGTTGCAGCTCATCTGTCCGATGGTCTGCATATTCATTGTAATAAGTAAAGTTTTAGAACCGAGGTTGGCTGCTGCTGCTGCTGCTTCACAACCTGCGTGTCCGGCACCTACTACTATTACATCATATATTTCTGAAATCATTTTTATCTCGCTTGTTTTAAGCTTTAAACCTTATCTTTATAACCAATGTTTCACGTGAAACATTTTTGGAGAATGCACTCTAGGTAAATGTATATTGTTGCTAGAATAGAGTACTTTAGATATGGGACTTTAAGTGATTGTTCAATTTTAAAACTTTAAATTCCTGTATTTATCCAGGTACAGATCTTCCATTCTCCGCATCTCTTTTTCTTCCTCTTCCGTCTTGTCTTTGTAGCCTGCCAGATGTAAAATTCCGTGGGCTAAAACCCTTCTTAATTCTTCTTCATAATCTCGGGAAAGGGTAGAGGCGTTATCAGAAATGCGCTGCAAAGATACGAAAATCTCAGCGCTTATTGTCTTCCCTTTTACATAATCAAAAGTGATGATGTCTGTATAATAATCATGCTGTAAATAATCCTGATTGATCTTAAGAAGATATTCATCATCACAAAAAATGTAATTGATTTCTCCTAGTTTTTTTCCTTCTGAAAGAATAAGGTCTTCCAGCCATTTTTTGTAATCTGTACTTACTGACTCCGGTAAGTTTTCGTAAAAGAACTGTATCATTTTTTTAAAACCAGTGTCCTAAAATAACACTGAATATACCTTTTTGGTTGTTTTTAAGTGAGTGGCTGAAGTTGACTTTTATCTGCCCGAAAGGAGATTTGTAACCCGCCGTTATTCCCAGTGAGCTATAATTTACTTTAACTGCATCTTCAAACTTGATATCGTTTGATAGGTTAGCAAAGCTGAAATTTCCACTGATAAAATAGTTTTTATTGAATTTAAACTGGATATCATTAGAGGCCAGTATAACATTATTTGTATAAAGCTGGGCGAAATAAAACCCTCCGAAGCTTTTGAAATTAATCAGATTCTGTTCAAAAATTCCACCTAATCTGTATTGATAATAAATGGGAAGATTTTCACCAATGGTAACTCCTCCAAATAAATTCAGACGGTAACTGAACTGTTTGCCAAGCGGAATATTAAGTCTTAGATCAGCTTTAATCTGAATAATTCTTTTGTCTACCTCGGACTTTAAAAGGTCTACTACTTTTCCTTCTGCAGCAAAATAAACCCCTTTTGTTGGAAATTCTTTATCATCCTGAGTGTCTGTTTTGATAAAAATATAAGGGTTTAAAAAACGACTGTAGCGTTGGTTTTCACCATTTGGGTTTTCTGCTTTAAAGTAGTCGTGGCTGATACCGCCTCCGATCGCGAATTTATCTTTCCATACAGACTGTATATAAGCTTCATTTCTGAGCCATTCCCAGCGGTCTATATTGTAATTATCCACATTCTTAATATCAAAGCTCATTCCCGATGAATAGAGCCCAAATCCGGGGATATATCCGTTATCTATAAAATAATTCAGGTAGTACCTCAGGCGGTCTCCTACAACAACGTCCAGGGAAAGATTTGAATTTTTAAATAAAAGTCTTTTTGCAGAGTAATTTAATAAAAGTCCGGTCTTGAAAACTTCATCATAATGCAGACCGAATTTTAAAAAATGGCGGGCATCATCTTCTGTAACATAAAGCTTCAGATAATTGGCATCATTTTCCTGAACAATATCATAGTTAATAAAACGGTAGTTGTTTGTAGCAACAAGCTTATCTATCATTTTATTGATACTTCCATAGGTCTGCAGAGAGGGGAGACGCAGTCCCATTTTACCAAGTGTATAGTTTTTTCCGTAGATTTTACTTCCTTCAATAGAAATGCTGTCTATCTTATATACGTTGGAATAAATTGGGTTTACGCGCTGTCTGAGACGGTCAAAAGGCCGCTTTGGAAGTTGGTCAAGTATCTGGGTATATTTCAGCCCTTCCACATAGCCGCTGTCCAGAATTTTCTTTTTATCATCATAGCTTGTGGCAGACATTCCTTTCAGATTGGGTTTGATATTGATGTCTGTATATTTATACTGTCTTCTGGTATCTTTTTTTATTCCGAAATCGATAACCTGATTGAGAATAGCTATAATATTGTTTAAATCCTCTCTTTTTGAAAGATCCTGATTAAGGTCCACACCAATGACGATATCAATTCCTTTGTCCTTTAAAGGCTTTGAAGGATAGTTTACCGTCATAGCTCCGTCAATATAAATACTGTCGCCAATCTTTACAGGATCCATTAAAGAAGGAAAGGCCGAACTTGCCATGATAGACTGTACAAGATCTCCTTTTTCAAAGATCTGCATATTCCCGCTTTCAAGATTGGTGGCAACACATAAAAAAGGAATGGGCATTTTAGAGAAATCTTCGATATTGGAAACATTTTTAAAAAGTTCTTTAAGAAGGTAAACATTTCTCTGGCCGGTGCTGATGGAAGAAGGAAGAGTGATTTTCCCGTTTTTAAGCGGAATGGATAAAAGATATTTATCTACTGATTTGTTGAAAAAGCTGGCTTCCTGCCGTGATTTCGGGTCCATAATCAAAGAATAGAAATCTGTATCCATGACAATTTTTTCTATTTCTTTTCCGGAGTATCCTGCGGCATACAATCCTCCTACAATGGCCCCCATACTTGTTCCTGCTATATAATCCACTTTCACTCCCAACGAATCCAATACTTTGAGAACTCCGACATGTGAAAAACCTTTGGCTCCGCCACCGGCAAGGGAAAGCCCGATCTTTGGATTCTTAGGAATTACCAGATCTTTTTTTACCTGAGAATGGATCAATAACAGTGGGAATATGAAAAGCAGAATCAGGAGTTTTCTCATAAGTTAGTCTTTTATATAGATCCGTTTCACCCGGGGTGAAATGGAGGTTAATACTTCATAGGTTATCGTTTTGCAGTATCCTGCGAATTCTTTTAAACTTGGGTGTGCATTAAAAACAGTTACCGTATCACCTTCTTTTACATTCGGAATATGATCTACATTTATCATCATCATATCCATACAGATATTTCCAACGATAGGTGCCAGTGTTTTGTTAACACCAACATTTCCTACCTGATTTCCTATCAGCCTTGGAATTCCGTCTGCATATCCTACGGGAATAGTTGCGATTCTGGTAGGATGATCTGTCTTATATCTTCTGCTGTAACCTACAGATTCTCCGTTTTCCACAGTTGATATCTGTGAAATTACGGTTTTAAAGCTTACGACGGACCGCAATTGCTTCTGAATTTCAGGATCTGCTGATTCTCCCAGCATACCAATACCGATTCTCACCATATCATGTTGATGATCTTTATAGCTGGTAATTCCTGCTGAATTCAGGATGTGGCGGATAGAAGTGTAACCCAGTTTTTCAATAAGGTAACTTGAATTTTTCTCAAAAACCTCCAGTTGTTTCAAAGTAAATTCTTTTTCTTCAGGCATATCAGAAGAAGATAAATGGCTGAACATACTTTGGACCTTTACATTTTTGTGGCTTAAAGTTTCGCTTAACTGATCCAGCTCAAAATCTTTAAAACCAAGACGGTGCATTCCTGTTTCCAGTTTAATATGGATAGGATATTTTTTATCATATCCTGATTTCTGAACGGCTTCATAAAATAATTCCAATACCCTGAAGCTGTAAATTTCGGGCTCAAGATTATACTCTATGATAGTCTGATAACTGTGCTGCTCAGGATTCATTACAATAATAGGAGTGGTAATTCCTTTCTTTCTCAGCTCTACACCTTCATCGGCATAAGCAACACCTAGGTAATCTATATGATGATGCTGAAGAAATTCTGATACTTCGAAACTTCCCAATCCGTAGGCATTCGCTTTTACCATTGCCATCATTTTAGTTCCTGGTTTCAGCAATGATTTATGATAATTGATGTTATGAAGTATAGCATTAAGATTTACTTCCAGGACCGTATCATGCTTTCTGAGTTCGAGGATATCTTTAAGTTTTTCGATCTCGAATTTTCTTGCACCTTTCAGCAGAATGATCTGATTTTCTATTTCAGTAAGATGTTTACTTTCAATGAGCTCTTTAGTATCAATAAAAGTATAGGTTTTAGCTTTAAATAATTCACTGAATTTTGAAATTTCATTACCGATCAGGAATACAGAATCAAAATTCTGATCGTTCACCAATTCTGCTACTTCTTCATATAATTCTTTGGCATTGGTGCTTACTCCTACGATGTCTGTCAGAACCAGAGATTTTTTTGCTTTATTATATTCATTCAAAAACTGAAGGGCAGTCTTCAAAGAATCGAGGTCAAGGTTGAAAGAATCATTGATGACAATATTGCCTTTATTTCCTTCAATGGCTTCAAGCCTCATTTCGACGGCCTTTAAAAGGTTGATTTTTTCGACGATCTTTTTATTTTCGATATTCAGTTCCTTGAGAACAGTGATAAGCGCCATAGCATTGGTTAACGTCGCTTCGTCTCTCTGGTGGGCCGGAAAACTGATTTCTTCGCCAAAATATTCAACAATGATATTTTCATCTTTAGAAATATTGCTTTTGATGAAAACCTGATTCTCTTTTTTGAAACCGTAAGCAATTAATTTTTTATCAGAATAGGAATTTTTGATTTTTTGATCAACCAAATCATTGTCGCCATTGTAAATGATCACCTCAGAATTTTTAAAAAGTCTGATTTTTTCATCAATCAATTCTTCCTCGGAAGAAAAGTTGGCAGCATGGGCAGTTCCAATATGGGTAAGCAATCCGATCTGAGGATGGAAAATATTTTCAAGCTTTTCCATTTCGTGCGGTTTTGAGATTCCTACTTCAAAAATACCCAACTGATGAGAATCATTGATCTGAAGTAGAGATAATGGCAACCCGATCTGGGAATTGAAACTCTTTGGACTTTTTACCGTAGGAAATTCATTCCAAAGACATTGATACAACCATTCTTTTAAAATGGTCTTTCCATTACTTCCTGTAATTCCGATAGATTGTAAGTGAGAATTTTCGAAATGATATTTTGCTAATTTCTGAAGAAACGCTACGGAATTTTCAACAATGATCCAGGTTATATTTTCAAACTCAGGATAATGATGCTCAGAAATAATGACCTTAATACCCCTGTCCATTGCAGATTCAATAAATTTTTCCCCGGAATTCTTATGAGTATTAATTGCGATAAAAGCTGTATTCTTGATAGAATAAATAATCCTGCTGTCATACGCTATATTTTTGATCAATAAATTTCCGTCTCCAATGATCTGTGCATTGGTGATCTCTGCAATGTGTTGTACTGTATAGTTCATTGGTACCCTTTCTGCTTTATTTTGAGCGAAATCGCAAAAAGGTAAAATAGTAAAAGGGCTAAGATTTATAACATCATCCGGTTTTTTTCCTTTTTTAATATTTTACAGAGCTTTTTCGCTTTTCATTTTATATTAAGTTAAATATATTTCTTATGGCTTTAGCAACAGCTGATTGATAATGCAGCAGCTTTACCTTTCCAGTTATTTTCTTTTTGAAAGTACTTCGTCAATAAAAACACGGCGGCTTACTGCTTCATAGCTTTCTGTTTCTCCCAATTCTACCAGATTATCTCCCTGGGAAATTCTCATGGAATAGTTGGCGAGATTACCCGTTCTCTTACAAATAGCATGCACTTTTGTAACATATTCGGCAGTAGCCATCAGATTAGGCATAGGCCCGAACGGACGGCCCAGAAAATCCATATCCAGACCTGCAATAACTACTCTGATACCGCTATTCGCCAGCTGATTGGCAATATCAACAATGCTTTCATCGAAAAACTGAGCTTCATCAATTCCTACAACATCACAATTGGATGCCAGCAGAAGAATTTCATTTGGATTCTCTACTGCAGTGCTGCGGATTTTGTTCTGGTTATGGGAAACTACATCCTCTTCAGAATACCGTACATCCAGCTTCGGTTTAAAAATTTCCACATTCTGTCCTGCCATTTCTGCTCTTCGCAATCTGCGGATAAGTTCCTCTGTTTTACCGGAAAACATAGAGCCGCAAATCACTTCCATCCAACCGCTTTGTTTGGAATGATTAATTGTATTTTCTAAAAACATTTGTTAAATTAGCCGTATATTTTTAACATCAAAAGTAAGCAATTTTAATAAGAATCTTATTATGCAGAATATCCAAGATTTAAAGGAAAAGATTTTTTTTGAATCCATGAATATCATTGATAATCTGGACAAAATAAGTCACATAGACGAATTACTTTCTAAGCAAGATCTTGTGGATGAGCTTGCTAACAGGATTTCTTTTTTGAAACTGCTGGAAAAAAATATTGAATACTTCGTAGCAGACAATCCGGTGCAGAATCCGGACAGTCAATACGTCTCTTTTGCTTCAGGGGAAGCAGAACATCATGATACAAATGAAGTGACGGAAGAGGAAGCTATTTTCAATAATGAACTCAACGAAATTGACGAGAATGAAATTTTCCCAGATGCATCTGAAGAAGAAGCCGTTTTCAATAGTCAGCTGAATGAAATTGTTGAAAACGAATTCCATGAAAATATTGTAAGCTTTGTAGAAGAAAGTTACACTGAAAATACTGAGGAACAGACTTCTGATCACGAAATACAAGAAGAAACGGTGTCTGATGATCCGTTGAATGAAATTGATGAAGAAGAAATATCAGCAGAAGAAAGAGCTGTTCTGAACTTTGTAGATGAAGATAAAATTCTCGCACATTCCACACCGGATTCGGATGAAGATCTTAATGAAGACCTGTATTACCATGAAGTAACAGAAGAAGAAGCGATTTTCAATAATCAGCTTAATGAGATTGAAGACGAAGAGGAAATTTCTGAACAGGAATCAAAAAAAGAGATTGATTCTGCAATTGTAAATGATACCAAACCACAAATATCGGAAACAATTCCAAGTATTTTTGACAGTGAAACACTGGAAGACGAAATACTGATCGAAGAAAATGAAGAACAATTTGTAGCTTCAAATGTTTCGATAGAGCAGGGAGAGATGGCTTCAGAAACTTCCAATGTGGAAAATATTCTGAGTGAGATAAAAAATGATCATTCAGCAGAAGAAACAAAAGAAGAAAGCATCCTTGCTGAAGTGTATGACCGGAGAAAAATTGTTGAAATTGACAAACCTGTTCGCGAAGAAACAGATAAAAATCCTTCTGATGAAAGCTTCGAAAATTTAGAAGAATACCATCGGGAGAAAAAAATAAAATTAGCCAATATCAAAGGAATGAAGGCTGTTCAGTCGCTTTTTGATGACGACCACCTGGAAAGAGACCTTCCTAAAGAAGAAAAACCGGCTCCGGCTGTGAAAGAAGACACGGGAAGTATTCTGAAATCCAATATTCCAACCAACTTCATGGAAGCAGACAAACTGAAACCTGAATTTAAGCTGGATCTTAATGACAGGCTTGCCTTCACGAAGATGCTTTTTGAAGGAAGCCAGGCAGATCTGAATGATACGGTATACCAGCTGAATCAGTTCAGAACACTGGATGAAGCCAAAGAATATCTGAGCGATCTGTACTATGAAAGAAAATGGAATAAAGTGGATGAATATGCTCAGAGGCTTTGGATATTGGTGGAAAATAAATTCTTATAATTTTGAGCGGAATCCTATATTTTGTTCCCACACCCGTCGGGAACCTTGAAGATATGACCTTCAGGGCAGTAAATGTCCTGAAAGAAGTTGATTATATTTTATGTGAAGATACCAGAACTTCCGGTGTTCTTTTAAAACATTTTGAGATCTCCAAGCCTTTAAAATCTTATCATTTGCATAATGAGCACCAGGCAACGGAAAAAGTGATTGCTGACCTTAAAAACGGCCAGAATATCGCTATTGTTACCGATGCGGGAACTCCCGGTATTTCGGATCCCGGATATCTGCTGGCAAAAGCGGGTGCAGACAACAATATTGAAATGATCTGCCTTCCCGGAGCAACAGCTTTGATTCCTGCTCTTGTCGTTTCAGGACTTCCTAATAATGAATTTCTATTCGCAGGTTTTCTGCCTCAGAAAAAAGGAAGACAAACCAAACTGAAGCAGCTTGCTGAGGAAAAAAAGACCATTGTTCTTTACGAAAGTCCCCATAAGATCAACACTACTCTGGAGCAGATTAAGGAGTTCTTTGGAGAAGAAACCAAAGTAAGCTTAAGCCGTGAGATTTCCAAGAAATTTGAAGAAACCAAACGTGGGACAATCAATGAATTAATTGAGTTTTCCAAGAGTAAAACTTTAAAAGGAGAGATTGTTCTTATTGTCAATAATTCTATTTAATTTTCCTTGAAAAAATTAGTTTTTGTATTATGTTCTGTAGTCTGTACAGCACAGACTAATCAATATATGAAAGTCATCCTGTCGAAAAAAACAGGAAAAGAGGTAAGTTCTTATTCTGAAGGATACGGAACAGCCTACGATCCCAGATCTAAAAAACAGAGCATTATTGATTCTTTGGGCAATATTACATTTGAATCTCCTTTCAGGGGAAATGTTTTTCACATTTTCAAAAACCGTTTTATCCTGAATTCTGAAGAAGGAAACAGCCGAAAATCAGCAGTTATTGATGAAAAAGGAAATGAGATTATTCCATTAGACAATCAGGAATTTAATACGCCGTGGTGGAGCAGGGAGCGGATTATTTCATCAAAACAGAATGCAGAAGCTGTTTTTGATTTTAACGGAAAACAAATTATTCCTTATTCGGAAAAGATCCGTTTTTCAGGCAAGAACAGGTTTTTTGTTTTAAAAGATAATAAGTGGTTCCTGTATGATCTCAACGGAAAGCAGCTAAGTACCAGGGAATTTAAAGAAGATTACAATTTTGAAGAGGATAAAGCACTCATCATTAATGAAGATGGTGAAAGCGAAATCATTGGAAGCAATGGGCAGACCTTACATATATTTTCTCAACAGGTGATCAGCATCAGCGCTTATCCCTATCTGATTACAAAGAATAAAAACACAGGTAAATATGGTTTGATTGATACAGACGGAAATACCATTGCTGAAGAAATTTTTAATGATATCACTCCTGAATATTTCGGACGAAGGGAATATATATACTTCAGTAAAAATGGTAAAACAACTGTTTTCAGTAAGAAAGACAGGAAGCTGTATCCTCTGCCTTATCAATATCTGAATCCTTTACCGGATCATTATTTCAGTGCTTACAATGAAAAGACAAAGAAATATGGTGTTATAGACCTCGGGGGAAGGGTTATTTTCCCTCAGGAATATGATTTCATCAGAAGTTTTACCATTTCCGGGAAAGACTTTATTTACCTTAAAAAAGGAAGTGAAGAGAAATTTCTTGATAAAGATCTTAAGAATATTGTGGGAGATGAAGTTCATATTTTTGGTTTCTATCCTGATAACCTTATTATTGGAAAAGAAGGGAAGTATTACAGATTTTCAGTGACGGATCAGTCATTGATCGCACTAAAAAATGTAACTGAAATAAAGAATGAGGATGTTGAATATTTTAATCCTCTTAACCAGTATTCCAAACCTTTGGTTTGCAGGAATAATGATAATCTTTATGGTATTCTGGATGGGAAAGGAACAGAAATTGTACCCTTTGTTTACGAAGATATTATAACGTTCGGGAATGCTGAAAATGAGATTGTAGTGAAAAAAGAAGGAAAATTCGGAGTTTCCAATTTCCAGAATGAGCCTCTGAAAGAAATTGTGTATGATAAATATTTCTGGCAGAAAGAGGTGTTGAAGCTGGACCAAAACAAAAAAACTGATTTTATCTATTTCACCAGGTTTAAAAACAATTCCACTCAACTTTAGTAAAATATCAAAATAATCATCAAAAAAAGATGAGTATTTTGACAATTTGAATGGGTTGAATAACATTTTATAATATCTTTGCAAACCGTTTAATTCCGGAAAGGAATTGTAGAGACTACAAGAGTCAGCTGTCACAAGCTGAATGAGTTATAAAAGAAAATAATTGTCAATAGATATGAAAATATTAGAAGGAAAAGTAGCACTAATTACCGGAGCTACAAGAGGAATCGGTAAAGGGATTGCTGAAATGTTTGCTCAGCAGGGAGCAAAAGTAGCATTTACCTACGCCGGCTCTGTAGACAAAGCAAAAGAATTAGAAGCAGCTTTAAGTTCTGTAACCCAAATTAAAGGATATCAGTCTGACGCATCAGATTATGATGCAGCTCAGAAATTGGTGGAGGAAGTAATGGCAGAGTTCGGGCAGATTGATATTTTGGTAAACAATGCAGGGATTACAAAAGATAACCTGTTATTGAGAATGTCCAAAGAAGATTGGGATAAAGTTATCAAAGTAAATTTAGATTCAGTTTTCAACCTTACAAAAGCGGTTATCAAGCCGATGATGAAAGCAAGATCAGGATCTATCATCAATATGACTTCTGTAGTAGGAGTGAAAGGGAATGCCGGACAAGCCAATTATGCAGCTTCTAAAGCAGGGGTTATCGGGTTTACAAAATCTGTGGCGCTGGAATTAGGATCAAGAAATATCAGATGTAATGCTATTGCTCCTGGATTTATTGAAACGGAAATGACGGCTGTTCTGGATGAAAAAACAGTTCAGGGGTGGAGAGAAGAAATTCCGATGAAGAGAGGAGGACAGCCTGCAGATATCGCCAATGCATGTGTATTCTTAGGCAGCGAAATGTCAGCATACATTACCGGACAGACCTTAAACGTTGACGGTGGAATGTTAACTTAGGAAATGAAAAAAGTACAGAATATAATAGTATTCTTGTCAGTTTTACTATTCATCGGTCTGACGTACATTAGTTTTTTTAATGTATATCAGACCGATGATTATTTCTGGTCCTATACTACCAGAAAGTTTGGATTGCTGCAAAGCTTTACAGATACCTATACACAATGGGGCGGAAGGTATTTCGGATATTCCATCAATATGTTTAACCCTGTCTTTTACGACAGCAATAATATTGTCCCGAAAATATATCCTGTCTTGTTAATCCTTTCCTTTATTGGAGTTTCAGCATTAAACTTTAAAGAGTATTTCAACTATTCTCTGAAGGAATCCGTTAAAAAAGGATTTCTTTTGTTTTTCTTTTATACAGTCCTTCTGGTAAGCTTACCGGAGCATTACTTCTGGATTACGGGGTCCAATGTTTATTTTGTTCCTGTTATTCTATCCGGGATTTTACTTTATTTTTTCAAAAAATATGAAGATACAGACAGGAAGATATGGTTGTATCTTTCAGCCTTGCTGATCATTATTCTGATGGGATCTAATGAGATTCTGGGATTAATTCTTGAAGGTCTTTTATTAGTAGCCTGTTATCAGAAACGCAATAAAGAAAGCCTGATTCTGGCATTGCTGGGAACCGTATTTCTGCTTGTTTGTTTTCTTGCACCCGGAAATTTCAACAGAATGGGCGAAGTGGAAAGCGGAATTGTTAAATGGTTGAAAAGAGCTGCTCTTTTTGGGGCAGATACTGTATATGTAGTATTTAAGGTTATTCTTATACTGCCATTATTTATAAAGGTTTTTGAAGAAGAACTTAAAAAGATTGCTGATAAGGTTACATATAGGCAAGCTGTTTTATTCTGGTCAGTTTCATTGATTCCTTTGTTATTTACAAGCTATATTCTCACCTCGGTTGCAAGACAGTTTGAAAGTATCCTTTTTTATTTTCTGCTTAGTTTTTCCCTGTTATTATATTTCAAATGGGAAAAGGTCAAAAAGCTCTGGTGGCTTTCCCTACTCATTGTATTCCTTCCGGAGCTCAAAATTTTCCCCGAAAAATATTCTTACTTTAATATTGATTTTAATAATGAAAATATAATAATGGAAGTTCTGAATACAGATCTGAAAGAATATGAAAGAGAAATGAACCAAAGAACAGATACCATCAGTAGCTCTCCTAAAGACTCAGTTGTGGTGGATAAGATAAAGGAGGTTCCGAGGATTTTATATATGGATGAAATGGCTTCTGTAAAAGAACAGGAGACTTACGTAAATGATCAGCTTCAGAAATATTTCAATAAAAAATACATCAGAACGAAAGAATAAACAAAGGCTTTAGATCATAATTCTAAAGCCTTTGTTTTTTTAATCTTTGAAAACCTGATTTTCCTGTTCCTGAACCCTTATAAAAGTAGTTCTCTTGGAAAGCTCTTTCAGTTTCGAAGCCCCTACGTAAGTACATGTAGACCGGACACCTCCTAAAATATCCTTTACTGTTTCAGAAACCGGACCTTTATAAGCTACTTTCACTGTTTTTCCTTCAGAAGCACGGTATTCTGCAACACCTCCGGAATGCTTATCCATTGCTGTTTTAGAGCTCATTCCATAGAAAAGGCGGTATTTTTTACCGTTTTCTTCAATCATTTCTCCACCGCTTTCATCATGTCCGGCAAACATTCCTCCCAGCATTACGAAATCTGCACCGCCACCGAATGCTTTTGCAACATCACCGGGAACTTTGCAGCCTCCGTCGGCAATGATATGTCCTCCTAGGCCGTGTGCGGCATCAGCACATTCAATAATTGCAGAAAGCTGAGGATATCCCACTCCGGTTTTTACTCTGGTAGTACATACGGATCCCGGGCCAATACCTACTTTTATGATATCTGCTCCTACCAGAAGAAGCTCTTCCACCATTTCTCCGGTAACCACATTTCCTGCGATAATAATTTTATCCGGAAAATTTGCCCTTGCTTTCTTCACAAATTCAACGAAATGCTCAGAATACCCATTGGCTACATCTATACAGAGAAACTCAATTTTTGGATGCTTTTCGAGGATCTGTCTTATTTTTTCTTCATCAGCCTTTCCTGTTCCTGTACTTAAGGCAATATACTGGTGGATACTTTCAGGCTGGCTATTGAGAAACCGGCTCCATTCATCAGGAGTATAATGTTTGTGAACAGCAGTAATAATTTTTTCTTTGGCCAGTTCTACTGCCATTTCAAAAGTCCCTACCGTATCCATGTTAGCGGCAATTACCGGAACTCCCGTCCACTTTTTCTTTGTATGCTTAAAGGTAAATTCTCTTTGGAGATCAACTTCCGAACGGGATTTTAAAGTAGAACGCTTAGGGCGGAACATTACATCCTTGAACCCCAGTTTTATGTCATATTCTATACGCATTTTGTAATTATTTGTCAGAATAAAGGTAGTGAATAATATGAAATAGTGTATTTTTGAAATAATGGATTTTCCTGTAACCTTTCATATTTTCGGCAAAACAATCCTTGCGCATCCGCTTTTTGAGGCTGCCGGGATGTTTTTGGGCATGAGATATTATTTTTATCTGAAACGTAAGTCCAAGGAAAAACTTTCTTTCAATACTTCTGCTGCGGTTTTAATAGGTGCTACTGCCGGAGCTTTGATAGGTTCCAAGCTGATCGGTAATCTTGAAAATCCTTATACATTATTTGAAAATTTTTCTATCAGAAAGTTCTGGTCAAATAATACCATCGTCGGAGGGCTGGCTTTTGGCTTATTGGGTGTAGAGCTGGCAAAAAAGATAGTACATCATAAAGAAAGTACGGGAGATCTTATTGTTTTTCCCCTGATGCTGGCCATGATTATAGGCAGAATAGGGTGCTTTCTTACCGGTATTGGTGAAGAAACATATGGTATTCCTACTGATTCTGTTTTTGGTATGCATTTGGGGGACCAATATCTCAGGCATCCTGTTGCTTTGTATGAAATAGCCTTTTTAATCTTTCTTTGGATAGGATTGAAGTATATTCAGAATCGTAAGAAATACCCTTCTGGTTTTATTTTTCAGCTGTTTATGATTAGTTATTTTACATTCAGATTCTTTTTGGATTTTATAAAACCAAAGGTAGAAATCCTGGGAAATATGGGGACTATTCAATGGGTCTGTATCTGTGTAATTATTTACTACATTTATAAAATTAAAAATACCGGATCTTTATATTTAAAATATTCAAGATGAAAACATTAACTATTTTAGAAGGCAATATCAATCTGGCTGGAGTAGTGGTAGTGATTGTTGGCGCAATTATTTTGGCTGCACTGGTTCTTTCCCTCATTGTCACAGTTATTACAAAACTTATTTACGAAAGAAAGGGAGACCGGAAATTTACCAAAAAACAATTTATCCAGACCATGCTTATATCCCTTCTGATCTGTGGGCTGATCAGCGGTTACATTTGCGGAGGACTTTAAAAAATTTGCTATGCCAGTAAGAAATTATACCTATTACGATTATACCATCAGTCTTTGCCCGGAATGTCTTAAAAGGGTAGGAGCCAAAATCATTATTGAGGATGAAACTGTTTTTATGACCAAAAGATGTCCGGATCATGGATTTTTCAAAACAAAAATAGCTTCTGATGTACATTATTATAAAAATATAAGAAACTATAATAAAGCCTCGGAAATGCCTCTTCATTTCGGAACCGATGTGGAATATGGCTGTCCTTATGATTGTGGATTATGTGTTGACCATGAACAGCACAGCTGTCTTTCTATTGTAGAAGTTACAGACCGTTGTAATCTGACTTGTCCTACATGCTATGCGATGTCTTCACCACATTATGGAAGTCACAGAAGCCTGGAAGAAATTGAGGCCATGTTTGATGTTATTGTAAAAAATGAAGGGGAACCGGACGTCGTGCAGATCAGTGGAGGGGAACCTACCATTCATCCGGAATTTTTCAAAATTATGGATATTGCCAAGTCAAAACCGATCAAACATCTCATGCTGAATACCAACGGAATCAGAATAGCCAATGATCCGGGATTTGCTGAACAATTGGCAACGTATGCTCCTGAGTTTGAAATATACCTTCAGTTTGATTCATTTAAACCTGAAGTTCTGGAAGATTTCAGAGGGAAGGATCTTACTGCAGTCAGAATGAAGGCACTGGAAAAACTCAATGAACTTAATCTTTCTACCACACTGGTGATTGTCCTTCAAAAAGGTAAAAATATTGATGAAATAGGAAAAATTATAGAATTTGCCCTGAAACAGAAATGTGTAAGAGGAATTACCTTCCAGCCTGTTGAAATTGCCGGAAGAAACCGGGAAGATTCTGCCCATGAAAAAATTACCTTAACGGAGGTAAGACAGGAAATTATCAATCAGTTTCCGTTATTAAATCCTGATGATATTATTCCTGTTCCTTGTAACCCGGATGCTCTTGCTATGGGATATATCTTAAAACTTCAGGGCGAAACAATTCCTTTAACCCGATACATCAATCCTGCCGATCTTCTGAATAATGAATCAAGGAATACCATTGTTTACGAACAGGATAAGGGATTGCATATGCAGCTGCTGGATATATTCAGTACCGGAATTTCCGTAGATAAAGTTCAGCCTAAAGTCAATCAGTTACTGTGCTGTCTGCCTGAAGTCTGTGCTCCGGATCTTGACTATGATAACCTATTCAGAATAATTATCATGAACTTTATGGATGCTCATGATTTTGATGTAAGAGCTGTGAAGAAGTCATGTGTACATATTGTCAATAAAGATCTGAAGTTAATCCCTTTTGAAACGATGAACCTTTTTTACAGGGATGAGAAAAAGGCTTATCTGGAAGAGCTCAGAAAAGAAGATAAAGTATTATTTTAATAATATAAAAACAAAGCGTGAAATCTGATTTCACGCTTTTATTATTTCTTTGGTTATTTTACCTCTTTTACATTTTCAAAAGTCATCACCTCTTCCAGCGTTTTCATGTATTCATATGCTGTAAGGTCAAACTTTACCGGAACAATCGAAATATATCCGTTAGCCAATGCCGTTTCGTCAGCATCCTCAGAATCATCCATATTGTTGAAATATCCGGTTAGCCAGTAATATTTTTTACCATGAGGATTAATTCTCTCATCGAAGCTTTCTTCCCATTTTGCATGCGCCTGTTTACAGACTTTTACGCCTTTTATTTCTTCCGCCGGGAGTTTTGGAATATTGACATTCAGTACAATTCCTTTTGGCATTGGGTTTTCCAGAGTTCTTCTTACGATATTCTGAATAAATTCTTTAGCCTGGGTAAAATCTGCTTCCCAGCTGAAATCAAGTAATGAAAATCCGATCGCAGGAATCCCTTCCACACCAGCTTCTACTGCAGCAGACATGGTTCCTGAATAGATTACATTAATAGAAGAGTTTGCACCATGATTGATTCCTGAAACAACAATATCAGGTCTTCTTTTCAGAATTTTATCAAGAGCCATTTTTACACAGTCTACAGGAGTTCCGCTGCATGAAAAATCAGTTTGAGGACCTTCCAGATTAACTTCCTCGTAGCTTAGGGTAGAATTAATGGTAATAGCGTGGCCTTTTCCACTTTGAGGAGAGTTGGGTGCTACAACAACTACTTCTCCGATTTCGTTCATAAAACTTACTAGATTTCTGATACCGGGAGCTGTAATTCCATCATCATTAGTCACCAGGATAAGTGGTCTTTCCATAAATTATCTTTAATTTTTTTGTTCAAATAGTATTGTGAGTCTGTTCATTTTCAGAATGGAACAGAAAGATTTTCAACACATCAAATGTAGGTAAAAATAAGACGCGATAAAACAGCAGATGAAGTATTGATTTCTTTACAATCAAAATTGAGTTTCATCTTTTTTGAATACAAAAGAAGATTGGAAACGAATATTATTGGTAAAATACAATGTTCAGAAAAAGTAATAAAATAAATAATTACTTTGAAAAAGACAGAATTTTTTAAGTTGATCTTAAAAATTTACAGATGCATTTCCAGCAGGAGTCTGTTTTGAATTCTGTGGAAAAGCACCTGTAAAGATGTTTTGTTAAGTGATTTGCAAAGAATTAATCAAGTGGTTTTCTGCCGGAAATAATGTTATAAAGAATAACAACAATGGCAATAACCAGTAAGACATGAATTAAATAGCCGGTACTCATACCCGGAACTATTCCTAACATTCCTAAAAGCCAAACGACGATGCAGATAACTGCGACTAACCATAGTAAACTTTTCATAACGTAATATTTTGAATTTGTATACATCAATACCATCATATTTTATGCCTTTATGGTTGAAAACATATTTTTGTGGTACCTGTTTTGTGATTTTTAATGAAAAAAAATCGAAAAAACATCGTAAAAAGAAATATCATCATCTGGTTTTGAATTGAAACTGCCTGACAGCAGGAAATGACTAACACTGTTTTAATTATTTGCAAATCTCTTTAAATAAAAATGATCAAAACTGTCGATATTTGTAAATAAGGTATTAAATTTGATCATTTGTAACAGTACCAAACTTACTGCTACTAATTACTATACTTATTTTAAAAAAATTAATAAATAAAGACAGTTTATGTGGAAAAATTTCAAACTGAATAAATTTTTACTCCTGATTCCATTAACCAGTCTAATGTTTTGTTTCAACTCGCCAAAGAATGACGATGAAAAGATGCAGACAATAATGGTGAGCGTAAAAAACACACTTTCTTATCTGCATTACAGCCCGAAAACGATCAATGATGCCTATTCGAAGGACGTTTATAAGCATTATTTCGAATTGGTAGACCCGGCCAAAAGATATTTCCTGCAATCTGATATGGACGAATTCAGCAAGCATGAAACAAAGCTTGATGATTATATAGGACAAGGTGATCTGACATTTTACAAACTTACTATCGACAGATTATACCAGAGAGTGGATGAAATCGATAAAATCACACAGGATATCTTCAGTAAACCGATCAATCTTCAGGAAGATGAAACCCTTACCCTTGAGCCAAAACTGAAAAAAGTACCTGCCAACAAACAGGAACAGTATAACGAGTGGAAAAAATTCATCAAATACAATATCCTTCAGGAAGTTGAATCGATGAACAGTAAGGAAGAAGCGCAGAAAGAAAAGAAAGATTCTGTTCAGAAATTCAAACTGAAAGATACCATCAAACTGAAGGTGCTTACTCAGGACGAAAAGATCAAAAAAGCTACAGATGAAGTAAAAGATCTTGTAAAAGATACCTTTACCAGATTCAAAAAGAGAAAGAAAATGGATTGGTTTACGGTGTATATGAATGCATATACAGAAGTATTTGATCCACATACCAATTACTATTCTCCAAAAGATAAAGAAGACTTTGATACCCAGTTTACCGGAAAAGTAATCGGTATCGGGGCATTGATTCAGGAGAAAAAAGGAAACCTTTACCTGGGAGCTCTTACTATTGGTGCACCGGCATGGAAGTCTAAACAGCTTTCAGAAGGTGATAAAATCCTGAAAGTAAGATCCAAACCGAAGGAAGATGCAGTAAATGTTGTAGGAATGCTTTCTGATGAGGCAGTAAGGCTGATCAGAGGAGAAAAAGGAACTCCGGTAACCTTAACGGTTCAGAAAAAAGATGGTACCATTAAAGATGTAACCATGATCCGTGAGGAGGTTGCTATTGAGGATACTTTTGCAAGAAGTATTGTTGTTAATGCTCCGAACGGTAAAAAATATGGTTTCATCAACCTTCCAAGCTTTAATGCAGATTTTGAAAATGCAAAAGGAAGAAATGCTTCTGATGACATTAAGAATGAGATTGTTAAGCTTAAGGCGCAGAATATTGAAGGAATCATTCTTGACCTTAGAAATAATGGTGGAGGATCTTTAACTGAAGTAGGAGATATTATGGGCCTTTTCATGGAAGCTGGTCCTTATGTTCAGGTAAAAGATGGAAACGGAAAAATACAGACGCTTAAAAATAAAAATGAAACGCCTATCTGGACTGGTCCGCTGGTAATCATGCAAAACGAACTTTCCGCATCCGCTTCAGAAATCCTTGCTGGAGTAATGCAGGATTACGGAAGAGCAATGATCATCGGGTCTCCTCAGTCTTTCGGAAAAGGAACCGTTCAGACTTTTGTTGATCTGAACAGATTCCTGAATACAGAGGATGATTTCGGGTCCTTAAAACTGACCATCCAGAAATTCTACAGAATTACAGGAGAATCTACCCAGAGAAAAGGAATTGTATCTGACATTCAGATGAAAGATTTCTTTACTTACGCTGAGGTAGGAGAGCGATATGATGATTATGCATTGGCATGGGATAAAATTTCCCCTACAAAATTCCAGAAACTGAACTATTTCAATATTCAGGCCCTGGAAAAAGCAAGTGCTGACAGAATGGCTAAAAACAGCAATTATCAGTTGTTATTAGAATCTGCTCAATGGAGAGAAAAACTGGATAAAGAAGAGAACATTACGCTGAATATAACGAAGTTCAACGAACTGATGAAAAACAGAAAATCTCAGATCGAAAAGTTCAAGGCTTTGACAAAATTTGAGAACGGACTCCAGTTTATCATGTATCCAAGTGAGATTGAAAGAGAGAAAAAAGATGAAGCATTCAAGAAAAAATCTGAAATGTGGATCAAGAATCTGAAAAAAGATCTTTACCTGCAGGAAGCAATGAATATTGTATCAGATATGGGAGCTAAATCCTAAACATAAAAAAACCGCTAATCTTTTTGATTAGCGGTTTTTTATTGAATAAAGTAAATTATTTAATTTCTACACATCCCACTCTTCCTCCTGCATTTCCTGTAGGCTGAGTATGGAAGTCATCTGCTGCTGCGTGTACAATAAGGCCTTTACCGATAATGTTTTTAGACTCATCTGTACAGCCTAAGCACCATTTATCTGTTTTGAAAGTCAATGTTGCAGTCCCGTTCTGATCAGCAACCAGGTTTCCTATATCTCCCATATGGAAATGTTCAGCTCCCCATTTACCATGATCATTCTTGGAAGGATTCCAGTGTCCGCCCGCAGAGGTTCCGTCTGCTGCAGAGCAGTCTCCTTTTTCGTGAATGTGTACGGCATGAATTCCGGGAGTAAGGTTGGTAACATCCAGCTTCATCGTTACCTCATTTCCGTTTTGGGTAAACTTTGCTGTTCCTCCTGTCTGTGTTCCGCTTTTGGCATTTATAGAGTACGTTTTTGTAGTTCCGCATGATGCAGCTAAAAATGCACACCCTGCCAGTAATGCTAATGTTTGTACTTTCATTTTTAAATGATTTAAAGTGATTTTACTATAAAAATAAAAAAGATTTTCCAATGCGCTTTATGATTCCGGGCTTTTTTCAAAAGATGCTGCGTATTACAGCTTTATTCCTTCTCTTTCAATCCCGGTTCATACAACTTATGATCAGATTGTTAACGGCTTTAAAAACAGCCCGGAAAAAGCTTATTTTTAACGTTGAATTATTATAGGCATAAAAATGGTCATTCTGTACACCTTTATCAGTGAAGAAAAGCATCAGGCTCTTCTGGACAGATATCTGTCCGGTTTTTCTCCGGAAACTCAACAGGCAATCCTGAAATACAGAAGATGGCAGGATGCGCAGCTTTCTTTATTGGGAAAAGTTCTTTTACAATACGGATTGAAATCTTATTATAATATCGCTGATATAGAAGTGGGTATTCTTCCCAACAAAAAACCTTATCTGAAAGGCCAGCAACTTCATTTTAATATATCGCATTCCAAAGATCTGGTTGCCTGTGCTATTGCAGAATATCCTTTGGGAATAGATGTGGAATTCAATGATCCGAAGATCAGTTATCAGGATTATATATTTCAGATGACAGCAAGAGAACTTCTTGAAATTCAAAATACTGAGGATAAAATAAAAGGATTTTTCACCTATTGGACTAGAAAGGAGGCTGTAATCAAAGCGCATGGAGCCGGAATGATGATTCCCTTGGAATCTTTCGAAATAGCCAATAACGAATGTGTTATTGAAGGGGAAAAGTTCTTTACTAGAGAGATTTTTATTCATGAAGGCTACCACGGATATATTGCCTCTTCAGATCCGGAAATTAAAAGAGCTGTCCCTCTCTTTAAACATTGGGAAGAAGCTGTTTTATAACTGATGATGCAGAAATTTCTGAGAATAGCAATAACAGACAAACAAATTTGTATCCCGGTTCATTAATTACCATTCGGTAGCAAAAGAATGCCTTTCGGTAACAATTTTTTTACAGAAAGGCATTTACTGTGCTATTTTTGATCCAGAAAACAATAAAAATGAAAACACAAGGACAAAACATACTGGTTCTTTTTTTCCTGATCGCTTCCATCATGGGATATTCTCAGGTGAAAATATCGGGGAAAGTTTCCTTCAAAAACAAAGGAGTCGCTGAAGTAAATGTAACACTTAAAGATACTTACGACGGGACAACCACTGATGCACAAGGTAATTTTACATTTGAAACTTCAGAAAAAGGAGCTCATATCATTACTTTTACCCATCCGAAATATGAAAACGTAGAAAGACCAGTCTCTATTGAAAATCAGGATGTCTCTTTGAATGTCGACCTTAAAGAACAAATCAGCGAAATTGATGCCGTTGTCGTTTCTGCCGGATCTATTGAAGCCAGCGATAAGAAAAGAGCAACAGCACTGCTTACTCCCATTGATATTTATACCACAGCAGGAGCGGATGGACAGATTTCTTCAGCACTGACTTATCTTCCCGGTGTACAAAAAGTGGGAGGAACGGAAGGTCTTTTCATCAGAGGAGGTACAGGAACGGAGTCTAAAATTTTTATGGATGGAAGTCTTATCAACAATTATTTTTCCAATTCGGTTCCGGGAATTGCAGGAAGAGATCAGTTCAATACCTCTCTTTTTAAAGGAAATATATTTTCAAGTGGTGGTTATTCTGCGCTGTACGGCCAAGCCCTTTCAGGAGCATTGATGCTGGAAAGTGTGGATCTTCCGGATGAAACTTCTTATAATGTTGGGATTTCACCTATTTTCCTGAATGCCGGATTTCAGAAGCTGTCAGACAATAAAAACTATTCCTACGGAGCTACAGCAGGGTATTCCCTTTTAAGCCTTATGCAGAAAGTTTTTAATTTTAATACAGATTTTGTTGAAGCGCCACAAGGTTTTAACGGAGACCTGAATTTCAGATTTAAAACCAAATCAGGAGGATTTTTTAAATATTACGGAATGTTCAATTCCAATAGAATGGGTGTGAAGTCGGAAAGTCTTGAACCCGGTTCCGATTTCAGCCTGGTAAAGCTTAATGGCAAAAACACTTTTCATAATCTGTCTTTTAAACAAAAATTTGGAAAATATCTGCTGAATGTGGGTGGTTCTTACTCTTATAACAGATCAGATCTTCATTTTTCTACAGAAACCAATGATGTTGAGTCCAACAGGAGCCAGCTTCTGACTGATGGAAATTACCTGAATTTTAAAGCAGTTCTTGAAAGAAAAATCAACAGAATCAGTGCGGTAAGGGGAGGTTTTGAACTTAATAATACCGATGAAAATCTGAATTTTGAGGCCGTAAATAAGCATTATAAAGATTTGATCTCATCAGCATTTGTTGAAACAGATCTTGGCTTCAGCAATGCTTTGTCAGCGAAAATTGGAGTAAGAACAGAACATTCATCATTTTTAGGAAAAAGCAATATTGCACCACGTTTTGCAATTGCATACCGTCTGGCAAAAGACTGGACCACTTCGTTAGCTTACGGACTTTTTTATCAGAATCCGGAAAGTAAATACATCAATGGCCCTGCAAATCTTGGTTTCCAGAAATCTCAGCATTATATCTTTCAGGTTCAGAGAGCATCAGAAGGCAGAACATTACGTTTTGAAGCGTTTTACAAAAAATATGATCAGTTGATCAAAACCTTCAATATTACCCAGGATAAAGAGCAGAATCAGCAGATCCAGACTGCATTGAACAATAATGGATACGGATATGCAAAAGGACTGGAGTTTTTCTGGAGAGATAATAAGAAAACATTTGAAAATATTGATTACTGGATCAGTTATTCGTATCTGGATTCAAAAAGAGATTTCCTGAATTATCCTGTGAGCCTGCAGCCAGGTTTTGCTGCAGAACATACACTTTCAGCAGTGGCAAAAAGATTTATTCCGGAATGGAAATTAGGGGTAAACCTGTCTTATACCTATGCAAAAGGCCGTCCTTATTATGATATTGCCTCTACATTTAAAAATGGAGAAGCCGTAAATTTTATCCGAAATGAAGGCAGATTAAAAGATTACAACGCATTGAATTTCAGTATCAATTATCTTCCGAATATTGGTAAAAAGGATGCGAAATCTTTTCCTGTATTTGTACTGAGTATCAGTAATATTTTAGGATCAAAAAATGTATATGGCTATAATTTTTCAGCAAATGGTTCCAGAAGCTCTGCAATTGTGCCACCGGTCAATACTTTTGTATTCATAGGAGCATTCATAAGCTTCGGAGTAGACAAAACGGACGATGCCATCAATAATAATTTATAAAAACATAACTTAGAACCCATAAACATCACTAACTTTTAAAATTTGAATCATGAAAAAATACCTTTTAAGCTTTGCTTTAGCTTTTATGAGTCTAACTGCTTTTGCACAGGCAGATTACGACAAAATAATGTCTGACAAAATCGCCAGAATTGAAACCTGTAAAACACCGGAAGATTTCCAGGCTCTGTCTAACGACTTCCAGAGAATAGGAAGCAAAGAAAGTACGAGATGGCTTCCGGCATACTACGCAGCTTTTTCTTTAATTCAGAAAGGAAGAGTCCTGATGAGAGAGGGTAAAATGCAGGAGCTTGATGTTATCGCTGATCAGGCGGAGAAACATCTTTCAATGGCTCAGAATCTTGCCGGAACTGATAATGCGGAAATTCATCTGCTGAGAAAAATGTCTTATTCCCTGAGAATGATGGTAAATCCTGCACAGCGTTATATGACAGACGGAGCAAGAGCTGCTGAAGAGCTTAATGTTGCAGAGAAATTAGATCCTTCCAATCCAAGAATTGCGCTGATCAAGGCAGAAGATACTTATTTTACTCCTGAACAGTACGGGGGAAGCAAAACGAAAGGACTGGAAATGTTTAAAGATGCTCAGGCAAAATTTAAAGCCTACAAACCCAAAACAGCTTTAGATCCTAACTGGGGAAAAGCTGAAGCAGATTATTTCCTGAGCTTGCCTGCAGAAAAAGCAAAATAGTTTTCTTTTTTTACGTAAAAAATCAACCTTCATTCGTGAAGGTTTTTTTATACCATTCAGAAAAGAAAATCAGCCCTTCGGTAAGAATTAATTTTTGATACCTTTAATAAAAACTAATTTTGAGTCAAGAAAACAGATCATGAAGCGTAAATACCTTACCACATTACTTTGGACTTCGTTAGGAACCACATTGTTTTTCTTTTTATTTTTTAATGATGAAAAGACATTCCGGACCTTTTTGATCACGCTGCTCCTGTCAACAATGTATTCTTTTGTCCTGGGATTTGGAAACGGATTTATCAATGAATTTCTCAATAAAAAATTTCCCTGGTCAGAAGCTACCCGCACAAGGGCTGTCTTAAGTATTGTTTCTATTATCATCGGAAACTTTATTCTGGTCTATTTCTGTAATTATATGAACTATGTTGTCATTCAGAAAACAGCCACTGCAGAAGAGTTTTTTTCATCAAAATATGGAGTTACCAATTGGTTTATGATCAATATTGCTCTGCTGATCTCTGCTTTTCTGCATGCGAAAAGTTTTATGGAGGAGCTGAAGAAGACTTCCAGAAAAGAAGTGGTGGAACAGAAGCTTATTGCCAAATCTGCCAATGCGCAGTTTGAGAGTTTAAAGAATCAGCTGGATCCTCATTTTCTTTTTAATTCATTGAATGTTTTGAGCTCCCTGATTGATGAAAATCCACGACAGGCACAGAAATTTACTGCTTCAATGTCAAAGATTTACCGGTATGTACTTGAACAGAAAGATAAAGAGATGGTGACGGTGGAAGATGAAATAGAATTTGCAAAAACCTATTGTGAGCTTTTAAAAACCAGATTTGAAGACAGTGTGGATTTTAGTTTTGATGTTCCCAGGGAAGATTATCAGAAATATGTGGTTCCGCTTTCTCTACAGCTGCTGTTGGAAAACTGTATCAAACATAATTTTGCGACATCATCAAAACCACTTACTATTAGAATTTTTTCAGACGGAAATACCCTTTGCATTGAAAACAATCTCCAGGTAAGAGAGCAGATCAAAGAAAGTTCCGGGATTGGTCTTGCCAATATTGTACAACGCTATTCTCTGCTTACAGAACGGAATGTCTTTATAGAAAAGTCTGAGGATCATTTTAAAGTAAAGCTTCCGATGCTTTTAGTTAAGCCACAAGTTTCCAATGAAGAACCTGAAGAAGAAGCTGCTGCTTATAAAAGGGCTCAAAAGAGGGTTAGGGAAATGAAAAAGTTTTATTCCAGCCTGATTACGTACTGTATTATTATTCCTTTTTTATTCTTTGTCAATCTTTTTACAAGTAAAGGGGAGTATTGGTTTTGGTATCCGGCATTAGTGTGGGGAATGGTTTTGGCTTTCAGAGCTTTCAAGATTTTCGGAATCGGGGAGTCCTGGCAGGAAAAGAAGATCAGAGAAATTATGAATCAACAAAAGAACAGAAGCAATGGAAAAATTTGATGAAAATGATATTCACTATCAGCAGGCAAAAAAGCAGGTGGAACAACTTACCGGGTTTTATGGACATTTATTCGTTTATGTGGCAGTAAACATCATTATTGTCTTTTATAATATTTCACATCTGGAACCGGGAGAAAGTTATTTTCAGTTTAAGAATTTCTTCACTGCCATTTTTTGGGGGATCGGACTTCTGGTTCATGCACTTTCCGTTTTCTTGCCAAAAATCGGTGCTGTAAAAAAGTGGGAGGAAGATAAAATCCGTGAAATAATTGATAAGAAAAAAGATCATTAAAAAACAGAACACTATGTGATTCATTTGAAAATTAACCTTAAAAACCTAACGGAAATGAATACTTTATCCATTCTATTTTATATTTCAATGACAGCCTGGTTTCTTACAGAGATATTGTATAAAAACATGCTGAAATCCGGTAAAGAAGACAAAAAAGATAAGGACAGATCTACTCTTAATATCTTATGGCTGGCCATTCCTTTTTCCATCATGAGTTCAGTAATCCTATCCTATAATACCCGTTTGCCGATCATTAAAGACAACTGGATTCTTTACCTTGGTGAGTTTTTCATTCTTGCCGGGATTATTTTCAGGTACATTATTATCAGGTCTCTGGGAAAATACTTTACAGTAGATGTTACCATCAGACAGGACCATAAAATCAAAAAAGAGGGTTTTTATAGATATCTGAGGCATCCTTCCTATGCTTTTTCCCTGCTAACATCACTTGGACTTGGCTTGTATCTCAATAACTGGCTTTCATTACTCTTTGCTTTTGTGCCTCCTTTTTTAGCTTTTGCCTACAGGATTAAAATTGAAGAACAGGCTCTGGTGGAGCAGTTTGGAGAAGAATATATCGCTTACAGAAAAAGTACTAAAAAGCTGATCCCTTTTATCTATTAAGTTGAAGTTCTTACCATTCAGGTATCATTTTCTACCGTTCGGTAATATAAAATTGATAGGAGGCTTTTTTCTGAACTACCTTTGACTCAAGAAAAAAACAAATTAACCTTTAAAACAAAACATTATGGAGATTTTACCTGATAAAGAAACAATTGCTTACAGAAAAGCAACAAGAAGAGTAAAAGAATTGAAAGAGTTTTATGGAAATCTTACTTCTTACTGTCTTGTAATTCCCTTTTTAGCTGTACTGAATATTCTTACCGCTCCCGGATATTTATGGTTTTTATGGCCTGCATTGGGCTGGGGAATCGGACTTGCATTTCATGCCGTTAATGTATATGGAATTGGTAAAGAATGGGAAGAAAGGAAAATAAAAGAACTGATGGATAAAGAAGAAAAGCCAAAAATAAAAACATTTTAACCTATAATAACTAAAAAAATTATACAATCATGGATTATCAAACTGCGTACACAAGAACTCAAAACATTAAAAAATTCTACAGAAGTATTTTTATATTTGCGGTAGTTGCTGTCCTTATTGCTCCAGACGATATTTTTGATGAAAAAACGATCAGAATTCAATTATTCGACAGATATGCTATACTTGGAATATGGGGACTTATCCTTCTTGTAAAAGCCTTAAAGCTGTTTCTTTTTGATTCCGAATGGGAAAGGGAAATGATTGAAAAAGAACTCAGAAAAGAGAAAAAGCCGATAGACTATTAAAATATCTGCGCTTTTGTCTACCTTTATTTCCCAAAATCTGAAAACCAAAAGTAAAGCTCAATGATCAAAACTGTCATTATAGAAGACGAAAAACCGGCTTCAAGGAAATTAGAAAGAATGCTGGGTAACTTTCCTGAAATTGAAATAGTTGCTAAAATAGAATCAGTAGAAGAAGGAGTTGCCTGGTTTTCTGAAAACGAACATCCCCAGCTGATTTTCTCCGATATTGTTTTAGGAGACGGTCTCTCTTTTGATATCTTTGAAAAGGTACCTACCAAAGGTTTCATCATTTATACGACAGCTTTTGACCAGTACACGCTGAAAGCATTTAAACTGAACAGCATTGATTATCTATTAAAGCCCATCCTTGATGAAGATCTGGAAGGCGCTGTAGAGAAGTTCAAATCATTCATTCCTGCCAGTGATACCAATGCTTCTCAGGATATCAAACAGCTGATCAGGAAGGAAAAATCAACGCTTTCCAGAGTTCTGGTTAAAATAGGTTATAACCTTAAAATTATACAGACTCACGAAATAAGCTGTTTTTTCAGTGAGAACAAAATCGTTTACCTTCAGACAGAAGACCGTACTTATCCATCAGATTTTACACTTGATGAGCTGGAAGACGTCCTGGATGAAAAAAAGTTTTTCCGTGTCAACAGGCAGTTTATTATCAGTTCAGATTATATCAAAAACATTCACACTTCACCTTATTATAAAGTGGATCTGGATTTTCAGCCGGAAGATGAAATTACAGTTAGCAGAGACCGGGTGAAAGACTTTAAGGATTGGCTGGTCAGCTGATAAAAATTAACACAAAAAACAAACGCCATGGATCTTATATTATTGATTTTTAAACTGTTTCTTTCTATTTTTTATCCCTAAAAAAGGAGAATGATCAACTGCCATAGAAATCGCTGGCAGATTTTATAAAATGGTGAAAGGCATCTGTAACTTCCTTCTTGTGCTTATAGCTAAGAGGAAAAGGAACCATATGGGAATATTCGTACGGAAAATCTTTGATTTCAATATCAACATTGATATTCCTGTAACCTCCCTGCAGCGTATTTAGGGCTTCCATTGGAGGAGCAACACTATCTTTCTCCAGTACATAAGCTTTGATTTGTGTCTGGATTTCCTGAATTCTTTCTTCCCTTTCTTTCTGAAAATAATTATAACGGAGCATCTTTTTAAACCAGCTTTCCTGTGGATGTAATGCTTCGGTCTGATAATGTTTAAGCCGGGAATCTGATTTAAAATCCGAGCTTAGAAGCTCCGTAAAAACAGACTGCATTTTGACGGTTGCTTGGGTATCCATAATGTATTTGGATATGGGAAACATCCGGTCGATCGTCATTCCACCGCAAAAGCAGAAAACTTTCGATTCGGAAAAGTAATGATCAGGATCAGCCATTTTGATGATCATGGAAAGGAAAGATCCTATAGAATACCCGAATAAATCTAATTTTGCATCCTGGGAAATACTTTTTAAGTGGCCGTTTTTGATATCTTTTACCACTTCGGTAATATCAGAATAGGTTTGAAGGCCGGACCAGAACATCCTTTGAGGATGAGCCTCCAGACGGGAACTTATGGCAGCATTTACATAAGAATAATTCATATTTTCAGGATACTTTTTCTTCCTGAAACGTACTACTTCCATCATGTGATGGCGATCGCTCCAGATAGGCTCTGCACGGTTCATATGAAAAGCGATAGGGAAAAGTATAATGGCTTTTTTCGTCCTTTGAGCCAGTTCATAAGCCCACGGAAGATACTTGTCCCATTTCTTCTCATTCAGGCCATGAAAGAAAAAAATGCATCCATCAGCTTTTTCAATATCTGCGCTCTTCAGAATGTAATATTCAAACCGTTTGTTGCATTCAATCTCAAAATCTTTGATGTCTACTGTAGGATGATGATAAAGAAGATATCCTTTTTCATTGATTTCCAGAGACTGCTGATGTTTATTGCAATGCTGATGTTCCGAACCGTACAGAAGGTCAGAAACTTTAGACTCAAAAGGAACTGATTCAATGGTTACATTCAGCTCCTTTATTTCAATTGTGCTTTTTCCTGAATCAAAATGACTCTTCAATACTTCATACAATTCACAATATTCCATAACGGTGCCATTGAGGGGTTCATAATTTATGAACTATCAAGTTAAAGAATTATTGCAGCAATCTGTTGGTTTTGAATGATTAAATGTATTCCAGGCATAAGAGAATATAATGTAAGCCAACATGTAGCACCATTTTGTAGATCTGTATGTCTTAACTATCTGTAATCAATCCTGTTGGATTCTGTATCTTCAAGTTGTTTTACAATAGATTCCGGAATCTCATCACTGTCAATCGGAAAACTGATAGAGTCGGAAATAAAATTTTTTCTGTCTGCTTTTCTGAAAATTTCAAACAATGCAATCGGCTCCTGGTTGAAGCTTATACAAGTACTTATAAAGTGGATTTCGTGGAGTTTATAGTCCGGGTTCTTAAGTTTCTCTTTAATATCTTTTATCCTTGAAATAAAATGCCTCTGGCGGATAAAGGTATTGCTGTTCATGATGATGAAAACATAATCTGAGTAGGCGGTCACTTTTCCAAAATATTTATGGTGATCACCGCCGCTTCTCTCAATAAAATATTCTCCCGTAGTTTCCGACTTATAAATTTCCATCGCAGAACGCCATATACGGTCTTCTTTCGCCATCAAAGGATTATCAGGCAGATTTCGGTTATAAGAATACCAGCAGCCCACCAAACGGTCTAATAGTGCTATATTCAGATTGACATTGTTCATTTCAATTCTCAGGTCATTAAAATTGAATGATTCCGTATTGGAATTAATGAAATCTATATAATTAGAATAACCCAGCACTTTGACGATAAGGCTGAGTTTGGCAAGATTTGGTCTGCTCAGAACAGCATTTTCATTCTGTCTGAATTTTTTCAGCTTATTGATAATCAGATGCTCATACAGATAATTTGTTCCCAGAAGATCAGGTTCTTTTTTTATCTTCTTTTCAGAATGATCACTTACAATCAGATCGTTCAGCTCAGCACTTATATAAGACCATTCAGTTTTGGTAACATCTTCCCAATTGTTTTTCTTTAAAAACTGCCGGCTTAGGAAATTCATAAGCTTTTCGAGATGCAGAATATCTTCCTTTTTCATCGGTTAATTTTATAAGACTAATTTAAGATTTTTATCAAACCAAAAAAGATTTATGAAAGACTTTTATATTGTGTAATCCATTGATATTTGAATAGAAAACAAATAGTAAAACAATGGAAACAAAAGTGATAGTAAAAGACGAATCTCTTTGGAAACGGATACAGGAGTTTTCTCTGGATGCTCCCGGCGTTGATTTTCCTTTCTCAAAAAAGCTGGCAAAAGAGGAAAACTGGAGCCCTGATTTTGTAAGAAAGGCGATAGAAGAATATAAAAAGTTTGTTTACCTCTGTTGTATTCTTCCCAACGGGGCTTCTCCCAGTAAAATTGTAGATAAGGTATGGCATATGCATCTGATCTATACCCGGAACTATTGGGAAGAATTTTGCCGGAATATTCTGAAAAAACCACTTCATCATCACCCATCCAACGGAGGAATTGCAGAAAGAGAAAAACATAAAAACTGGTTTGAAGATACTTTGGCAGCCTACAGGAAAGTATTTCAGCAGGAAGCTCCCGAAGAAATCTGGAAAATGCCGGAGAAGAAATCTAATGTGAAGTCCTGGATAAAAAAGATTACTTCCTTTGCTCCGGCTTTCATTTTATTGATGCTGTTCTCATGCACTGAAGGCAATGGATTTACAGGCTTACTCATAACAGGAGTTGTATTTGCAGTTATTTTCATTTTGGGAGTGGTTGTATCTGTCATCGGAGATCATGAAGCATCAGACCCCGATGGAAAAAAGAAAGCAGATAATGATGGAGGAAGCTGCGGCGGATCAAGCTGTGGTGGTGGCTGTGGAGGAGGCTGCGGCGGTTGTGGTGGTTGTGGCGGATAAAACTAATGATTATGAAAAAGATCATCATACACTCAGTTTCTGTTGCGATCAGCCTCATATGGCTTTGGACAACCTATCAGACATTTAATCCTGTCGCGCTTAAAGGACCCGATTTCCTTAAGTTCTACATTTTACTGATTCTTGGTTTCTATACCTCGACTTTTATACTCAATTCTTTTAGAGAAAAGATTTCAGAAGTGACATTTTATTTTAACGGCTTTATTTTTTTATTGGGAATCATAAAGCTGATAAGAGGAGTTGTATTGGAAAAACCTGTTGGATTTCTGGTTATGATTTTAATAGCAGAATGCATTGTTACATTGGTTTTTATGTCAATTCATTTTAATAAAAAGATTAAATAAAAATTTATAAAAAACAAACCCGAAACTAATGTTCCGGGCTTTATTATGTAGGGTTGATATTAAATACCTTTCTTTTCATTGGTCGGTTGGTGTCCATATTTCCGGACCATAACGGAAGTCAGAATTACCAGCATTAAGGCCAGCGTGATACTTGATTTTTCCGGATGTACAATGGCCTGATAAAGATTATAACCAAAAACTGCAGATACAAGAGTAATCAGGATATTGTTTGCATAAGCATACTGATTTTTTGAAGATGTTTTCATAGTAGTATTTTTTATTGTTATTTACTGAGTAAGTACGATAACTTAAAAAACGTTACAGAAAAATTTTAAAAATCATTTTCTTTTAAAATACTTAAAACCTCTTCATTAAGGAACTTGCGCCCCGAAATTCAAAAAACCTTAAGAGATCACCCCGCTGCCGATGAGCTCTTCATCAATATACCATGATGCAAACTGACCTTCAGCAATAGCAGACTGTAGCTCATCAAACTCAATGTAAAAGGCATTTTCAAACTGATATAAAGTTGCTTTCTGCAAAGGCTGTCTGTAGCGGAATCTGGCCATTACTTCCATAGATTCTCCATTCTGAAGTTTCATATCCTCACGTACCCAGTGCAGCTCTGAATTATCAATTTTCAATGCTTTTTTATGGAGACCCGGGAAATGGCTTCCTTCTCCTACGAAAAGGATATTGTTTTCCATGTCTCTGGAGATGATAAAACAGCTTTCTTTGTGTCCGCCTATGCCAAGCCCCTTGCTTTGTCCGATCGTGAAAAACTGGGCTCCCTGATGTTTTCCGATAACTTTTCCGTCGGATTTTTTATAATTGATTTTTCTGGATAAATATTCCAGCTCTTCTTCTTTAGAGGAAAATTCAGGTTTTTCTTCTGAAAAAAGAGGAGAATCTTTGAAAATTTCTACAATTTCGCCTTCATTAGGTTTCAATTGCTGCTGCAAAAACTGTGGAAGACTTACTTTTCCAATAAAGCATAATCCCTGAGAATCTTTTTTATCTGCTGTTACCAGCCCGATTTCTTTCGCAATTTCTCTTACCTGCGGCTTTGTAAGCTCTCCGATAGGGAAGAGCGCTTTTGAAAGCTGATCCTGGCTCAGCTGGCAAAGGAAATAAGACTGATCCTTATTATTGTCTTTCCCTGCAAGAAGATGAAAAATTTCTTTACCGTTTTCATCAAAAGTGGACGTTACCCTTGCGTAATGTCCTGTTGCAACCTTATCTGCACCCAAAGACATTGCGGTCTTCATAAAAACATCGAATTTTACTTCTCTGTTACACAATACATCAGGGTTGGGAGTTCTGCCTTTTTCGTACTCGGCAAACATATAATCAACGATACGTTCTTTGTAAAGTTCACTCATGTCTATCACCTGGAAAGGAATTCCAAGCTTTTGTGCCACCATAAGGGCATCATTACTGTCCTCAATCCAGGGACATTCATCTTCTAATGTTACGGAAGCATCGTTCCAGTTTCTCATGAATAAAGCCACTACTTCATGGCCCTGCTGCTGCAGCAAATAAGCTGTAACACTAGAATCTACGCCTCCGGAGAGGCCTACTACTATTTTCATTGTATTTCAATTTTACGAAACTCTTAACGGGAGTTCTTAGTTTGATGCGGCAAAAATACAACTAATAAAGTCGTAAAAAAACCATAATTTTAAACATTGATAAAAACGATAGTAATCAGAATTATTATCTAACCGGCTTATAATGTATGCCGGATGAATAAAATATCATCAAACAAATATATATCTAAATATGAAAAAGTTTATTATTTCTGTGATGCTGATAGGATCAGGATCAGTATTTTCCCAGGTTTCTGTAGGTGCACCGGTACAGGAAAACAGTAAATGGACCTTCGGAGGAGGCATCGGGGTAGGATTTGGAAGTAACAGTGCTTTTAACCTTTCTGCCTCACCCAGAGTGGGTTACAGGCTCACTGATGATCTGGAAGGAGGAGTAGTGGGAACCGTTTCCTGGCAGACTTCCGATTACTATAAATCAACAATGTTCGGGGTAGGTCCTTTTGTCAATTATTATTTTGCGAGATCATTTTATCTAGGAGCCAACTATCAACATTATTTCATTGATTATAAGGACAAATATTACGACTACAAATATAACACGGAAGAAAATGCATTGTATCTGGGAGGAGGATATATGCAGCGGATCGGAAATAATTCTTTTATGCAGCTGGGATTAATGTATAATGTACTCTGGAAGCAAAATTCCAGTGTGTTTTCAAGTGGCCTGGTTCCGACTATCGGTTTTGTGGTGGGGCTTTAATACCTGATGTATCAATAGGGACGGGCTTTAGCCCGTTCAGTACAATATTCAAAATACCATTGGCTTTAGCCAAAATTGATAAAAACAAAAAGCATCGGAAAATATTCCCGATGCTTTTCTATTGAATTAAATTATTTATTTTTCATTAAGACTGAGAAGATTTCTCAGCGGCTGATTTCTTTGCTTTCTGCGTCTTTCCAATCAGTCCGTCTTTAGCCTCGTTAAGGTCAAGAACTACGGTTTCTCCTTCAGATAATTGCTTGTTTACCAGCATTTCTGCCAATAAGTCTTCAATGTATTTCTGGATCGCACGTTTCAATGGTCTTGCACCGAAATCCTTATCCCATCCTTTTTCAGAAATAAAGTCTTTCGCTTCGTTTGTAAGCTCTACTTTATATCCTAATTTTTCAAGTCTGCCGTACAATTTGTTCAGTTCAATATCAATGATTTTCTTGATGTCATCCTGTACAAGAGAGTTGAAGATAATGATATCATCAATTCTGTTTAAGAACTCAGGAGCAAACGCCTTTTTAAGGGCATTTTCAATGGTGCTTCTCGCTCTTGTATCTGAAGTTGACTTTTTAGCAGATGTTCCGAATCCTACACCATCTCCGAAATCTTTAAGATCTCTGGTTCCGATATTGGATGTAAGGATGATAATCGTATTTCTGAAATCGATTTTTCTTCCTAAACTATCTGTAACGTGACCTTCATCAAGAATCTGTAACAGGATATTGAATACATCCGGGTGAGCTTTTTCAATCTCATCCAAAAGAACTACAGCATAAGGTTTTCTTCTGACAGCCTCGGTTAACTGGCCGCCTTCTTCGTATCCTACATATCCCGGAGGAGCACCTACCAGTCTTGACACCGCGAATTTTTCCATGTATTCACTCATGTCAATTCTGATCAAGGCTTCGTCAGAATCAAATAACTCTCTTGCCATTACTTTAGCCAGCTCGGTCTTACCAACCCCGGTTGTACCAAGGAAAATAAAGGTACCAATAGGACGGTTCGGATCTTTAAGCCCGGCTCTGTTTCTCTGGATTGCTTTTACAACCTTTTTCACAGCGTCTTCCTGACCGATTACTTTACCGTTCAGTTTATCATCCATCTGTGCTAATTTGTCAAGCTCGTTCTTACCAACTTTGGTTACAGGAACTCCACTCATCATAGAAACCACTTCTGCTACATTTTCTTCCGTTACGGTTTCTTTTTTCTCTTTTACATCTTTGTCCCATTTTTCCTGAGCAGAATTCAGTTCCATCTGAAGACGTTCTTCTTCATCTTTCAGCTTTCTTGCTTCCAGGTAATCCTGAGCTTTTACTGCTTTCTGTTTCAGTTCTTTGATCTCTTCGATTTTCTTTTCAAAATCAATGATTTCAGTAGGAACTTTCATGTTTTTGATATAAACACGGGATCCTGCTTCGTCCATCGCATCAATCGCTTTATCCGGTAAGAAACGGTCCGTAATATATCTCGATGTCAGATTGACACAGGCTGCAATGGCTTCCGGAGTATAAATTACATTATGATGCTCTTCATACTTATCTTTGATCTGGTTCAGAATCTGAATGGTTTCATCAATGGAAGTAGGTTCCACCATTACTTTCTGGAATCTTCTTTCCAGAGCTCCGTCTTTTTCAATATACTGACGGTATTCATCCAGAGTGGTTGCCCCGATGCATTGAATTTCACCTCTTGCCAAAGCTGGCTTGAACATATTGGAAGCATCTAAACTTCCGGTAGAACTTCCAGCTCCCACAATGGTGTGAAGCTCATCAATAAATAAGATGACATCTCTGTTTTTTTCCAGTTCCGTCATAATCGCCTTCATTCTTTCCTCAAACTGACCACGGTATTTAGTTCCGGCAACCAAACTTGCCAGATCCAAAGTGATCACACGTTTTCCGTAAAGAACTCTGGACACTTTTTTCTGTTGAATTCTTAATGCCAACCCTTCAGCGATAGCAGATTTACCAACTCCCGGCTCTCCGATAAGAAGAGGGTTGTTTTTCTTTCTGCGGGATAAGATCTGAGAAACTCTCTCAATTTCTTTCTCACGCCCGATCACTGGGTCCAGCTTTCCGTCTCTTGCCAAAGAAGTAAGGTCTCTACCAAAGTTATCCAATGTAGGTGTTTTACTTTTTGCAGAACCTAGATTTCCTGTAGGCTTTCTCATTTGCTCAAATTCTTCTCTCTCATCATCATCATCGTAAGCGCTCATCTGTGGAGATTGGCCTGAATTTTTAAGCATAGTCTGGTACTCTCTTGAAACTCCCTCATAGTCGATGTCATAAGCTCCCAGAATATTTGAAGTAGGATCCTCATATTTATAAAGAATACCTAAAAGCAGGTGAACGGTATTAATTTCATTGCTTTTATATTGACGGCATTCTAACTCTGCACGTTTAATGGCATGATCTGCCATCTTGGTGAAAGAAATATTGGTAACCTCTTCAGAAATAGGATTAAGACTTGCTGTATTTAAAGTTTCAATTTTTCTTCTGATTTGTGTTAAATCCGCATTAAGGTTTTGAAGGATTTCTTTTGCAGAGTTTTCCGTTTTTATAATACCTAAAAGTAGATGTTCTGTATTAAGAAATTCACTTTTCAGCCTTTTAGCTTCGCTTTTGCTTTGTTTGAACACCTGGCTCAAACCTTGTGAAAACTTATAATCCATAATATATCTCATTAGAACAAAGGCAACATTACCTTTTATTCATTATCTAAATTACAAATATTTTACCAAAAATCAATTAATGACTTTATGGCAGAAAAAAATTTATTATCTTATTGAAAATGATTAAGTTTGTATCCTTAAATTTTCCCCATGAATCCTGAACTTACGACTTACATCGGCTATTCTGCTTCTCTTTTTATCGTATTGAGTTTCATACTGAAAGATGTAAGAAAAATCAGAATTGTCAATATGATTGGCTGCATTTGTTTTGTCATTTATGGCTTCTTCAGCGGACCGCTCTGGCCGGTTATCATTCCAAACGGATTAATCTGCTTCATACAGATCTATCATTTAATACTAGGTAAGAAGAGTTCATGAGGAAAAAAATAATTACTTCGGCCTTTAGTAACCTGTATACGGATCAGAGGATCGAAAAGGTGTGCAAAACCCTTTTTGATAACGGATATTCCATAGATCTTATCGGGAATGACTGGCAAGGGAATGAAAAAATGGAGCGTCCATATCCATTTTCAAGGATTGCTCTGAAATCCAAAAGTCTGAAGACTGCTTATTTTGAATTCAACTGGAAATTATATAAAGAACTGAAGAAAAAAGCGGACAAAGATACTATTCTTCATGCCAATGACATTGATGCACTTCTGCCAAATTATCTCATTTCCAGAAAAATGAATATTCCTTTGGTCTTTGACAGTCATGAAATTTTCACGGAAATGCCATCGGTTCAGAACCGGTTTTCGCAGAAATTCTGGAGAGTGCTTGAAAGAAAGCTGGTTCCTCACATGAATCTTATGATGACAGAAAGTGAAAGCTATGCTGAATGGTTTCATGAACAATATAATGTCAATCCGGTAGTGGTAAGAAATATTCCGAGAAAAATTCTTTCTGCTCCTGAAATTTCTGAAAATCATCCTAAAATTATTTTGTACCAGGGAGCGATTAATCAATCCAGAGGAATAGAAAAAATGATTTTGGCGATGCATCACATTAAAGATGCTGTTCTGAAAATAGCGGGTGATGGTCCGAAAAAGAAAAATTATGAAGAACTTGTCATCAGGGAAAAACTTCAGGATAAAGTATTTTTTCTTGGCAAACTGAAGCCGGAAAATCTCAGAGAGATAACCAAAACTGCTGATGTGGGGTTTAGCCTCGAAGAGAATAACGGAGTAAGCTACTATTATTCACTTCCCAATAAGGTTTGTGATTATATCCAGTCGAGAGTGCCGCTTGTGATGATTAATTTCCCGGAAATGCAAAGGATAAAAAATCAGTTTGATGTAGGAGAAATTGTTCCTGATCATCAGCCTGAGACCATTGAAAAAGCGATAAATCTTGTCCTTCAGAGAGGAAGACTACATTATCAGAGTGAGCTGAATAAGGCCGCAGACGTTTTTTGCTGGGAGAATGAAGAGACAAAAATCCTGCAGCTTTTTGAAAAAGCATCCCGGCAATAAATTTTACAAAATTGGTTATCTTTGCACAAGAAATTGATTTAAAATGACCATTAAAGAAAAACAGCAGGAAATAATCGACGAATTCGCTTTTCTTGAAGACTGGGAGCAAAAGTATGAGTACATCATTGATCTTGGAAAAGAACTGAAAGGCTTACCGGAAGACAGAAAAACGGAGGAAAACCTGATTAAGGGCTGTCAGAGCAAAGTTTGGATTGATGCCGAATTCAAAGATGGGAAACTTTTCTTTAATGCAGATTCTGATGGTATTTTACCAAAAGGAATTGTCTCGCTTTTAGTAAGTATTTACAGTGGGCATTCCACTCAGGAAATCCTGGATTCTGATTTTGATTTTATTGCAGAAATAGGGTTACAGGAATTTCTTTCTCCTTCCAGAGCCAACGGACTGATGGCGATGACGAAGCAGATTAAGTTTTATGCAGTTGCTTACCAACTGAAATCATAACGGTGACCAGAATTTTAGCATATCGTTTTTCCGCATTCGGAGATGTGGCAATGACTGTACCTGTTTTCAGAGAATTTCTGGAGCAGAATCCAGATGTGGAAATTATTATGGTTTCCAGGAAAAATTTTGAGGCTTTGTTCGCAGGAATTCCTAATGTAACTTTTAAAGGAATTGATCTGGATGATTACAAAGGATTTTTTGGATTGAGAAAACTCAGTAATGAACTGATCCGTGAGTTTAATCCGGACTGTATTGCTAACCTCCATGATGTAATCCGGACCAAGGTTTTAGACAGAATATACAGAAGAAAAGGGTTTAAGGTCTTCAAAATTGATAAAGGTAAGGAAGAGAAAGAGCATCTTACGGATGTCTGGAATCTGGAAAAGGTACAGCTGAAAAAAACGGTGGAACGTTATGCTGATGTTTTTCGAGATATGGGATTCAAAGTAGAGCTTTCACATCAGCTCAGACCTATTTCAATGAATAAATCAGGGATCGGTTTTGCTCCTTTTGCCCAGCATAAGGGAAAAATGCTTCCTCTGGAAAAATCATATGAGCTGGCCAGGATTCTCGCCAGAAAACATACTGTGTATTTCTTTGGAGGTGGTAAAAAAGAAACAGAAACTCTTGAAAGATGGGAAAGTGAGATCCCAAATACCAAAAACCTCTCCGGAAAATTAAATCTTACTGAAGAACTTCATCAGATTTCTCAGCTTGAGCTTATGATTTCTATGGATTCCGCGAATATGCATCTTGCGAGTCTTGTAGGAACGAGATGTGTTTCTATCTGGGGAGCCACTCATCCTTATGCCGGATTTTTAGGGTTCGGGCAGAGTGAAGAAGATGTTGTTCAGGTGAAAGATCTTAGCTGCAGGCCATGTTCTGTATTTGGAGATAAGGAATGTTACAGGGGAGATTGGGCTTGTCTTGAAGAGTTTAATATCCAGAAGGTCGTGGATAGGGTTAATTTTTAAAAATAATCTTCACCATCGCTTCGGCTTTAGCTATATCAGAGTGGGTTCTTTCTAATGTTTTCTTTCTATTTTCGGTATCATGATACTCTTTTTCTGCTGAGGTGATAATCTGCTGGCGGATTTCCTTCATATCGGATCCAAAAAAGCATAAACTCTTTAAAACAGGATCATCTGTAATATTTTCAGAGATAATGATAAAACGACTGTTGTAAAGTGTATTGAAAAGCTTTACTTTGGTTCCTGAGTTCTGGTAAGAAATCAGAATGTTGGCATGAGCATTTTCCAGAAGCTGGTGGAGATTCTCTGTCGTTTGGATAGGAGTGAGCGTGATATTCCCAACTGCCGAAATTTTTCTTTTGATATCTTCAGTTGCACGATCTGAGGCTATAATCAGTTTATATTGAGGCAGCGTTTTAAATAAGTCAATGGTCTCATTCAATGCTCTTTTGTTATCAGCGGTGGTAAGATCACCGTGAAAAAGAAAATACTTTCCTTTTGTATCCAATACCTTTACTGATGTATTACCGTGAAAAATGTGAACAAGCTGCGCATTCTCCGAACAGGTTTTTACTTCCTGATATTCTTTCTCCGAAAGGCAGAATACGGTTTCAAATTGCTTTAAAAGTTTTTTCTGATATCCGGAATACTTTAAAGATTCAATTTTATAAATGATCTTTTTAAAAATGTTTTTTTCAGATAATGAGAGGCCTTTATAATACTCAGATTCATTGTTATGATAGCGGAGATAGAGCTTCTGGTCATTATTTCTCAAAAACCTTATAATATCTGTTGTCTGCAAGCCTTCGAACAAGATCGGTGCTTTATTCTTTTCTAAATTTTTAAGAAGGATATCAGAGTTTCTTATGGCTGCAGCAAAAGGAACTGGCGAGAAATAAAGCAAAGGATTCTTTTTCTTCCGGTAAAAAAATACATTTTCCGTAATATCTTTAATTTCTGTATCAATTATTGAAGGAACCTGGTCTGTAAAACAGTGCAAATGGATTTTTATTCCCAGATCAGATAAAGCCTTGATTTTATAATATACATCAATGATTCCACCATAAGAAGGAGGGTAGGGATAATTGAATGATATAATATGGAGTTCCTTCACGTTTAATTAATCCGATGCAGACAAAGGTAAATAAATATCAGGAAAAGTAGAAAGGAAGGTTTAATCAGGTTAAAAATAAAAAAATCTCCCAGAAATCTGAGAGATTTTTTGTGGGTCCTGAGGGATTCGAACCCCCGACCCTCTGGGTGTAAACCAGATGCTCTGAACCAACTGAGCTAAGAACCCGAATTTTTTTGAAAGGTTTCGTTTCCTTTTCTGTGGGTCCTGAGGGATTCGAACCCCCGACCCTCTGGGTGTAAACCAGATGCTCTGAACCAACTGAGCTAAGAACCCTCTAGACTTGTTCTCTTGTTTAGAGTGGTGCAAATATACGACTTATTCTTTAATCTCCAAATTTTTTTCTAAAAAATCTCCCACTACAAAGTTGCTTCCGCCGATAAAAATCATTTCTTCATTTGTACATCGTTCTTTTGCAGATAGATACGCCTCCTGTACAGAATCGAAAATTTTATAAAAAATTTTCGCCTCCTGAAGAAGGTTTTCATAATCTTCGGGGTGTCTTCCCCTGTTGATGGATGGTTTTGCGAAATAGAATTCAGAATTTTCAGGAAGTAATTTCATCACGTCATCTATTTTTTTATCATTTACAAACCCCAAAATGACATGCTTGTGACGGTCAATCGAATTTAATTGTGAAAAAACATACTCCAGACCTGCCTGATTATGACCTGTGTCGCAAATGGTAAGCGGGTGTTTTGAGAACTCAAACCAGCGGCCGATAAATCCTGTATTCTGATGAACGTGAAGTAGACCGTTTTCAAGATCTCCATCAGAAATATGTACTCCAAGTTTTCTTAATTCTTCTACAGCGGCTATCACTACTCTGATGTTTTTTTTCTGATAGTCTCCTTTCAGGTCAGATTCCAGATCTGTATTAATAAGAGTAGCATCTATCAAAGGGGCATTTTCCTTCGCAGCTTTCTCTTTGATGATATTTTGAACAGTTTCATTCTCGTCACCTGAAATAATGGGAATATTATGTTTGATAATCCCGGCTTTCTCCGTTGCAATTTCTTCAATGGTATCCCCGAGGATATTCTGATGATCCAGCTGTACATTCGTAATAGCCGAAATCAAGGGGTTAATAATATTGGTAGAATCCAGTCTTCCTCCCAATCCGACTTCAATAATGGCAAAATCTACTTGCTGCCGGTAAAAATATTCAAAAGCCATGATAGTAGTGAACTCAAAAAAAGAAGGACGGATATCTTCAGGAAGTTGTTTTAGTTTCTGAATAAAATCAAAGACAAATTCTTTATCACAATTTTTTCCGTTGACTTTAATACGCTCTGTAAAATCGATCAGGTGGGGAGAATTGTATAATCCTGTTTTGTAACCGGCTTCCTGAAGGACAGATGCCAGCATATTGCTTGAAGAACCCTTACCATTGGTGCCTCCGATATGAATACACTTTATTTTCTCCTGGGGATTTCCAAAGAAAGCACAAAGCTTTGTAATATTATCAAGTCCGGGTTTATAAGCCTTCTGCCCATCTATCTGATAGTTGGGCATCTGTACGAAAAGCCAGTCGATAGCTTCCTGATATTGTTCATTTGTCATGGTGCAAAATTCCCAAAAGTTTTTTTAAAATAAAATATAATTTTTCAATCTGTAACTTTTTTATATTTAATTCGTCTAATATTGAAAAATCTTAATATGAAATCGCTGTGATTTATAGGTTACAGTACTGAATGAACATGACACGATTGCATATGCCATTAAAAAACAAATAAACATATACATATGAAAAAAGTTTGGATCATCGTTTTTGGATTAGGTTATCTGGGGGTAAGCGCCCAGAAGAAATGGTCCTTAAAAGAATGTGTAAGCTATGCAGTGGAGCATAATCTTCAGGTTATCCAAAATCAGTATAACAAACAAAATCAGGAATATAATCTTAAAGCTGCCCAAAAAGAATATTTGCCTTCTGTATCGGCAAGTATGACAAATGGGGTGAGTTTCGGACAAGGATCCTTAGGTGCCGGAAGCTTTAGAAACGATAGATTCAATAACAGTGTTGGTCTGGGGGCCGATATTTTGCTCTATAATAACGGAAGATTAGAGAAGAATATCAGAAAAGCCCAGTTTGATGTAGAAGCAAGTCAGTATGATATTGAAACCATTAAAAATGATATTTCCCTTCAGATTGCTCAACAATATCTGACCGCCTTGCTGAATAAGGAGATCGTTAAAATCTCTCAGAGTGCTGTGGACAATGCTCAGAAACAGTTTGACAGAGCTAAAATCACAACTCAGGTTGGAACCACCGCACAAACGGTTTTAGCAGAGGCTGAAGCAGCGCTGGCTAGAGAAAAGCAAAATCTTAAAACAGCAGAAGTAAACGTTGGACGTGCCTTGTTTGCTATCGCTCAGCTTTTACAACTGTCAGATTATAAGGGTTTTGACGTGGAAGATGTAAATGTTCCGGATAAGCTTGATTTACAGCTTAATTCCGTGGATGAAGTACTTACAACAGCGTATGAGATACAACCTCAGATTAAAGCAGCAGAAAGCAGAATAAGATCTGCCGAAGCACAAACGGAGGTAACCAAAACAGCATTTTGGCCTACATTAACAGCCAGCGCAGGTCTCAATACTTTCTATAACAGACAATTTGATCCTATCCCAGGTACAATACAGGGAACTTTTTTTGAACAATATAAAGATCAGTTCGGACAAAATGTGGGGCTGTCGCTTAATATTCCAATCTTTAATAAAGGAAAAACAAAATTACAGGTAGAACAGTCTAAAATAAACGAAAGCATTGCCAAAAATGCGTTGGAGCAGCAGAAGCAGACAGTAAGACAGAATGTACAGAAAGCTCAGTTTGATGCTGATGCCAATTATGAAACCTATCTGGCGGCGGTAGAAGCTGAAAAAAGCTCCAAACTGGCTCTTGATTTTGCCGATAAAAGCTACGCTGCCGGAAGAACAACCATCTATGACGTAAACGTGGCGAGAAATAATTATGCAAATGCACAGGGATCAGTAGCGCAGGCAAAATATAATTACCTTTTTAGTCTTAAACTATTGAATTTCTATGCAGGAATTCCATTAAGTTTGTAAAATGCCGATTCAATCTTTAGAAAAATACTTACCTCAAAATACACTTAAATATTTAAAAATCTGGTTTTCAGATTATTATATACATATAAAAGTTACAAGAAACAGGAATTCGAAACTGGGAGATTACAGAAAACTTCCGGACAATTCACATGAAATTACGGTAAATTCTACACTTACTCCACAACTTTTTTTCTTTGTGCTGACTCATGAGCTGGCCCATCTTATTGCGTTTGAAAAATACGGCAGAAGAATCTCTCCTCACGGAAATGAGTGGAAGGAAACCTTCAGAAACATGCTCTTGGAAAGCCTTGAAATTTATGATGAAGAACTAAAGCCCATTATCATCAAATTTTCAAAATCGCCCAAAGCAAATTTCATGGCCAGCCCCGATCTGGTAAGATATTTCCATACTGAAAAACAAGATGATACCCTTCAGTTTATCGAGGAACTTAAAAAGGGAGAATTTTTTATCTATCGCAACGAAAAGTATTTATTGGAAGGTCTGGTTAAAAAAAACTATCTTTGTAAGAACCTGGCTACTGGAAGGAAGTATTCTTTCAAGCCTTTAGCGAGGGTAGAAAAATGTAGCTAAGAATGTTAAAATCAGATAGATATTGCGTGATAATGGCAGGAGGAATCGGGAGCCGGTTCTGGCCGATGAGTACGCAAAAATTTCCAAAACAATTTCAGGATATTTTAGGAACCGGGCGCACAATGATTCAGCAGACTTATGACAGAATCAGTAAGGTAATTCCTAAAGAACAGATATTCGTAATTACGAATAAAGAGTATGTTTCTGTTTCCCATCAGCAGCTTCCGGAGATTCCCGAAGAAAACATTGTGGGTGAGCCGCTTATGAAGAATACAGCGGCCTGCAACCTGTATATGGCTAATAAAATCGCTGAGATCAATCCGGATGCAACGATGATTGTATTGCCGGCGGATCATTTGATCCTTAAAGAAGATGTGTTTCTGGAGAAAGTGGAGCTGGCGTTCGAGCTGGCATCAAAAAATGATTATCTGGTAACATTGGGTATAACTCCGACAAGACCTGATACTGGCTATGGTTACATTCAGTTTGTAGAAAAAAAAGGTTCTGAATACTTTAAGGTAAAAACATTCACAGAAAAACCTATCCTTGAAATTGCCCAAAGCTTTCTGGAAAGTGGTGATTTCCTTTGGAATGCAGGGATTTTTGTATGGAATGTGAAAAGTATTCACCATGCCTTTGATCTTTATCTTCCTGAAATGATGCAACATTTTATGGCATGTGAGTATAATTCAGAGAAAGAAAACAGCTGTATTGAAACCATTTATCCAAAAGTTCAGAAAATTTCTATTGATAACGGGATCCTTGAAAAAGCAAAAAATGTATATGTTATTCCATCAGATTTAGGATGGAGTGATCTAGGTACATGGACATCCGTATATGAAAATACAGAAAAAGATAAAGACGGAAACGCTGTAAAGCTGAAACACTTACTCTCTTATAATTCAAAAGGGAATATCATCCGCTTAAAGAATAATAACAAAGCCGTAATTATTGACGGGCTTGAAAATTACATTGTTGTTGATACAGATAAAGCACTTCTTATCTGCCCGAGAGACAATGACCAGCTTATTAAAGATTATGTTCTTGATTTAAAAAACTTTAAGAAAGGCGAGAAGTTCATGTAATATTTGGTATATTTCTGGTGATTTTTAAATTATGATTAAAACTGCAACCCGATTTACAATTCTTACATTCCTGCTTTTGGGAATCTCAACATATGCTCAGGAGAAAAAGAAATTTTCGAGCATTCCTGCTATTTTACAGCAGATCATCCCGGGCAGCAGGGTAGATTCCTGGGTGCTGGTATACAACAGCTATGGGAAAGGAGAGGAAATAAAGACTTCGGGTAAGGTAAATTATACTCCTCAGTTCTCAGGATTCAATCTTTTTCCCAGCGAAGACAGTTTTTATTATATTGCCTATTCAGAAGGCGGTAAAGTAAGCTATGTTACTGATGCCGAAGGACTAAAAAAGTTTGTAGACAGAATTGATAATGCCCAGGAGGCAGCAATTATATTAGCTGCAGACGGATACATGGTAGATGAAGAGTTCAAGGATCTTGCTGGTAATTACCATGAAGATCAGTCGAATTACTATCTTGATCTTGGAAAGCTAACCTCAAAGGAATGTCCTTATCAGAAAACACATTATACCGTAACGGTAAGTAAATCTACAGGTGCTGTAAGCAATGTAAAAGATAATGGAACCTATATTGAGCTTTACAATAAGAAATGTGCTAATAACCCGAGACTTTTAAAAATCGAAAAAAAAGAAGAACCAAAGAAAGATGAGCCCAAAAAAACATCCAAGCGCAGATAATATTTATGAGACTGAGCGATTAATTCTCCGTCCGATGTCCCGTGAAGATAAAGATTTTATCTTTGAGCTTTACAACAGGCCTAAATTTATTCAGTACATCGGTAACCGCAATGTTAATTCTATTGAAGATGCTGAAAATTATATTCTGAACAGATTTGCTCCACAGATTGAAAGACTGGGATTTGGAAACTATCTTTTAGTGACCAAAGAAGGAAATGAAAAAGTAGGAGCCGTAGGAATATTCGAAAGAGAGGGGCTTGATATTGTGGATATAGGATATTCTTTATTGGAAGAGTTTGAAGGCAAAGGCTATGCTTTTGAAGCCGCTAAGAAGGTTAAAGCTATTGGGATGGATGACTTTGGATTAACAAAAATATCCGCCATTATTTCCAAGGATAATATTTCTTCCCAGAAACTCATTGAAAAGCTGGGATTGAAGTTTAAAAAGCACGTCATATTGCCCGGAGAAACCGAAGAGCTCAACTATTACGAAACCGAATAATAAATCCCCAAAAAAATATTTTCACAAATAACACAGTGATATAAATCGTGTTATTTGTGAAAGCATTTGTGATATTTGTGTTTCAAAAAGAATTAACCTTCCAGAATCTGCTCAGCAGCAGTCTTTGACGTTACTTTTTCAATCACTCTTGTACAGACACTATTTTCATCGAAAATAAAAGTCGTTCTTACAATTCCCATATACGTTTTTCCAAATGTCTTTTTTTCCTGCCATACCCCAAATTTTTCAATGATATCTCGGTTTTCATCCGCAATAAGATCATAAGGAAAAGCGAATTTGCTATGGAAATTTTTCTGTTTTTTTACAGAATCACCGCTTACTCCCAATAACTGAAATCCCTCTTTTTTAAGCTTTGAATAATTATCACTCAGATTGCAGGCTTCTATTGTACAGGTGGGTGTATTCGCTTGCGGATAGAAGAAAACTACCAGTTTTTTTCCAATTAATTGTGATGAGGTTACGGTTTCTCCGTCTTGATTGATTCCTTCAAATTCAGGTAATTTATCTCCAACTTTCAGCATAATGATTTAATTTTGTTCAAATTTAAGGGTTACATGACAAAAAAACAAAGAGCAGAGATCGTTCAGAGAGAATTGGACAAATTATATCCCACAACGCCTATTCCGCTGGATCATACCGATCCATATACCTTAATGGTAGCCGTAGCGCTTTCCGCGCAGACCACAGATAAAAAAGTAAACCAGGTGACCCCTGATCTTTTCGCCGTAGCAGGTACTCCGCAGAGAATGGCCAAACTGGAAGAGTTTGAGATCAAGGAATTAATTAAAGAAATAGGACTGTCCAATACCAAAGCCAAAAACCTTAAAAGAATGGCAGAACTTCTGCTGGAGCGTCATAATGGTGTCGTTCCGCAGACTTATGAAGAATTGGAAGCTCTTCCGGGCGTAGGTCATAAAACCGCTTCGGTAGTGATGAGCCAGGGTTTCGGATTTCCTGCTTTTCCGGTAGATACCCATATTCATCGTTTGATGACACAGTGGAAGCTTACATCAGGAAAAAATGTTGTAGAGACAGAACGTGACGCCAAGAAATTATTCCCTGAAGAAGTATGGAATAAGCTTCACCTTCAGATCATTTTCTATGGAAGAGAATATTCTCCGGCGAGAGGAAAAGGAGAAAAAGATTTTATTACTAAAATGTTATTTGAGAAATAACTTGCCTTGTTTTAAGGCTAAGATCGCAAGTACTTATGATAATTTAGATTGAAAAGGTTCGCAAGGGCACTTCGTTGAGCAAAGGCAATATTTTCTTAGTTAAGTGAAATGCCCTTGCGAACTAATAGAAAACGCAACAATTACTTTGTGATCGTTGCGTTATTTGAGTTTTTTATGGATGGATTAAATGTCCAATAGCCTCCTGTGATAATTGATCTGTCCCAAATGATAGTCAAGATGGGCAAGCAGATGGATCAGAAAGTAATCAGTTGTCATGGCACTTTCAAAAACAACCAATGGATATTCTTTTTTCAGATCATCATCGGACAAATGCGAAAGCACTGAATCTATCATTGCTGCAGTGGCTTTCACCTTTTCAATAAGTTCCGCTTTGGGAATATTCTTTGACGAAAATTCAAGGTCACGCTGTCTTACGTATCCTGTGTTTCCAAGATGCGTTCCGATAAAATGATTAAGATTTCCTACCAGATGAAGTGTTAGATTACCCGCAGAATTAGCAATGTTTTTATCAGTTTTCCAAAGATTTTCTTCATTCTGATAAGCTTCTATTTCTGCTTTTAATTTATTTAAATCTCTGCTGTAAAGAGATCTGAGGCTTTCTGTGATCATGGAATTTTAATTTTTAAAATTATTCAAATTTACTGAATAAGAGTTTAAAAAGAAAGGTACTGACTAAAGTCCAGTACCCTTAAATTTATTTTTGCTTTTGAGCCCAAAGCTCCATTTTCCTGTTCAGAACATCCAGAGGAAGACATCCCTGACTTAATACTTCATCATGGAAGCTTGCCAGATTGAATTTGTTTCCAAGCTCTTTCTGATATTTTTCTCTCAGCTCACGGATTCTTAAAGAGCCTATTTTGTAGCCTAAAGCCTGCCCAGGCATTGCCATATATCTTTCAACTTCTGCAGTGGCAGATCCTTCGTCATAGGAAATGTTGCTTAAGAAATATTTGATCGCCTCTTCTCTTGACATTTTTCCGGTATGAAGTCCTGTATCTACAACAAGTCTTACCGCTCTCAGCATCTGATCGCTTAAGTAGCCCATTTTCTGGTAAGGATCTGTATACAACCCGAATTCAGGTCCTAATGTTTCACAATAGTGCGCCCATCCTTCACCATAAGCTCCAAACCATCCGAATCTCATGAATTTAGGAAGCTTTGTATTTTCCTGTTGAAGAGACATCTGATAGTGATGTCCTGGGATGGCCTCATGAAGGAAAAGAGACTCCATTCCTGAAGTAACATTGAATTTGGAAGGATCCGGAAGCGGAACATAGAATATACCCGGTCTTTTACCATCCGGAGTTCCAGGCATATATTCTGCGCTGGCACTTGCTTCTCTGAACTTCTCTGTCTGTCTGATCTCAAACTTTGTTTTTGGCGTTACATTAAACATCGTTTTCAGCTTCGGAGTGATTTTCGTTAAAATGCCATTAAATGCATTTAAAACCTCCTTGGAAGTCTTATAAGGCATCGCCTTTGGATCTGTTTTTACAAATGTGATAAATTCTTCCAGAGTTCCGGTAAAGCCAACCTGCTGTTTTACTTTTTCCATTTCCGCACGAAGCATAGCTACCTGCTGCAATCCGATCTTATTGATCTCTTCAGGAGATTTTTTGGTAGTGGTCCAGCTTTTTACATAATAGCCGTAAATTTCATTACCGTTGGGAAGACTGTTGTATCCATCGGTATCCCTTGCTTTGGGAAGATATTCTTTTTCAAGGAACGTTCCCATTTTAATATAGGCCGGGATAATCTTTTTCGAAATGGCTTCTTTGTAAAGTGCAGAAAATTTATCTTTCTGAGCCTGGGAGAAATTTTTAGGAAAATTTCTGATCGGGCCATAGAAAATATTCTTTTCCATATCAGAAGTTGTGATTTCCTCGGCTTTCATCTGAGGAATCATTTTAACAACAAGCTTTTTAGGAAGGACCATTTTATTAGTCATCCCTTCACGGAAATTGTCTGCAGCAGCATCCATCCATTCCGGGAATTTTTCCATTCTTTTCAGCCAGTCGCTGTAATCTTTTTCCGTTTTAAAAGGCTGGTTACCCTGTCCACTTCCATATAAAGGAAAAGTAAGCGGAAGACCGCCAAACTGGGTAAACGGAATATATTCCGGATGATAGGCATAAGCCTCAATTTTATCTTTTAAAGTGTAATCCAAAACATCATATACCACTTTATCCTCATCAGAAAGGGTTTTATAATCTACATTTTCCAGTTGTTTCTGTACAGAAGTGTAGAATGCTATTTCTCCTGAGATAAAGTCTTTATCAATATTAATAGGAAGCTGGTCATTATATCTTGTATCTCCCTGTGCTGTAGCGTCCATTGGATATAGCTTAAGATATTGCTCATAATAGTTGGAAGCAATAGAATCCAGATTACTTGGGGTCACTTTTGTAAGGGGAGAGTCCGATTTTTTGCAGGAAGCAAGACCTATCATCAACCCCAGTGCCAGAATACCTTTTGATAAAATGTTTTTCATTTTCAGAATCTTTATGAAAACAAAAGTAGGTATTATTGGGATATTCAGGCTTATGGTATGCACTGATTTTAAAAAATTATTTTCAAAATCCTTTCAACTTTGAATCAATTTTCTATCTTTGTCTAAAACGTTTAACAATCATATTATTACAGTTCTTTTTTAAGAAAAAATGAAAGGGATTTTAAAAATTTACCATCCGGAAGAAACGCTAAAATACAATATCAGAAATACTTATTGTAAAGCAGTTTACAGCAACCAGCAACACTTTTTAGAGGTTGAAGTGATTACGGATGACAGTTTGGATCACGTAGATGATGATTCACTACAGTACAACTTTCCGCAGCTTTCACTTGAAATTTTCGATTTCCCTATCGACTCTGCGGAAATAGAAGGAAAAACCATCACCATCAATGACTCTGATGAAGAGACCTATACAGAAGTAGATCTATTCGACGATGAAGATGCCTATATCTATGATAATGAGCTTCTTTTTGAAAAAAATGAAGAAGGGGAGCTTCAGGTTATCTGGAAAGGAACTATTGATGATTTCTATACGGGTTCAGATACTCCGATTCCTTTTAGATTAAAATGCGAATTCAAGCAGGATGATATTGAAGTAGACGAAGACTAACCGAAAACTTCATTTTTTAATACCGGATTTCTTTTCAGAATTATTTTTGGAAAGAAATTTGCTGTTTGTAGAACTGTAACAAATTTTAAGTTGTTTTTAAGCAATTTTTAAGAGTTCAATTCATAATATTCTACTACATTTGTCGTTGAAACTTTAATAAAATTCACATTTAATGCTGTTAACGGAACTTTCTCAGATTTTATTTGCACAAATCGCTACACCTGCAGTTGCTGCAGACAACTTAGAGTTCTCATTCTGGAAAATTATGTTCCATGGAGGAGCTTTCGCTAAAATAGTGATGGTCACCGTATTACTGTTGGGAGTGTTTTCTCTGTATCTGTTTTTTGAAAGATTTTTCTTTATTAAAAGACTGGCTTCAAAAACAGATTCCAACTTCATGAACAATATTGAGGACTTCATCAAAGCTGGAAAAATAGAGGCAGCAACAGATTACTGCAAAACCCAGAATTCTCCGGAAGGAAGAATTTTAGAGAAGGGAATTTCAAGATTGGGGCGTCCTGTTTCAGATATTGTAAGTGCCATGGAAGCACAGGCACAGGTAGAGGTTGCCAATATGGAAAAAAACCTGAATCTTTTGGCTGTAGTACCAAGTATTGCACCAATGCTGGGACTTTTAGGTACGGTAATCGGGATGATTATTGCTTTCTTTAATTTATCTCATGCCACAGGGTCTTTCTCTCCGAAAACACTTTCAGAAGGTATTTATACCGCTTTAGGGCAAACCGCTGTAGGTTTGGCAGTAGCAATTCCTGCCAACTTCTGTTACAATATCCTTTTGACAAGGATTGATAAATTTGTACTGAAGGCTCAGAACATGTCTGGAGAATTTTTAGACCTTATCAATAAACCTTTATAATTTTCTTACGATGAAAATTCAAAGAAGAAATAAAGCGAATCCGGAATTCAGTTTAGCAGCGATGACAGACGTTATCCTGTTGATGCTGATTTTCTTTATGATCACCTCTTCAGCTGCCAACCAGAGTGCTATTGATGTGAATCTACCGAAAGCCGGAGCAGTTGACGATAATATTCCTAATCCTTTAACTGTTAGTATTAAGCCTGACGGTTCATTCTTTGTGGATGATAATCCTGCCAATAAAGGAGAACTTGAGAAGATTATTGTAGATAAATTGGCGGGTCAGACCAATAAATCGTTTACGATCAGAGCTGATGAAAACACATTACATAAAGATGTTGTTTTTGTAATGGAAATTGCTGAAAAACATAAATTTAACATTGCGATTGCAACCGTTAAAGATAAATAACATAGCCGGATTTCCGGAAAGATTTACTTTTTAAGATGAGAAGCTATACAGCAAACAGAAACGAAGAAAATAAAGACAGGGTAAAAAGCGCATTGCTTTCTATTCTGATCTGGGCTGCTATTCTGCTTTTTGTTTTTTTATATAAATTAAAACCCGAACTGGATAAAGACCCTGAAGTGGTTACCACAATGCTGGTGAACTTTGGAGACAACAGAAACGGAAAAGGGATCGAAGAGCCTGCTGAGCAGCCTGGAAGCCTTGCCGCAGCCACAGAAGAAGTAACACCTGAACCTGCAGAAACACCGGTTCCGGAAACAAAAACTGTTGTGAAGCCAGAGCCTTTACCTACTCCTGAACCTAAGAAAACAGAAGTGAAGGAAAAGGTAATCACTGGGAATAACTCAAAAACAACAGTTCCTAAAAAAGAAGAATCAAAAAAAGCTGAGAAAAAAGAAGCAACCAGTACAAGTGCTTCTAAAAATACCAAAAAATCGGGCGCTGCTACAGCCAATTCAAAAACAGGAAATGGGGACGGAAAAGGAACAGCAGCCATAGGAAACCTGATCAAAGGAAGAGGAACTAAAGCCGGAAGCCAGGGAACTGGTGATGGTATCGGAAATGCGGGGGATCCTTTAGGAGGTGACGGAAATGGCGACAGCAAGGTTGGAATCGACAGGAAATTAGTCGGTTATATTCCCGGAACAATGGGAAGAGGAGGAGTGCAACCCTCTCACAGCTGTACAGCAAGCGGATCGATTACGATTTCCTACACCGTAGATAAAGCAGGAAATGTAGTGTCGGCAAGAAGATCAGGAGGTATTTCGGATCCTTGCGTGTCATCTACATCCGTAGCCTGGGTTAAGAAGTATGTGAAGGCGGAGAAAGCCAATACTTCTTCAACCGGTACTTATAAAATTACTTTCTAAAAATACAAAAGCACTTTATTCAAGTGCTTTTTTCAATTCATTTATTCTGTTGATAACCGGCAGGGCAAAAATACCGCTGGTCTGTAGATACAGCTCATAGAATGTTTTTGCTTTATCCTGAAAATCTTTATTCTGGCCTTGTCTGCTTTTAAAGTAGAAAAGATTTCCAAGCATTTCATAATAATCTTTATGATCTCTTTCCTGTCTCTCATTGACCAGGGCAATCATTTCTTCTTTAGTCATTGAGGAAACTTCGGTGAAATTCATCTTGAAAATATCTCTCATTAGCGTATCAAAATCCAGTTCTTTCTGCATTAAACTTTCTTCAGGTTTGTCCAGAATCAGTTTTTCCAATGCCTGGGTTAATTGGCGGATGAGTCTTAGTGTAAATTCTTTATCTGTAATCATAATGGATGTAAAGTTTTAAGTTTAATGTTTTAAGTTAATAGCATTGTTCAACCAGCATCTTTTCATTATGCGAAAAATAAATAAGCCAGTGCGATAGAAGTGATAATACCCACCAGATCGGCCAGAAGCATGGCAATTACCGTATATCTTGTATTTTTAACAGCCACAGCCCCGAAATATACTGCGATCACGTAAAACGTCGTATCTGAGCTTCCCTGAAGAACTGCTGCCAATTTACCCTGAAAACTATCAGCTCCAAATGTTGTCATTGTGTCTACCATCATTCCTCTGGCTCCGGAACCGGATAAAGGTTTGATTAAAGCCGTTGGAAGTCCATCCACAAATCTAGGATCCATATTGGCAACGTTGGCCACCCACTTCATTCCGTCGATAATCACATCGAAAACACCGGAGGTTCTTAATAATGAAATGGCAATCAGCATTCCGACAAGGTAAGGGATAATCTTGACACAGGTTGTAAAACCTTCTTTTGCCCCTTCAATAAAGGCATCAAAAACGTTGATTTTTTTATAAACAGCACCCAATACAATCGCCAGGAAAATGAAGAGAATCAGTCCATTGCTCAATACTTTGCTGAAATCGTCCAGCTCATCTTTGCTCAACTGAACCAGGTACAAAACCAATAAAGCGATAACGGCTGAAATTCCTCCTACATAGGCAATCACTACAGGACGGAGAAGATTGATTTTCTGATATAATGAAACGATAATCATTGCTGCCAGTGTAGCGGCAAAAGTGGCAATCATACAGGGCAGGAAAATATCTGTAGGCGTTTTGGAACCCATCGAGGCTCTGATCGCAATAATCGATACAGGAATCAAAGTCATACCACCTGCATGAAGGCACAGAAACATAATCTGTGAATTGCTGGCTGTATCTTTATTAGGGTTTAAAGTCTGGAGACTTTCCATTGCTTTTAAACCAAAAGGAGTCGCAGCATTATCTAGCCCTAATAGATTGGCGCTGAAATTCATCAGCATGTGCCCGAATGCGGGATGATTCTTAGGGATATCAGGAAATAGTTTAGAGAAAAAGGGCTGTATCAGACGGCTTAAAAGGTTGATGCCTCCAGCTTTTTCAGCAATACTCATGAATCCCATAAACAGGGTCATAATTCCGATAAGGCCAAGGCAGATTTTAACTGCGGTTTCTGAAGTCCCGATTACTCCGTCTGATTCCTGAACGCGGTAAACATTTACATTCTGTTTTAAAGAATCTGTTTTATAGTGGATTCTGCTGTCTGCAAAATCATTTTTTTTCATCAGGCTGTCTCTTACAACAGGGGAGAGGCTGTTCATAGGCTGGGAAGCAATCTTCACTGTATCACCACCTTTTCCTACCACCATATCATTGAAAATGGTTTTGTAATTACCTGACGAAACGTATTTTATACTGGCAATGGCAATGGCAATGATAATGAAAGCCGACCAAATTCTGCTGAGAACCATCTGATTGATTTAATTGTTTAAACTTATCGAAAATACTTTAAACCACAAAAATAACTAAAGTCTTTTGTTATTCTGGTGTTAAAGAGAACTAATGATGGCTTCTAATCTTAAAGTATATTGTTAACGCAATGTACGCAAAGGTTTTTAATGATGACGGTTGATTTTTTCTTTTGCAAAGGCGTTAGCGCTAACCAAAGAGAATTTAAGTTAGGGAACATTGCTGAATGAAATGCCCTTGCGAACAAAAAATATACATTAAGTTTTTAGATTTTCCCTGCGCTCCCTGGCGTTTAAAACTAAAATGATTTACTCTTCCAGATAAACAAGATACCCCTCAAAATTGTCATCCAGGCTTTTAAGAACTTTTGCATCATCCATTTTTTTGATTAATGCATCTACAAAGAAGCTTTTTTCAAAAAACTGACGGTGAATTCCCGGTAAAAGTTCCATGAAATAATCCATTCCGATTTTGTTGTTATGAAGATCCATTTTGGTTTCCAGGGGCTCATTCGGGAACAGCTCTTCATGCATGTCCGTAATTCTTTTGCAAAAATCAAGCGCTTTTTTAGGAGAGGAAATCTTACAGCAGTACATCATAATGAAGCAGCACCAGAGAGCATGCCTGAAAGCATTTCCAATGCCGTTATTGGAGGCTGTTTCAGGGAATTTTTTCTGTGCAATGGTGAATGCCTTTACTGTAGCATAAAAACTTAGTAAAGCGAAAAGAGGATGGGGAAGGATGAGTGATAAAAGACGCATAATCTTTTTAAAACTCATACTCCTGATGGCATTGAAAAATATTTTAAAAGTCCTCATAAATAAAAATCTCTCCCTAATTAGAGAGAGATTGTATTGTTTTTGTTACAGATACTATGCTTTTACAGCCAATAAATTAACTGTTTTGGCAACCGTATCCTGAATTTCAGTTCTTTTTACGATGAAATCTACAAATCCTTTTTCCTGTAAGAATTCTGATGTCTGGAATCCTTCCGGTAAGTCTCTACCAATCGTTTCACGGATTACTCTTGGTCCAGCAAAACCGATCAGTGCTCCCGGCTCTGCCATGATGATATCGGCAGTCATAGCGAAAGAAGCTGTGATTCCTCCGAATGTAGGGTCACAAAGGTAAGCGATGTATAAAAGTCCTGCTTCGGAAAGCTGAGCTAATTTAGCCTGAACTTTTGCCAATTGCATCAGAGAGTAAGTGGCTTCCTGCATTCTTGCTCCTCCGGACTGACAGATAATCATATACGGAAGCTTATGTGCGATACAGTAATCTACAGCTCTTCTGATCTTTTCTCCCATTACAGAACCCAAAGATCCACCGATGAAAGCAAAATCCATACAAGAAACTACCATTTCAGTTCCTTTTACAGTTCCTACTGCGTTTCTGATAGAATCTGTAAGCTTTGTTTTAGCTTTCACTTCTTTCAGACGGTCTTTGTAAGGCTTTGTATCTTTGAAGTTTAAGATATCAATACTCTCAACATTGGCATCCAGTTCGGTAAATTTACCACCGTCAAAAAGGATGTCAAAAAATTCTGCACTTCCTATTCTCACATGAAATCCGTCTTCAGGAGAAACGTAGTTATTTCTCTTTAGTTCATCATGTTCCACTACTTTTCCGGAAGGAGTCTGATGCCACAGGCCTTTGGGAACGTCCTTTTTTTCATCAGTAGAAGTGGTAATGTTTTTTGCTTTTCTTTTAAACCAGTCGAATGCCATTTTTGTTTGTATTAATGTATAAATGTAAAATGTATCAATGTAAATCTATTTCTTATGAATATTTTTTACATTGATACAATTGTACAGTTCTTATTTTAAAGTATTTACGTTATTTAAATCTTCAAATGCTTTCACCAATCTTGCAGAGAATGTATCCTCACCTTTTCTTACCCAAACTCTTGGATCATAGAATTTTTTGTTAGGTTTTTCTTCTCCTTCAGGGTTTCCGATCTGAGCTCTTAAATATTCAATATTGTTGATCATATAATCTCTGATTCCTTCTGTGTATGCAAACTGAAGGTCAGTATCAATGTTCATTTTGATTACTCCGTAATCGATCGCTTCTCTGATCTCTTCTAAAGTAGATCCTGAACCTCCGTGGAATACAAAGTTGATCGGTTTAGCAGCCGTTCCGAATTTCTCCTGAACATATTTCTGAGAATTGTCAAGAATTTTCGGAGTAAGAACCACGTTTCCTGGCTTGTAAACTCCGTGTACGTTACCGAAAGCAGCAGCGATTGTGAAGTTGTCAGAAATAGCTTTTAATTTTTCATAAGTATAAGCTACATCTTCAGGCTGTGTATATAATTTAGAGTTATCAACGTCTGAGTTGTCAACACCGTCTTCTTCACCACCGGTAACCCCGATTTCTACTTCAAGAGTCATCTGAAGCTTAGCCATTCTTTCGAAATATTTAGCTGAAATCTCAAGGTTTTCTTCTAAAGATTCCTCAGAAAGGTCTAACATGTGAGAAGAGTAAAGAGATTTTCCTGTCTGCTTGAAGAATTCTTCGTTAGCATCCATCAAACCATCAATCCAGGGAAGTAATTTCTTTGCACAGTGGTCTGTGTGTAAAATTACTGTTGCTCCGTAAGCTTCTGCAAGCGTGTGAATATGTTTTGCTCCCGCGATAGCTCCTAAGATTGCAGACTTTTGTCCGTCATTGCTTAATCCTTTCCCTGCGTTGAACGCAGCTCCTCCATTTGAAAACTGAATAATTACAGGAGCGTTTAATTTCGCTGCAGTTTCCATCGTAGCGTTTACGTTGCTTGATCCAATTACGTTTACTGCAGGTAATGCAAATTTGTTTTCTTTAGCATACTGAAAGATATCAGTAACTAACTGACCTGTGGCAACTCCTGCCGGAAAAATTCTGCTCATGTTTTACTTTTTGTTATAAATTTATTAGGTGTTTTTAATTTCGTGTAAAGGTAATCATTTTTAAGAAATTGCTAATTTCTTTTATCTCTTCCCCAAAGTAGCTTCTGACGGATGGTTTCGTAGAAACTTAAACTGTTGGGCTGTACCAGAAGAAGCTGGAATTTTGCTTTTTTGATAATGATTTCTTTATCTGTTTCTATATGGATCAGCCGGGAGTCTAAGGAAAGGGAGTATTGAGGTACACGGCTTTCCACCCTGAATTTTATTTCTACCTTATCATTTACAACCAGAGGCCTTACGTTCAGGTTGTGAGGTGCAATTGGAGTAATGACAAAATTTTCGTTGTTGGGAGAGATAATTGGTCCTCCGCAGCTCAGAGAGTATGCGGTAGAGCCTGTTGGCGTTGAAATGATCACGCCATCGCCCCAGAATACATTGAGAAATTCATCGTTAATATAAGAATCAACGGTGATCATGGATGTGGTTTCTTTTCTGGACACGGTAACATCATTCAACGCATAAGGAAAAGACCCTTCAAGCTTGGGCGAAACCACTTCTATTACTGAACGTCGGCTTGTTTTTACATCTCCTTTTAAGATAGAATCCAGTTCTTTAAACACCTGTTCCTTCGTGAAAAAGGCTAAAAATCCAAGACGTCCTGTATTTACTCCTACTACCGGAATTTCAAGATCTTCAATGAAGGTTAAAGAATTCACAATAGTTCCGTCACCACCGAAAGTGAAGAACAGATCTACCTCTTTATCCAGAAGATCCTGTTTGCAGTTGAAAGTTTCGAATATTTTTGAAAACTGAAGAGCCTCAGCCATTTCATCATACAGAACAGATTTTACACCTCTTGCTTCAAGTTCAGAGATAAACTTGCTTAAATATAAAAAAGTATCAAGATCTTTTTTCTGAGAATATATGGCTGCCTTCATGTTATATTTCTATGAATTTTTGTAAAAAACCGAATCGGTCTTTAAACAGATCGGATTTCTCATCAGAATAGTATTTTTCAACAATTCTGTAGTCGTACCGGTCAAAAGTAGCGTCTATCGAGGCAAGGTTTTCATTACTGATCTTTATGGTGATCTGGACCACTTCATCAGACATAAAGCTTATAAACCCGCCGTAAAACTTCGAGTTGTTGCTTTCTACAATATTGGTAATTTCCGTCATAGAATATTTTCTGGCAGGAGTTTCTACAGTAAGAATGGCTCCTGTCTCTGAAAACAGAGGATAACGGGAAAGGTCCTGAAAAACATCTTCACAGGTAATATAACCCAGATATTTTTCATTTTTATTGATCACCGGAATTATATTGGAACTGAATGTATAGAACAGACGAATACTGTCCATAATATTACTATCTTCCAGAATAGCAAAACGCTCTATCTGATGTTCCAGATCTTTCAGTGTTCCTCCCTCTTCCTCATACAGAAAGTCCATGGCGATAGCACCATAGAAGTGGTGGGATTTTTTGATGAAAACATGGGAATATCCAAAATCTTCCAATATATTTCTGGCCGACTCTATGGAGTCAGACAGGCTAAAACACGGAAAGTCTTTTGAGATATAGTCCTTGATAAACATTGTGCTAATTTATAAAAAATTAAATGAAACTTTTTCTGAAAACAGTACTTTTTTTAAGATGGAACAAAAAAAGTGCCGTCAAAATTTGTTTGTAAAAAAAAATAAAGTACCTTTGTCGCCTTTCATTTTTACTTTTTATTAGATTTATTTCAAACTGCACTGTCTACTAAGGACATATGCAGTTTTTTTATTTTAAAGCTTTTGCAAATTCCCACATTACAATTCCGCCACATACACTTACATTAAGAGAATGTTTCGTTCCAAGTTGAGGAATCTCTAAAAACACATCAATATTAGGAAGAACTTCATCACTGATTCCCTCTACTTCATTTCCTAAAATCAGGGCGTATTTTTTCGATTTATCAATCGTAAAATCTGTAATCATTTGGCTGTCCGTAGTCTGTTCAATTCCGATGATTTCATAACCATTGCTTTTCAAATCGGCAACAGCAGTATTGGTATCTGCTTCATGAGACCAGTCTACACTTTCTGTAGCTCCCAACGCCGCTTTATGGATCTCGCGATGAGGGGGTTGGGGCGTAATTCCACAGAGGATTATTTTTTCAATTAAAAATGCATCTGCTGTTCTGAAGGCTGCACCTACATTGTGCATACTTCTGATATTATCTAAAATGATGACCAACGGAATTTTTTCAACCTTCTTAAATGTTTCTACATCTATTCTGTTAAGTTCTTCCAGTTTTAGTTTCTGTACCAATTGTATTATTTTGTTGAGATTAATTTTCCGTCTTTGTAGACCTCTGTCTTTTCTATGCTTCCATCTTCACGGTAATGAACCCGGGTGCCGTTTCTTTTGTCATTGGCAAATTCGGTTTCGCGCTGTAATTTTCCTGATGGATAGAACACTTTCCATTTTCCGGTAGCAAGACCGTTGTCATACTGGCCAATGTCTTTTACCGATTTTCCGTCTTCATGGAAGGTTTTGCTTTCTCCCTGTAATTTATTGAATTTATAATTCGAAATTTCAGTTATTTTACCGGCAGGAGAATAAAAAGTAGCGGTAAGACTGTTGTCATAAATATTCTTTTCTCCATTCCTAAAAGCCTCTTTGGATGTAAGGACTCCATTTTTGTCAAAATAGGACCATTCTTTTACCTTATATCCTTTTTTATATTCGCCTTTGGACTGTATTTTTCCATTATCATAATAAAAAACAGCATCGCCGTCCAGTTTTCCTTTTTTCCATTCCACCACATTTTTAACCTGTCCGTTTTCATAAAACTCTTTGCAGGCTCCCTCCTGTAAACCGTCTTTATATCCGCAGGGTTTCTGCGCCATAATGAGAGCAGAAGCGGAAAAAAATAATAAAAAGATGTACTTCATAGCTATTTTTATTTCAAAAATAGTAAAATACTTATATTTGACTCAAAAATATACTATGAAAAAATTATTCACCTTATTCATATTAATGTGGGGATTTATTTACCTGGAAGCACAAAATACCTATTATCCTCAGGCTTTTTTCGACAAAAAACTGGCAAGAGAAATGCTTGGGTTCGGAAATTCTACCATTGAAGGTGTGGCTTCCACAAAACAAAAAAACAACTGGGGTATTAAGCCATTGCTTGGAGAAAAGCATTACGCACCCAAAGGAACTGTTGTCATGCTTTTTCCTGTAACGCCTTATTTTCAGGAGTTTTACGACATGAGAAGGAAGTATGAAAATAAAAAGACGACGGTATATATGTCTGAAGAAGCTTTCAAATACAGAGTAGAAGCCTTAACAGATGATCACGGAAGGTTTAAATTCGAAAAGCTGAAGCCAGGGAAATATTATCTTGAAACCATCGTCAATTTTACAGCTACAGCAAGTTACCAGCAACAGACCGGGACTTCTGATGCCTATAACGGCTATGGAGCGTATCTGTATTCAACCCCGATATACAGTACATTTTTCTACGGATATTCTGCTGCCAACAGGGAAAGCAAGTTTGTAGAAATAAAACAAGACGGAGAACTGAAAGAAATCAAGCTTTAAAAGCTTGATTTTTTATTTTCTGATCATAATCTGATGCACATTCTTCTCAATATTCTGAGCCAATGTTTCCATAGGAATATCATTTTCATCATTATTGAAAGGATCTTCAATTTCTTCTGCAATGAGTTCAAGACTCATCAGTACATAGTATACGAAAACGGTAAGCGGAATCATGAAAAGGCCAATAGTGATCACGTAAGCAATGGGCAAGGCAAAAACGTACAGGATAATAAATTTCTTGATGAAAGAAGAGTAGGAATAAGGAATCGGAGTGTTTTTGATTCGCTCACAGCCTCCACAAACATCCAGAAACCCGGAAAGCTGTGTATCCAGATACAGCATTTCAACTTCAGATATTTTTCCTTCTTTTTTTAATTGATTTAATTTATGGCTTAACAGGATAATCATTTCACTTGGGCCATGATTTTTTAAGGAGCTTTCAATTTCAGAATAATCTTCATCCAAAGCGAGTCTTGTAGATTCCTTGGAAAGGTGCTTGGCTAAAAAGTGAGGAAAGAATTTGAGATATCTTGCAATCTGCTCAGCATCCTGACGGTTATCGCCAAGAATGGTGTTGATTTTTATGGCAAAATTTCGGGTGTCATTGACCAGTTTGCCCCAAAGTTTCCTGCCTTCCCACCATCTGTCATAAGCGGTATTGGTTCTGAAAACCAGCAAAAGAGAAAGAACAAAGCCCAGCAGAGAGTGAATCATTCCCACATTGCTGATTCCTGATTTTGAAGTAAGGTGAAGATATTCTACTTCCAGATACTGAATTCCCCATGAGTATAATCCTACAAGAATCATACTTGGGAAAAGAATTTTCAGGGTATCGCTTTTGTGGAGACTGAATAGGATTTTAAGGAAATGTTTGGTGTTGTAGACTCTCATAAATTCACTTATTACTACAAATATAAATTTTTCATCCGAGCTCTGCCAATAAAGTAAGGAAGTCTGAAGCAGGAAAAGGGAAGTTATTGAAGCCGAATGAGGTCAATGTTTTTCCATAGAATCTTTTTATGGAATGATGTGTAGTCGTTTGCAGACAAATATGAACTTCCAGCATCCATCATCCTTCTTCCAGCTCTTTTAATCTTAATTTTCTCAGGTTTCAAAAAAACACTATTTTTATTTCGCATTAAATACAAAATACATGATCCTCGAAAATGTAGATATTGTAACTGATATCAGTAAAGAAGATTTTCAGAAGAATTATTTCAAAAAGCAGAAGCCTCTTTTGATTAAGAATTTTGCCAGCCGCTGGGATGCCTTCGACAAATGGAATCTGGCATATATCAGAGAAAAGGCAGGCGATCAGGAAGTTCCTTTGTATGATAATAAACCGGCCGATGCCTCTAAAAGTTCTGATGCTCCGGTGACCCATATGAAAATGAAGGAATATATTGATACCATAAAAAGTAAGCCTTCAGACCTTCGTATCTTTTTCTATATCATTACAGACAGGCTTCCCGAACTGCTGAAAAATTTCACCTATCCGGATCTTGGAATGAAGTTTTTTAAGAGACTTCCGACTTTATTTTTCGGAGGAAGCGAAGCCCATGTTTTAATGCATTATGATGTGGATCTGGGTGATTTTATGCATATTCACTTTGAAGGAAAGAAAAGAATCCTGCTTTTTGATCAGAAACAGTCTCCGTTTTTATATAAAGTTCCTTTATCTGTTCATACCATTTACGAACTGGATTATGAAAATCCGGATTATGAGAAGTTCCCCGCATTGAAATATGCAAAAGGCTACGAGATTTTCATGGAACATGGTGATGCTCTTTTTATTCCCGGAGCGTTCTGGCATTTCAACAGATATCTTGAGCCTGGTTTTTCTCTTTCTTTAAGAGCACTTCCCAATAAACCCAATGTCTTTGCCAATATGCTGTATCATGTTTTCATTATGAGATACACGGATAAGCTTATGAGAAAATTATTCAAAGCCAAATGGGTGAACTACAAGCAAAAATGGGCCTATAAGAAAAGTTCTGAGGCTTTGGAAAAGCACCTTTCAGAAAAATAAATATTATACTTTTGACCATTTTAACGCATTGAACGCAAGTTTAAAGCTAATCTATTATAAAGGTTCGCAAAGGCGTTTCACTCAGCGAGTAAAGCACTTCAATTGCTAAATGAAATGCCTTTGCGAACGAAAATAAGAAGAATCAATATCAATTTTCTTTGCTTCTTAGCGTTAGATTTAAATCAATTTATTTATTGATAAGTCCGAATATTGTTGCGTCTACAAATTTCCCTTTTTCAAAAAAATAATCTTTCAGCGTTCCTTCTTTGCTGAAATTTAAAGAAGACAACAGTCTTTCAGAAGAAATATTGGAAGGGTCAATGAATGCGTCCACGCGGTGAAGTCTCATTGTTTCAAATCCATAGGTCAGAATGGGAAGAAGAGCTTCTTTCATATAAGATTGCTGCCAGAATTTTGGATTAAGTTCATAGCCGACTTCTGCCCTGAAATGCTCCCTGTACCAGTTGTGGTAACCACATGTACCGATGACTTTTCCACCGGATTTCAGCTCCAGAGCCCACCTGAATCCTTTTCCTTTTTCAAACTCACTGTTAAAATGTTCGATAATGCGGCGGGAATCATCAGGCGTTTTGAAAGTGTCCAGATCGTAATATTCCATGACCTCATCCAGAGAAAAATACTCGAAAAGGTCCTGGATGTCATTGAACGTAAGCTGGCGCAAGATAAGTCTTTCTGTCTCTAAAACAGGAAATTCCATAAATAATGTGATTTGACGGTGAAAATACGATTAATTAATGATAAAGAAAAGCAGGGAAGATTAACCCCTAAACAATTCTCTTACCCTGAATTTATTTTTTTAAATTTGGGGCTCATTTTTTACTATGGCAAAATCAAAGAAAGAAACCCCGCTAATGACGCAGTACAATACCATCAAGGGTAAATATCCGGATGCGCTTTTGCTTTTCAGGGTAGGGGACTTTTATGAAACTTTCGGACAGGATGCAGTGAAAACATCTCAGATCCTGGGCATTGTTCTTACCAAAAGAAATAACGGCGAAGGAAGTGTGGAACTGGCTGGTTTCCCGCATCATTCCATAGATTCTTACCTTCCTAAACTGGTGAGGGCAGGAATGCGTGTGGCAATCTGCGATCAGCTGGAGGATCCTAAAATGGTGAAAGGAATTGTAAAAAGAGGGGTTACGGAGCTGGTTACTCCCGGCGTTACTTTCAATGACCAGGTATTAAATTCAAAAAAGAATAATTTTCTTCTTTCATTACATAAAGAAAAAGAGAAATACGGAATTGCTTTAGTAGACATCTCTACAGGAGAATTTCTGGTAAGTGAAGGAAACCTGGAAAAGCTGTTGCATATCGTTAATACTTTTGATCCGAGCGAGATTATCTTCCAGAGAAGCACACAGATTCCGGAACAGATCAAAAATAAAAATGCTTTTAAGCTTGAGGACTGGGCGTTCCAATATAATTTTGCCTACGAAAAATTAACGAATCACTTTAAAACCAATTCTTTAAAAGGTTTTGGTGTAGAAAATCTTCCGTTGGCTATTACTGCAGCAGGAGCCATTTTTGCTTATCTCGTGGAAGATACCCATCACAATCTGCTTTCCCATATTACTAAGCTTCAGATCATTCCTCAGGAAGATTACCTGATGATGGATAATTTTACCCTGAGAAACCTGGAAATTGTGTATCCAAGCAATCCACAGGGGAAATCATTATTGGATATTATTGATAAAACGTCTACGCCAATGGGCGGAAGGCTTTTGAGAAGAAGAATCATCCTTCCTTTAAAATCTGTGGATGAGATCATGAGAAGACTTTCCCTGATTGATTTCTTAAATGAAAATGATCATCTGAAATATGAGATCTGCCAGCTTTTGAAATCAATTTCTGATCTTGACAGGCTGATGGGAAAACTGGCCGCAGAGAAAATTTCTCCGAAAGAACTTGGGTATTTGCGCCAAAGTTTGATTAATATTCATAAAATCAAATCGTTATTACATTCTCATGCAGATGTGTTGGCATGGTTAGAGCCCCTGTTTGATCTTGAAGAATTGATTAAATTCCTGCAGAATCATCTTAATGAAGAGCTTCCGGTAAGTATAGCGAAAGGAAATATCATCAAAGAAGGCGTGTCTGAAGAGCTGGACAGATTGAGAAATCTTCAGAGTAAAGGGCGTGGCTTCCTGGATGAAATGTGCCAGAGAGAAATTGAAAGGACAGGAATTACCAGCCTTAAAATTGATTTTAACAACGTTTTCGGATATTACATTGAAGTTCGGAATACGCATAAAGATAAAGTTCCTGATGATTGGGTAAGAAAGCAAACCCTGGTGAATGCTGAAAGATATATCACTGAAGAATTGAAGGAATACGAAAACCAGATTCTTGGTGCTGAAGAAAAAATAGGCGTTCTGGAAACTTCGCTCTACAGAAATGTATGTGGAGAAACCATGGTTTATATTGATCAGATTCAGGGGAACTCCAACATAATCGCCCAGCTCGATGTAGCCGCAGGATTGTCTGAACTGGCTGTTTCTGAAAGCTATACAAAGCCTGTGCTGAATGATGGCTATGCGATTGATTTAAAAGAAGCCAGACATCCGATCATTGAAAATGCGCTTCCTCTAGGTGAAAAATACATTCCGAATGATATCTTCCTGGATAAGGATTCCCAGCAGATCATTATGGTAACGGGACCAAACATGGCCGGTAAGTCGGCAATTCTACGCCAGACAGCGATTGTATGCCTTCTGGCACAGATCGGAAGTTTTGTGCCGGCAAAATATGCTGAAATCGGGATGCTGGATAAGATTTTTACAAGAGTAGGAGCTACCGATAATATTTCTGCGGGTGAATCTACTTTTATGGTGGAAATGAATGAAGCTGCAAATATTCTGAATAATATCTCCGAGCGAAGCCTTATTTTATTGGATGAAATCGGGCGTGGAACTTCCACTTATGACGGGGTTTCCATTGCATGGGCGATTGCAGAATATCTTCATCAGCATCCAACACAGGCAAAGACTTTATTTGCAACACATTACCATGAGCTGAATGAAATGACTGTGAATTTCGAAAGAGTGAAAAATTTCCACGTTTCTATCCAGGAAAACAAAGGAAATATCATTTTCCTGAGAAAGCTGGTTTCGGGAGGAAGTGAGCACAGCTTTGGTATTCATGTAGCAAAACTGGCGGGTATGCCTGCGAAAGTGGTTAACAGAGCGAATGAAATTCTTAAAACACTTGAAGCTAGCAGAACTCAGGGTAATGGAGGTATTTCGGAAAGCATCAAAAGGGTGACCGAGGAAAATATGCAGCTTTCATTCTTCCAGTTGGATGACCCTGTTCTGGAGAATATTCGTGAAGAACTGACGAAAATAGATATCAATACTTTAACACCGATTGAAGCTTTAATGAAGCTTAACGCCATAAAAAAAATGATTGGAGGCTAATCCAATCATTTTTTTTAATCATATTTCTATTAGCAGCAGAATCCGTCCTGCATGCCCGGAACTCCATATCGCTCTTCTCCGGTATCCGGATCTGTACAGCTTATCACTCTTGGGCAGATCGGTCTGTTGGCTCCTCCGCTGATCTCTTTCAGCTCATTTTTACTAAGCTTTCTTTTCTGATTTTTTGAATTTTTCATAATAATTTTAATTTGGTAAAAGCTAATTTACAAGTTATTTTATTATGTTCAAAATATTGTGAGTCAAAATGTTATGTTTTGTCTGAAATATAGTTTATAAAAAAAGATTGAGGAGTTGCCTCAATCCTTATTCTTTATATGACAAGTTATAATGTATTAACAACATTGTCCTTTAGGAGTGCATGCCCCAATGGTCATCTCTCCATCAATATTACAGAAACAAGTCCCGGGACAAAGTGGTCCGCTGCCTCCGTTAATCTGTTTCAATTCACTTTTTGTTAATTTTCTTTTCTGAATGTTTGATTTTTTCATGATATTTTAGTTTTGATTCAACTCAAATATACGAAATTATCCGCATAGTTCTATAGAGTGTGAGAAATAACATATATGAACTAAAGAAAATAAAAAAGAGCGCCTGAGCGCTCTTCTGTATTATAAGTGATTGTATTCGTAAGTGTTGATATCAGTAGAGCCTGTAGGTGTTGTTCCTGTTTTATCATAATAGGCTCTGGTTTCTTTTGTAGGATAGCCACTGGCATTATATTCAAAACTTGATTTGAATATCGTCCACTCAACTCCTGTTCCATTATTGTAGCTGACAATGTGATTATAACTTAATGTGTTGTGAGCAGAACCACTTTCATCCTCATTGTCAACAATCTTTAAATAGCCTGTTATATTTTTTAAAGGAGCATTTTTCGTATCATATACTACAGGTTTAAGGGTAGAAGTAGCTGACTCAGTGGTATTATTCTGGGTTCTTGAAAGAGTACCGGTCCAGCTGCTCATAGAACCGTCAGCATTCAGAATAGCATTTCTGGTTTCATTTCTTGTGGATGCTGAAGTTGTTGCAGTATATACAATTTTTACATTGTTATTGGCTAGGTAAGTATAGTTAGACTCTGAATTCCAGTTTCCTCCGAAATCAATTCCTGAAATTGTTTTTTTGATCAGCCTGCCATTGCTGTCATAAGCAAATTTAGTAGTAAGGGCAGTATTTGAACCACTAACTACAGATTGGGAGATCAGGTCACCTGAATAAGTAAATGTAGTTACACTTCCTTCAGTAAGATTCTTAATCTGAGAAATTTTAGAGCCATTGTAAGTAAAAGTTAAAACATCACCGTCCAACGTCATTTTGGTAACCAAAACCGGATCATTGTTACTGTTATTCCCATTATTGTTGGATGAATCTGTTTCATCATTGCTGCTTGAACATGAAGCCAAAAAGAAGATTGGCAGAAGTAAATAAGTTTTTTTCATGGTTTAATTTTTAAGGTTGTAAAAATATCAAAAAAATGGATTGATGATAAAAATAAATCCTTTATTTGTAAAATATTTTTTCGAGCGGTAATTTTTGTTTTTGTAAATTGTTGAATGATAATATTTTGTCTTTCTATAAATGATTAGCATGATAATAAGTGCAACAGACAGAGATTTCCGGGAATATCAATTTTTTATGACTTAAACCCAGTTTAAAATGAAATTACAATTCAGTCTGAAATATTTCTTTATCACAATCTTTATTTTTCTGGTGGAAGTACTGATTGCCACCAAACTAAGTCATATTTTCTTCGTGAGAGCTTATCTTGGAGATGTCATAGTGGTCATGCTTCTTTATACTTTTGTCAGGAGTTTTGTAAAAGTAAACGATCAGAAACTCATTTTTGGAATTTTGCTTTTTTCATTTTTAGTAGAATTTGCACAGTATTTCCATATGGCAGAAAAACTAGGCTTCCGTCCTGGAAGCCTGATGTATATTGTGATCGGGAATTCTTTTTCATGGATTGATAATCTGTGCTATGCCATAGGCTGCCTGATTCTCTTTATGTATGTAAGGATGGCAAACAATGGTGGTGTAACCTCGGTCCCTAATCCCTAAAGCTTGGAGTCCGGAACTGATTACCTATCGACCAAAGCTGTCATACTTATCTTCAGCATATTTGGTAAAGCGGTTCAGTAATGCCACATTTTCCTTTTCCAGAGGAGAAAGATCATTGTCTACATTATTAGAAACAGGGATATACCAATCTGTCTGCTCAAAGAAATTCCTGTAGGTTTCTTTTTTGAAAGAGTATCCATGTCTTGCAAATACAGAATTTTTGATGATTTCCAGATCCAGCTTTCTTAAGTTTTTAAGATCTTTTTCTGTGAGCTTCTGCTTGGATGCATTCAGCTTGAATATGGCTTCGGAAGCGAAACGATTTTTTGTTGTTTTATAGCTTTCTGTTTTACCGGTTTCCTCATCTGTATATTTTTCGGTGAACTCTTTTGAATTTGTCCAGTCTACCAGATCAGAATCCTTATCCAGCATAAAGTTGGGATTATAAACAAACTCTTTTTTAATCAGTTTCAGGGTTTTTAAAGGGGCTTTGACGGATGTTTTATCAAATGCATTCCATTTTCCGGTTAAGCTGTCTCCTTTCAGTTTTACTTCAAATCTTCCGTCTGTTTTATCATTTCCCGGCTCATCAAGCACAAAAGATGCCGTCGCTTCATTGAAAACTCCTCTGAACGGGCGCTGATTGCCATTCACGATACTTTGTCCGTAAACACTGTCCCTGGTAATCCTGTTGATTTTTAAAGAAATTCTTTTGTAATTATCAACATCATATTCCGAGCCGTCTGTTTCATCTACCATCTTTTCCATTCCGGCAAACTCACCGGTGTAAATTCCGTAATATTCTTTGTGAACTTCAGGAACAATAACAGAGTCTTTTTTTGCAGTCAGGGAATCCTTTCTGGAACCATTGGTTTTTGCTTCTTTTTTGCAGCTTACCAAAGCAACTGCCAGTAGAGAAATAAGAGTGTACTTTACAATTTTCATATATGTTTTTTTGTGATTAAATATTCAATAATAAGCATGTTGGGAATCCAGCCCAGCCATGCAATGATCTGATAAACATCCATGGGATTGGGATGAAATAAATAGACAATAATTACTTTCCACATTCTCAGGGTAATGGCAGATAATGTAAAGGCAAAACTCCGCCACATCCATTGTTTGTGTTCTTTAAACTTCTTTTGTTTTGCCAGCTGATATGCCTTATATGTTGAAAGCCACCATAAAAAGCCTAATATGACAAAAGAAGTTTTTGATAAAAAGCCCCCATTGGCAAAGAGCCCCATATAAATTCCCGAGGGTGCAGCAAAGATCAGAATAAGAAGAATATATACTTTTCCGGTATACCGGTGAAAGTTTTTCAGTCCAAAATCTTTTCTGAGAATGGCCAGAAAACCTGAAAGAAGTACAAAGATACTTGTATAAACATGAGTATAAAATAATGTAAGATATTCCGGTCTTTCTGTAACTTCAGTTTGTTTGATCATCAGAAAACTCACTTCTCGGTTAAAAGGGATATATTCTAGTGTGATCTTCAGCATCAGCCAAAAGAAATACCCAAACCCTGCAATAAGAAGGATTTTAAAGAAAGAAGAGATATTTCTTTTGACAGAAAGCATTGGCTGTTTAAATCTGAATATTGACGCTTATTTATTTTCAAAGAAATCAATTACTAATTCATTGAATAATTCCGGTTTTTCTTCCGGAACAAAATGGCTTGAATTAGGAATAATAGCCAATTGCCCATGCGGGATTGATTCTGCTATTTTTACGGTATGTTCTGTTTTTATAATGTCTTTATCTCCCGCAATAATCAATGATGGACACTGTATTTTATTCAGGTCCTCATACTTCCAGTTCGGATACTTCAGGTCCAGATTCAAAAGATCAATAAGGATATCATTTTTATGATCTTTATTCTCTTTAATAAGGCTGGCAAGCATTTCCTTCATAGATTTTAACTCATCATCTTTAACTCCTTCAGGATAAATATTGGCTCCGGAACATGCTATTTTATCTACCATCTGAGGATATTTCATTGCCATGGACAGCGCAAGAATTCCACCGTCACTCCAGCCCAGGATCTTTGTTTTTTTGATGTTGAGTTTCTCTAAAAACAGTTTAAGATCCTCTGTCTGAATATCAAAAGTAAGTTCTTTTGTTTTATCGTAGGTAGATTTTCCACGTTCACGGCAATCAACGATAATGACTTTATATTTTTTAGCAAACGTATCCTTCTGGTTCATAAAAGCACTGATAGATTGGCCGTTACCATGAAGTAAAAGCACAGGTTCACCTTCTCCATAAATCTCATAATATAATTTGATGCCGTTTACATCCATAAACTTTCCATGCGGCATTGTACCGATAATATCATGCCCTTTCATCAGCAATGATTTGTTACCACTGAATGGCTTATAATCTGAATCTCCGATTGTAAAGTGCTTCACATGTGTTACTTTCTGAGAATGGATTCCTTCAAACCAGCCACCGGATGCTATAATATCTTTCTCAAAACCAGAATTTACCAAAGGGATTTCGATCCATTTTTTTGATTTTCCATCATTGACTTCCAGCTTAAAATCGTCAAAATAAAAATCTCCGTTGTTCTGTGCAAAAGCACCGATATTCATGGTTTTTGCGGAGGGATTGATGGTTCCTTTTATTTCGTATGTTTTCCATTCATGGGTTACTTTGATTCCATAATATTGATTTTCAAAAAAACCTGTAGACTCATCTTTATTGTCTATTCTGCACCACAGCCCGCAATTGGACCCATTATCCTCATTTTCTTTCCTGATTTTAGCTGTAACGCGGAAGTTCCAGTTGGGTTTATTCTCTATATTGACGGCCTGGGTAAATGAAGTCCAGTCAGAAACAATTGTTCTTTCCTGGCTATATCCTAAAAAGATCCAGAGTAAAAGAAAGAAGACGAAATTTTTTTTCATGTTTTATAGTTTTCGTAAAAATAATACTTTTTTATAAGCTGTTGAGATCCTGGGAAATGAGCCATCCTTCACTCCAGCAAGCCTGAAAATTGAACCCGCCGGTCACCGCATCGATATTCAAAACCTCTCCGGCAATATAGAAGTTGGGAAGTAGTTTTGAAGACATGTTTTTGAAGTTAATTTCCTTTAAATCAACGCCTCCGGCTGTTACGAATTCATCCTTAAAAGTGGACTTTCCGGTCACCTGAAATTTTCTCCTGCAAAGATTTTCCAGTATTTTGTGCATTTCCTTTCCGGAAATATTAGCCACCTGTTTGTTGAGGTCAACTTTTGAAATCTCTAAAATCTTCTGCCAGAATCTGTTGGTAATATCAAAAATCTTAGATTGTCCGATTGTTTTTTTAGGATGGGTTTGCTTGAATTCTTGGAAGATTTCTTCTGCTTCATCCATTTCTTTCGAAATAAAATTAACTTCAATTTCAAAGTTATATTTAAGCCTGGCAAGACTTATTGCTTCCCAGGCAGAAATTTTCAAAACAGCAGGTCCGGAAAGTCCCCAGTGCGTAATAAGTAAAGGCCCGCTTTCATCTGTTTTCAGCTTCGGAATTGAAATTCCTGCATTTTCAAAGCTTGTACCCGGAAGATCTTTCAGCAATTCATCTTTAATATTAAAAGTAAAAAGGGAAGGGACAAGATCAACAATCTTATGGCCAAGATTTTCAATGATTTTCAGTGATTTTGGAGAACTTCCGGTAGTATACACAATATAATCCGCCTCAAAATCTCCGGAATTGGTTTTTACGATATATTTTTTGCCCTGCTTTTCAATCTCTTTTACCGTACATTTTGTTTTTACGGAAATATTTTTCTTTTGAACTTCATTCAGAAAAGTATTGATGATGGTCTGAGAAGAATTGCTTTCCGGAAAAGTCCTGTTATCATTTTCAATTTTTAACGGAACATTGCGCTGGTCAAACCATTCCATTGTATCGCCGGGCTGGAATTTAGTAAAAACACTCAGCAATTCCTTATTTCCACGGGGATAAAACTGAACAAGCTCTCTTGGATCGAAACAGGCGTGAGTTACATTGCAGCGTCCGCCTCCGGAAATTTTAACCTTCTGAAGGACATCAGAATTCTGTTCTAAAATCGTAATTATATATTTCTTTTCGTCAAGGTTGGATGCACAGAAAAAGCCTGCAGCACCGCCTCCGATAATAATGATCTGTTTCATGTATATGTAATCCTATGCGGAAGATTATTTTTTCAAAAGTACAATTTTTATAAACCATCTTATTTGAGTATTTTTGAAGATTATAATTTTAGTGAGACCAAAAACGATTTTCAAATGATTTTCTACCATAAATTTGAAGTGCGATGGAGCGACCTTGATGCCAATAAGCACTTAGCCAATTCATCCTATGTACAATATTGTGCGCAAGCCAGAATGGCTTTCATGACAAAAGAAAAAATGGGAGTTACCCAGCTCAGCAGATGGGGGATTGGCCCGGTAATACTGCATGAGAGATATTCTTTCTTCAAAGAGATTTATGCAGACCAGACGGTAATCGTAAGTGTGGAAATAGACGGATGTTCAGAAGATTCTTCTATCTACCGTTTCCTGCATAAGTTCTATACTCCGGATGGGGTACATTGTGCGACATCAGAAGCTACAGGAGTATGGATCGATATGATGCTTAGAAAAATGACCACTCCGCCGGATGATGTAGTGGAAGCAATGAATAAATACAAGAGCCCGGAAACTGTAGTGCTGTCGAAAGAAGACTTTAAAAAGCTGCCTTTCCATCCACATAATATCGACCCGGCAGAACTTACTCAATAATTCAAAGTTTAAAATTCAAGGTTCAATATTGGAGGAGTAATTTTAAAATCATTCATACTTTTTACATTGGACATTAATACAAAAAATCATGTTTGAAGATAAATCACAGGAACTTACACCCATCTCAAAATTAGGAGAATTCGGTCTTATTAAACATTTGACGGAACATTTTCCGCTATCCAATGAATCTTCAGAGCTTGGGGTAGGAGATGATGCGGCAGTCATTAATCCGGACAACAAAAAAGTAGTTCTTACGACAGATGTACTGGCAGAAGGCGTACATTTTAATCTGGGCTATGTTCCTTTAAAACATTTGGGATATAAAGCAGTGGTGGTGAATCTAAGCGATATTGCTGCTATGAATGCAACTCCTACGCAGATTCTGGTTTCTCTTGCTGTATCCAACCGTTTTCCGGTGGAAGCTTTGGAGGAGATCTATTCAGGAATTCAGGCTGCTTGTGCAAGATACAAAGTGGATCTGATAGGAGGGGATACCACAAGTTCCAATTCAGGATTGGTGATGAGTATTACTGCTATAGGAATAGAAAACGAAGAAAATATAGTAAAAAGAAACGGAGCAAAACCAAATGATCTTCTTGTAGTAACCGGAGATCTGGGTGGAGCGTACATGGGATTACAGATTCTTGAAAGAGAACACGCTGTTTTCCTTGCTGATCCGAATATGCAGCCTGAAATGGAGGGATACGACTATATTCTGGAAAGACAGCTGAAACCTGAAGCAAGAACAGATGTCAAAAAGATTCTGGAAGAACTTGATATTAAACCAACTTCCATGATTGATATTTCTGATGGCTTAGCTTCCGAAATTCTTCACCTTTCAGACCAGTCAAAAGTTGGTTTCAGATTATATGAAGAAAAAATTCCGCTGGACAGTCTTACAATTTCTACGGCGGATGAAATGAATCTGAATCCGGTAATGACTGCATTAAGCGGTGGTGAAGATTACGAGCTTTTGTTCACGATTTCTCCCAACGATTTTGATAAGATTAAAAATCATCCGGACTTTACCATTATAGGACACGCTGTAGAAAAAGAAGATGGGAACTTTATGGTGGCAAGAGGGTCTAATCAACTGGTAGCACTTACTGCTCAGGGATGGGATGCTTTCCTGAATAACCAATAAAATAATAGTTTAAATAAATATAAACCGCTGCAAAATGTAGCGGTTTCTTTTTGTAAGTAAGTAACATTGAAACATTTTACATGTTATGCTTTACATTTTAATTTGCAAAATATATCAATTTTGTAAGATGATTTTTTTTAGTTTTGTGGTACATAAAAAACACACAATTAAAAACTCTTACCGATGAAAAAGAATTACTACTTATATCCATAAGTCTCATTATAGAGATTTCCGGGATATTCATTTCCTTAAAATTTCACCATTTTTTTGAACTAACATAGCGGGTAGAGATTAATGCTTTATTGTATTAAACTTTATTCAATAATAATCTATAAAAAAAACTAAAAACCATTTTATGAAAAAAATATTACTAATAGCTTTTGCTTCCTTTTCGTGTTTTTCCTTTTCTCAATCCTGGAATACAAGTGGAAATTCAGGAACAACCCCACCTAATAATTTTATTGGAAACATAGATGATAAAGATCTTGTATTCAGAACGAATAATACGGAAAGAATGAGAATGTTTGGTGGTCCGTATGTAAATGGAATTTCTTTGGGGAACCTGGCCGCAGCAGGAACTCCTTATGGTTCCAGATTTGAAATCGCAAGTGTACTTTGTAATGGTTGTCAGTCACCTTGGGCAGTACCTTCGGATATAGTAATGAGAAATTTGGGCAGTAGAAATATGGAGTTTCACATGCCTAATAATAATGTTGTAGATCCAAATTCTGATACGAGTACACCTAATTCTTCGGGAATTACCAAAATAAAATTCACAGATTCTGTTCATAAAAGTAGTCTTGTTATTTTCAATACAGGAAAGGTTACGGTAGGTACAGATCAATATGATAGTGATCCTAATTTTATTTTTTATGTAAGAAAAGGATTAAAAGCTGAGCAAATAAAAGTAGAGGTTGCCTCTGCAGGCGGATGGGCTGATTATGTTTTCAGAAAAGATTATAAGTTGAGATCGCTTGAAGAAGTTGAAGAGCATATTGCTGAAAAAGGGCATCTGCCTAACATTCCTTCCGCAACAGAAGTTGAAAAGAATGGAATCAATCTGGGGGAGATGGATGCTAAGCTTCTGGAGAAAATTGAAGAACTTACCTTGTATGTTATTCAGCTTAATAGAGAGGTAAAAGAGCTGAAACAGCAAAACCACGTTCTCTCGCAAAAAGTACAACAAACAGCTAAATAAAAATCCTTTTACAATATGCAAACCTGTTCAGCTAGGGATTAATTTAATGACCCTATATATTTTCATTATTCAATAAAAAACAACACAAATGCAGAAAATCTATCATAAATCTATATTGACAGCTTCTGTTCTTTTTTTCCTGTTATCTCAGGCCCAGACAAAAGATACCTTACGGAATAATCAGAAAGAAAGAGACGTATTGGCTTTTAAAAATAAAATCAGCCAGTATGATGACTATCAAAAAACAGAAGTTCAGAGGCTTAGAAGCTTAGGATATAAAGAATTCATTTCCGAAAATGGAAATGAGAAACAGCTTATAGGTTCCGATGAAAATGGAAGACCTATGTATTACACCACCCTGAATGCCGGAGCAGCAAAAATGACAAAAGCAGACAATCTTTATGCGGGTGGAGGCTTAGGACTCAATATTACGGGGAGTAATATGAAAATAGGGCAATGGGATTATTCCAAACCAAGGACAACTCACGAGTTGTTAGCTGGTAAAATCAACAGTTATGACGCTCTACAAAACCAAACTATTTCAAGACACAGCACCAATATCGCAGGAACTCTTGTCGGCAACAATGGAGATCCGGATGCCAGGGGAATAGCTTATGATGCCATCATTAATGCTTATGACTGGAATAATGATGTCAATGAAATGTTATCAGAGGCTTATATACCCGGAAATAACGGGATATTGGTGGCAAATAACAGTTATGGTTTTGATCCTATGTATCTTCAAACATACCAGTTCGGGAAATATAACACCACAGCACAGTCATGGGATAATCTGATGTATCTGAGACCTTACCTGCAAATTGTAAAAGCTGCTGGAAATGCAAGAGAACTTAATCCGGCCATTGTACCACAGGTTTCTGCTAAAAACGGCTATGATTTACTTGAAGGTGCGGGAGTTGCCAAAAATGTTCTGGTTGTGGCTTCTGCAAAAAAAAATGCCAATATGAGTGCCGATGACGCGTTTGATGTTTCGGCATTCAGCAGCTATGGACCTTCGGATGACGGAAGAATTAAACCGGACATTTGTGCGCCGGGAGAAAATATGTACTCTTCGATAGAGACTTACGATTCAGCATATGGAGTCTACAGAGGAACTTCTTCTGCAACAGCGGTGGTTTCCGGAATCATTACTTTGCTTCAGCAATATTATAAATCTGTAAACCCTTCTCAAAATTATATGTTATCTTCAACGGTAAGAGCATTATTGGCCCATACTGCCAATGATAAAGGACCTGAAGGGCCAGATTATATTTACGGATGGGGGCTGGTGGATGCAAAAAGAGCCGCTGCCGCTATTCATGATAATATCGAAGGGATCATCAACGGAGAGAAAAAATCAACTTTAATTAAAGAAATAACCCTTAATCAGGGAAACAAATATACACTTTATGTAGTTCCTTACGAATTGAATCAGCCTTTATCGGCAACCATTTCCTGGACAGATCCCCAAGGGAATCTGGTAAGCAATGTTGTTGATTTGAATAGTCCAAGCGTTATCAATGATCTGGATTTAAAAATAGTAAGGGTAAATGCGGATGGAAGTGAGACTACTTATTATCCATGGAAATTGGGAGGAATGGGTAATCTTACCGGAGCTGCCACTAACAATTCTACCAACAATGTAGATACCATTGAAAGAGTGGATATTAAAACTCCGCAAAAGCTTACCTATAAAATTATTGTTTCTGCAAAAACAAATGCTACGCCTTTATTACCAAATGGAAACCAGACTTTTTCAATTGTAGTATCCAATGTGGATTTCTGCTATAATGAAGACCTTAGAACCCTTACCAGTCCGGCAGATGATATTACAGCAAGTCAGACTATTCTTGCAAAACAAATTATAGCAAGCAATAAGGTGATTGCTCCTGTGCAAAATGTTGAATACATTGCTTCAAAAGACATTGTGTTGCTGCCGGGTTTCCATGCGCAGCAGGGAACGGGCTTTTTGGCAATGATTACTCCATGTTTTGATATGATTTCTGCTTTGAAATATAAAGCTCAGTACAGGGGTGTTTCTGAATCTTCTTCAATCACTTACAGTGCATCGTTGGGACACTTCTCGTTATTCCCTAATCCTGCAAAAGAAGAAGTGAATATCAGATTTACCTTGCAGAATGAATCCGTTGTAAATGTTTCAGTGTATGATGCTTCCGGAAAGCAGATCCTTACACAGCAAAGCTCCGATAATTTCCCTAAAGGCGAATTTGTAAAAACTCTTGATACAAGATCTCTTGCAACAGGAGTATATGTTGTTTCAATAGAAACAGCGGAATATAAAGAAACAAAAAAACTAATCATCAAATAAACACCTGAATCACATGAAAAAAATAATAAGTGTACTGGGCGTTTTCCTGATTTCTATGCTGGAGGCACAATCACCCGGAGGAGTAAACGGAGTAAGCGTGTGGTATAAAACCAATTCTCTCCAGACTCCGGCTTTGATATATCAGGATTATAGTGGAAATCAACACCAGATACAAGCTTTGACCAGTGCTAATAAACCTAATTATTCATTGCTTAACTACAATGAATGTCTGGATTTTGACGGAAATGATGATTACCTGAAATTTCCTTTTGTAATGGAAACGGCGGATAAAATTAATTTTTATACCGCTTATCAAAACAAGACAGCCAACGCTGAAACAGCATTGTTTACGACGGATAATACCGATGAAAAGGAATTGTTTTACGGGACGAAAAATGTGTTCAGGTATAATAATGACCAGATCAATTACATCAATACGGCTACCATTGATACTTTGGCCTCATTCAGTTTATATTCTAAATTCGGAATCTCTTCTACAAAGATTACGAAGGTGATTGGAAATACAGGGCTTTCATCTATGTATGTAGGGAAAGATGCCGGAACGCATCAATGGCAAAATTTCAAAGGAAAGCTTCCGGAATTTTTTGTGTATAAAAAAATACTTACTCAGAATGAAAGAAACAGGGTAAATACTTATATGGCTGTTAAATATGCCATTACAATGCCCTACACAGAATATTTGAGCTCTAAAAATAAAAAAATCTGGAAACAGGAAGACTTTACAGATTATCCGGCAAGAGTTACGGGAATAGCCAGAGATGGATTTTCAGGCTTATATCAGAAGCAGGCCACCAGCTCATCAGAAGAAAAAAGACTAATTATTGCAGCCAAAAAATTAACTGTGGACAACAGATCCAATGATGCACAGTTTCCGGATCAAAGCTTTTTGATTTGGGGAGATAATAAAAAACCGTTGGAGTTAGATGACATCACTTTCGGATATAGACTTTTGAAAAGAAAGTGGAAAATAAGATATACTTCTGAAACATCTCAAACCATTCCTACAGAAGTGGTGTTCTCCATTAAAGATATTATCACACAAATCCCAGCAGATAAAAAATTGTGGCTTTTAGTAGATAAAACCGGTCAGGGAAATTTCAGTTCTGCCAATCTGGAAGCTTATCCAATGGATCATATAGATGGACAGCAGAATGTATATTTTAAAGATGTAATTTTTGACCAGGACCTTTCCGGAACGGATGTCTTTTCATTTGCTTTAGGGGATAAGATTCTCTCTATGTATGATCTGGCCCAACCAACATGTACTGTTTTAAAAGGGACACTCAATTTAAATATCAAAGGAGGAAAAGCTCCGTTTAATGTAGCGCTTTCCGGAAATGGAACATCACAGAATATTACAGTACAAACGTCACAACTCTCTTTCCCCAACTTAGCGGTAGGAAACTATCATCTGAATATCACGGATACAGATAATAATGTAACATCATATGACTTTACGGTTAATGATTTCAATTCCATTACCTTAGATCTGGGTCCCGATGTTATCCTCTCTTCAGGAAATCCTGCACAGTTTAATGCGGCTTCACAGATTACAGATCCGAATGCCACCTATTCATGGACTTCTGATAATGGCTTTACCAGCAATTCTCCATCAATATCTGTGTATGAACCGGGTGAATATACTGTAACGGTAACAACTTCAGATAATTGTACTAAAAAAGATACGGTAAAAGTAACCAGAAAAAGAGAAAACGGGATTGTGATTTATCCTAACCCGGTACCAAAAGGGAAGCCATTTACCATTAGAATTATCTCTGATAAAAAGGAAAATATTGATATCAAAATACATGATGCTTCCGGAAGATTGGTGAAAACTCTTCAGGATAAAGACAAAGATTATTACGAAATACAAGATACCTTACCAACAGAAGGTGTATACCTGATTATTGTAAAAACCTCATCTGAAATCAAAGTTTTCAAACTGATCGTAACAAGCTAAATAGCCATCTGAGATTTCCTGAAGCTTTCGGGAGATTTTGGGTGTTTCAAAAAAACACAATAAATAATGAGAAAGCCACTATTAAGTGTTGTAAGACAAAACACAAAACTGCTTAATTCAATTATATTTTTTACCTGCTGGTCTCAATTACACGCCCATGCCAACTCACTCTTTTTGAATAAGGGTGAAAATGTAACGCCTATTATGGAAGTTTCACCATCTTCAGGCAGAAATATTGAAAGTAAAAGCCCTGAACAAGGTAAAAATACCCCGGAAATCTCTGATTCAAAGGGGAAAACGGAAAATAAAAATAATATTCAAACTAATACTGCTGCTCCTACGGTTATTACATTACCTGAAACTAATCCGGGAGCAAATGGAAAAACAAGATATTATCTTTCAGATATTAAAGAAGGGATCATTGGTACAGATGCAGATCATCCGATAGACCAGGTATATGATAATATCTTTACTATTTCGCTTGATGAAAAGATAAACCCGGAATATCAATATACGTTAGAATATGATCTGTACGGAGCAACAAGCTATAAAGAAGTAAGTAAAGTAATTAATGATGAATTGGCAACGGGAGGAAATAATCTTCTGAAAAATGAAGGATGGGTTCATCAGTCTGAGCCTGTTTCGGTAAGCTCTGTTCATCAGGGGATTAATACTATTATCTTTACGATACCTCACCTGTCAAAATCTAGTTATAAAGTAAGAAACCTTCAAATAGGTGTTTCTGAAAAAAAGCAAAATCTTGGGAGTATAGGTGAAAAGTATAATGCTGCCACAATTTCAAAGTTTATAACCAATATCGGAGGTGCAGAAAAGCTGAACCTCGGTTCGGCAGGGCTCGCTATTCCTCAAGGAGCATTAAAGAGCTCGGAAAACTTTTCTATTACTGCTCTCAGAGATATAGATATGCCTGCATTGTCTCCGGAAATGGTGAATGTAACTTTACAAAATGCAGGATATCGATTCCTCCCTCATGGTGAGCATTTTTCGGCTCCTGCAAAAGTAACAATAGGATATGATAAAAGTAAAATCCCGACCGGATATACTGAACAGGATATCAGAACCTACTATTTTGACAAGCAACAAAAAAAATGGATTGCTTTGGAAAAAGATACTTTGAATCATCAGCAAAGTGCTTTAATTTCAAAAACCACCCACTTCACCGATATGGTAAATGGGATTCTGAAAGTGCCTGAATCTCCGGAAACAGGGAGCTATGCACCCAACTCCATTAAAGATATAAAAGCAGCAAATCCTTCTGAAGGAATTGTAAGTATTGCTCCTCCTACACCGAACAGCATGGGAAGTGTAACAACCAATTTTCCTATTAAACTTCCTGCAGGAAGAAACGGAATGCAGCCGTCATTAAATGTAAGCTACAGTAGTGAAGGCGGAAATGGCTGGATGGGAATGGGATGGGATATGTCAGTTCCTGCCGTATCCATCGACACTAGATGGGGAGTTCCTACCTATGGACATATGGATGGAGATAGCGTAGATGATGGAAAAGAAACCGAAATTTATACTTTAGGTGGTGAGCAGTTAACATTTGAAGTAAGTCCGGGCGTTTTTGCTATGCCAAACAGAAACGAAGGTTTTAATAAAGACAGAGTGCCGGACAGACAGTTCTATCCGAGAGTTGAAGGAGCATATAGCAGGATTATAAGAAAAGGGATCAACCCGGATAATTATGTGTGGATTGTCACTTCAAAAGATGGTACAGCCTCTTATTTCGGAGGGGATGAAACCGGCGTAAAAGAGAATGCGGTTCTTAGAGATGCTAATGGAAATATAGGGCATTGGGGATTATATAAAACAATAGATGCCAACGGAAATTATGTAAAATACGAGTACGATAAACCTATATACAGTTCTTCAGGTGCCATTGGGAACGGAGGAAAAGAAATGTATGTAAAAAAAATAGAATATGCTCTTCATGATGCCAACCCATCTTTAAAAAAATATACAGTCAATTTTGGTTACGATGCTCAGCAAAGAGAAGATGTACAGGTAAATGCAAGGCTTGGATTTGTGCAGGTAACTTCAAAGAGATTAGGGAATATTCAGATATTATATGATGGGACAAAGGTAAGAAGCTATGATTTTCAATATAAAAAAGGAGCATTTTCTAAATCTCTTTTGGAAAGCATTACTGAAAAAGATGCTAATGATAATGTTTTCTATACCAATAAAATAGAATATTTTAATAATATAGAAACCTCTCAGTACACTCCAGAAACTACGATAAATGCAGTAGCCAATGATGCGGGAATAAAAAGCTCATCCCTATTGGGAAATGGCAATTCCAAAAATACCACGATAGGAGGGGCTCTTACATTTGGAATTGCATTGGCTGGTGACTCTAAAGGGTACAATCCTTTAATTAAAAGTGCTACTCTCGGTGGAGACTACCAATACACAGATGGAGATGGCGGAGGAAGAATTTCCATGACAGATGTTGATGGGGACGGCCTTCCGGACAAGATTGTAAAGAATGACTGGAGCTCCCCGGAAACTGCTTTCCAGTACAGAAAGAAAGGTAGGGATACCAATCCTTTTGAAGGAACTTTATTAACTCCGGAAAATTCAAAATCTTTTTCCTACTCGAAAAGCTATACGAATGCATTTGGGTTTCAGGCTACAGCAGGAGATCTTGTTGCTGCAAGTGGTTCATTTGGAACCTCTAAGACAAAGGATTTTACCTATAACTATTTTACAGATGCCAATAGCGATGGTATACAGGATATAGTTAGCAATGGTCAAATATATTTTGGTAGGATAGACAACGGGGTTTTAAAATATACCACAGATGTGTCGCTCACACCAAACCCTATCACTAAAGGTGCGGCGATAAGTACTCCGAGTATAGATTGTAACGATTTGCTTGAAGATTACAAAAGTTCACCGCTTCACGATGTTGTTAAAGTATGGAAAGCTCCTTATGATGGATATATTAAAATTTCAGGTCTTATTAAACTGAAAAATCCTGCAAGTCCTGATGGAGTAAAGATAAGTTTACAATATTATAAACCTCAAACGAATACTTCTACTTTTTTAATTCCTTTTACAGTGCTAAATGCTGCAAATAGCACTTATATGGTTAATCAACCATCAGTGGAGGTAAAGCAAGGAGATTATTTTTATTTCAGGATAAATTCAATAGATAATGGTACAGAAGATGCAGTTGAGCTGCCAATAAATATTGAATATATATGCTCCGTTAGCCAATATATATCATTTATATAATGATTCATCAGAAACGCCACTGCGCCAATTTAATAATATAAGTCTGGTAAGCAGCAAAAACGGAACAGGAGTGCCTGTAGGGGTAAGTTCGGGAACAATTACGGGAACATTCATTAAACCGATAACTGTACGAGATATCAATATTAATGTTTTAAGAAAGCAGACAAATGGTACTGTAACACTTATAGCGAATCAGTCATTTGCATATAATAGTGCGGGAAATAATTCTATTTCCTTTAACACAGGATCGTTGTCAGAAGGAGATATTCTATATTATCAGGTAAAATCTGATGTAAATGAAAAATGGGAGAATCTAAGCTTTAATAATTTAAAACTAACAATAAACTATAACGGAGATAATATTGACATTCCAATAATTCCTGATTTTCAATTCTTTAATCTTAAAACAAATACCCCGTCGACCTTTAAATCTCACTTTTCTCCTCCTGCTAACTTTAGTAATTATGGACTATATGCAAAGCTGGCAGATAAACCAGAGGGCAACTATACTTTTATTGTAAGAACAAGGCCGGTAGGAACAGGAAACTTTGCGATACCTCAGATAACGACAATAAATTGGACCGGTAGTGCAAGTTCTATTCAGCAGCTTTCCATTTATCAGTCTATCCAGCAGGGCTATGAATATTATGTGGAGTGCTACTCTGATCTTGGTGCCGATGAGGGCTTAGATGGCTATACTTCTAATATACAGGTTGAGCTCCGTGAGCCTGTATATTTCAACACTTCTGCACCAACTGTATTTGCTACTCATGATATAAATGTTTATGGCAAAGACACAGATAAAATATATCAAACAGGATCTACATCCAATCTTTCACAAGATGATGGAAGGTTTGGAGCAATGTACAGAAACTGGGGGCAGTTTATATATCATGGTGGATATGGAACTCTTCCTGCTGCGTGTAGTCAGTTACAAAGTCAGTTAGTCGATTATGGAAGCCAGGCAATAGATCCAGGAAAGTTGGTTCCTCCTAATGATCCAAATGATTCTACTCCTTTGAATGAAAGAGTATTTATCATGATGAATGCTTATAATGGACGAGATCTTAATGCACCAACGAATTCAGACTATGTTCAAAGATTTGTCGGAATTAGCAAAACTACTTACGTTCAAAATCAGGATGTTTCTACCTCTAGAATGGGGATGACTGATATGGGAGTACTTTCACAGGGTTCATCATCAGATGCTCCCGGAATTTTTAATGCACCGGTGAAACAGTCAAAAACAACTAATAATAATACAGGTTCCTCCCTGGGAGCTGGACCGTTTTCATTAAATAATACGACGTCTTCCGGTAACACGATCAATACGCTGGATTATTTTGATATGAACGGAGATGGCTATCCGGATGTATTGAATGGTAATATGATCCAGTATACCAATATGATCGGTATGCTTTCCGCTTATACAATAGCGGGGGCAAATGATAACTCGCATAGAACAGATCATTCCAATTCAGGAAAAGGAATGGGGCAGAATTATCCGTTATCAGGAAAATCCAATAATTCCAGCAATAAGAATGCACAGCAGGCTGCCGAAGCAGGAATTAACTTCTCTGCTGGATCGTCTAATGGAAGTGATAGTTCAAACTATAGCTATATAGATATTAATGGTGATGGTTTATTAGATAAGGTTGCAGAGAGTGGGCAGGTACAGCTCAATTTAGGATATTCTTATGCCGCTCCGGAAAACCTTTCTTATGGAAGCTTTAGAAATGGAGAAACAACTTCTTCCAACTTAGGAGCGGGAGCATCTATTGGGGGAACTACAACGAGCAACCTGCCTAAAGGATTAAGTATGTTCAATGCGAGTATATCTTTCGGAGCAGGGAAATCAGAAACACTTAGTGATCAGAAAACATCATTGATAGATATAAATAATGATGGATTAGCAGATTTAGTTAGCGTTTCCGGGGGAAACCTAAATGTGCAGTTAAATACAGGGAACAGATTTGTTTCAATACCATGGAATGCATCTTCAGCTATTCAGCAGGATGTTTCCAGAGGATATAATTTAAACATAGCGGCTACCGCATCTGTACTTATTCCGATTGGAACTACCGGAAATTCATTTAAAATTTCTATAAATCCAAGCTCAAGCTTTGGAGAAGGAGACAGCAATGTGCAGCAGCAGATTATGGATCTAAATGGAGATGGATATCCGGACTTGTTGAGATCACAAGTTGATGGGAATGGAAACTTTATCAACAATACAGGTCTTGTAAAATATTCTACCATTGGAACAACCAATCTTCTTAAGAAAGTAACCACTCCAATGGGAGGTTCTTGGGAAGTTACTTATGAAAGGACCGGAAACACCTATGATATGCCTCAAAACAAATATGTGTTGAAAAGCGTAATTACTAATGATGGATTTACCGGGGATAATGCTTTTGGACCGGATGTTTCTAAAATCACAGTAGATTATGATAATCCATATTACAGTAGAAGAGAAAGGACTTTTTATGGATTTGCCCAAGTAATAACAAACCAGATGGATACCAAACAGGGAGGAGCCGCCTCCAATGTGGTGTACAGAAAAACAGTACAGCGCTTCCATAATAAAAATTATTATTTAAAAGGGCTTTTAACTGATGAACTTTTTACTGACGCCGCTGGGAAAATCTGGAAAATAACAGGTATTGAATATAATTTAAGACGGATAAAAGATACCAATACCCCTTGGATATATTTACAGCTGGAAGATGAGAAAAACTACGGAGACTACGGATATGCTTGTTTTGTTACTGTACGTAGAAAGATTGCTGCATTAACGGAAGGAGAGACAGGCGCAAAATCGACCTCTACTTTCTTCACAAATTTTGACCAATGGGGAAATGTGACGAAATCCTATGATCATGGGGATCCGGACATTGGCACCTCTGAGGTATTATACACCGATACTAATTATACGTTAATCAACCCATCGTCCTATATTATTATGCCAACATCCGTTAAGAGCGTGGTGCTTGGTACACAAGGTTTAACCAGAGAAAAAAAAGCGGAGTATAACGCGAATGGTGATCTATCAAAACTTGCGATCCTTAACCAGGGTGCAAACTATGCAGTGTATGATTTTGAATACGATGTGTATGGAAATATCACTAAATCCACAGGGCCTGAAAATAATGGAGGTCAAAGGTTTTTCCATCAGTATACTTATGATGATTATATCAAAACATATCCGGTAAAAGTTCAGGATGCATTTGGGTATAGCAGCAAAACCCAATATGATTTCCGCTTTGGATTACCAACACTTACCGAAGATATGAATCTTCAGCCCATGAAGTTTGTGTATGATGCCAAAGCCAGAATCACAGAAATTGTTGGTCCATACGAGATGTTTAACAATATTCCATGGACAATCAAATTTGAATATAATCCAATTACCAATGCTCCGCAAAATGCTTCCAATGCACAATCTTATGCAATTACGAAGCATTATGATCCGGAATACACAGACAGTACCATTAATACGATTACCATTGCCGATGGAAACGGAGATGCCATTCAGGTAAAGAAAACAGGAGACATCCATAATGAAGGAGTAAAATATATTGTTGCCGGAAAAGTAGAACAGGATGCATTTGGCAGAGCTTTAAAGACATATTATCCGACAACTGAAAGTATAGGAACGAATAATACTCTATATAATGCAGCCGTAGATAGTATTGAACCTACCATCAATCAGTATGATATATTAGACAGGGTGGTTTATACTAAATTGCCGGGAGAAAACCTGTTCTCAACAGTTACTTATGGTTTCGGAACAGATGTGCAGGGAAGAAATATGTTTCAAACAACCTTCAAAGATGAACTGGGAAGTGTTAAGAAAACTTACACGGATATCAAAGGTAGAACCACTTCTGTTCATGAAGTGTCCAATACAGGAGATATTAAAACCCAATTCACTCATGATGCCATTGGAGAGATTTTACAGGTAAAAGATGTTCAGAATAACATTACAACCTCTGTATATGATGATCTGGGAAGAAGGATTTCTTACACTCATCCGGATAGTGGAACTACTACGTATAAGTATGACAAAGCAAGTAATATGCTGTCTAAAACCAATTCTGCCAATGAAGAAGTTCAGTATGAATATGATTATACGAGATTGAAGGCTGTTAACTATCCTGTATATCCTGAGAATAATGTGAAGTATTATTACGGAAATGCATTAGATGCTTCAGCAATGGATAATAATGCGGTAGGAAAATTATGGTACCAGACGGATGCTACCGGAACTCAATATCTGAAATATGGAAGATTAGGAGAGCTTACCTATCAAAGAAGATCTGTAGCGGTTCCGGGAGCGGGAGTGTATTGGTTTGGCACAGAATGGAAGTATGATACATGGAACCGTGTAAAATCCATTATCTATCCTGACGGCGAAGTGGTAAACTATAAGTATAACAGAGCCGGAAACTTAAATAACGTTTCTTCTGATAAAGATGGAAATCATTATAAAATGATCAATGGAATCGGCTATGATAAATTTGAGCAAAGAGTCTATTTAGCAAACGGAAACGGAACGGAAACTACGTATGAGTATGAAACCAACCGCAGAAGATTGCTTAAAATGTATGCTAAAAACAGCAACAGGTACTTTATGCAGAATACCTATCAGTATGACGTGGTTTCTAATGTAATGCAGGTGCATAATAACGCCCCGGTGGTCAGTGGATTGCTCGGAGGAGGAACTAATCATGCCTATGGATATGATGATCTGTACCGCCTTACGTCTGCTTCAGGAAACTGGAGAGGGATTAATACTCAGGCACAGGAAGAACGTCATCGCTATACGGTTAGCATGACTTATGATAATATGCACAATATCATGAGCAAAACCCAGAAGCACGAATGGACTACCGGAGCAACCAATAATAACTGGACAGCCCTGGAGCCGACTTCTTATAGATTGAATTATAAGTACGAAAATACGGCCCATCCGCATGCTCCTTCTACGATTGTTGATGAGCCTAACTTGGTGCCATCCTCTACATGCTGTAACCCGAATGATCCGGGAGTGAAGTTCCAACACTATAAATATGATGCGAAAGGAAATCCTACCGGAATTGATCAGGAAACGTGTACATTTACAGAAGCAAAAGCGGTATATATGTGGGATGAAGAAAACCGTCTGCGTTTTGTAGATACCAATCCTTCTACTCCTGAAGTTGACGGAGCGGCAATCTACACCTACGACGCAGGGGGAGAAAGAATTATAAAAGACGTTCTGTCTTCAGGAGTTCTGTTTAGAACAGGAGGAGAGCAAACCAGCACCTGGCCTCAGCCGTTATATACCTCTCATTCTGCAACGATCTATCCTAACGGACTGGTAACGGTAAACTTCATATTTGATAATTCTCAGCCTGGAACGACATTACCACGTTACACCAAACACTATTATGCAGGAAGCCAAAGAATAGTAAGTAAAATAGGAACCAGCCCGAATATCGGGATGTTTGATTGTAACTGGCTGATCATTCCGTTAGGAGGTACCACTCCTCCAATAAACCCGGTGAATGTATCCAATACTATTCTGCAAACCGCTATTCAGAGCAACTTGAATACTATGCAGGTAAATAATATTACTGCACCACCTAATTATGGACAAAATGCAGGATATAATGGAAATTGTGTTAATGATTATACAGGGCCAAAGGAAGAGCAAATCTATTGGCTCCATCCGGACCACTTAGGTTCAAGCAGCTATATTACAGGAGTAGATGGTGAAGTAACACAGAATATAGAATATTTCCCAAGCGGCGAGGTATTTGTAGAGAATCATAATAAAGGAAGCAATAACAGTCTGTATAAGTTTAATGGCAAGGAACTTGATGCTGAAACTGGGTATTATTATTATGGAGCGAGGTATTATAATCCTAGAGTTTCTCTTTGGTTGAATGTGGATCCGCTAGCTGATTATAATCCTTTCTATAACAAAGAGCATTACATAGACGGACAGCACAACGGTGGAGCCTATAATTCTGGAAATCTTAATCCTTATATTTATACCTATCAGAATCCTGTACGATACATTGACCCTAATGGGAAGCAGGTAGATGCAGTATTTAACAAATCAACAGGAAACCTTGCCATTATACCTGATGTAAGTAAAGTCAATACAAAATTGCCTTACAAATTTGTATCTGCCAAAAATTATAGTGAATTAAGAGCTTCTGACAAAACCAAATACAACTATGGAATACTTGTAAGAGGTGTATTTACAGGTGGGCATTCTGAAAATGGAAATGTTACAAGAGATCCTGATAGACCACAACAAAAACCTATACCAAATGGTAATTATGATATTTTAGATAATAATGCAGATACTAGGCACACAGGCTGGTTCAGATTAGATAAAAAAGATGGTAGCCCATATAATGATAAGGATGATGCCACAGGAAGAGATGGTTTTAGATTTCATTTAGGAACTGAAAGCTGGGGTTGCGTTACTTGTGATGTTTCACAAGGAGATAGAAAACAAGAATGGAGTATTATAACTGATGCTCTTAATTCAACAAAAACAGAATCAGTTCCAGAAAAACGAGGAAATCAAAAATGGAATCCACTCTCTTGGTTAACGAAGTATGGAACTTTAAGAGTTACAGGAAAAGATAAAGTACCCACTAAAAAAGAAGGAAAATGATGAAGTTATTTTTTAAAGTGGGGTTAATAATCCTAGTGTTAAATTGTACATTTTCATGCAATAAGCAATGCAATGTAAAAGGGATTTTAGTTAGTGAGTTATTAATTGTTGTATCAAAAGAAAAGTCTATTAATTATTGTGATTTATTAAGTTCTGCCTTAAATGGTAATAATGAAGCTATAAAAGAACTGTCATTATTAGAGTTTAATGATTCAACAGGTTATGATCATGGTTCAGTTCTTGTGGAATTAATTTTAAAAATAGGAGAAGATAAATATCTAAAAGGTGTAGAGCCTTTAAATGTAAAGCAGAAAAAATTAGTACAATCTTATTTAGATGTAGGCTTGGAGTATGGAAATATTTCCCATATAAAAGAAAAAAGATTGGACAAAGTTTTTCCAACTATTGACACCTATTTAACTATGGAATAGCTCATTAGAATCAATATTATTTTTTAGGAAACTTCAACAAAATATGGTATAAAGCTAACAAACTTCCAACTAAATAAATAGAACATATGAATTTTGAAAAAGGGAAAATTTATTTTTTTAATGATACTACTTCATTAAATTTAAAAGACTTAAAATCTTTTTTAGATGATAAAGGCTTTAATTTGGGATTTCTTAATTTTCCTGAGGACTATTCAATAAAAGTTGATTCATTTTATGAAAGATTGGAAAATAATACAATTATTAATTTAGGAAATGAAATAGAAAATATTATTAAGGAAAAGCTTCTGTTAGAAGATGCCGATTACTCTGAAAAAATGTTCCTTACACTATATTATTTATTGAAAGAAAAGAATATAGTTATTGTCAATACAGCAGGGATGTCGTTTGAATCAATAGATTATTTAAAAAAATATTTCCATATATAGTATCTTATTTAAATAAGGTATTAATAATATATAGTAATAATTAGCCCTCCTGTTACCAAAATCTGCGACTTTGAGTTGCTGCAAAAAAGGCACGGTAAGCTCAACAAGTAGATATACAGCGACATTGTGGGAGAAAACAGGAGAAACAGCAGCTTCGAGACTTATAAATAGAACTAATAATGTAATTGGGTCTTTTGTTTCTAATGCTTCAACTGGTTATGTAGGAACAAAAAATGTGCCTGATATTTTTAGACAAGGGTATAATTCTTCTACAAGATGGATATACAATAGAAAACTTCATAAACATCAAAAAGTAACTTTAAATGTTGGAATGCCAGTTCAGTTGGAACTATAATCAGAGAATAAGATGAAAAATAACAATAATTTTTTCTTGTGGATTTTATGGATAATAGGTATTCTACTTATTGGAGGCTTTTTTTCACTAATAATAATACTTTTTTTAAAGTATTTTCCACTAGGAGAAAAGAGGAATATGGATTTATTTTTAATTGCATTAGCAATCGTATCTGTTTATTATGTTGTAAAATGGATAATAAAAAAAATAAAGAGATAATCCGTTCCGCATAGTCTCCTGACTTTGAGTTGTAAATAAAATAAACGCTAATTGTAGAATGGTTAGCGTTTATTGTAAAAACGATGTATCTTATGGGAAAGAACGGGAGAAACTGTCGCATCTAGAACATTAAACCGTTTAACCAACGGTATAAGTGCTTCTGTTTCAAATGGAATTACAGGTTATGCTGAAACTAAAAATGTACCAGACTATTTTAAGAATTGGTATATTTCATCAACAAAATATATATATAACAAAAAGTTACAACGGCATCAAAAAACAACACTAAATGTTGGACCAGTAATAAGGATAGAATATGAAAAATAAATATAATATAGTTTTAATATGGATATCTATTGCAATCGCACTTTTGGTTATAGCATTTATTATAGTATATCTATTTAAACTATATATTGAATATTTTCCACTAGGAGAAAAGAGGAATATGGATTTATTTTTAATTGCATTAGCAATTGTATCTGTTTATTATATAGTAAAATGGATAATAAAAAAAATAAAGAGATAATCCGTTCCGCATAGTCCCTGACTTTGAGTTGTAAATAAACGCTAATTGTTGAATGGTTAGCGTTTATTGTAAAAACGATGTATCTTAGTATGATGCCTAATTATCTGCAAAACACTGTATAAAATTGAAGTTGTGTGAACAATTATAGAAGCAAAAGAAGAACAATTTATTGGTTTAATCCAGATTAATTGAGCTCAAGCAACTATATTAGCGAGCAGTTGGTAGAAAAAGAAGAAGGAAACTTTATGGTGGCCAGAGGATCTAATCAATTGGTAGCTTTGACAGCACAAGGATGGGATGCTTTCCTGAACCAATAATCAAAAAATTATATTTAATTTTAGATATTGTAAGAAAACCGCAGCACTTTTTTTGCTGTGGTTTTTGTTTATAGTTTAAAGTAATGAGTATACCAGAAAAAGAAATACCGGTTCACCATCTGACTTCTGAAAAGTTTCAGATGAGCACCCTGAGTGCAGCAGGTCCTGAAAATTTCCATGATGTACACCGGCATAATTTTTTTGAAATTATCTGGTTCAGGGAAGTCTTTGAAAGCAGTCGTTTGGAACTGGATTTTGAAAGCTACAGACTTGAAAACAATCAAATCTGTATCATTGCACCAGGACAGGCCTTCAATATGAAACTGGCAGGCGAGGAAGGATATGCAATGGCAATAAGCAGGGAAATTTTCAACGAAGCATGTGATATAGAGTCAGTACTCAACGGAGGAGAACTACCCTTTCTTTTGAATCCAAAAAATGAAAAGACCTGCATTACCATTATCTCTCTGATGGAACAGGAATATAAAACCACAGCAAGGACAGAACTTTTGAAGGCTTACCTGAAAGCATTATGTATCATCATCGGGGAACAGATCATTCCTCAGGAGCCTCTACAAAATGACCGTCAGCGTATTCAGGAACTGGTGGGACTTATTGAGCGGAATTATATAGCCCATAAAGAAACAGATTTCTATGCAGACCAGCTCAAAATAAGCAGCCACCATCTTAATGATATTGTACGTCTTTTGAGGGGGACAACGGTAAAAAAGATGATTTCCCAGCGTCTCATTCTGGAAGCCAAAAGAGAGCTTAGCTTTGGAGCGCTTACAGTGAAGGAAATTGCTTTTAAACTAGGTTTTAACGATGCTTCATATTTTTCAAGATTTTTCAAGAAACATACCGGCCAGACACCAGATTGTTTTAAGAATAATGAAAAAAGATAATCTTCAGTATTTACTATAATAAATGTTTCAAACTGATATTTTCCGTTTGTTGGTCTACTTAAATCTTCATTTTGTCCTATACTTCCTTCAGTTCTTTTATTGAAAAGCACGGCTTTTTACAGCAACTTTGCAGCTGAAAAATGCCTGTGAAGGCTTACTGTTATTTATGAAGAAGAATTTGAATATTGTAGTGTTTATTCTTGCACTGCTCAACACACTGGAGTCTCTAAGTATAGATCTTTATCTTCCTGCTTTTCCCAATATGGCGAAGATTTTTAATACCGATATCGGACATATCCAGATATCCATTTCTGTATTCTTTGCCGGATTTGCTTTCGGACAGCTGTTATGGGGACCTTTATCTGATAAGAAAGGACGTAAGCCTGTCCTGTACTCTGGACTTTTACTTTTTATTACAGGAGCCACGGCCATCTATTTTACCTCAGATATTTATGTATTATGGGGCATGCGCTTTTTGCAGGCGTTTGGAGGCAGTGCCGGAATTGTTGTAGGAAGGGCGATCATTATTGATCTGTATGATAAGCACAAAGCAGTCACTATCTTTTCCCAGCAGTCGCAGATCAGCGGTATCGCTCCTATTGTTGCGCCGTTACTGGGGAGTGTATTCCTTAAATTCTGGGGTTGGAACAGTTCTTTTGCTTTTTTATGCATTATGGGGCTTATAACCTTTTTTATGGTGTATAAATATGTACCCGAAACCAATACCCGAATCAATCTTCCCGATGATGAAGCAACGGATGAAAAAAAGTTAAAAGATCAGCTGAAAATGATTATTTCCAACAGAGATTTTATCAGCAGTACCATGGTAGGAAGTATTGCTTTTGCTTCTCTGATCATTTATATCTCAAATGCTCCGTTTCTATTCATGGAAATTCATGGTTTCTCAAGCAGTGTATTCAGCTTTATATTTGCCTTTAATTCACTGGCTTTGATTACTGCAGCTTATATTACACCTAAACTGATTAAAAGAATAAGCAATTCAACGCTTTTATTTGTAGCTACAGTTATTTTACTGGTGGTATGTACGCTTCATATCCTGATTGCGGCAAAAAATTTATCCGTAGCACTGGAAATTGCTATGCTTTATCTGTCATTGCTTGCTATTGGTATTTTGTTTCCGATTACATCAGCTCATGCACTATCTCCGTTTAAAGAAGGAAGAGGAACGGCCGCTGCACTACTGGGATTTATGCAGCTTATGGTTACATTTTTAATGTCAGCATTGCTGGGCTTTTTAGAAGCAGATTCTATAATCCCGATGGTGGTAACCCGTTCTGCAATGGCATTGATCGCAGTGTGGTTTGGATATCGTATTTTTAAGACCCAGAAAAAGGAAAGCGTACATACACAATCTTCCACAGAAACTAATCCTGCTATTTGATCCTGTTGTCACACAATCCGGACACTTAATCAAGTAATTTTTGTAAAAAATAGTCAAAGGGTTCTCTTTGCATAAAATTTAAAATATGAAAAGAACCCTTTCGGCAGCTCTATGCTGTATATTGCCATTAGGATGTTGGGTGAATGCACAGTCCGGGCTCTCCGCAGAGCTTAAAACCGAGTATATTCCGGCATCGAATTATATCCGTCCTGAAGACAGTACAAAAACCAACTCTAAAAGTGATTTTAAAAGAGTAGATCTAAATCTCAGCATTCCGCTGTCTGTAAAAAAAGATACCGATGGCAAAGTAAGAGCATGGTCTATGCTGTTGAGCGGATCTTACGCAAAGATGGCGCACAAAAATTACGAAACTCGGCTTTTTCCGGATGAGATGCTGAATGCACAGGTCGGAATACAGCATATGAGACCTTTGGGCAAAAAGTGGAGCATGATGATGACAGCGTCTGTGGGAGTATATACAGACCTTGAAAAGGTAGACTTTGACGATGTGCTGGGGCAGGGAGGTATTTTGTTTATCAGGCATTTTAATCCTAATCTTTCCCTGGGCGCCGGGCCGGTACTTACCACAGCTTTCGGTGTTCCTATGATTTTACCGTGGATTTATTTTGACTGGAAAACAAACGGGAAAATTAAATTCAATATCAATTTCCCGGAAGGAATGGAAGCCGGATATCTTTTCTCTGATAAATTTGCCTTAAAAGCCGTTGTAGAACTGAACGGAATGACAGCAGAGAGAAATATAAACGGAAAATCGATGTTGCTGGGTTATCAGCAGATCACCGCCGGGCTCAGACCGGAATTAAAAATCAATGACAAGCTCACATTACGTCTTACGGGAGGAACGGCGATATTGAGGAGCTTTAGTGAAAATGATCGGAAAATCAGCAGCATTTTCAGAGATAAAAAAATAGCTGATCCAAGATTTTCCAGTACATTTTACGCAGCAGTATCATTACGCTGGAATCTGCCATAAAAAAAGGGGAAGGAGTAATATTTTTTTACTGCCTTCCCTTTAATATTATCAATTTTCTATTTACTGATCAGTTTTTTATACACCACCTGATTAAGTAATTCTTCCTTTCGGTTACGCGAAATAGGTAATTCAGTTTTATTGATAAAAAGACGCCCGCCGGAGATCATATCAATATGGGTAATATTGATGAGGTATGATTTATGAATCCTGAAAAAATGATCCGAAGGAAGTGATTCTTCAATCGCTTTCATCGTCTGGTGAATGACCAGTGATTTATCTTTAAAATGAAGCTTGGTATAATTCTGCATGCTTTCAATATACAGAATATCAACCCATGAAACTTTAATGAAAGTATCAGACTGCCTTACATAGAGAAAGGGATCATCCAGGGAAGTGTTCTTTTTTAATTTTTCATTGATGATAAACTGCTGCTGAGCCTTATTTACCGCCTGATAAAACCGGTTGAAGGCAATAGGTTTTAAAAGATAATCTACCACTTGCAGCCGAAATCCTTCCAAAGCATATTCGGAATAAGCCGTGGTAAGAATACATAAAGGAGGATTTTCAAGCTGCTCCAGAAACTCCAGGCCGGTAAGATAGGGCATATTGATATCCAGGAAAAGAAGGTCTGTTTCGCTTTCCTTTACCTTTGCGTCAGCTTCCAGTGCTGTTGCGCAGGTTCCTTCAACGGATAAAAAATCAATCTGATCAGCCAGTTCTTTAAGATGAAATCTTGCCAGAGGCTCATCATCAATAATAAGACATTTCATTTTAGGAATATTAAAGCTCATAACTGTCAGATAGTGTTAGTATTAATGTTATTCTAAAGACGTGATTATCCGATTGTATACTCAGATCATGGGAGTCCGGATATTGTAATTTCAACCGTTTTTTTACATTTTGAAGACCAATTCCGCCGGTTCCATCCTTTTTTTTATAGGTTGCCATATCCGAATATGAATTTTCGACATAAAAATAAAGACTGTGATTCTTTTCTTTACAGGAGATTTTCACATAACCTTTATGCCCGGGAAGCCTGCAAACATATTTAAATGCATTTTCTACAAAAGGAACCAAAAGTAACGGAGCAATAGAAGCTTTTCTGTTATTGATTTGCCATTGTGCTTTTACATCCAGTTCGTTTCCCCACCTTAGTTTTTCTACCTCAACAAGATTTTGGAGATACTCAATCTCTTTATCCAAAGGAACCAGTGGCTGATTGCAATGATACAGCTGATATCGCAGAATGTCTGAAAATTTCAACAATAAAAAATCAGCAAGTTGTATATCCGTTTTCATCAGAATATGAATATGATTCATAATATTGAACACGACATGTGGATTAATCTGATCCTGTAAAAGCTTAAGCTGGTTTTCCAGATGAGCCTGCTGAAGGAGAATATGATCACGCTCTATTCTTCCATGTTCATTATAAAATTTTATACCGCATGCTGCTCCGTTGATGAGGAATGAGGCAGGCAGAGACATATAAAAGCCCTTCCAAAGAAAAGGCAGCTGATCTCTGAAGCTTTCCGGAAGCTGATCTTTGGGTTCCACTTCAAGATACGTGAATATAACGGAGAAAACCAGGCTAAGCATGAAAATAACCATTACCAGCTGTACAAGGAACAGTTTCATTTTCTTTTCCCGAAGAGCTTTCGGGAGTAATCTATTGGTTAAAAAATGAGTAAATGTAAATGAGAATGCTGCAATAATCGCAGCCTGCGTCATTGCAAGATATTTTTCTGTTGTACTCTGGAAATTAAACCATAATACAATGGCCAGTACAAGCCAGAAAATAAAGGTAAATATGTATTCTTTTAAAACAAAAGATTTTGTCATGGAACAGGAAATAGGTTGATAAAAAAAATTAGAAACTGCAGGGAAAACAGTTTCTAATGGTAAAGATAATTTAAGTTTTTCAGAACAGGAAATAACCTATCCCAAGGGAAAAACTGTGGGGTTTGGACTTAAATTCTTTACTAATGCTTGTAAGACCGGTCTCATATCTCAGATCTATCGTGAAGTTCTTATAATCTACTCCTATACCTCCCGTAATTCCGATATTGGATTTGTCAAACTTTTTAAAGCCCTCCTGAAGAGCCTGAGAAGCAGATAATTTATTATTAAAGGCGTAGCTGTAGACTCCGCCGGCGAAAGCTCTTACATTAAAATCTTCGGTTTTAATAAATTTGTATCCTACTACCACAGGAATATCAATAGCGTTCCAGGAAAGTTTGGAAGAGCCTCCGTCTTGAGACTGGAACGATGTTTTTCTTTTGTTGAACAGAGCTTCTCCCTGCACATACAGTTTTCCGAGATCCACTCTTGTCATTACTCCTGCCTGATAACCGAATCCATATTTCCCTTCCAGAGAAGATTCCGTGGAGATTTTTGTAAAGTTTGCCCCTCCCTTTACCCCAATGTGAAAAGCCGGGGTCTGTTGTGCCTTAGTTTCCACACCGCCAAAAATGCATAATAACAATGCACTTAAAGCGAAAAATTGCTGCTTCATAATTTTATTATTGTTAAAAATCTGTTGCAAAACAACAATTATGATGGATGGGATGAAATTTTATTTGATGAACGGCAGGGATACTTTGACAAGGACCTGTTTCCCAATGAAAAAATAAACCGAAAGCAGTGACGCTTCCGGTTTTCTGTTCATTAATAAGGTTGTTCTTCACAAATGGAAGGTGGAATGCATCCGCCAGTGCCTCCACCGCCAGGATTTCCGCCTCCACCCACAGCGATGCATTGTCCGGGTGTCCCGTCTTCATACATTTCACAGGCTTTTCCCCAGGCACATTCACAGTCACTCTGGCAGTTATAGGAATCTCCGCCCATATGGCATTCATTTCCTCCGCTGCCAAGAATGGCAGATAAGTCTTTTCTCAAAAGTTTTTTCATTGTTTTCATGATAATTTGGTATTAAATGTTATTGTTTAAAATTGTACTTCCTTGTAAATATAATAAAAATGACTTAATGTGCTGTAAATGAATTTTATGTGGAGCTTTAATAAAGAAAAGCCACTGCAAAAGTGGCTTGTTATAATCAATGGAATACGTTGTCTTAGAAGCTGAACTCCTTCTGATAGAGCAGACGTTCTTTTTTGAAAAGAGGAATAGTTCCTTCATATCGTAATGGAGCGATTCCAAAACCATAGAACATATCTGCTTGTATTTTACCTTTTACAGTAATCACTCCTTTTCTTGAAGGAATAAGTGTTAATCCTAAAGAGGAAAGGGCAGAAGCTCTTCCTTTCAATCCTGAATTAGCAATAGGAATGGTAAGGAACATGAGTCCTACAGCTCCTTTTGCTTCTAAACCAGCTTCAGCAGATAAATTTCCTTCTGTGCTTGTAATAGCAGGCTCAGATTTTTTCTGAAGGTTGATATTAATTTCCGGAGTTTTGCTTACCAAAAAGTTGGCATTTCCTTCAAGATCCAAAAGCTGGGCCTGTACTTTTCCTGTAGCCTGTACTCCCAGGAAAGGGCCTGCAGATAGGGTAGGGCTTAAGATCAGTCCTGTAGGGCCTAAGACAATAGGAACAATAGGAATATTCAGGTAGTCGGTGGTGCTGGCTGTATAGCCCAGGCTTCCTACAATGGTTGCGGAGCTCTGAAGCTTGATGTCATCCATGATGAGGTTAACATAGAAATTGGACAAATGCCCCCATGAGAATGTAATGTTATAATCAATCTTTGGAGTAAATCCTCCCTGTACGTTAACACTGGATGTTCCTGCCGAAGATAAAGGAAACGAAAAGGTTTTATTAAAATTATAACGGTTGAAAGTAATTAGTTTCTGATTTTGAAGATTTTCAGCTTCAATAGAAAGTATTCTCTGATTGATTTGTTCAGAAACCATGCCTTCTACAGGAACATAATTAACCATTTTTCCATCAATATTAACGGGAGCTTTTCCTGATGGATCATACACTCCGCTCAGTGTTCCGCTGTAGATAAATTCTTCAAGCTTGGCACTGGAAGTCTGTACTGTGAATTGGTTATTCAGTTTTGAAACAGAATTTACCTTCGAAAGAATGGTGCTCACCTGATCACCTTCAACCTTAGTTCCTACAATAACAGTTCCTACCGAAATACTGTCCGTTTGAGGAGTCATACGGCTAAACGTAATTTTTCCATCAGTATGGGTAGAAATTGCATTGACTGATTCATCATTCAGAATAATAACATTCTTCTGTAAAGTCAGATTGCCCAAAGTTTTCATTTGAACAGACTCTGCAGGTTTTTCAGCAGGGAGATCAGCAGGATCATCCTGAGAACAAGACGTTAAAAGAAACAAACAGAAAATAGATAAAAAAAAAGTAAAGTAAAAATTTCTGTTGATTTTGAAGGGGTTGGATTTCATTTTCATATACAGTGATTTTAAGTTTTAATCAAAATTAGGTGAATTATTTAAAACTTACAAAAGAATTATATTAAATTAATATCAACAACATAATGATCTTTAATTATATTTTTATTATATGAAAAATAAAAACCCACTGTCATAACAGCGGGTTTTAGTATATTATTTTTTAAAATTTAATGTTAAAGGGACTGAAACATTGGAAGAGACTGGTTTTCCTTTGTCTTCTGCCGGTTTCCATTTGCCTTTATCTTTAATCCTGTAAAAAGCAGCTTCAATAAATGCATTTACATCTTCATTATTGCCTTTTACTTTAGGGTTAAGGGCATTTCCTTTGGAGTCTACCACAAAACTGATTGTAGCTTTATAAGAATCCGACGAAAAGTTGAGAAAGTCAAGATCTACGGCTTCATATAAAAGCTTTTGAAAACCTGCCTTACCTTTATCATATTCAGCTTCTTTAGAGACTTTTGTTTTTACAGGAGGGTCGGCAGCAATCATTTTCTGATCCTCAAGAGAAGCTTTCTCCAAAGCCGTCTTATATGCTGTTATTTTATCCTCTGTCAGAAGCCATTCTTTCTTTGTTCTTAAATCATTAGGCTTAGGATATTTATTATACAGAGCCGTTTTCTTTCTTTCATAGCGTGAGTCTGCCCTCTGAAATTCAGAAACCTGGGCACTGCTGAAAATAAAAGCGAAAATGAATGCTGATGCTAAGACCTTTTTCATGATTATTAAGCTTTTACAATATTAATAATGACTTCAGTTGCTTTTTCCATACTTTCCAAAGCTACATACTCATAAGGTCCGTGGAAGTTGATTCCTCCTGCAAAGATATTCGGGCATGGAAGTCCCATATAAGAAAGCTGTGCACCGTCTGTACCACCTCTGATCGCTTTGATCTTAGGTTCAATACCGGCTTCAGTCATTGCTTTTGCTGCAAGGTCTACAATGTGCATTTTGCCTTCAAACTGCTGCTTCATGTTTCTGTACTGCTCTTTGATTTCCACTTCAGCAGTTCCTTCACCGTGCTTTTGATTGAATTCAGCTACTTTTTCTTCCATGAATTTCTTTCTGGCCTCAAATTTATCTGCATCATGATCACGGATGATGTATTGTAGTTTGGCCTCAGAAATATCCGCCGTAATATCCATTAAGTGATAGAACCCATCAAAACCTTTTGTAGTGGCTGGAGTTTCGTTAGCAGGAAGCATTTGAGCAAATTCAGCGGCTAAAAGAGCTGCGTTGATCATTTTTCCGTAAGCATAACCCGGGTGAACACTTAATCCATGGATTTTTACCACCGCTCCGGCAGCATTAAAGTTCTCATATTCAAGTTCTCCGACTTCTCCTCCATCCATCGTATAAGCCCATTCTGCGCCAAATTTGGCAACATCGAATTTATGCGCTCCTCTTCCAATCTCCTCATCCGGAGTAAATCCTACAGCAATTCTTCCATGTTTGATTTCAGGGTGTGCAATAAGATATTCGGCCGCTGTTACAATTTCTGCACAGCCTGCTTTATCATCAGCACCAAGAAGCGTATTTCCGTCAGTAGTAATTAACGTCTGGCCGATATATTTTTTTAAACTTTCAAATCTTGAAGGAGATAATGTGAATACTGTTGCCTGATTCAAAAGAAGATCATTTCCGTCATAGTTCGTCCAAACCTGAGGTCTTACATTTTCTCCGCTGAAGTCCGGTGAAGTATCATAGTGTGAAATAAATCCGATGGTAGGTCTGTCATCATTTTCCAGGTTAGAAGGAATATAGCCCATAATATAACCGTTGCCGTCTATAGAAACGTCTTCCAGACCAATAGTCTTCAGTTCTTCAGTAATATAATTGGCAATATCCCACTGGCGTTCAGTAGAAGGTGTTGTTTCACTTTCTGCATCGCTGGTTGAATATATTTTTACATAGCTAAGAAAACGGTTCAGTAATTTTTCTTTCCACAACGGGTTGAATTCTATTGTACTCATCAGATATCAAAATTTTAACAAAGTTAGCAAATTTGATGCTGAGAATACATTATTTGCGATTTAATATCAGTTATCGAAATTATTAATCACATATAAAACTTTGAAAATCAAAATAGTGCTAGCTTTGTATGTACAGTATACCAAATAGTTTAGTTTTATTATATTTGAGAAAATCAAAAAGTAACAATGTTTCTTACCGAATGTCCTAGAGATGCTATGCAGGGATGGGGAGAATTTATCCCTACTGATAAAAAAATTGATTATATCAACTCCTTGATGGATGTTGGTTTTGATGTATTGGATTGTCTGAGTTTTGTTTCTCCAAAAGCAATTCCGCAGATGGCAGATTCCAATGAGGTAGCGGAGAATATCGATAAGTCCCGTTCCAAAACGAAAGTTTCTGCAATCATCGGTAATTACAGAGGCGCTGAAAAAGCATTGAAACATCAGTCTGTAGATATTCTGGGCTTTCCGTTTTCTATTTCTGAAACTTTTCAGCACAGAAATACCAATAAAAGCCAGGAGGAAGCTTTTGATGAGATCATTAAAATGCTTGATCTGGTAAAGAGTGAAGGAAAACAGCTTAACATTTATTTCTCGATGGCTTTCGGAAACCCATATGGTGAAATGTGGAAATGGGAAGATGTTGACCAATGGGCTCAGCGGTTCTCAGATATCGGAGTGAAAGATATTTTACTGTCAGATACTACAGGCGTCGCAACTCCGGAAACGATTGCACTTTTATTTGAAAAAATACCTTCAAAATATCCTGAAATTAATTTCGGAGGACATTTTCATAACCGCTATGAAGATTCCTATTCCAAATTGAAAGCAGCTTATGATAAAGGCTGCAGAAGATTTGACAGTGCCATCAAAGGAATCGGAGGATGTCCAATGGCTAAGGATGATCTTGTGGGAAATATGCCTACAGAGCAGGTTATCAATTTTATGAGCGTGGAAAAAGTAGAACATAAACTGAATCTGCTGAATTTTGAAAGCTCTTATAACAAGGCGAAGGATATTTTTCATTTTTAAGAAGAATAAATTATAAATTTCGCCTAATTAACAACTTACATGGATCTTTGATGTCCATAGCTAAATTTGTCATTCCGTAGGAATCAAGACTATTTTTTTAATAATGAATTGAGATTCCTACGGAATGACAAAATACTGCTGAACGACTTGTTTAATAATGGATTGTACCCGAATTAAATTTAAAATTTAACCTGAAAATCAACAAAATGTCTCCAATAATCTCTTCATACGAGCTAAAAAATATTCCGGCGGAAAATCTTATCATTCTTGACGCAAGAACCGGAAAAGATGCAAAGCAAAACTACCTTGATAAACACATTAAGGGAGCCCGGTTCATAGATCTGGACAGAGATCTGGCAGAGATTGGAGAAAATGCTGCTTTTGGAGGCAGGCATCCGCTTCCTTCTGTAGAAAAGTTTGCAGAGACACTTTCAGATCTTGGGATTTCAGAGGATGCTCATATTGTTGTGTATGATGATAAAAATGCTTCGAATGCAGCGGCACGTGCCTGGTGGATGGTAAAGTCTTTTGGAATTAAAAATGTGCAGGTTCTTGATGGCGGAATGCAGGCAGCAGAAAAATCAGGTTTGGAATTTGCTTCTGGAGAGGAGGTTTTTGGTAAAGCTTCTTTAATTAAAAAAGATCATTGGAGTCTTCCGGTTTCCAGTCTGGAAATTGTTGAAAATGAATTGAAAAACAATTCTTCTACAGTTATTGATGTAAGGGATGCTTACCGGTATAAAGGAGAATCTGAACCCATTGATCTGGTTGCAGGACACATTCCTGGAGCAATCAATATTCCTTTTTCTGAGAACCTTGATGAGAACGGAAATTTTCTGAGTCCGGAAGTTTTAAAAGAAAAATACAGCCAATTATTAAAAGATAAACCTGAACACCTTATTATTCACTGCGGATCAGGTGTTACAGCCTGCCATACAATTTTAGCGTTGGACTATGCAGGATTTCCGGTTCCGGATCTGTATGTGGGTTCATGGAGTGAATGGAGCAGGAGAGAAGGAAAGGAAATAGCAAAAGATATCTAAAAAAACAAAAACCCCGAAAAATAATTCTTTCGGGGTTTTATATTGTTAAGGGTGATTAAAGCATTCCCAGCTCAAACTTTGCCTCTTCACTCATCATATCCTTATTCCAGCTCGGTTCGAAAGTAAGCTCTAAATCTACACTTTTTACATGCTCTACTTCAGACACTTTATCCTTTACCTCCTGTGGAAGCGTCTCTGCAACAGGGCAGTTGGGAGTAGTAAGTGTCATGATAATTTTTACATCAGCATCATCGGAGATCTGGACATCATAAATAAGTCCTAATTCGTAAATATCTACCGGAATTTCGGGGTCATATACGGTTTTCAGCACACCAATGATTTCCTCACCAATGTCAGCAATTTGATCGTCTGTAAATTTCATTTTTTAATCTAGATTGATATTCCTTTTCAACAAATCTTCCTGACGCATGCGCCGGAAAATATTTGCCAAAGTTAAGACATCTTTTTCACAATAGTCAACAATTCTCTGCAAGTCTTTCTCTATGTAGTAAATTGATGAAACCATTGAGCCGTCTATATCATCTTTCGGAGTAGGAATTCCAAAGACATGAGCCAGCAGTTCAAGCGATACAAAGCTCTTGTAATCCCCGAACTTCCAGAGTTCCATAGTATCTATATGCGGAATTTCCCAGGGCTTTTTCCCAAACATCTGAAACGGAGCCGGAGGCTGCATTCCATTAATGAGGTATCGTCTGGCAATCCATGGAAAATCAAATTCTTTTCCGTTATGAGCACAGAGAATCACATTATAAAGTCTTGGACTGTTGAAGATTTCTCCAAATTCCTGGAGCATTTTCTTTTCATCATGTCCGGAAAAGCTTTTTATTTTTAACGTTTCATTTTTTTCGACCATTCCGATGGTGATGCAGATGATTTTTCCAAACTCGGCCATAATGCCGGCCCTGTCATAAAATTCTTCTGCAGTGACATCTTCCTTTCTCTGGAATTTTGTTTTTTTATCCCACAGATATTGCTCTGTTTCGGATAAGTCGTTCCAGGATCCTGCCTGTGGAACTGTTTCGATATCAAGAAATAAGACTCTTTCTAAAGGTATATTCTGTATCATGTGTGTTTTTATTTGAGATTATCCTACCTGCATTCCGTTTTTTGTAGGTAATGAAGGGGTTAAAAGAGTGACGTCTTTTTTGTCTTCCCCATATAATCCTAACACAAGACATTCACTGAAGAAGTTGGCAATCTGTTTCTTGGGGAAATTAACCACTGCTAAAATCTGTTTACCGATCAATTCATCTTTTGTGTAAAGAGAAGTAATCTGAGCAGAAGATTTTCTGATTCCTAAATCTCCGAAATCAATCTCCAGCTGATAAGATGGGTTTCTTGCTTTTTCAAAATCATTCACTGAGATGATGGTTCCGCATCTGATGTCTATTTTTTCAAAATCTGCCCAGGTGATGTCTGGTTTTACTGTCATGGCAATTCGTTAATTAAATGTTCAACTTCTGTTTTCTGTTCTGCATATTTTTGCTGTAATACTGAACCTTCGCCCATTCTTCTGTAGTATTCCAGGGCTTTTCCCCCAAAGAATTTTTTATGGAAATCTGAAACCTCAGGAATCTGTGGAAAAACTTTGTGAAAAAGCATTTCATAATACGCCTGAAATTCTCTTTCATTTTTGTCTTCGATCACCTGTCCGGGCGCTTTCTGTCTTACATGAAGCATTTCGTGGGCAACCATATTCAACACAAGGTTCAGATCAAAATCAAATAAATTTCGTGGGATCATCACTGTTTGAGGACCTCCCATATCGCCTTCTGCCGTAAGAAGCATTGAGGTGGGAGAAAGCTCTTCCCTGAAGCCAAATCCCGCAAAGTTTTCATGTTCCAGATTAAAAGAATGGATCAGGTATTTTGCTGCATCCAGAATCTGATTATGTTCTTTGTAAGCCTCAAGGTGTAAGTTGATCTGTTCGAAATTCATCTGAAGTATGTTTTAAACAAATGTATTAAAATATTGAGAATACTGGCTAAATCAGTCCGATATTTTAATCTGCATAAAAAAGTCCACCCCAAAGGGCGGACTTTGATTTAAACTAAAAAATTAAATTAAGGATGTTCATTTCTTGCTCTGATGACCAGATTGACTAAATCTGAGCCGCCACTTGCAAAATTATCACTTGGATTATGCGCGCTTTGAGTTGCTACGGCATACGGAGAGCCGTCCCAATATCCCCAGAAAGGGCCTCCGCTTTGTCCAGGCCATATATCTGCTTTATGGCTCATGCTTTCGTTGTCATCAGCACTCCAGAAATCTCCATCAAGGGCTATACCTGTCTGATAGGTAGGTCTTTGGGTTCCGGTAAGGTCTCCCGGATATCCGGCATGAGTCCAGTAAGCTCCTCCATCCCACGAGTCGGAATAGGATTTTGAGCCTAACCAGCCTGTGCTGTTTCCGATAGGTCTGTCCAATACAATTACCACATAATCATATTGTATTTCTGTAGAGTCAATAGAAGGTCCTGCAACTTTATACTTGTAATACGTCAAGGTACCCCAGGCAGTTCCGTAAGGAGCGCTTCCGTTGTAATACATCGGAGTGAATTTCAGCCATCCCGTTGTATTATTAGGCTGCCAGTCTACAATATGAGAGCAGGTAAGGAGGTGTCTTGGCCCGATCATTACTCCACTTCCAGAACCCAGAGAACTTTCTACTCTGCCGACACATCTCCATGGATAGGCTGTAGAATTGTATACTTTTCTCTGATCAACTCCAAAAATGGTTCTTGCATTCTCCGGAGTAAGGAAAGAATCTCTGTCGATAAATTTAGGTTTACGGTCTCTTTTCGGTTCCAGTTTTGGGCTGTACTCAAAATCAGCATGGGTAGGATAGAAATGATCGGTTTCCAGTGCCCGGTTTTCAGCTGTTTTTTCGTCCATAGGTATTCCTATAGTTTTCATTCCTTTAGGAAAGGTTCTTCCGTTAATCGTTTCCATGGCAGGAGCCTGGCTGAATAATTTCTGAATAACTTCAGGTTTTTCAGTTGATTTTGCTTTAACCGTTCTGAGTCTTGACACTTCTTCAGTGGTCATCGGGTTGTTGTTTTCAATTTTTGACATGATTATTATTTTTAATCTGGTATATTCCTACTCTTTTATGGCTTTTCGGATTCCGCCGGTAATGGTTATTGGTTAAGTGAATATTTTTTGTGAAAATTCTGCAGTCATGCTTTCTGTCTGGTTGATCTGGGCTGCTCCCATAGCTGCCAATGCAATGGCAACCTGTTTATCAAGTGTTTTTCGGACTATATTTCCATTGGTAGCACGCAATATTTTACAGAAATGATAGGTAAAATAACCCCGTATCTGCCCACTGATATTTCCTTCCATGGATACCTGATTGTCTTTTGCTGCAGCCCATAATGTATGATTCATTCCTGTAACCGGAACAAGTGCTTTGGTAAGAACGGTTGATTTTTTTGCATTTTTAGTTCCGATTTCACTGGCATAGGTCAGGTAAAATTCATCCTCAAGCATTGGAGGAATATAACGGGCAGTTTCATTGAGAAGATCAGCTTCCAGACTCAGATCCATTTTTCTGGTTCCGGTTCCTGAGTAACAGCAGTCGAAGATCACTTCCATATTCACTCCAGCCTTTAATTTATCAAGAACCGCTTTAAAATCATCATCACGAATGACACCGGCATTGGCATAATCGTGTGGGCAAATAGCTTCGTCCAAACCATCCAGTTCAAGATCCGATCCGATATTGGCCACTCTGGTTCCATGTCCTGAATAATAAAAAACAAGAGAATCTCCTTTCACGCTTGTGCTGATCATGGATTTCAGATAGTTCAATATATTCGCTCTTGTGGCATTCTGATTGGTCAGGATTTTGATCTTTGCAGGACTAAAACCACAGATTACCAATGTATTGGCCATGTCTCTTGCGTCATTTACACAGCCGTTAAGATCCGGACCTCCGTATCCGATAGGCGCATAATCATTAATACCTACGATAAGTGCTTTTTTCATTGTATTAGTTTTAAAAAATATTCCCTACTCTGTTCCGGCTTTTCGGGTGCTGCCTTTTTGTGTTTTTTTCTATGACAAAATTCTATCATTCCGCATGACGAAAACAGAGGAGAAAACCGTCTTTTGAAAAAGGAAAAACACCTTTTTATTTGTATATTAGGGTGTTATAAATAGAATTCGGCGGCTTGAAAAGCCGCCGAATTGATAAACAGAATGTAAAGATGTTTATTTTTTCAGGTAATAATTAAGGTTAGAAATTGAGGTGTTAAGTCAGCACAGATCATGTTTCAGGGCAAAAAGTACCAGGCCCGCTCTGTTTTTTATATCCAGTTTTACAAAAACCGAATCTCTGTAGCCGTCAATGGTTTTAGGACTGAGGCACATTTTGTCTGCTATTTCCTTATAAGTGAGCTCACTGCAGGCCCATTTGATAAATTCTTTCTCTCTGTCTCTCAGCTCTGAAAGTAAGGATGCGTTTTTTGCTTCTTCTGTTTTTACTTTCAACAGCTTTTGGGCCACAAAATCAGTGTAAAAACTGCCTTTCTCAAATACCGTTTCAATGGCCTGGAAAAGGATAGAAGGCTGCATGTCTTTCAGCAGATAGCCTTTAGCACCTGCCTTCAGCATTTTAATCAATATTCTTTCATCATCATCCATAGTCAGGGCAATGACTTTAATATCAGGATAATGTTCCGTAAGCCATTCTGTGGTTTCTATACCGTTTTTATAAGGCATATTGACATCCATCAGGACTACGGCAGGCAGTTCAGAAGCTCTTTCCACGCCTGCAATAAATTCTTCTCCGTTGGGATGATTCATAATGACCCTGTATTGAGTATTCTCTGTGATCATATTTTCCAAAGCCTTGGAGATTAAAGTATGATCATCAACGATCGCTATGGGAATAGTTTTCATAATAAATTTTTGTGATAGGTTATCAGAGTTTGTGTTCCTTTATTCACTTGTGATTGTATAGACAGTTCGGCATGAATCAGTTTGGCTCTCAATTCCATGTTTTTTAATCCCGAGCCGTCCTGAATGACGCTTGTATTAAAGCCTTTTCCGTTATCAGAAATACTGATATGTAATTTTTCACAGTCATCTTCCAGTTGGATGGAAACGTTTTTGGCTTTGGAGTGTTTCAGAATATTGTTGATGCTTTCCTGGATAATCCTGAAAAGAATAAGACCATGTTTAGGCGAAATATCAATATCCTGTTTTTGGGTGATGAATTCGATTTTTAATAATTTCAGTTTTTGGATTCTCTGGACTTCTCTTTCAATGGATTCTGCCAGCCCAAAATGAATGATCTGTTCAGTGATTAATGTTTTGGAAAGATTTCTTATATCCTGTATGCATTCTCCCAATAATTCATTGAGTTCAATCAGATCTTCTTTTTCTGAGTTTTTTAATTTGGTAATCAATTGGTTATGACGTAATCGGACTACCGAAAGTTTCTGTCCCAGATCATCATGCAGCTCCTGCCCGATATAATTCAGGGTTTGCTCTTTCATTTCCACCTGTGAAGTGGCCAGCTCCTTTTCAAACCGTAAATCTTTTTCTTTCTGTTCAATCAATAGGCTTGTTTTTTTCCTGATAAAAACCGCATAGATGAAGACCATTGTTAAAACAATGATGAATAAAGTAATCGTAAAGATGATGACCAGATTATTCTCTTCCATATCGGCAAAGCATTTATCTTATTCTTTCCTGTTTGTTCCAGATTAAACCCAGTATGAGTATGCTGTTACTGATCAGATTCAACATAAATAAGATGAAGAAATAAATTGTCTCCGAAACAGTAGTTCTGAAAAAAAGTATCGGAATGCTTCCGATAAAAAGGATCAGTAAAGCCACTGATATCCAGAATGGTAAATAATTCTTGATTTCCAGTATCTTATCAGAATTAAAGGTTTGGTACAGGAACAAAATAATTGAAAATAGCAACAGAAGAATATCTGCATACAGCATATTGAAAGAGAAATGATGAAGCAGGTCTTTTTCTGTATAAAACATCACGACAATATTGAGGACAAAAAGAGCCAGGATGATAGCCTGTATATTTTTGAGCAGCGGAACATACAATAATTGGTAATAGTAAAATAAGTATAGAAAAAATACAATCATTAAAAAACCAATTACATAGAAGATGTCCGTAGGCAGATTTGTCAGCTTGAAATAGAAGTAACAGGAGATATCAATCAGGGAAAACAACAGATATCCTATGATGAAAAATAAATTTTCCTTTCCGGTTTTTCTATATTTTATGACCATCAGAATCATCACTACAATGGATATGGCCATCGATATCTGTTTCCCTGTTTCAATATTCCAGTTCATAATGCTATGTTTTTAAGGCATTGTTTCTGATAACGTTTTTGGTGGGGGTGCCAGATTGGTCATGTTCATAGACTCTATTGAAGTAACGTCTGTGTTTTCTTCGGTGGTGGCTGATCTGGCCATGGCCTTCTCTCTTTCTCTTTTTTGGGCAGTAGGTACTAAAAATATAGTTTGGTAACCTGCATATTCAGGTTTTGCCATTCTGTTTTTAGGATGATTCATCGGGTATTTTCCCATATAAATTCTGATTCCCGGATTTTTTAATTTTTGTTTTCTGGCGTTTTCTTTTACATATTTAATATAGCCTTCCATATCTTCAAGCGAAAACCAGTACCATCGGGAATCAGGTTCTCCGTTTCTGTACTTCATGAGAATTTCATGATTGGTTCTGGTGTATTCATCAAAAAGAACGCGCCCTTCACGGTAGCTGATCAGTTTCTTTTTATAACTGTTACTTACAGGTTCTTTAGGAGGTTCATTGCAGCTTAGCAAGCAGAAACTAAGAATAAATGCTGTGCAGAGCGTACTTAAAATCTTAGTAAAAAAGGAAATTTTCATTTTTATGGTTTTTAATTTTATGGAACAAAATTAGCGAACGGCACAACTATAAAAAAGGGTGAAAACACTGTTTTTATCCTATACTAAATTTACGACTTTTTGATATTCAGATGAATATGAATTTCTGTGTTTGTTTGTTCTTTTAGTTAAAAATATCCAATGATATTCCTTTATATATAAAATTAAAACCATGATGATCATTCATGGTTTTGAAGGGATTTTAATTTTTTATTCTCTCTTTTTCAATCTGATTTTCACCCCAAAGCCGCAGATAATCAATAAAAGGAATGAGCTCTGCACCGGTTTCCGTTAAAGAATATTCTACCTTCGGAGGAACTTCATGATAAACTTCCCTATGGATAAGTCTGTCATCTTCCAGCTCTCTCAAAGTCTGGGTAAGCATTTTTGGGGTAATATCGGAAAGAGTTTTACGAAGTTCGCCATAACGCATAATCGTATTCAGATGGAGATACCATAAAATACGACCTTTGTACTTTCCTCCAATCCGTTTAAAAGCGTAGTCAACAGGACAGGATGGCTCATTGGTGACTTTTTTTATTTTTAACATTTTTTCAAAGATTTGATAATCAGCATTAGTATATTTTTAGTACGTAGATTACAAAAAAGTACATACTTGCTGCAAAGATATGATGAGACTACATTTGCCCCACAATTAAAATCAAAAAAATGAAAGCTGTAATTTTAAACGAAGCAGGAAGTGTTGAAAATCTTCAATTTGCAGAAATAGACAAGCCTGTAATAGGGAATGATGAAGTATTGGTAAAAGTGGTATCGATAAGCATTAATCCTGTAGATGTAAAATCCAGGGCGTATGAAGGCGTCCTGAACTGGATTTTTGAAGAAAAAAGACCCGTTATTTTAGGATGGGATATCTCGGGAGAAGTGGTGGAAGCCGGGAAAAATATAACTGATTTTAAACCGGGAGATGAAGTCTTCGGAATGGTCAACTTTTTTGGAAAAGGAAATGCTTATGCAGAATATGTGGCTGCCCCGGCGGCACATCTGGCTTTAAAGCCTCGTAATATTAACCATCAGCAGGCAGCTGCAGCATCAATGGCGGCCTCAACAGCATATCAGGCGCTGGTAGATGTTGCGAAAATTAAAAAAGGGAATAAAGTTTTGGTTCATGCAGCTTCAGGCGGTGTCGGCCATTTTGCGGTTCAGATGGCGAAGTATTTCGGGGCATACGTTATCGCTGTATCATCCGGTAAAAATAAAGAATTTTTGTTGTCACTTGGGGCAGATGAACATATTGATTATACAACGGAAAACTTTCATGAAAAAGTACAGGATGCAGATATAGTGATTGATACCCTTCAGGGAAAAACCTTGTCTGATTCGGTAGATGTTGTAAAAGAAAACGGAATTATTGTAACGCTTCCGTCCCCTGAGATTCCTGAGGATATTGCAGACAAAGCCAGAGAGAGAAATGTAAATATTGAATTTATGATGGTAGAATCTAAAAAAGAAACCACGGAGGCAATTGCCGGTCTATTGAAGGAAGGAGTGCTGAAGCCCTTTGTTTATAAAACATTTCCGTTTGAAGCCCTTGCAATGGCACATCTGGAAGTTGAGACTAACCGCGTTGCAGGAAAAGTGATTGTAAATCTTTGAAATAAAAACAGGCTCGCGAAAATTTCCCGGGCCTGTTAAACAAGATTAAGTGTAAAATTTAGCCTTTAAAGGCAAAAAGGATAATTCAAATGTGAACAGATTTTTATTGATCTTAATCTATGTTAGGGGAATTGACAGTAATGGTATTTTATTCTTATAAGCCATTATGGCTGTTTTGCTTCGGTGGAAAAGTGATTCTACAAGGTTATATTTATAAGGAACCATGGTCAGAAGATCGGGGTTGGTAAGTTTTATTTCCTCCTCTATAGCCTTAATTACTTCGATGGACTGAATCATTTTAAAACTGTATTTAATGTCATCCATGTCGTAACCAGAATTCAAATCAATATCCTGAATAACTTCAGCAAAATCCTCCAGCCTTTCACTTACATTAAAGATTTCAACCTCAGCATTAAATTCGTTAATGAAATAATAAATATCGTTAAGGGCAGACCAGGTCATGTTTTTGTGCGTGTCATAAGCAAAAAGTATTTTCCTGATTCCTGTATATTCTATATGAGAAGGGACAATTAATATTGGCTTTTTTATTCTGTGAATTGCCCTTGTTACAGTATTACCCAAAAGCTTTTGTTCCAAAGTTTTCTCTGCCATTCCCATGACCAGGAATTCGCAGCTGTGTGCCTGTATACAGTTTTCAAGTTCTTCAATGAAATTGCCGGAAGCCAGATGATGCTCTGCTTCAATACCATACAATCTTGTAAGTTCAGTTGCTTTATCCTCCAGTTTTTTTTGATTTTTAAGTGTTTGTGCATAGAAAAAATCAGCCGAAGCCTGTGCGTTTAAAGCATGAATGGAAACAGTTTGAAGATTAAACAGTATAATCTTATAAATATTTTCCTTAGCCATAGATGCTGCATAATGAGTGGCATTTTCAGCTTCATGAGAAAAATCTGTGCAGACAATTATTGTTTTCATTGTACCGGATTTAGTACTGCAAAACTAGGACAGACCATCATGAGCTAATGATAAAAATAATGCGATGTTGCATAAAATGATGATGAAATGTCTTTTTCAGGTGATGAACCGTCAGATTCATTTGAACGCTGCTATTTTACGTTTCAGCTCCCGTTTTGGCGGTCTCGTCTATTTCGGACAGGACCCATATAAAATCTATTTCTATATTTACAATCACAAAGTTCACCCATGAATAGGATTTCCGCCATCAGGAAAAATATAGTCCGAAATAAAAAGATTCTTTCCACTATGAAAAGAAGGCTCGTGATCTGGGCCGTAGCAGTGGTTACTTTCTGTGTTTTCTCCTATCTGATAGATCCGTTTGATCCGGTCTGGAAAGGATACCTGAACACGCCGCTGCAAATGATCCTGGAAGATGCCTCATGGATTATCTTATTTTCTGTTATCATTTCAGAGGTCAGTATATTTATTGACAGAACTCTTAATAAACTGCTTCCCTGGCGAAACAGAACTGTAAAGCGGCTGCTCATTCAGTGTTTGCTGCAGATTGTGGGAAGTGTCATGATTGTGATTATTATTAATGCCATTGTAGACTGCACCTCAGTAACATTACCTGAAATGGATTCACGGAAAGAATATACATTACTTGGGCAATGGATTGCAACCAATATTGTAATTTCTTTGATTATCAGTGCGTTTAATACGGTGGATTACCTGCTTGAAAACTGGAAGAAAACAGCGGTAGAAGCTGCCCAGCATAAACTCCGGGCATCAAAACATAAACAAGCTGCCATGGCAGCAGAACTTCAGGCACTGAAGCTTCAGATAGATCCTCATTTTATTTTTAATAATCTGAGTGTATTGTCAGAACTCATTCTGGAAGATCAGCAGCTAGGCTATGAATATTCGGAGAAATTTGCAAGAGTTTACCGGTACCTGTTAGTCAATTCCAAAAAAGATATCATTGCGGTAGAAGAGGAACTGAAATTTTTAGAATCTTACATTTTTCTGATTGAAAAAAGAATTGGGGAAGGGGTTGTGTTTAAAATAGATATTAAAGAAGAATACAGATCTATGCATACTCTGCCACTGTCCCTGCAATTATTGGTTGAAAATGCGATTAAACACAATCAGACTTCAAAGGTAAAACCTCTGGAGATTCATGTCTATACCAATTCCGTGGGAGAGCTGGTGGTTTCCAATACATTCCTGCCTTTAATCAACAAGCCGGATTCCTCGGGAGTGGGGCTTACCAATATCATTGCACGATACGAAATTTTAGGATATCCTAAACCTGTGATTGAAAAAACTGAAGATAAATTTATTGTAAAACTTCCATTGATATGAAAATTAATAAGATTTTAATAGTTGAAGACGAAAGACCCAATGCAGATAGACTCAAAAGACTGTTGCTGAAATTAAGACCACATATCGAAATCCTGTCTGTAGAAGATTCCATCACTTCAACGGTGCACTGGCTGGAAAATAATGTTGTTCCTGATGTCATCATGATGGATGTACGCCTTGCAGATGGGCTCAGCTTTGAAATATTTAACAAGCATGAAGTTAAAAGTGCTGTCATATTCACCACAGCTTATGATGAATATGCAGTACAGGCATTCAAATACAACAGTGTGGATTATCTTCTGAAACCTATAGAAGAAGAAGAACTGGATGCCGCCCTGAAACGCTATGAAACCTTTATGGAAGCTGTTCCGGTGGTAGGAACCGCTATTGAAGGATTATTGAATTATATCCAGCCAAAAGATTACAGAAAACGTTTTCTTATCGCTCACAGAGATGGATATAAAACAGTTCTGGCAGAGGATATCCTGTACTTTTATACCGAATTGGGAATCAGTAAAGCGATGCTGAATACCGGAGTTGTTGAGAACGTTCCCCAAACTCTGGAAGAACTTGAAAAACAGCTGGATCCGAAATTCTTTTTCCGGGCCAACAGACAATTTATCATTCATATTGATTCTGTAAAGCAGATTTTCAACCATTTTAACGGAAAACTAAAGCTGGAATTAAGAAAACACCCGGAGATGGAAGTGATTGTAAGCCGCGAGAAAGCTTCCATTTTCAAATCCTGGATGGATTATTAATATTTATTCCTGAAAATAGATAAGACTGCTTCTCTGAAAAAGCAGTCTTTTTTACCTTACTTATTAGCCGTCATTGATCTAACAGTTTCTCTTATTTCTTCCGGATAAAATCCTTTTTGTGCTGTTTATAGAGGCAAACAGCTGCTTTCCTTTCATTTTTCCTTTCATACGCTTCACCTTCAATTAACGACGCTTCACTCAATTTCTGTGCGAATACCCTTATTATATGAAGTTATTTTGCTGCTGTAAAATTTAAAACCAATGTTATGAATTACAGAAAAGGATATCTGGTACTTTCACTTGCTGCTGCGGTGCTTTATTCGTGCGGCTCCGGGAACGGCCAGGAAAATGCCGGGCAGATGCAGCAGGCATTGCCTACAGATTTTATAGAGGTGAAATCGGGAGATGCGGATGTGTCAACCGGTTATCCGGGAAGCATAGAAGGGCAGGATAATGTAGACATCAAAGCACAGGTAACAGGATATCTGGAGGCAGTATATGTAAAAGAAGGACAGTACGTAAGTAAAGGACAGACCCTTTTCAGAATAAACCCATCAGTCTATAACGAACAGGTAAATACCAATGAAGCTGCTTTGAAATCAGCTTTGGCAGCCCAGGAAACAGCAAGGCTTGAAGTGGAAAAACTGAAACCCCTTGTAGAAGGAAAAGTGGTTTCCGATATGCAACTGAAAACAGCGCAGGCAAGTTATAAAGCTGCATCAGCTCAGGTAGCACAGGCACAGTCATCATTGGGATCTTCAAAAATCAATGCTAATTTTACCTATATCAAAGCACCCGTTAGCGGATACATAGGAAGAATTCCGAACAGGGTAGGAAGTCTCATCAGTCCGTCTGATGCCTCACCGTTGACGACACTTTCCAATATAAACACTGTGAATGTGTATTTCTCAATGAATGAAGCGGATTTCATTGCGCATAGCAGAGCTTCAGCATCAGGAAATACTACAGAAAATGTAGAGCTAATTCTTGCAGATGGCTCCACCTATGCCCTTAAAGGGAAGCTTGAAAATGCCAGCGGAAACTTCGACAGAAATACCGGAAGTATCCAGATGAAAGCTGTTTTTCAGAATCCCGATAAATTATTAAGAGCCGGAGGAACAGCCAGAGTGATGATTCACAATGCTCTGAATGGAGTAATCAAACTTCCGAAAACATCGGTAAAAGATATTCAGGACAGATTTTTTGTTTACAAGCTGAATGGTAAAGACAAAGTAAAAATGACCCAGATTACCGTTTCAGGAAGTACGTCTCAGGATTACTTTATCAAAGAAGGAGTACATGCGGGAGATAAAATTGCCATCAACCGAATTGATGCCCTTACAGACGGAGCACAGGTTGTCGCACATACCGTTCCTTTGAAATAGTTGTATAACCACTATCAGAAAATTCAAAAATGTTAAAAAAAATAATAGACCGTCCGGTACTGGCGACGGTAATATCCCTTATCATTGTCATATTAGGGATCATAGGATTAAACCAGCTGGCGGTGACCAGATTTCCGGATATTTCTCCGCCTACGATTACCGTTTCAGGGTCTTACCCGGGAGGGAACAGTGAGACGGTGATCCGTTCTGTAGTAACGCCGCTGGAAGAGCAGATCAATGGGGTGGAAGATATGGAATATATGAAGTCTACGGCCAGCAATGACGGTACGTTTTCTATTTCCATTATATTCAAGCAGGGAGTGAATGCCGATCAGGCCGCCGTAAATGTTCAAAACAGAGTGCAGCAGGCTACACCAATTCTTCCACAAGAGGTTGTGAGAATGGGATTGACTACCTCCAAACAGCAGAACAGTATGGTGTTGATCTTCAATATCTATACTGAGGACAATAAGCAATATGATGAAACCTTTCTTCAGAACTATGCAAATATTAACCTTATTCCACAGGTTAAAAGAGTAAAAGGGGTTGGGCAGGCCATGGTTTTTGGGATTAAAGATTATTCTATGAGAATATGGCTTAACCCTCAGAAAATGTCTTCTTATGGACTTGAACCAGCAGATGTCTCCACAGCGATTGCAGATCACAGCTTGGAATCCGCTCCGGGAAAACTTGGGGAGGAATCAGACGCTGCCTTAGAATATGTAATCCGATATAAAGGAAAAAAGAACAGGCCGGAACAATATGAAAACATTATTGTTAAAAACACGGGAAGTCAGGTTATAAGGTTAAAAGATGTTGCCCGTGTAGAATTCGGAGCGATTTCAAATACCGGAGATAACCTGTCCAATGGGAAAAATGCGGTTACTGTAGCGATTATGCAGACTACAGGGTCCAACGCGAATCAGATTGAAATAGGGGTAAACCAAGCCCTGGATCGGTTATCAAAATCATTTCCTCCTGGTATTAAATATACAAAGGTAATGAGCACCAAAGAAAGACTGGATGAGGCTACAGGACAGGTTAAGTCTACATTGATAGAAGCATTTATCCTTGTATTTATTGTAGTATTTATTTTCTTGCAGGATTTCAGATCTACGATTATTCCTGCAGTGGCAGTTCCGGTAGCAATTATTGGTACTTTCTTTTTCCTTCTGGTTTTAGGATTTACCATCAATGTACTGACGCTTTTTGCCCTTGTACTGGCCATTGGTATTGTAGTGGATGATGCTATTGTTGTAGTAGAAGCCGTTCACAGTAATATGGAAGGGACAGACCTTTCAGGAAGAGAAGCCACTCATAAAGCGATGAGTGAGATCACAGGAGCGGTTATTTCTATTACGTTGGTAATGTCGGCGGTATTTATCCCGATCGGATTTATGTCCGGTTCAGCAGGGCTGTTCTATAAGCAGTTTGCGTATACACTGGCCATTGCCATTATCATTTCAGCGGTTAATGCCTTGACTTTAACCCCTGCTTTATGTGCTGTATTTTTAAAAAACAACCATGCAGGAGAAGGAGAGAAACCACAAGGATTCGGGCAAAGATTTGCCGTGGCATTCAACGCTGGTTTTAACAATATGACCAATCGTTATGCAAAAGGAGTAAGATTTTTAATAGGGAGAAAATGGATTGCAGGAGGATTAATCGTAGCCGTTATCGGAGTTGCAGGATGGCTGATGTCAAGCACACCTAAAAGCTTTGTGCCGATGGAAGATGACGGGTTCTTCATGTACACCTTAAGTATGCCTCCGGGAACTGCATTGACAAAGACGACAGAAGTCTCCAATAAAATCAATGAAATATTAAAAGGAGTAGATGCTGTTAAGGAAAATACTTCCATTACAGGCTACAACCTGCTTAGTAACAGTGCAGGACCGGCTTATGCTATGGGATTTGTTAAGCTGAAACCTAAAAAAGAAAGAGGTGAAGTTCAGGATATTCAGGAGGTGGTAGATAGGGCTGCTGCAAAATTGGGAGTGATTAAAGAAGGAAGTGTAATGACTTTCAGAATGCCTCCGGTAGAAGGATACGGAATGACAAATGATGCCGAAATCGTTCTTCAGGACCGCATGGGAAGAGATCCTCAGGTACTTAAAGCTAAAGCAGACGAACTGATCGGCCAGCTGATGCAGGTTCCGGAAGTGGCATTTGCCTACACGATGTTCAGGGCAGATTATCCTCAGATGGAGCTTGAAGTGAATGAAGATAAAGCAAAGCAGCTGGGAGTAAGCATTTCAAATCTTTTGGGAACCGTTCAGACGTATTTCTCCGGAGACCAGTCCCAGAATTTCTCAAGATTTGGAAAGTTCTATAGAGTGAATATTAAAGCAGACGGTGTTTTCAGAATGGATGAGCAGGCCTTCAATGATATTTTCGTGAAGAATGAAAAAGGAGATATGGTTCCGGTAAATACACTAATCACTTTGAAAAAAGTCTACGGTCCGGAATCCGTTCAGCGTTATAACCTTTATAACTCATTAAACATCAATGTTTCTCCAAAGCCAGGAGTAAGTAACGGAGAATTGATGGGTAAGCTGGAACAGACCCTAAGTAAATTACCGTCTGATTACAGCTACGAATGGACAGGATTGAGTCTGGAAGAAAAGTCGGCAGGAAATCAAACCATTGCCATCTTCGGTTTATGTTTACTTTTCGTATATCTTTTGTTGGCAGCTCAATATGAAAGTTATATACTTCCTCTGGCAGTTATGCTTTCCATCCCAACAGGAGTTGTAGGGGCACTCCTGGGAATAAAAGCCATCGGGCTGGATAATAATATCTATGTACAGGTAGGATTGATCATGCTTATCGGTCTCTTGGCCAAAAACGCCATCCTTATTGTAGAATTTGCCATCCAAAGAAGAAAAGCAGGTCTTTCTATTCTGGATTCTGCACTGGAAGGAGCAAAGGCGAGATTACGCCCGATTATTATGACGTCGTTAGCCTTTATTGTAGGAATGGTTCCGCTAATGCTTTCTTCTGGAGGAATGGCTTCCGGGAACAAATCTATCAGTACAAGTGCTGCCATGGGAATGTTGAGCGGAGTGGTTTTAGGTGTTTTTGTAATTCCTGTCCTTTACATGTTCTTTCAGTATCTGGATGAGAAATTCTCTACCCAAAAGAAGTATCATACAACAGAAAACCAATTGACAAATGAGACTATTTAATATAAAGAATTTCCTTATTTCAGGTGCAATGGCATCACTGCTGATGTCTTGTGCCGTAGGGAAGAAATATACAAGAACAGACCTTCAGATGCCTGAAACCTACAAAGAATCTCTACAGGTAACAGGCGATACTGTGGTATTACCCTGGAAAACTTTTTTCAAAGATCCTAAACTGATCGGTTTAATAGATAAAGCCCTTTCCAGAAACAATGAAGTAAACGTTGCTCTGAAAAACATAGAACAGCTGGATCTTGCTTATAAACAGGCCAAGCTGAGCCTCATGCCAACACTGGATTTCAGTGCTGGAGCCAACAGGAGCTGGGCGTCAAAAAATACGCTTAACGGTTCCCTGAATGAACAGTTTGTTGGGACAAAATACCTGGATGATTTCACTGCTGCACTGAGGCTTTCCTGGGAGGTAGATATCTGGGGAAAAGCTAAAATGCAAAAAGAATCCGCAGCAGCAGAATATTTTGGACAGAAAGAGAACTTAAATGCGATAAAAAGCAGAATCGTTGTTCAGGTAGCACAGGCTTATTATAATCTGATCAGTCTGGACGAACAGTTGAAAATAGCTGAACAGAATATTGAACTGAGTGACAATACTCTTAAAATGATGAATCTTCAGTTTAAAGCAGGTCAGATCAACTCATTGGCGGTTCAGCAATCGGAAGCACAGAAGAAAACCGCTGAACTGCTGATCCCCTTGGCAAAACAGAATATTTCCATTCAGGAAAATGCATTGAGTATTCTTTGTGGAGACTATCCGGCAAAAGTAGAAAGAGAAGGAAACCTGAAAGCAATGATTCCTGAAAACAGATTGTCTGAAGGATTACCGGCACAACTGCTCAGCCGAAGACCGGATCTGAAAATGGCAGAGTTTAACGTAATCAGCTTAAATTCCAAAACAGGATTGGCAAAAGCCGCAATGTACCCGAGTATCAGCCTTAGTCCACAGATCGGAGTAAATTCCAATAAATTCAGCTCATGGTTTGATATTCCGGGATCTATTACCAAAGCGATTGCTGCTAATCTTGCTGCCCCGGTTTTTCAGAAAAAAGAACTGAAAACAGCTTATGAAACAGCTTTAATTGAACAGGAAAAAGCATCCATCAATTTTAAACAATCAGTGATGACTGCTGTGGGAGAGGTTTCCGATGCAATGGCAAAGTCTAAAGGTTCTTCAGAAAGATTGCAGCTTTTAGAACAGCGAACAGCCATTCTGGATAAAGGAATCAATGATGCACTGAAGCTGTATAAAAGCGGTATGGCAACCTATCTGGAAGTGATCACAGCCCAGAACAACAAACTGCAGAATGATCTGGAAGCTATTAATGTTACACTGGAAAAATTAAATGCTGAGGTTGATCTTTACAGAGCACTTGGCGGCGGAGTACAGTAGAGCGTACCTTAAAAATAATAAAGGAAACTATATGATGTAGTTTCCTTTTTGCTGTTTTGGACGCATCAATACCACTCAATTTTAACAACAGGTAAGGAATTTGCAATGAAGTGATTAAATTTTACCCTCACAAAATCAATTAGTTATAAATTTTTTGTTCTTTTTTCTAAAAAAATATGCAAGATTTTCATAAAACAGGATTTATATAGATGAGTACTCGAAAATAATTAATGTTTAACGAAAATGTAATGCAATGAAAAAATTGACAGTACCCCGGTTTTTTATGACAGTTTTAATGGTTTTGGCAGGATTGGCCTTATACTCATGTAATGATAGTGATGGACAGGATATTCCTCCTGTAAAAATGGAAGAATTACCAGGAAACTATAAAGGTAAGCTGATTATCATCCAGGGAAATAGTAAAAGAGAAGGAATAAAAGAATTCAAAGTAAAAAAAGATACCATCTCATTTGCAGAATTTCCGGTTACCGAAATTGTGAAAACAGTAGTGAAAGACCCTGCAAAAGCAGAAACAGCTATAAAAGCTCTTGGAAAAGTTAAGTATGATCTTAAATATGCAGCAGTGATCAATACAGCAAATAATGTGATAGAATTGACTTTGACTCCTAAGACAATGGAACTTCAGATTCCGGTAGATGGCGTTAATAAAAAGACCGTTGTAGAATTCGTTTCTAAGCAGAAAGGATATTATGTAGGTATGGATAGAACACTTAGATATGCTCTTACAGCAGAAAAAATTACAGTAGATGGGACAGTGGTTACTCCTTATGAAGTGATCGATTATAATTTCCCGTTCTGTATAAAAAATTAATGAATAGATAATATCATAAATGGATTGCGCTTTAATAAGATGCAATCTATTTTTGCTTGACAGTTTATAATATCCTGACGGGTACGGCAGCAGAAGCATATATGGAAGAAAGTAAAGAACAGATTTTGGTAAAGCACCTTCTGAAGAAGGAGGAAGCAGCCTGGAAAGAGCTTTTTGGAGCTTATTCCGGAAATCTGAGCTATGTATGTTCCCGCTATGTGACAGAAAAGGAAGATGTTCATGATGTGCTTCAAAACAGTTTTATCAAAATGTTCCGTTCGATAGAATCCTTTGAGTATAGAGGTAGCGGTTCTTTAAAAGCCTGGATGACGCGTATCACAGTTAATGAATCTTTGAAACATATAAAACAGAAAGGAGATTTCAGATCAGCGGTTGAAGTAGATGATCTTCCGGATATTCCCAATGAAGAAGAACCTGATTTTGAAGAAATTCCGCGAGATGATATAATGAAGATGATCAGATCTCTTCCTGAAGGATACAGAACTGTTTTTAACCTGTTTGTATTTGAGAAAAAAAGCCATAAAGAAATTGCCGGGCTGCTGGGAATTGCAGAAAACTCTTCTGCATCTCAGTTTCACCGCGCCAAAGGATTGCTTGTTCAGAAAATAAAAGAATTTAAAATGTCAAAAAAAGCACAATATGAATAATGAATGGCTAAATAACCTGCGAAGCAGAATGGATGACCATGAAGAGGACGTTCCGGAAGGGTTGTGGGATGACATCAGAGATGAATTATTCTCGGGAGAAGAAAACAACAGCATTCCCGGGTTTATTCCTGAAATTCATGAAGGTGGTGCGGAAAAGAAAGAAAGAATTGAAGGTGTGGGAAAAAAATCCTTATTCTATCGTATCGGAGGTATTGCTGCTGCCATTGCATTGCTGTTTTTACTGACAAAAATACGGCCTTATAATGATAAGGAAAAACTTCTGTCTCAGAAACCGCCAGATGTGAAAAAAGAAAAGGAAAAGAGCGCTTTAAATTCCGGAAAAACTGAACACATTGTAAGCAGTGAGGTAAAATCAGGAACAAATGCCTTCTTAGCTGAAAATACATTCAATACAGAAACTCCAAAGAAAATCTTAACTCAAAGAAATTCTGATAACGGAACAGAAAATTACGCTGGAAAAACCCAGGATATTATAAAGATTCCTACTGCTTCGGAGGCTTTTCAGCAGGAAAGTAAAATTGCTCAGAAAATTTCGCCTGTTGATGGTACTGTGAAAGAAACAGTGGAAGAAACAGAACCAGATGAGGTTCTTTTTAAACAGGAAAAATTGAAGGAGGTATACGCAGAAAATACAAAACATTCTGCCAGGAAATCCGGAAATAAAAAATCCTGGATGCTGGGAATGCTGACAGGAAATATGGCTTCCAACTCCGCAGAACAGCAGTTTCCCGGGTATGCTTCAATTACCGGGAAAGCCATGAATGTTGAGCAGGTATGGACTACTTCAGAGTTTCATGATGATCCTCTGACAGCCATATTGCTGGCGAATCAAAGCCAGCCGGTAGAAGCGAGAATCAGGCATAAGGTTCCTGTTACTTTCGGGCTTTCTGTTTACTATAATCTGGGGAAAAGATGGGGAATAGGAACGGGAGTAAATTATACCAAACTGTCTTCTGAGCTGCATTCTGGGAGTGATAACAATTTTATTAAGGGAGATCAGACCGTTCATTATATAGGAATTCCCGTGCAGGTGAATTACAATGTCATTCAGAAGGGCAAATTTACAGGATATGTTACAGGAGGAGCACTTGTGGAAAAGCCTGTGGCAGGAAGTATCACAACAACCTATGTAGTGAATGATGAAATAAAGGAATCCTCAAATGAAAAGCTGGAGCCCAAACCTTTACAATTCTCTGTCAACGCAGCGGCAGGTCTTCAGCTGAAGATTATTGATAAAGTCGGAATTTATGCAGAACCGGGAATAGGATATCATTTTAAAAAAGAAGATGCTCCCAATACAATTTATAAAGAAAAACCACTTCATTTTAATATGAAGTTCGGTGTACGAGTGCTGTTGGATTAATGCCGGAGATTTAATACAAAAACCAAGCTTAATTATTTATATATGAAAACAAAACTAATCCTTTTAGTGTTTTTATTATTCAGCATTTTGAATCTAAAAGCACAGTGTACCCCTACAGTTACCAGTCCCAGACTTGGCCAGAAATATCCCGGAACCGTTCTGTTCTGTGATACAGAAGATGAAGTACTTTCTACCACACAGACTTATACAACTTACCAGTGGTATAAGCAGGAGTGGACCTGGCAGACCCCTAATAACAATCCATGGGTTGCTATTCCGGGAGCTACTTCACAGCAGCTGACCATCAACGGCAACGAGCAGCTGAATTATTTTAAAGTGGTTGTTACCGATGGAGACTGTACAGCAGAAAGCCCGACAGTATTTGCAGATGGCTTTGTTTACGGGCTTCCGGCTATGATGACTACTTATACTCCGGGAACCTATGAAGAAAATATGGGAACAGTAAATGTCTGCAATGGAGCTTCTGTACAGTTTGACGATATATTCCCTGTAGTTTATGGCAAACATACTTGGTTCAAATGTGTCCCAAGCAGTAATCCTCCGGTGGCAGGAGATCCTTGTATCATTCCAGGTGTAGTAGGAGATACTTATGTAGCGACAACTTCCGGAAAATATGGATTCTATGCCTGTACTGAATACTGTCCGGACCAATGCCAGATGTTGGATCCATTTGCCTTTGTTGAGGTAAATTTCGGGAACTGGGAATTCTGCAGCAATCTGGGAACGGGAGAGACAAAAATTAAAGATAATAATCTGAAAATCTATCCTAATCCTACAGCACAGCATCTTTATATAGGAAAAGAATCAGACAAGATTTATAAAGAAGTTACCATTATAGATATGTCCGGAAAGCTGGTTCTGAAAAAAACAGATCACAGCTACAATCAGCCCATTGATGTAAGCCAGCTGGTACCGGGAAATTATATTATTGTTTCTAAAAGTGCAGCGGGAATTGAATACAAAAATAGATTTATAAAAAAATAGGATTACGTAATCTGATGATGCTAAAATATTGATTGTGGCAGGAAGAATGGATGTCAGAGGAGAGAGTTTCCTTGTATTGAAGAAGAACTAGAGTAATTTATTTTAATACTTTACGCTCAATAGATAAAATTTTCATCCTTGTTAATCTAATGACGTCATAATTACCCCAAAAGGAGTTCTCTCTTTCCGGCATCCGGCTTCCTGACTTACATTTAATTTTTCTGTAACTCAGATGAAATAATCTATTCGTTAGTTTTTAATAATGGTTGGGTCGGTACAAAGAAATTTGTACCGGTTTTTTTATTCCGAAATTTCTGAATTTCTTTTTAAATATATCCGCCTGATTAGAATGCTATTAACGTAAATCCCAGAATTTTAAAATACTATATTGATTATTTTTACCTCAAAAACACACCATGCTGATCAAAATTTACGGAAGTGCCATTCACGGAGTGGCTGCACAGACCATTACCATTGAAGTAAATGTAGATACCGGCGGAGTGGGATACCATCTGGTAGGGCTTCCCGATAACGCCATCAAAGAAAGCAGCTACAGAATATCGGCCGCACTGAAAAACGTAGGATATAAGATTCCCGGAAAGAAAATCACGATTAATATGGCTCCTGCAGATCTCAGAAAAGAAGGCTCTGCTTATGATCTTAGTATTGCTATTGGGATTTTAACCGCTTCAGATCAGATACTGGCAGAAGAAGTTAATGACTATATCATTATGGGAGAGCTTTCTCTGGACGGAAGCCTGCAGCCGATCAAAGGTGTACTTCCTATTGCAATTCAGGCCAGGGAAGAAGGATTTAAGGGGATTATTCTTCCCAAACAAAATGCAAGAGAAGCTGCTATTGTTAATGATCTCGAAGTATATGGGGTAGAAAATATCAGAGAGGTTATTGATTTTTTTAATGAAGGAAAACCTCTTGAAAAAATGACTTTGGATACCAGAAAAGAATTTCACGAGAAGGTAAACAATTTTCCTTTCGATTTCTCTGAAGTTAAAGGACAGGAAACAGCCAAAAGAGCCATGGAGGTCGCTGCAGCAGGCGGGCACAACATTATCCTGATAGGTCCACCCGGAAGTGGAAAAACAATGCTCGCCAAAAGAGTTCCCAGTATTTTACCTCCTTTGACACTGAAAGAGGCTCTGGAAACAACAAAAATTCATTCCGTTGCCGGGAAAATAGGAACAGAAGCTTCACTGATGACTGTACGTCCTTTCAGATCACCCCATCATACCATTTCTGATGTTGCTCTCGTGGGAGGCGGAAGTTATCCGCAGCCCGGGGAGATTTCCCTTGCCCATAATGGAGTCTTATTTCTGGACGAAATGCCCGAATTTAAAAGAACAGTGCTGGAAGTAATGAGACAGCCTCTGGAAGACCGTGAGGTAACCATTTCAAGGGCACGTTTTACCGTAAACTATCCTGCAAGTTTTATGCTGGTAGCGTCTATGAATCCCAGCCCAAGTGGTTTCTTTCCCGATGATCCAAATAATACCTCATCGGTTTATGAAATGCAGCGCTACATGAATAAGCTTTCCGGACCGCTTCTGGATAGAATTGATATTCATATTGAAGTTCAGAAAGTAGAATTTGAACAGCTTTCCGAAAAAAGGAAAGGGGAGAAAAGCAAAGACATCAGAGAACGCGTACTGAAAGCCCGGGAGATTCAGAATAAGCGGTATCAGAATCTTAGTATCAGCAGTAATGCCCAGATAGGACCAAAGGAAATTGAAGCATTCTGTGAGCTGGATGAAACCTCATTCGGCCTTATCAAATTAGCAATGGAAAAACTAAATCTTTCGGCAAGAGCATATGACAGAATTCTGAAAGTCGCCAGAACAATTGCCGACCTTGAAGAATCCGAGAATATTTTGTCTCATCATATTTCCGAAGCCATACAATACAGAAGCCTGGACCGTGAATTCTGGAATGGATAACCGGTCCGGACTTTTTGTTTTGAGAAAATTTTATATTGTACCCGGTTCCGAATTTTTTTCTAAATTGATGGAAAAAGGGTTGTTATATACTTTTGGAACCCATTGAAACCGGTTATTTACCTTATTTATGTATCCTATTCCGGGCCATGGAAGATGGGCGGAACAGATAAGTGTTCTGTTTTCATAACAGACTTCCAGTACTTTTTTTCGGGTTTCAACTCCTGTTTCAAAGTCAATATCCCATTGTGTACCCCAGTCAGGTTTTGCAATAAGAAGGGGAGAGTGAAAGAGATCTACCACGTTGGTAATTGACAGCCCACCATTACTCACTGTATATATAATATGACCGGGGGTATGTCCCGGAGCTGCTTCTGTCTGAATACAGGAGAACAACTGATCTCCCATTTCAAATTTCGTAAGTCGGCTGTCTATCGCCGAAAGGATTTTTCTAACCAAAGGAATGCTTGGCGTTCCGCCTTCCGGGTTTTTGCTTTTCTGAAAATCTGGCTCATCACTTGTCCAGAAATCAAATTCCTGACTGGAAATATAATAACGGGCATTCGGAAATATAAAATCACCATTTTTAGAAAGTATTCCTCCGATATGGTCTCTGTGGGCATGCGTAATCAGAATATCAGTGACAGATTCCGGTGTGAATCCTGCAGCATTAAGGCTGTATAATAGCTTTCCTGCATTTTCATCATCATAAAATCCTTCTCCTGTATCTATCAAGATAGTCCGGTCATCTTTTTTGATGAGCATTACATTAATAGGAGCCTCATAATAAGATTCCGATAAATAAAGATTCCGGAGTTCGGTTTTTACAAGATGTTGAGGGATGCCGGGTGCTAAGATAGGCTGATGGTATCCAATACCAAAATATCCGTCAGAAAGTATAAAAATATCCAGTTCATTGCATGGAATATGTATGAATCCATGGTCATTCTTCAGTTTTTGATCCATATTAAAATGAATTGTGTTTTGCTTTTCACAAATGTAGAGATTATTGACCTCACTACAGAGGAGTAAGGAATAATTTTATTTTGTAAATATTTAATTTGTTGAAATTCAGATGTTTGATTTTGTTTCTTTTAGAATATCAATTCCGGAATGTGGTATATGATAATAATTATGTAACGCATAGGTAAAATTATTATGTTAAGTTTGGTTGCCATATTATCAAAAATATTACATTATGAAAATCAAATTTTTAAATACCGAATAGAAATTTGCATTGAATTGCCGAAGAATATCCACAATATATTCTTTCTTTTTTCCGAATGTCATAAATAACGTTTGAACGCTGTTTACGTTCTGCTCACTGAGTAGATCGCTTAAGACTCTGTATCATTTATTGCAACTATAATGAAGACACATTTAGTACATAAACTGTGGTTATACCTTATACCCGGTTGTGTCCTTATTTCATTTTCATTTAAAATTACTTTACAGAGGATGAAAGCTATTGATTATTAATTTTTAAGCCAATCAAAATTTATTACCATGTCAAACACAATTCCCTCATCAGAAGCCCAATCAATAGGTTCGGCTGTATTACTGTCATCAGAAGACAGAGAAAAACTTTTAAACGGATTCAATAAAACCGGCTGGGATTATCATCATGAAGAAACATTGGAATCCCTTTTCCGGAAACAGGCAATCCTTCATGCAGATAAAACAGCTGCTGTATATCAGGAGCAGAAAATTACCTACAGGGATCTGGACCAGAGAAGCAACCAGGTAGCTAACTTCTTATTAAAAAAGGGTGTTAAAGAAGGACAATATGTTCCTGTCTGGCTCGACCGTTCTTTAGAATGGATTGTTGCAGTTCTTGGTGTTATTAAAACGGGAGCTGCGTATGTTCCTATTGATCCATCTTACCCGGCGAAAAGAGTAGAATATATTCTTTCCGACACTTCTTCAGATCTTATTATTACCAATCAAAGCTTTAAAGATCTCTTATCTGAATCCGGAAAAGAAAAAGTATTTGATCTGACCAGCATGGAAAACCTCGATCATTTACCTTCACATTATCCTGAGATTAAAATTCAACAGAAAGACCTTGCCTATACAATTTATACATCAGGATCAACCGGAAATCCGAAAGGAGTAATGATAAGCCACCAGGCTATACAGCATCTGGTAACATGGCATAACCATCATTTTCATGTGGATCACAGTTCAAGACTAACTCTTGTTGCAGGATTGGCATTTGATATCTCAGTATGGGAAGTCTGGTCGGCGCTTACTTCAGGAGCAACCGTTTTTATTGCAGATAATGAGGATAGAACAGAGGCTCAGGCATTGGTAGATTATTATAGAAAAAATCATATTACCCATGGTTTTGTACCTACGGTTCTTGCTCCTTCTGTAGTAGATCTTACCCGGAATTATAATGACCTCAAATTAAAATATCTCTTTACAGCAGGAGAAAAGCTGAAGCCGGTGCTTACTACGGAATTAAGCTATGAACTAATAGATTATTACGGTCCTACCGAATGTACCGTATATGCTACCTTCAAAAAAGTGAAGGATATCAACGGGAAATATGTTTCCTCTATTGGCAGGCCCATTGCCAATGCAAAAGCATATATTCTGGGAGAAAATATGGAATTGCTGCCGGTAGGAGCTGTCGGAGAATTATGTATTGGCGGAACCCTTTTAGCAGAAGGCTACCTTAATAATGAAGAACTTACTCATTCCAAGTTTATTACCAACCCGTTCAGGGAAACAGAAAAGCTTTATCGTACAGGAGATCTGGCCAGATGGAAACCGGATGGTGAGATTGAATTTCTGGGAAGGATTGATAATCAGGTGAAAATTCGCGGATTCAGGATTGAATTGGGAGAAATAGAACGTTCACTGATCCGCCAGAAAGAGATCAAGGAAGCTGTGGTCATTGGAAAGGAAACAGAAGGAAGCACCAAATACCTGATTGCTTTTGTTGTATTAAAACCAGATGTAACAACAGATATTTCTTCAGTACGCAATGCATTGAAGGAAGAGCTTCCAGGTTATATGATTCCTGCCCAGATTATTTTTATAGATGCCATTCCGTTAACAGCCAATGGAAAAACAGATACCAATGCATTAAAGGAACTGGCTGATCAGGAAGCAAAAGACGTAATTTCATCTGAACCGCCAACCAATGAAACTGAAAGGATTATTGTAGATGTCTGGTCTTCTGCATTGGAACGCCCTGTTATCAATATTACAGATAACTTTTTTGACATCGGAGGGAACTCCCTGTTGGTAGCAGCCGTTGCTGTTACTTTACAAAGGAAACTTGATGTAAAGGTTTATCTGCGGGATATCTATCAGTATCCGGTATTACAGCAGCTGTCAGAAGTTCTTATAGCCAGATCCAGAGAAATGAGAGACACCGTTCCGGCAGAAGATGTAGAGCCTTATGTTGAATTACAGAACGATGTTTATCTGGCTCCCGGAACTGTCTTTGCGGGAGGATTTGATCCGGGGCAGATAGAAAACCCCGGAACAATATTTTTGACCGGAGTTACAGGATTTGTAGGAATCCATCTTTTGCAGGAGCTTCTGGATACTACAGAAGCAGATATTTATTGTCTTGTGAGAGCCCAGGATGAATTTGCTGCAATGGAAAAGATTGGAAGATGTTTTAAACAATACAATATTCCTTATAAAGAAGAACAGAGACCGAGAATTATTCCTGTGATAGGAGATCTTGCATTACCCTCTTTAGGATTGTCTGAAGAAATATTCACCAGGCTGGCAAAACAGGTTGATTTGATCTACCATTCCGGTAGTTCAGTAAACTTCATTGAACCTTATTCCTATATGAAAGCCCCGAATGTAGAAGGATTAAGAGAAATCATAAAGCTGGCAGGAGCAGAAAGAACGTCATGTCTTGCTTTGTTATCCACAATCTCAGTATATAGCTGGGGACATATATTTACAGGAAAAACAGTAATGCTCGAATCTGATGATATTGAGCAGAACCTGATGTCTGTAAGTAAAGATATTGGGTATGTACGAAGCAAATGGGTAATGGAAGCCGTAGCTGATTTAGCGGCTAAAGAAGGGCTTCCGTTAATCACCTATCGTTTGGGATATGCAATGTGCCACAGCGAAACAGGAGCAAGTGCATCCTATCAATGGTGGTCAGGATTAGTGAAAAATTGTATAGAGTTCCAGTCTTATCCTGCTTTAACAGAGCTTAGAGAAGGACTCATCACGGTAGATTATATGACCAAAGCAATGGCTCACATCACAAAGAATAAAGAAGCGATAGGCAAGAAGTTCAACTTAATTGCCCGGCCGGAAACAAATCTTACGCTGGAAGATTTCTTCGGATTGATGAAACAGTATTATCCGTTTACACTGAAAGGTCTTCCTTACAAAGAATGGCGAAAACAGTGGGAGGATGACAGTAAAAACCGTTTGTACCCACTAACAAGCCTTTTCAGGGACAATATGCATGAGGGCTTATCAACAGTAGAGCTTTATCAGAATACCTATATATGGGATTGTTCCAATGTGATCCGATTTCTGGAAGGTTCCGGAATTCAGGAGTCGGTATTTGATAAAAAAATACTGGATTCCTATTTAAAATACCTGGGAATTCCGGTCGAATAATATTACTGATATTAAAATTCCAGGCAGCTGTGCCTGGAATTTTTAATTGTATGATCTTTTAAGCCTGAAAATTAATTCACGGTTACTTTAATCACATTCTGAACAGCGGGAACAGGATAGTGGGTTCCTACTTTTGAAATAATCTTATTTTCACTCTGTGGAGTGCCGCCGAATAATGCCTGATGATTTCCGGCTCCCGGATATTGGTCAATACCTGTTCCGGAATCGAATAATGCAGTTTTTGAACTGATGTCTCCCTTGGTATTGGCATCAATGCTCTGTTCATTGGCATAAAACCAGTCATTGGAAAACCCGAACATGGTTACATAAGCTATTTTGTCCCCTGGTTCAGCATTAAAGCTTGTTGTTACTTTGCTTCCCGGTGCTACAGGAGCGTTCCCGGCAACATATATACCTCTCACGGCAGAGAGAGATTTAAGGCTGTTTTGAAGCTTGCTTACATTTCCAAACTGTGCAATATCTTTCAATCCCATTCCGCTGTCCGTTTGACCTAATTCATAAATAGGATTTTTGTCACCACGGTAAACAACTACCAAAGCAGGAGAGAGGCCGGTCATAATCCCTGTGTTGGCATTCAGTTTCACCATCATTTTACTGATATTCCCCATTTGGGCAATATCTGTGATTTCCGGATTTGATAAAGCATTAGGAGTAAAAAAAGGAGCGTTGTTAAGCAACTGGGAGCCATTGTAGTTAGAAACTGCCCATACTCCCGGAGAAAAAGGAGTTTCATTAGCCGTTCCGCCAGATGTATTGGTAATGGTGAGCGTAAATTCTGAGGTTACATCATTGTAAGCAAGATTAAGCTTCATAAGCTGTGAAGCATTTACGTTAGGAACCTGCATAATAGGCTTGCTTTCTGCCTGTCCTGTTGTATCATCTTTCGTTCCGTTATCCCATAATCGGACACTTGAAGAAACATCTCCGGTGATAGCATTTCCGTTGGCATCAAACAGTTTGATACCTGGCTGCTGGGAAGCAAAAAACCAGTCTTTTGAAGCCCCGTACATGGTGGCAAACATTAAAGCCTGTGTTTTTCCTGCACTGAATGTAACAGAGACAGACTGTCCGGGCAGAATAATAGGAGGCGTTCCTGTTCCCTGAAAACTTCCGCTTTCTACAAAATCTTTAGGAGTTACCACATTTTCAAAAGTGATAGTTTTTTGAAAAGGCATTTCTGTCATCGTGTCATTATCCGAATCACTGCACGAAGAAAGAGTAAATGCAGCTAGAGTAGCTGCCGCTAAAACCGATGTTCTAAAAATAAACTTGTTCATAAAAGTAATTTTTTATAGTTATAAATGATATTTGTAACTATAGTCGGCTACTTTTTAAGAACCTGACAAAAAATATTTTCTTTATTCAATTTTTTTGAATGTACGGCTTTCGGGTTTGAAAACAGAATGATTTATATCCCCTTTTTCCCATCTAAAATCATCTGAATCATTTTTATCTTTCTGTTTTCTCTTGTTTCAGGTTTTTTAGCCTCTTCTATCCAGCGGATATATTCCTTTTTGTGGGTATAACTCATTTTGTCGAATAACGTCTTTGCTTCAGGATTTTCATTAAAAACAGAGACAATATCATCTGCAATTTCAACCACTCTTTCTTCTTTATCTTCCATAAGAGCAACAGAAACCTCATCTCCGAAAGTTTTACCAAGCTGTTTTCTGACTTCCTGCGTCAGACCTAAAATATGGCAATCGGATTTCATTTTGGCCAAGCTTCCGCGGTATTCAACTTTATTATCAAACAAGACTTTAACCTTTACCTGTCCTTTTTTATTAAACAATTCTTCCGTAGAAAACGGAAATTCTACAAACGCAGCATCCATTTCTCCGTTTTGCTGAATAATAGCTGTGAATTCAATAGGTTTAGGATTCATGATAAAATATTTTAATAGTCAAAAATAAAAAAACCGTGAAAGTAATTTCACGGTTTTTAAAAATATATCAGATAAGATTATTTTTTAGTTTTCTTAGGCATTGTTGTTGTCCCTGAGTTTTTAGTTTTTGTATCAGCAGGAGTGTTTTCTCCTCTTACAAGTTTCAACTCATCAATTAATCTTCTTGCTCCTGCAAACTTATCAATTGTCCAAAGAACGAAACGAACGTCTACGTTGATTGTTTTCTGCCATTCAGGTTCGAAAACGATATCACCGCTTAATGCTTCACTGTTTCCGTCGAAAGCGATACCGATAAGGTTTCCGTCACCATCAATTACCGGGGAACCGGAGTTTCCACCTGTAATATCGTTGTTAGAAAGGAAGTTTACAGGCATATACCCTGCAGCATCAGCATACTGTCCGAAATCTTTAAGGTTATAAAGATCGATTACTCTTTGAGGAAGATCAAACTCTTCATCACCTTTCTTGTATTTTCCAACAAGACCAGTCATATCTGTATAGTAGTTATCAGTAATCCCGAAATAGTTTCTGTCATTTCTGATAGGTAACTTATCTACTGTACCGTAAGTTAATCTCATTGTAGAGTTGGCATCCGGATAGAACTTTTTCTCAGGCATAGCTTTCATTAAACCAGCTAAGAACAGACGGTTGTTTTTTGCAAAGTTGTCATCTATTTTAACGAATCTTTCTGTACTTATCTTTTGATCAGCAACAATTCCGTTAGCTGCTTTCCAAAGCGGATCAGCATCAAGCTTCAGTGCATCCGGATTCAATAAGAAATTCGTAGCAGAAGTTTTATTAGCGAAGATTGAAGAATATGCCAGATTAGAAACAGTCTTGGCATCCAATCCTAAAATAGTAGCAGAAGCAACGTCCGGGTTTTTAACTCTTGCCTGGTAAAGGCTGGTCATAGCAGCAAGCATTTCTCCTTCCAAAGCTGGATTGAAGTTTTCATAAGCCGCTTTTATTGCCGCTTCAGTTTTAGCTTTCATTGCTAATCTTCCCTGCATATCCTGAGCAGCATACGCTTTAAGAACAGATCCTACCTGAGCCGCAAGGGTAATATATTTGGCATTTCTTGTAAACTGAGTAGCATAGTTTCTTTCAACATTTCTGTCAGAAACTTGTTTGTAGTAGATAGCGATATCTTCTAAAACTCCGTTATACTCATCATTTCCTGGCATTGCAGCCCATCTGTTGTACGTTTCCTCAATTTTTTGCTTGTCAGAAATAGTTCCGTTTTTCTCTACAGCGTCAATAGTTCCTTGTCTGTTTTTCCAGTAGTTAGCTACTGAAGCATATTGAGAAGCATAGTTAAGTTGAGTTGCCTTATCCTTATCCATGTACTTTTTCATGACATCCATAGCCAATTTAGAAGCTTCAACCCAAGCCGGATAATCTTTGGTTACCATCTGCTGAATTCCGTAAGAAGTAAGGTAACGGTTTGTTCTTCCAGGGTATCCTAAGATCATTGAGAAATCACCAGGCTTAATTCCTTTAAGAGAAACCGGAAGGAAATGCTTAGGCTTCAGTGGAGTATTGCTTGGAGAATATTCAGCAGGGTTTCCTGCAGCATCAGCGTACACTCTGAAAACCGTAAAGTCCGCAGTATGTCTTGGCCATTCCCAGTTGTCTGTATCTCCTCCGAATTTTCCTAATGATGAAGGTGGAGCGCCTACCAATCTGATATCTTTATAATCCTGGTACACGAAATAGTAGAATTCATTTCCGTTGAAGAAATCTTTTACTACTACAGTATATTTTCCGTTTTCAGAGTTTTCTGTCTGGATGGCTTTAGTCTCAGCATCAATAACAGCTTTTCTCTCTGCTCCGGTCATATTGTTGTTTAGCTTGGATGTGATTCTTTTGGTAGCATCATCCATTCTTACTAAAAATCTTACATAAAGATCCTTTGCATTGAATTCGTCTTTCTGTTTCATTGCCCAGAAACCGTTCTTCAGATAATCTTTTTCCGGTGTGGAAGCCGCAGCAACAGCACCGTAACCACAGTGGTGGTTGGTGAATATAAGTCCTTTATCAGAAACAATCTCTCCTGTACAGAAACCACCGAAACTTACGATCGCATCTTTTAAGCTTGAATTGTTCACTGAATAAATTTCTTCAGGCGTAAGATGCAGACCCTCTTTTTGCATATCAACACCGTTAAGTCTTTTGATGAGCATTAGCAGCCACATCCCCTCATCCGCCCTCATCTGAGCAAAGCCCAGTAAGAAAGTGAATAGTAGAAATAGTCTTTTCATTTTATAAAATAATTTTTGTGTCGCTAATTTACTAATTTTTACGAGATTCTGTCCCGGAATGGTACGAAAATGGGATGATAGTCCGCATGAAAAAGATACTATTACCACTTTTTGCAGTTTTAATTTTAGGAGTTGTTTTGAATTGCTCTGCAATACCGGATAAAAACCCATCTCTCCAAAGGCAGTGGATGTTGATTTCTTTAGATGGTTTTTCAAAAGATCAGCTTATTGCCCACAAAGCAGAAATGAATCTTACGGCTGCTATTGTTGATGGTAAAATTCAGGGGAGTGCCTATATGGGATGTAATCAGATGTCTTTTATATCTGAATTTAAAAAAGGAGGAAAGGTAAAGATTTCAAAAGGAGTCAGTACGATGAAAGCCTGCCAGGATATGGATCTTGAAACATCTTTTCAGAAAAAAATTGAAACCATGACCAGGTATTCTGTCGAAGGACATTTCCTTACTCTGTCCGATGATCACGGTCATACAATGAAATTTGTAGCTGCTGATTGGGATTAATAGCCAGGCATTAATATAAAAAGTCCGCTCTTTGGCGGACTTCTTTGTTTGAAAAATCTAGTTTGGTTATCAGCTTTTTTGCGGTTATTAGCTTTGAGAGTTATTAGTTTTTAGGGATAGTTTTCTTTATTTCTTCCAGAGTTGCTGTGTTGGGCAGCCTGGTAACAGTCGCTTTTGTGTTCCTAGAATTTATATTGTGATATGCCTGTCTGTTGGGAATTGTTTTTTTGATGTCTTCAAGACTTGCCGTATTGGGAAGAAGATTTCCCGAATTACCGGAAGAAGCTTTGGGTTTGGAATCCTGTTTTTTAACAGCAAGACCATGATCAGAAGGGAGTCCGGTATTTACACTAGTTTTTTCATTATTTTCTTTAGCTTCCTGCATGAGTTTAGCCTGCTGTTCCTGTGCCTGCTTTACAACCAGTGTCTGATCTTCTTCTTTAGGAGCGACCTTTTTATTTTCCTGAGCATAGATAATGGTGCTTAAAAATAATAACGGGATAATATATGCTATTTTCATGACGGTTTATTTTATGTTGACTAATACTTGAATTTTTCCGATCTCTTTCTGGTCATAATCCTGAAGCGCTTTTCCGATGACTTGTCCTATTTTTACCTTTTTAATACTGGCTTTCATTGCAACACCTGGCTTAGATGAAGTTACCAATAAGTCACCTCTTTTTATTTTTCCGTTCTCAAGACATACCTTGGTAGGAATGACACCAATGACTCCCATGGGAGCTTTATTGGAAATATCAGTTTCAATATTTTCCTCTGTGAGAAGTACACCAGGTTTTGTGGCATACACTCCGGCAACAAGATTTGAATAGGGAGTTGAAGACTTTTCAACGGTTCTGTCTGCGCTGGTTGAGATTACAAGAATATCTCCGGGTTCATACTGAGAAATGTTTCCGTTTACATCAAATGCTTCAGCAACGTCGGCACCACTGTTTTGTGTACCTCCGTTAAAAAATCCCTGCCCGGCAGAATTGATTCTGGCCACATTCACTGTACCTGGATTTCCAGATTTAAATACCGCAATAGATCCGTTGCTATGGGTTTCTACTGTAAGAGGCGGGTTTGTATTGGCCGTATTAAAATTAACAAATCTTGCAGCCCGGCCATTACCGAAATTAGGTACCCATGCAAAAATGGCATTTCCTGTTCCGTCTGCCGTAGTTTCCACTCCGTCTCCGCTATTTGAGGCATTGGCGGTGATACCATTACCGTTACCATCTGCAATGGCAATCAGTGCAGGGCCATTTCCGGCAGGATTGGAAGCGTGGAATAACCCTGCATATCCTCCGGTTCCGGAAGATACTCCATAAATTCCTGCTGTACCGAAATTGGCAAACTGTGAATTGACTTCACCTCTTACCGCAGCCGAAGTTCCGGTCACTTTATCTACCTTAAAGTTCCCTGCTATACCGTTTCCCACTGTCTTCACTGTTATGACATCGCTTGTATTAGCGTCGTTGAAAATTTCAAATCTTCCGGCACGTCCTGTAGAAAAAGAAGGAACCCATGCATAGAGGGCATTTCCGGCTCCATCAATATTGGTCTCGACTCCATTTCCGTCTTTACCCGCATTGGCAGTGATCGCATTTCTGTTCCCGTCTGTAAGCGCAATTAATGAAGCTCCGTTTCCGGCAGGGTTTGATGCATAAAATAAACCTGCACGTCCCCCGGTACCTGAAGAAACTCCAAAAATAGCGGCCGCCCCGAAATTCCCGAAAATAGTATTGACTTCCCCTCTTACCGCTGCTCCCACACTATTGGTATTATTGAGTATAAAAGAAGCAGCATTACCTTTGGTATTATCAGGGATGTTTCCATTTCCGTTAGATGTCACTTCAAAAGTATTGGCATCAATATTTGTATTGTTGAAATTTTCAAATCTTCCGGCACGTCCGGTACTGTTGTTTATTCCTACCTGTCCGTAAACACCGATACCGGTTCCGGATGTGCTGGTGGCAACAAAACCTCTCACACCATATCCGCCTCCGTCATTTCTTCCCACAACGGCTCCGGCAATGTCACTGGTAGTTCTACCCACTATTGCTTCGCCTCCTCCGTTGTTATCACCTACGACACCGGCAGAAGTCTGTGCAGAAGTTATTCCGTGCAGTCCGAATCCTGCTCCTGTAGAGCTTCTTACTCCGGCTCCGTTTCCTGAAGTGGTAACATTTATAACCGTACCATTCCCTACACTGGATGCACTGAGGGCAACATTATTATTTGCATTGTTGAAAATTGAAATGCTTGCAGGAATTCCGTTATTACTGGTAGCAGTAAGACCGGTTCCTGTATTACTGTTGGCATAAACCCCGGTTCCGTTGGCGCTGGCATTACCATATACTCCTAAACCATTTGGAGTAACACCATATACACCCCAGCCGCTTCCGGCCTGGCTTCCATAAACTCCTATGCCTAATCCTCCGGTACCGTTATTGATTCCACGAACAGCTGAAGAAAAACCCCCAGGTGCTGTATTGGTAACAACACCTCGTACTGCTGCAATATTGGAAGTTGTAGTACTATTATTGCCTTCCAGAGATGTTCCGTCACCATCATTGGTTAATGAAAATAAAGTTGAGGCATTATTGACGGTATTGGTATAGGGGATTGTGAAGCTTCCTCCTCCTCCACCGGCAGATTTGGCATACATGGCATAAGGAACACTCAGTAACTGGCTGGTTCCTGATATGGTATAATTGGTTCCTCCGGCAGGATCTGTTTCTGTTTTTAAATAATAGCTTCCCGCAGGCCAGTCAATAGTAGAGAATGTTCCGGTAAGTACAGTTCCCGTTCCTATTTCAAGACTGATAAGCCCGTTAGCATTGGTGTTTCCGGTAAGTCTTTCAGAGTAAACTGCGGCTCCGGCAGGTGATCCCTGTAAAATACTTACTTTCACAGCAACAGCCTGGTTGGCTAAAAGTTGTCCGGAACCATTTCTCATGACAGCCTGGTAGCTCATTTTTTCCGGAGCCTGAGACAGTCCCATGAAGAAACCGGTCAGGATCCAGAACAGTGATAATATTTTTTTCATGGCGTTTTATTTTTTAATGACTTTGAAAGTTTTAATATTTTCTCCATTTTGCGTAATCCTGATGATGTACATAGCGGAAGACAGTGAGGAGAAATTAAGCTCAGATTTTGATTGTGAAATCTTGTCTTTTTTTACCAGTTTTCCCTGGCCATCGAAGAGCTGATATTCTGATCCTTTAAAATTATTTGAGGTGAAATCCAGATACAGATAATCCCTGAAAGGATTAGGGTATAGCAAAATGCCAGACAATTCAGAAGGATTTTCAATAGTGGTAAGGGTGATGATTTCGTAAGGCTGTTGAACGCCTTCCAGTACTTGCCCTGTTCCTTTTTCCAGATAGGCCGTCTGGCCTACGCTGTAAGAAACAAAACCATTAGCTGCTGATGCATCCAATCCGGTTGCCAACACTGCAGATTGAGCGTGCAGTATGGGGATGGAAAAGACAGACAGAATAATACAGTAAATAGATATTCTTTCCATGGATAACAGTTTTTGGTGATTAATGTGTTTTCTGAGGGGAATTTGGGAAGACTAAATTAGTACCTATCTCAATCATATGACAGGAAAATAGACCAACGGCAGAAATAATCGACCAATGGCATTTTTATGAATGAACGCTGGGTTTTTGTATAAACTTTTAAGGATTGAAAAAGGAGAGATTATCCTTGTAGGTTCGGCCGATAGGTAGTTTTATTTGATGGGTAAGTTCTATTTCATGACAGCTTTTACCACGGATAAGATGGCGGGGGACGGCATAGCTTCTGTGGATTCTGACAAAGGAATCAAAACAGTTTTTTTGCAGAAGGTTTCCCAGGGAATTTAAGATACAGTGTTTTTTTTCAAGAGTAATGATCCTTGTATAATCTTTCAGAGCTTCCAGGTACAGGATATCTTTCATTTTAATCTGGAAAATATGTCCACCTTCTTTTATTTTAATGCAGTTTTCACCTATCATGGCATCATAGCAGGCGCATTTTTCCTTTACTTCAAAAAAATCAAAAAGCTTCTCCATAGAGTAATGAAAGCGTTCTGCCGTAAGGGGTTTGGTAATAAAATCTAAAGTATTGATTTCAAAGGCGCCCGCTGCCAGCTCAGGATGAGAGCTTACGAAAATACACGCGGGGATCTTGTGAGCCAGTTTTCTGAATTCTAGTCCGTTCATGCCGCCTAAATTGGTTTCGGTAATGAGAAAATCAATAGGGAGGTCAAGATAAGGAATAGCCTTTTCTGCAGAGTCAAAAGAGGCAACAACTTCAATATTCTGATATTGCCTGATATAATGCTGAAGAACCAGCCTGTCCAGTTCATCATCATCAATAATCATACATCTGATATGCGTAATCATGATATTCCGGAGATTAGTTTTTAATTTAAATGATTAAAAATCAGAAATTTATTATATAAAGTTATGGTTTTTTTATACATCTTCCATCAGCTAACTTAAATTTATATTAAAATATGTTATTAAATAAAAATTGATTTTGTTTTTTTTCTGAAAAATATTAACTTGTAAAAATCATAAACATAGACAGAACTTAATGCTAGAAAAGAAAGAACATAACTATGAGAAAGCGGTCCTGGTGGGTGTTATTACCCAGAATCAGGACGAAGAAAAACTGACGGAGTATTTAGATGAACTTGAGTTTTTAGCTTTCACAGCAGGAGCAACCGTACAAAAACGTTTTACCCAAAAACTGACTCAGCCTGACTCCAAAACCTTTATCGGAAGCGGAAAAGCCATTGAGATAAAAGAATACGTAAAAGAAAACGAGATAGGAACAGTCATTTTCGATGATGAACTTTCACCTTCACAGCTTAAAAACCTTGAAAGAGAAATGGAAGTTAAAATCCTTGATCGTACCAACCTTATTCTTGATATTTTTGCCCAGAGAGCACAGACTTCTTACGCAAGAACTCAGGTAGAATTAGCCCAGTATCAATATCTTTTACCACGATTAACAAGAATGTGGACCCACCTTGAGCGTCAGAAAGGGGGGATTGGGATGAGAGGTCCTGGTGAGACCGAAATTGAGACTGACCGTCGTATTATCCGTGACAGAATTACCTTACTGAAAGATAAACTTAAGACCATTGACAAGCAGATGGCTACCCAGCGTAACAACCGTGGAAAGGTAGTTCGTGCCGCTCTGGTGGGATATACCAACGTAGGAAAATCTACTTTGATGAATTCTATTTCAAAATCTGAAGTTTTTGCAGAAAACAAATTATTTGCAACACTGGATACCACAGTAAGAAAAGTAGTGATCGGAAATCTGCCGTTTCTTCTTACAGATACGGTAGGATTCATTAGGAAATTACCTACTCAGCTGGTAGAATCATTTAAATCTACTCTGGATGAGGTTCGTGAAGCAGATCTTCTGATTCATGTGGTAGACATTTCTCATGAAAGTTTTGAAGATCATATTGAATCTGTAAATCATATCCTGATGGAAATCAACGCACATCAGAAACCAATGATTATGGTTTTCAATAAAATTGATGATTTCAGCTATGAGAAAAAGGATGAAGATGATCTTACACCTTCAACCCGTAAAAATATTTCACTGGAAGAATGGAAAAAAACATGGATGGCAAAATCAAAATACCCAACGGTTTTCATTTCTGCCTTAACGAAGGAAAATTTCCCGGAAATGAAGAAAATGATCTACGATGAGGTCATGAAAATTCATATTTCCAGATTCCCGTACAATGATTTCCTTTTCGAATATTTCGATGATGAGGAAGAAGAAAGCAACAATTAATGAAATATCACTTTTTCCTTTTATTCCTACTGTTTTCGGTTTTTGGGTTCAGCCAGAAATCAAAAATTGATTTAAAAGCTATTGAGAAAAGTCTCAAAAATCCTGATTCTCCATACAATTACGAGAAACTTATTTTTAAATTTAAAGGATATCCGAAGTCTTTAGACAGTATAGAATCACAATATCTGTACTACGGAAGAAACTTCAGAAATGATAAGATAAGCACATCAGAAGACAGCTTTAAAAATCTTGTGGATGCTTTTAAGCAGAATAACTTTGCAGACTGCATCAAGCAGGGAAAAGCATTGTATGACAAAGATCCTACCAACCTGGACATTTTGCTTATCCTACTCAGAGCATATGATTCTTTAAAGGATGGAAATAACTTTATCCATCACCTGAATCAGTTTCGTGCACTTACTGAAGGCATAAAAGGTTCAGGAGATGGGAAATCTGAAAAGACAGCTTATATTGTCAATTCTGTAGGGGACGAATATATCCTGCTCAACATCCTGAATGTAGGACAGTATTATAAAAGAAGCTCAAAGCCGGCCAAAGATGGCATGTTTGACATCTGGGAAAAAGATGGGAAGCAGATTTATATTAAAATACTTTATTTGGAACTAACCAATTAATCTCAAAATAAAAAAACACTTAGTGGAATTATATTATTCATTTTCAGCATTAATCGTATTAGCATCAATATTTGCCTATCTTAACTACAGGTTTTTAAAACTTCCGAGTACTATCGGAATTATGGTGATCGCTATCGTGGTTTCCATTTTCCTGGTAATGTTCGGGGAAACAGTACTTCCGAGAACTTTCGGACACCTTCACAACCTGATGAACAGCATCGACTTTACAGAGGTTTTGATGGGAGCTATGCTTAATTTTCTTCTTTTTGCGGGAGGAATCCATATTAACATTAACGACCTGAAGGAGCAGTTCCGGCCGGTATTGATATTTTCTACGGTAGGTGTTGTTATTTCCACTTTTGTAGTAGGTTTCGGGATGTTTTATTTATTACCTTATGTAGGGATTAATCTTCCTTTCATCTACTGTCTCGTTTTTGGAGCGCTGATTTCGCCTACAGATCCTGTTGCGGTTCTGAGTGTCCTGAAACAGGCAAATGTTTCCAAATCATTGGAGACAAAGGTTGCCGGAGAATCCCTTTTCAATGATGGTATGGCCGTAGTGGTTTTCACTGTTGTCCTGCAGCTTGCCATTGGAAATGAAGTGGATCTTGGAGTTGAAAACATTGGTTTGCTGCTGCTGAGAGAAGCCGGAGGAGGGGTTTTACTGGGAGGATTGCTTGGATGGGTGACTTCCAGACTGATGCGTGAAGTGGATGATTATATTATCTCCGTACTGGTAACACTTTCCGTTGTGATGGGAGGTTATCTTATTGCAAGACAAATGCATATCTCAGGGCCACTGACGATGGTTGCCGCCGGATTATTTATGGGGAATTTTAATGTGAGATTTAAAATGAAATCCATTACTCAGGACTACCTGATCAAATTCTGGGAACTGATAGATGAAATCCTGAATGCCGTATTATTCCTGTTCATCGGTTTTGAGCTTCTGATGATTAAGGACCTCAGACATTTCATGATTCCTGGTCTGGTTGCTATTGTGGTCGTTTTATTGGCAAGATTTATTTCTATCTGGGGACCTTCAAAATTTACTTCTCTGAGAAGAAGTTTCAGTCCGCAGACCGTAAAAGTACTGGTTTGGGGAGGAATCCGTGGAGGCGTGTCTATTGCATTGGCGATGTCTATTCCTAAAAGTGAATACAGCCAGATTATTTTAAGTATTACCTACTGTGTCGTGGTCTTCTCAATCATTGTTCAGGGACTTACCATTGCTAAAGTGGCCAATCCTAATAAGATTGCCAAGGAGGAAGAAGAGCAGGAGAATATTGCTGTAGAAGAGAAAGCTTAAACATAACAGCTATTCGGAATATGAGTATTGTAAAAGAGATACAGGAAGCATTAGCTGTTCTTTCCATTCCTGAAAAGGCAGCATTCTTTCCGAGATTTTTTAAAACCGGAAAAGGAGAATATGGCGAAGGGGATTTGTTTTTGGGCGTAAAAGTTCCGGACCAGCGCTCAGTGGCAAAGGAATATTATCATAAAATAAGCCTGCAGGAACTCAGCATCTTACTTTCTTCAGAATACCATGAGCATAGATTAACAGCTCTTTTTATGCTGATTTCAAAATTTGAAAAAACAAAAGATAAAGCTGTAAAAGAAGAAGTGGTCGCTTTTTATCTTGATCATCTTCCTTATGTCAATAACTGGGATCTGGTAGATTCTACCTGTTACAAAATTTTAGGCAGGTATGCTTTTGAAAATCAGAAAGAAAATCTCCTTAGGGAACTTTCAGAATCTGAAGAAATGTGGCATAAGAGAATCGCTGTTGTTGGGACGATGCATTATATAAAAAAAGGTTCATTTGACCTTACAAAAGAATTCGTAACCAGAAATATGAAGCATCCTCATGACCTGATGCATAAGGCAAACGGATGGCTGCTTAGAGAAATGGGAAATAAGAATGAAGGCGAACTGATCAGCTATCTGAATTCATATTACAAAGAAATGCCGAGAACCTGCCTTCGGTATGCTATTGAAAAACTGGACGAAGATCTTCGTCTGGACTATCTCAAAGGACGTGTTTAAAAAATAATATACGGAAGCAATACCGTATTTCCCCTGAAAAAGTACCGGGAAACAGCTATTTTATGCCCAAAAAATCAAAGATTGTAAGGATGTAAGGCCGGAATTGAGTAATTTTGTGCTTTTAAACCCAATCATGAAAAATTTTCTCAGATTATTTCTTCTATTTGTACCTTTATTATTTCTGACAAGCTGCTTCGATATTCTTGATAAAGTGAACGTGAAAGCCGACGGTACGGGAGAATATACCATAATTCTTAACGCCAGCAAAAGCAAAACAAGACTCGCATCAATTTCCAAAATGGAAACCATCAACGGAAAAAAGGTTCCCAAAAAAGCGGAGATTGAAAACAAGATCAATGAAGCCGCAAAAATTTTTAAAGCAACTCCCGGAATCAGCAATGTGAAAACATCCATGGATTTTGATAATTACATCATCAGACTCAGCTGTAATTTTAAAAAAATTGAAAACATCAATGCCGGCCTGGAAAAACTTAAAGCTCAGAAAATTTTAGGTAAAATGATCCCTACACAAGTTTATGGTCAGAATCTTGAAAAAAAGACATTCACCAGAAATAAAGTGAATACTTTCAAAGCCGATTACGACAAACTGAGTAAGGCAGACAAAGAAGTTTTTAATGATGCGAAATATACTTCCATCATCCAATTTGAAACTCCGGTGAAATCCCAAAGCAATAATAATTATATACTTTCACCGAATAAAAAAGCACTCAAACTGGATGCTGATATCCTGGATCTGATCCTTCAGAAAAAACAAATCCAAAACACAATTCTTTTTCAATAAATTTCTAAACTATAGTCATGAAATCTATCTTATTAAAAATACAAAAAATTATTTTCGTACTTTTTGGCTTTACGTTGTGCTTAGCCCAGAACAGCATGAAAATCCCGACTGATGCCGTATTTTATATGGAGGTCAACGGAAAGCAGCTGAATAATAAAATCAACTGGAATAAACTGAATCCTTTGCTGCATGAGCTCAGCAAAAAAAGCAAAGAAAACCTTTCATGGACGGATTATTCCAAAACAGGAATCAAATATGACGCTGTACAATACCATTATGCAAGTTTTAATGATTCTATTAAGACCTATAATACCCACTTTATCATTGATAATAAAGAAAAGTTCCGGGAATTCATTAATTCAGTGAAGAAAAAAGGACAGGAAGTCTCCAGCAGAAAAAACTATTCTTATGTTGATATCAATGATGATGTTTTTGTGGCATGGAACGGAAGCCGTGCGGTTCTCAGCATGATCAGCTATACCAGGCCATATAAAGATATCTGGGCTACAGAAGCCGTTGCAGACAGTACTTCGGTGGCAGTTGCAGACAGCGTTGCTGTAGATGCCGGGGATACAGCTTATACGGATGAACCGGAAAAACCATTTGATTATAAAGAGGAAATCAAAAACCTGAAAGAGGATATTAAGTATCTGAAAGAAAGTATTAAAGATAACAACAACGAAATCGCAAGAATTCAGAAGGATATCAAATATCTGCAAAAGCATCATAAATATCCTGAAGAAAAGGAAAACGCTGAAAGTCCTGAAAATGGAGAAGAAATGCCTGATACCGCTTATGATGAGGAAGAAGAAAAAGCCTATCAAAAAGAGCAGGATTCTATCCGTAGAGAAAACTTCATGGTCATTAAAAAGAATGCGGAAGAAAGGTTTGATCAATACTTCAGTTCCAATTTAGAAATTGAAGTTCCTAAAGAAATGTTGAAATTCCGGGACTCCAATTCTGATGTTTTTGTGTACACGGATTACGGAAGAATTGTGAATGAAGGCATCTATGGCAAGATGACAAAGTTCTATAGCTATGATAAGTTTTTCAGGAATATGTATGATTCCAATTATTCTTACAATCTGTATTTCGACAAAGATAAAGTAAGGCTGGTTAATAATTATCAGCATAAAAATACTGATATTCAAAAGAATATAGAGGCCGTTTATAAAGGTAAGAAAAACAAAAAGCTGCTGGAGCTGATCAATGAAAAAAGTGTTGGTTACTATGCCATGAACGTCAATGGGGCAAAATGCTTTGATATGATGTACAGCCTTCTTCAGAGTTCCGGAGAAAATGAGTACAAAAAAGAAATGGAGCTGATCATGGAAACCATGAAGATTGTTCTGGATGAAGAAGCTATTACGAAAATAGCTCCCGGAAACGGAATATTCGTTTTGAATGAACTGAAATCCAAGACAGTAGAATATACAGATTACGAATATGATGCTGACTTCAATGAAAAAGAAGTAAAGAAAACCAAGGAGATCGCTGTTCCTAACTTCACTTTCGCCTTTGCAACGGAAAATGAAGGATACTGGAACCGTATTTTTGATGTGCTGGCGACCAACAAGAAATTTTCCAAAAGATTCTCTAAAAAAGGAAATCTGTACACTTTCAAAGAAGAAAAAGACGGAGGATATATCGACCAGCTGTTTTTTACGGTAAAAGATGGGGTAGTATACCTGATGAGCTCTGCCGACAATATTTTATCTGTAAACCAATCTGATATTTCCAGAAAATGGGCAAAAGACTCGGCGAAATATCCTTTGTCAGGAAGACTGGATATCAGGAAGCTTTTGACGGGATTAGATAAAGAATTCAAGAGCGCGAAAGAAAGAAGAGCATTGGATGCTGTCAGAAAAAATGTGGGAGAGTTGTATTATAAAACAGAAGTAAAAGGAGAAAGCATCCAGACCGAAATGGATTATAATATCAAAGATTCTTCAGAAAACAGTTTAATGTATTTCTTTGATATATTCGATCAGGTTTTTAAAACAAAAGAAACAGAAAAGAAGCCACAAATTTTATAGATGAATAAAAAGAAGATTATTGTCCCATTACTTTTATTGCTGGCTGTTGCAGTATATTTTATAGTTTTTCATAAGGATAAAAGACTAAGATATATTCCTCAGAATGTAGATGCAGTTGTTTTAATTGACACTAAGAAATTAACGGGACAATATCTCTTCAGCTGGCTTACACATCCCTCAGTATGGTCCGGGAGTAGAGCAAAAAGCAAAAGCTCCGGCCCTGCCAGAGACTCAGGAATCAGAATTCCTGATTTTTTACAGATTTTCCACATTAAAAATACCAGATTCTCTGAATGGTATACCATTTTAGAACTTAAAGATTCACAGAAATTCATTGCCAGTTTAAAGAAGAAAAAGTTTACGGATAAAGGAAATAACAGCTTTCAGAAGGGGCAGATTTTCTTTAGGATAGAAAATAACATTTGTATTGCAGGAACTTCTGATTCTGCTTTTAAAATCATTCGGAAACAGGTTCTTCAACCTTCTGCAAATCATATTTGGGATGCAGATCAGTTTATTCACAATACATTGGGAAGTATTTCATTCATTTCCGGGCAGAAAATTCAAAATTTTTCTATTGAACTGAATGATGATGAAATTGAGATCAGGAATAATCCAGATATTGAAATATTTGACGCAATATTTTCAAAACTTCAGAAAGAAAATCATTTTCTTGAACTGGAACTGGACAAAGAAAACATCAGAAATTTTACCCGTTTTTTCAAAAAAGGCATTGCGGATTCCTTACAGGCAAATTCCCTGAAAGCTATCGCTGATCTGGAGCAGGTCAACGATACCATTATCAGTTATGAATATGATGACAACTTTAATGAAGTGGAAAAAAAGACCTTTCAGAAGATTACGCAGCCTAATTATCTTATTGATATTGAAAGTGATAATTCCGTAAAAATGTGGGAGTATTTCCAATCTAAGAAATGGATTAATAGCGAAAACGAATTCACGGCTATTCCTTTTCAGCCCAATAAGATCAGCTCAAATAATAATGAAATTGTCATACAATCGACCAGGAAACCAGTAAAGTTATCACCTCAGTTAAACGAAAATTATTTCCTGATCAGGAATAATGCCTTGCTGTATTCATCTTTAAAATCATTGACTGACAGTGAGAAAAAGATCATTTCAGATATTGACTATATCCTGTATGGAAATAAAGCACAGAATTATTGGGTAAAAATAAAAGCAAAGAAAGGAGATTTACCCCTAATTTTACGGTGGTAATCTAAACTGAAAATATAGCATTAATGGCTCCATCCGAAATTGCTCTGCTTAAAACGTGTATACATTATTTTTTACATTTTGTATTTCCGGTATTTATAGCATTGATTTTTTATCCTAAACACTGGAAAAAAGTGTATCTCATTTTATTGGCAACAATGCTGGTAGATCTGGACCATCTTTTTGCCAATCCTGTTTTTGACCCGTCAAGGGAAAGTATTGGTTTCCATTTTTTACATTCTTATTATGCCATTGCGGTGTATTTTTTGATGTTGTTTTTCAGAGGCAATATCAGAATTATAGGAATTGGTCTTCTGTTTCATATGTTAACAGATTATCAGGACTTTAACTTCTGGCCTCATTAAAATAACATTAATAATTTCTTTTGATATTGAAAATATTATAGATTTTTTGTATTTTGTAGTCACTTTATGAGACTTAAAGAATTCTTACATTACACTTATATTTTTCCTCTCCTTGCGGTAGGGTACTACTTTTCCGGATTGATGGGAACGGGAGTTTTTTATGATATACTTGCCGGTATTTTGTTAATCGGAAGTGTTTTATCAGCAGTACATCATGCTGAAGTTGTAGCCCATAAAGTAGGTGAGCCTTTTGGGACTATTATCCTTGCTCTTTGTATCACCATTATTGAAGTAGCGTTGATCATCTCGCTGATGGTTGCCGGCGGAGATCAGGCGATCACGCTGGCCAGAGATACCGTTTTTGCTGCCGTAATGCTTATTCTTAACGGAATTCTGGGAATATGTATTCTTGTTGGGGGCGTTAAATACCACGAGCAGTTTTTTGCAAGAACCTCAGCCACTACTTATCTGGTAAGTATTGTTTCCATTCTGGTGCTTACACTGGTCCTTCCCAATTTTACTTCAAGTGTTAACGGACCTTTCTATAACGAAGCTCAGCTTATTTTTATATCCATCGCCTGTCTTATCATTTATGGGATCTTCCTGATGGTTCAGACGGTGCGTCACAGAAGCTACTTTATTGTTCCCGATGAACATCCGGAAGAGCATTATATTCCTACCTTGGCCAAAACACTGATAAGCTTTGTTTTCCTGCTTGTTTGTCTGGCAATTGTAGTGCTTATGGCAAAAGGATTATCAGATACGATTGAGAGTATGGTAAGAAGCTTGGGAGCACCCAAATCTCTTGTAGGGGTAATTATTGCAGCTGTTGTTCTCCTTCCTGAAGGTGTAGCTGCTATCCGGGCAGCACGTGCAAATCAGATTCAGTCCAGCTTAAACCTGGCATTAGGATCTGCGTTGGCAAGTATAGGATTAACGATTCCTGCAGTTTCAGTGGTGTGTATTATGTATGATATACCATTGGTGCTTGGTCTGGATAAAAAAGACGTTATTTTGCTCTCTTTATCCGTGTTTATCGTAATGCTTTCCCTTAGTCGCGGAAAAACCAACATTCTGTATGGGACCGTATTATTAGTGAATCTGGCTGCTTATATCTTTACAGTAATCGTTCCTTAAAAGAGAAAAGGCAAAAGGACAAATCGCAGAAAAGTAAAGTGAATCTGTTTATTTAGTATCCCGCATCCCGAATATATTTCCCTTACAGTCTTCTGGCCAGATCCATTTTGAAAGCCATCAGCTTTGCTATATTTTCTGATTTGTAAATCGCCATGTCAGCATTTTCTCCCACAAAGTTTTCTTCAATCGTAGTTCTCCAGAGTTCGAGCCATCTGTTAAAATGTTTCTGTTCCATGGCCTGTATCTCATTAATCGGGAAGTGGACTCCCATCGGATTTCCTTTATAAGTCATCTGTCCAAAAAGGATAGATTCCCAGAAAGAGTACATCTTAGGAAGATGTTTATCCCAATCTACTTTAGCAATATCATTAAAAAAGAATCCTATGGTTTCATCTTTAACTACCTTTGCGTAAAATGAGTTGACAAGGCGTTCAATGTCCTCTCTTGATTCCAGTTTTTTCATACTTCAAATGTACTCCAAAATCGATTTAAAACTCAAATGAATCAATTGATAAAATTCATCAAAACAATATTTTATCTTTGCACCACAAACGGTAAGAAAATGCTATAAAAATGACAGGAGGATTCAGAAAAAAGATCCGTCAGAAAAATGCGGAGAACAGTGGTTTCGGAACCAATGCATCCGGAAGATTCATCAATAAGGACGGTCTCCCGAATGTCCAGAGAAGAGGTGTGAACGTCTTCAACAGGTTAAGCTGGTATCACACCATGCTGAATCTTTCTTCATTCCGTTTCATTTCCTATCTGGTTATTGCTTATGTTCTGGTAAACCTGGCTTTCGCCATGATCTATTATCTGATAGGAGTGGAACATCTTACCGGCATCGACAAAAGTGATCCGCTAAACGAGTTTATTGATGTTTTTTTCTTCAGTTCCCAGACCTTTACCACAGTCGGGTACGGAAGAATAGCACCGGTAGGCTTTTTGGCGAGCCTTGTGGCGACCTTTGAAGCTTTTCTGGGATTGCTTACCTTTGCCATCGCAACAGGTCTTTTTTACGGAAGGTTTTCAAGGCCGCGGGCCTATCTTAGATTCTCGGATATTGCGCTTATTGCTCCTTTTCAGGAATCTTCCGCATTAATGTTCAGGCTTGCCCCCTATAAAAATAATGCATTAACGGATGCTGATGTTATCCTGTCTGCAGCTATTGAAGTTATAGAAAATGGAGTAGCCAAAAGCAATTTTTACAGGCTTGAAACCCAATTAAGTAAGATTAATACCTTAGCACTCAACTGGACTGTAGTGCATAAAATTGATGAGAATTCGCCGTTTTACGGTTTTTCCGAAGAGGATTTTAAAAATACGGATATTGAACTTATTGTGCAGGTGCGTGCATTTGATGAAGTGTTTTCAAATACTGTAGTACAAAGGTCTTCGTATACTACAGGGGAAATTGTATACGGTGCAAAATTTGTCCCGATGTATTACCCCAATAAAGAAAATCTTTCAACGATACTGGATCTGGATAAAATTAATGAATACAGGAAAGAAGAGCTCCCGGATTTCGTAAGAAATAAAGAATAGATGAACTTAGATTTTTATAAAAAACAGGCTATACAAAAGCAGAAAGAACACAAAAAATTTCTGGACGGATTAAAGAAAAAACCGCCCAAAAATCTCGATTATATAGTGCAGGAAACCCATGATGAAGTTTTTGAAGAGATAGATTGCCTGCAGTGTGCTAATTGCTGTAAGACAACCGGCCCTCTTTATACAGAGAAAGATATTGAACGCATTGCCAAACATCTGCGAATGAAACCTGCAGACTTTGAAGCAAAATTTTTAAGAGTGGATGAGGACAATGATAAAGTACTGCAGAATCTTCCTTGTTTTTTCCTGAATAATGATAATACCTGCTCTATTTACGATGTAAGACCAAAAGCCTGTCGTGAATATCCGCATACAGACCGGAAAAAAATCTATCAGATTAATAATTTAATGCTGAAAAATACAGTGATCTGCCCGGCAGCATTTGAATTTGTAGAAAAGATGATGAAGAATATTGCGAAATAGCCTTGTGGGAAGGAAGATGGAAGGCAATCATTGTTGATAATAAAACTGTTATTTTTTGATTTTAAACTTAACGAATCTTCTGTTAGGTTGTTATTTCTAATCTAAAAAGCTTCCAGCTTCCAGCGTCACTCTTCCAGCCAAACCAAACAAATTTATATTTGTAAATTCCTCTTAAATAATCATAAAGTCCGTTAAATAAGCTATTTATGCATAATTTTATAAATGATGCTTCGTTTAAGTTAAACAATCATTTAAATATTATCATTATGAAAAAGTTATTTTTAACGGCAGCGTTTACCTTAGTCGGAGTAATCGCAGTATCAGCACAATCAACCACTCAGAAGCCGGCCGATACTTCTACTAATAACACTACGACAACTCAAACTCAACAACCGAATACCCAGACTACAAGTCCTTCGGATCCGAAAACTCAGGAAAAATCACCTGCAACTACAACGGAGACAGCGCCTGCAACAGATCCGTCAGTAAGTACAACACCTACTGATGCAACCAAGCCTGCAGATACTCCTAAAGAGGAAAAGAAAGATAAGAAAAAGAAAAAGTAAAAGCACTTTAGCAAACACTAGTCGGAATCCTGAAATCTTGTATTTCAGGATTTTTTGTTTATTTTATTTTATCAACTGGGCGCATTTTAAAGATGAAAATATGGACCAGTGCCTTTCATTGCACAATAAAAAAAGCGCTGCATATAGCAGCGCTTTCTCCTTTCACTTTTTACTTTTTTCCCATTATCCCGGGAACAGGCTATATCAAAAAAGGTCGGGAATTTCTCCCAACCTTTGTATTTTTTGTTACACCACTCCTTGAGCCAACATTGCTTCTGCTACTTTTACGAAGCCGGCAATATTTGCACCTTTTACGTAGTTTACATAACCGTCTTCGTCTTTTCCGTAGTCTCTGCAAGCCTTATGGATACCAATCATGATTTCCTTTAATCTTGCATCAACTTCTTCAGAAGTCCAGTTAAGACGGATAGAGTTCTGAGTCATTTCTAATCCTGATGTTGCAACACCTCCGGCATTGGAAGCTTTACCAGGAGAGAATAATACTTTATTATCTAAGAAATAGTTGATGGCATCTAATGTAGAAGGCATGTTAGCTGCTTCAGTAACACAGATACATCCGTTTTCAACTAATTTTCTTGCATCATCTAAATCCAATTCGTTTTGGGTTGCAGAAGGGAATGCAACATCACATTTTACTTCCCAAGGACGTTTTCCGGAGTGGAATTCAGCAGATGGATATTTTTTAGCATAATCCTCAGCTCTGTTGTTTCCTGAAGATCTAAGTTCTAATAAATAATCGATCTTTTCTCCGCTGATACCATCTTTATCATAGATATATCCGTCAGGACCAGAGATTGTTACAACTTTAGCACCCAGTTCAGTTGCTTTTTTGATAACTCCCCATGCAACGTTTCCGAAACCTGACACGGTTACAGTTTTTCCCTGGAAATCTTGTCCGATTGTTTTAAGCATCTGCTCAGCGAAGTATACTACACCATATCCAGTAGCTTCAGGACGGATCAGTGAACCTCCGTAAGCAAGACCTTTTCCTGTAAGAACTCCGGTAAATTCATTTCTGATTTTCTTGTATTGTCCGAATAAATATCCGATTTCTCTTGCTCCAACTCCGATATCTCCTGCAGGAACGTCTGTTTCAGGACCAACGTGCTTACATAATTCTGTCATGAAGGCCTGGCAGAAACGCATTACCTCCATATCAGATTTTCCTTGCGGATCGAAATCTGAACCTCCTTTACCACCTCCCATTGGAAGCGTTGTTAAAGAGTTTTTAAATACCTGCTCGAAAGCTAAGAACTTAAGAACGGATAAGTTTACAGTAGGGTGGAAACGGATTCCTCCTTTATATGGTCCAATAGCAGAGTTCATCTGAATTCTGAAACCTCTGTTAACCTGAATTTCTCCTTTGTCATCAACCCATGGAACTCTGAAAATAATGATTCTTTCAGCTTCAGCCATTCTTTCAAGCAGCTTCATTCCGGTATATTCTTTTTTCGTAGCAATGAATGGAATTACTGTTACGGCAACTTCTTTTACAGCCTGTAAAAACTCCGGTTCGTTAGGATTTTTTGCTTCAATTTTTGCAATAAACTCTTGGATTTTCTGGTCAATATTATATTGTTCCATATATTAAGGTTGAATATTATTGTCAACAAATTTAATTTTTTTTTCAAGATTCACAACACTATATTTTAACATTGTTAAAAATTAAATAATAATGTTTCGTAATATTATTAAATTGATAATTTGTCTTTAAATTTTATTAAAAATGAAATGTTATGTGTGAAATAATGCAATATTAAGAAATCGTTAAATATCAAATCGCTATGAATTGCCTCCCGGAAAACGATTTTACTTTCCCTAAAAGCTCCAATTCCAAAATTATCGGTAAGATTTTGTGAGTAGAAATATCAATCTTTTGTGCAAGATCATCCAAAGAAATATGTGGGTTGTCTTTAATGGATTGATATATTGTGTTTTGATTTTCAGATAGTTGCGTAATGGTCTCGCTATAAGGAAATAACTCTTCTGTTTTTTCTTTAGGATCATTAAACCCCAATAGACGGACAAGATCTTTGATGGTAGAAATTGCTGTTGCTTTATTATGGAAAATCAACTGATTACATCCCTGACTAGACACCTCTGTAATTTTTCCAGGCAGCGCAAAAACATCGCGGTTGTAATCATTGGCAAAGGATGCTGTGCTTACGGAACCGCCGCCAAAACCGGTTTCCACTACGATTGTAGAAGGAGATAATCCGGCAACAATTCTGTTTCTCTGAATGAAGTTCTCCCGGTCTGGTTTTCTTGAAGAACTGAACTCCGTTATGAGTGCACCTCCTTCATTTAAAATTTTCTCAGAAAGCCTTCTGTTTTTTGCAGGATATAAATATTGAAAACCATGTGCAAGAACCGCTATAGTTGGTTTCCGGTAATGAAGGGACTGTTCATGAACTTCTTTATCAACGCCTAAAGCGAGACCGCTTACAGAGGCGTATTTTGAAAATTGGGTTGCTTCAAAGAAATTTTCAATAAACAGCCGGCCATATTCTGTCATATTCCGGGTGCCTACAATACTTACTTTTGGCAGTATATTATTAAGTTCTCCTTTTTGATAAAGAATAGCAGGTGCATCATTACATTCATTAAGCAGGAAAGGGAGTTCCCTATGATGTTTCAGCCTGATTCTGATATTATTTTTTTCGCAAAAATTTAATTCTTCTTCTGCGAATTTCAAATGAGCTGCATTTCCAATATCGGAAACGGTTTTTTGTCCTATTCCTTCGAGCTTCTTATACTCTTTTTTTGCTCTTTTCCATGCTTCCCGGGCGCTTCCGAAAGTACGGACAAGTTTATGAAATTGAATATCGCCAATCTGGCTGCACTCGCGGAGGGCGATAGCATATAAGTATTCTTCGGAGATCATCTGTGTTTTTTTTCAAATGTAGTGAAATAACTTTTATCTTTTCCTCAATTCATCCAAATGATCCCAGATATCATCTTTTTTCTTGTACGGAAGCTCCATAAAATCTTCAGGATGATTTTCCTTGTATTCCTGCCACAACTTATCATCCTTTTCACTATAGTAATTCGGGAACTCCCAGATGAATTTTTTCTTTTTTTCGCCAACATTTTTAAAAGCAAAGGCGATGATACTTCCCACTACCGCTCCGGAAAGGTGTGCCTGCCATGAAATCTTACTGGGCTCCTCCATATTGTAGAAAAGCTCTTCCGGAAGCATTCCCCATACCAAACTTCCATAATACAGCACAACAAGCATCGAAATGGTCAGAAGTTTCGTATTCCACTTGAATACCCCACTGAAAAAAAGGAAAAAAGCAAGTACATATACCACACCACTGGCTCCGATGGTACAGGTATACATATATTCTCCGGTGAGAATGTCAATGGGAGGAAGAAGCCAAACCAAAAGCCCCGTTGCCAGCCATCCGATAATAAAAACCTTGTTGGCGACCAATGGATAGAACTGATACAGCAGAAACATTAGTGCTGCAATCGGAATGGAGTTTCCTATGATATGGTCAATATTTCCATGTAAAAGAGGAGATGTAATGATACCAAGCAATCCCTCAGGTAAAAGAGGAATAATGGCTCCAAAACAGCTTTGAAAGAAGCCCTGCATTTGTAAAAAATACCCGAACCACATTGCCGAAAGCATCAGCAGCGGGTATATAATCGCTCTTTTGGAAATTACATTCTTAAACATGGGGATTTTACGTCAAATCAAAAGCCAATGATAAATTTCGGAAAATTTGTCGATGAATGGGCTTCTAGTTACCTGATTTTAAGACAAAAGGTATCAAATTTAATTTTTAAACTTATTATTTGACATTGATTTTACTGAAATACCTTGTTGTTAGTTAATTAAACTTTATTGAAATGGAATTCTTTGAAGCTGAATATATCGTTTAAAAAATTATATTAATACTTTTGTATTGAAAATTATTTAGAGTAATGAAGAAGTTTTTATTGATTCTTTCCTTTTTTGTAGGAATGTATGCAAGTGCTCAAGAAGAATTAAAGAAAGATTCCGTGGTGACAGACACCGTAAAATACTGGTCAGTAATAGGAAAAAACACATTGATGATTAACCAGGCTGCGTTTTCAAACTGGGTTGGAGGGGGAGCCAACAATGTAGGGTGGCTTGCCGGTGTCAATTACAATCTGACCTATGAAAAGGATAAAGACCTTTGGGAAAATATCATCATTCTTGGATATGGACAGAATGATACAAAAGGGCAGGGAATTAGAAAAACACAGGACATCATTAACGTTTCTACCAATTATGGGCAAAAATTCTCAAAAAGTTGGTATTTCTCTATGGGAGCAGGATTTCAATCACAGTTTGCTGCAGGATATGAGGATGGAAATAATCCTGAAGCAAAAAAAATATCTAATTTTATGGCACCAGGTTACCTGAATGTCGGGATGGGGATCACGTACAGACCCAATGATGATCTTACAGTCACCTTACGTCCAACCAACGCCAGATGGACGTTTGTATTGGACAAAGACCTTCAGACAGCGGGAAGCTACGGTTTAAAGAATGATGGCGATACTTCATTACTGCAATTCGGTTTTCTGGGAACGGCAATATACAAATTAAAAATCATGGAAGATATTTATCTTACCAATACAGCGTCTGTCTTCTCGAATTACCTTGACCATCCGGACAGATTGGTTCTGGCTTACGGAGCTTTGCTGAACCTGAAAGTAAACAAATATATTTCCTCTAATGTGACCTTAGATTTGCTGTACGATCATAATCAGATAGAAAAGACACAGCTGAAACAAACCTTGGGAATAGGGTTCGCTTATACGCTGGACAACGGTGTAAAACGTTCTGACCGGAAAGACAGTCAGTGGTGGATCAAAAAGTAACAAAGAATTAATTATCCATTATAAGAAAGCACTTCAGAAATGAGGTGTTTTTTGTTTTTAAAAGATTGTAATTTTAAGTTGACTTAAGTTTGAGATATACTGTGTTTACAGTTAAATGATTTATTTTCATAATGTTATAGGGGTAAATCCGGTGGTATTAAATTCATTTTAAAGTGAATTTTATAAAGACGTAGATTATTATTTATACATTTGTAATAAATCAACATTATGAAAAAACTTTTATTGATCAGCTCTATCTCTTTCGGAGCTTTAGCGCTTGCTCAGGAGACTAAAACAGATGCACCGGCATCAGACACTGTGAAAGCCTGGTCTATTCAGGGACAAAATACATTAATGCTTAATCAGGCTGCCTTTTCCAACTGGGTAGGAGGTGGAGCCAACAACGTAGGATGGCTTGCCGGTATTAATTACAATCTTACTTACGAAAAAGGAAAGGATCTTTGGGAGAATATTATTATTCTGGGTTATGGACAAAATAATACTCAGGGAACAGGAGTAAGAAAAACACAGGACGTTATTAATCTTTCAACCAATTATGGTAGAGAATTTGCCAAACACTGGTATTTCTCTGCGGGTGCAGGTCTTCAGACCCAGTTTGCTCCCGGATATGAAGATGGAAATAATCCGGATGCTGCCAAAATTTCGAACTTTATGGCGCCTGGTTATTTGAATTTAGGAGCTGGTGTCACATACCGTCCCAATGATAATCTTACGGTAACCTTACGTCCGGCCAATGCCAGATGGACATTTGTTTTAGACAAAGACCTTCAGAAAGCAGGAACGTATGGTCTTAAAAATGATGGAGATTCTTCCCTTTTCCAGTTCGGTTTTTTGGGTACTGCTATGTATAAGCTGAAAATTATGGAGAACATCACCCTGTTAAATACAGCATCTGTCTTCTCAAACTACCTTGATCACCCGGACAGGCTTGTTCTCGGATATAGCGGAGTTTTAAGCATGAAGATCAATAAATACATTTCTACCAACGTTACCCTTGATCTGTTGTATGACCATAATCAGATATGGAAAACACAGTTGAAACAGACATTAGGGGTAGGTCTTGCCTATAATATAGATAATGGCAAAAAGCGTTCAGATAATAAGGACAATCAAAGCTGGTTAAAAAAATAAGACGACTATCACAAAATAAAAAGCACTTCATTTGAAGTGCTTTTGTGTATCAATATATATATAAGTCTTAAAATTCTATATCAACTTCCAGTTTCTCAGCCAGCAGCTTTGAAATTTTTTCTTTCAGAGGTTCTATGTCAATGTTCTGCATTGCATCATTTGCGAATGCATATAGAAGTAATGCCTGGGCCTCTTTTTTAGAGATCCCTCTTGCTCTCAGGTAGAATAATGCATCCTCATTCAATTGGCCTACGGTACAGCCGTGAGAACATTTTACGTCATCAGCAAAGATTTCTAATTGAGGTTTAGTATCGATACTCGCTCCTTCACTTAGCAAAACGTTATTGTTCTGCTGGTAAGCGTTTGTTTTCTGAGCGATTTTATCAACAAAAACTTTTCCGTTGAAAACTCCGTGGGCATTGCCATCGAAGATTCCTTTATAGTTCTGGTAGCTTTCACAGTTCGGGAAGTTGTGGTGAACCGCTGTATGGTGGTCTACCAGCTGATCTTTTCCGATGATGGTGATTCCGTTCATGAATGAATTGATATTCGATCCGTTATGAATAAAGTCAAGGTTATTTCTTACCAGTTTACCTCCGAAAGAGAATGTGTTTACAGTGGTTAAACTGTCTTTCTCCTGTTTTGCGAAAGTATTATCGATAAGGTAAGTTGTATTGTTATCGTTCTGAAGTTTATGCCAGTCAGCTTTTGCATTAGGATAAGTAAAGATCTCTGTAACAGAGTTGGTCAATACATAAGAGCTGTCAAAATTATGATGGCTTTCAATCACTTCTACTTTTGCACCTTCTTCTACGATCAAAAGATTTCTGGTATTGTAAAATGTATTTTCCTCCTGGTTCTGGGAAATGTAAAAAACGTGAATTGGCTTTTCAATGACTACATTTTTAGGTACTTTCAAAAAGAAACCATATTTGCAGTAAGCAAGGTTTAAGTTTGTGAAGGCCTGTTCTTTAGACGCAATAGTATTGAAGTATTTTTCAAAAACCTCTTTGTGCTTCTCATCATTCAATGCGTAGTTGAAAGAAAGGAACTCTACGTTTTCAATAGAAACTTTTGAAAGTTCTTTGTGAAGTTTGCCGTTTACAAAAACGATCCAATCAAAATTTTCTTCTCCAAGATGCAACTCATCAAACTGCTCTTTAGTGATATTATGGTTCTCTTTCGGGAAGAAGTTGTAGCTTTTTTCCGTGATCTCCTTTAGATTGGTATATTTATATTCTTCGTCTTTTTTAGTGGGAAAACCAATATTGTTAAATCTTTGAAGCGCCGTTTTTCTTTCATCATCCAGAAATCTGTGACGAAGACTCTCCAAAAACTCATTATGGTTCTCTATAATTTGTTCTTTTAATGCCATTACTGGTATATCTGTGGTTTGCACCATTTTTTCTTTTTTTTGAACTAAAATATTGTTATTCCGAGGAATAGGAATCCAATTTTTACTTTAGAGATTCATACTTGCTGCATTTCATGAATGGTTGGCATAATTTCAAATCTCAAATAGTAAATTTCAAATTAATTTAAAAGCCAGTCGTAACCTTTTTCTTCAAGTTCTAAGGCTAAAGACTTATCACCTGTTTTGATGATTTTCCCGTCTGCTAACACGTGAACGAAGTCAGGCTGAATATAATTAAGTAATCTTTGATAGTGCGTAATCAAAAGAACTGCGTTTCCTTCGTTTTTAAAATAATTTACTCCGTCTGCTACAATTCTTAAAGCATCGATATCAAGTCCTGAATCGGTTTCATCAAGAATAGCTAATTTAGGATTAAGCATCATCATCTGGAAGATTTCGTTTCTTTTCTTCTCACCTCCTGAAAATCCTTCGTTCAGAGATCTTGAAAGAAAATCTTTTTGATGCCCAGTTTTTCAGATTTCTCACGGATTAAGGCAAGCATTTCTTTTGCAGGCATTTCTTCCAGTCCGTTTGCTTTTCTTGTTTCGTTCAAAGCAGCTTTGATAAAGTTGGTTACGGAAACCCCCGGAATTTCCACCGGATACTGGAAAGAAAGGAAAATTCCTTTGTGAGCTCTATCTTCAGGAGCATCTTCGCTGATGTCTTGTCCTTCGAAAAGAATCTCTCCACCAGTCACTTCGTAATCTTCTTTTCCTGCGATTACAGAAGAAAGGGTAGATTTACCGGCTCCGTTTGGCCCCATGATAGCGTGAACTTCGCCTGGCTTTATTTCAAGATTGATCCCTTTTAATATTTCTGCGCCATCTTCAATTTTGGCGTGAAGGTTTTTAATTTCTAACATTTTATTTGCTTAAACAAATTATTTTTGAATTCTATATACTAAACTTTCAGGTTGACCAGGAACGTCATTAAGGGTCCCGATGTTGATCATACCTGCCTTTTCCAAAACTTTAACAGAAGCTATATTGCTGGGGCGGACAATAGCAAAAATTTCTTTATTGTTGCCCTCATTAAGCCCAAAATCTATAGCTTTCCTGGTGAATTCTGTGGCATATCCTTTCCCCCATGCCTGGGAAGCAAAACGATAGCCTAAATTCAATTTTTCTTCTTCTCCGTAGAGTTTATAGCTCAGACCTCCAAAACCTAATATATTTTCAGGGCTTTCCTTTTCAGCAATTGCCCAGCTTCCGAAATGATACCTTTCCCAGTGTTCAAGCATTCTGGTAAATGTACTTTCTGCTTTTTGAAAACTCATGGGTCCGGCTGGATTATGAACATTGGTTTCAGGGTCATGATTAATTTCAAAGAATTTTTCAAAATCTTCTTTTGCTGGTTTTCTTAAAATTAATCTTTCTGTAGCTAACATATCTTTATCCTACTGATCCTTCTAATGAAATTTCAAGTAGTTTCTGAGCTTCAATAGCAAACTCCATTGGAAGTTTATTTAAAACCTCTTTACTGAAACCATTTACGATTAAGGCAATAGCTCTTTCAGTATCAATACCTCTCTGGTTACAGTAGAAAATCTGATCTTCTCCGATTTTTGAAGTCGTTGCCTCGTGCTCCAGTTGTGCGGAAGGATCTTTAATTTCAATATAAGGGAAAGTGTGTGCTCCACATTCATTACCCATCAACAGAGAATCACACTGGGAGAAGTTTCTGGCCCCTTTTGCAGAAGGCATTACTTTCACCAGTCCTCTGTATGAGTTCTGGGATTTTCCTGCAGAAATACCTTTGGAAATGATTGTTGATTTGGTATTTTTTCCAATGTGGATCATTTTTGTTCCTGTATCTGCGTATTGGTGGTTGTTTGTTACTGCGATAGAGTAGAACTCTCCGATTGCATTGTCTCCTTTAAGGATGCAAGACGGATATTTCCATGTCACTGCAGAACCTGTTTCTACCTGCGTCCATGAGATTTTCGCATTTCTTTCGCAAAGCCCTCTTTTGGTTACAAAGTTGAATACTCCACCTTTTCCTTCTTCATTACCAGGGTACCAGTTCTGTACCGTTGAATATTTAATTTCAGCATTGTCTAAAGCAATAAGCTCAACCACTGCTGCGTGAAGCTGGTTTTCATCTCTTGACGGAGCTGTACACCCTTCAAGATAAGAAACATAACTTCCTTCATCTGCAATCACAAGGGTTCTCTCAAACTGTCCTGTTCCTGCCTGATTGATACGGAAATAAGTGGAAAGCTCCATTGGGCATTTTACTCCTTTGGGAATATAACAGAAACTTCCGTCAGAGAATACTGCGGAATTCAATGCTGCATAAAAGTTATCTCCTCTCGGAACTACTTTTCCAAGATATTTTCTTACTAAATCAGGATGGTTTTTAATAGCCTCAGAAATTGAACAGAAAATAATTCCTTTTTCTGCCAATGTATCTTGGAAAGTGGTTTTCACAGAAACTGAGTCCATTACGATATCTACGGCAACGCCCGAAAGTCTTTTTTGCTCTTCGATATTAATCCCTAGCTTTTCGAATGTTTTCAATAATTCAGGATCTACTTCATCAAGACTTGCCAACTCAGGCTTTACTTTAGGAGCAGCGTAGTAACGGATTGCCTGAAAATCTGGTTTTTCATATTTGATATTAGCCCATGTAGGCTCTACCATTTTCTGCCAGATTTTGAAAGATTCCAGTCGCCATTCAGTCATCCATTCCGGCTCCTCTTTCTTAGCGGAGATGGCACGGATGATATCCTCGTTTAAACCAATCGGGAAATCTTCATAGTCTATTTTGGTTTCCCAACCGAATTCGTATTTTTTATTTTCTAGATCGACTCTTAAATCGTCTTCTGTATATTTACTCATTATAATTTTTTAGATTTCAGATGTTAGATTTCAGAATTCAGAATAGCTCTGAGGTCTGAAATCTAGGATCTAATGTCTTTTCTCTAAAGACTAAATGATTCCCCGCATCCACATGTTCTGGATGCATTCGGGTTGTTAAAAACAAACCCTTTTCCGTTCAATCCTCCTGAATATTCAAGAGTTGTTCCTGCTAAATAAAGGATGGATTTTTTATCTATAATAATTTTAATGTTATTATCTTCAAAAATCTGATCTGCGTCTGTTTTTTCGTTGTCAAACTTTAAAACATACTCTAAACCAGAGCATCCGCCGCTTTTTACCCCTACTCTTATATAATCTTCAGCAGGGTTAAAACCATCTTCCGTCATCAACTGGATGGCTTTTTCCTTTGCATGGTCTGATACTTTTATCATTGTATTTATTTAGAATGATTTAATGATGCAAAAATACGAACTAATTTCCGCAATCTCAAATCGAAGATATCTATTTTAATGATTCTGATATTAATAGGGATTTTAAAGGCAAAGATTTATGTTAAAAACAGATAAATTTCTTCTCTTTATGTGAAGATTTCATTTGTAATTTTAACCTTCTGAGGTATTTCCGATCTATAAAGAAAATTGGTAATGGGACAAAAAATCATAACTTTTTTTGTGTTGTTTTTTACTGCAATATCTTATGGGCAAACCACAAGATTCGTTTATGAAACGCTGGTAAACCCGGATTCAATCAATCTGGTAAGCATGAAAAGTGAGAGAACTTTTCTGGATATTAAAGAAGGACATTCCTTATTTATCAGTGAAAATAAACTAAAAAGAGATTCTCTTTTTACTTCTGTAAGATCAGAAGCGAAAGAAACGAAAAAAGAAGAAAAAGATTTTTCAAAAATGGAAGGGAGAAAACATTTTGAGCCTACTTTTTTTGAATATTTTATTACCAAAGCTATTCCGGAACAGAAAGTGTATTACTATGAAAAGGCTGCCGGAAAACAAATTTACTATCAGGAAGACAGACCTGTAAAATGGGAAGTGACCAATGTAATTGAGAAACAGAATGGATATTCTGCTCAAAAAGCAGTCACTGAATTTGGAGGAAGAACCTGGACGGCATGGTTTACCAAAGAGATTCCTTTTTCTGATGGACCTTATAAATTTTCAGGACTGCCAGGACTTATTGTAAAGCTGGAAGATGACAAAGGAGATTATAAATTTGATCTTGTTAAAAAGATTAATATTAAAAATGCTTTTGAAGAACAGATTCAGCCGGATGCCAAACAAAGTACAAGGATAAATTTCCATGGCGATAAAGCAGCGTTGGAGCTGGAGTTTGGTAAAAGCAGAAAAGCAATGGCTGGAAATATGAATTTTGGAGGAGGAAAACATGGTGGCATGGGTGGAATGAGTGGCGGAGGAATGAGAGGCGGTGGCCATGGCGGTGGCGGAATGCACAGAGGAATGGGTGGTGAAAATCAAGGAATTCCTGTCTCAACAGATTCGTCTGGAGAAGTTCCTTCTTTGACCCATACAGCCCAGAATCCAATTGAATTAAAATAAATAAAAATATAAATGAAAAAATTAGGTATTATCGCATTGGCACTCTTCATACAGAATGTTTCTGCACAGACAAACAGGTTTGTGTATCAGGTGACTATGAAACCGGATGCAGAAAATAAAACAGATATCAAGACAGAAAATGCTTATCTGGATATTTCTCCGGAAAAATCAGTTTTTTATTCTGAAAACAGAATCAAAAGAGATTCTATCATGCAAAAAGCATTTCAAGGTGGAGGAGGAAGAGGAAGTATCAACAGAGATCAGATGGAAAGTCTGAGGTCCAATATCAACTATTCCGTAGAAAAGGATAAGACAAACCAAAAGACCTACTTCAAAGACAGAATCGGACGTGATATTTATTCATACGAAGAAGACAGACCGCTGAACTGGAAAATAGAGTCAGAAACAAGAAAAATTGGCGAATACAAAGTTCAGAAAGCAGAAACCGATTTTGGAGGCAGAAAATGGACTGCCTGGTTTACCACAGATCTTCCTTATCAGGACGGACCATACAAGTTTGGCGGACTTCCGGGATTAATTGTAAAAATAGAAGATGACAAAGGAGATTATTCTTTTGATCTCATGAAGAATTACAAAATCGCAGAATTTCCGACTTTGAACCAGTTTGGGAACACTTTAAAAGTGAAAAGAGCCGATTTTGTAAAACAGCAGCAAAAGTTTAAAACAGATCCAATGTCATTTATGAATCAGGGTGGTGGTGTAGCTGCACCCATGAGAACTGGAGGCCCTGGAGGGGGAGGAAATCAGAATCCTGCCGATATGAGAAAGAGAATGGAGGAGCGGATAAAAGAAGAAGCAAAGAGAAATTCTAATCCGATCGAATTACAATAATAAAAAAATGCGGTCTCACACTGAGATCGCATTTTTATTATTTAAAGTTTTATAAATTATTTCAACAACTGGTTGAAAGTATCACCCTGTCTGATATCTCCGGTATTGTATCCTTTCATAAACCATTCTTTACGCTGTGCAGAAGATCCGTGAGTAAAGCTTTCCTGATTTACATATCCCTGTGCTCTTCTCTGGATATTATCATCTCCAACAGCTTCTGCAGCATCTATTGCAGATTCAATGTCTCCGGGCTCCAGAATATGTTTGCTGTCATTGGTTCTTTTTGCCCATACTCCTGCATAGAAATCTGCCTGTAATTCTGTAGCAACGGAAACTCTGTTCATTTGCTCTTCAGAATATCTTCCGCTTCTTCTTAACGCATCTACTTTTTGAGTAGTTCCCAAAAGAGTCTGAACATGGTGTCCTACTTCATGCGCAAGAACATAAGCTACCGTAAATTCTGTTACTTTAGCTCCGAATTTTTGCTGAAGTTCACCAAAAAAACTCATATCCATATAGACTTTCTGATCAGCCGGGCAATAGAATGGTCCCATGGCAGACTGAGCTGTACCACATGCTGAAGAAGTTGTATTTTCGAAAAGAACAATACCCGGATCGGTATATGTCATGCCGTTTTCTTTAAAAATCTGAGTCCAGGTCTGGCTATTCCAGGCATCCATCATTTTTACCATTTCACCAATCTGCTTTTCACCGGCAGTCAGTTCTCTTTGTTCTCCAGTATTGCCTGAAGGCTGCATGCTTCCGGAATTCAAAATACCGGACGGGTCACCTCCTAAAAAGAACACGATGGCTGCTATAATTAAGGTTCCGAGCCCGCCTCCTACAATCATACCGCCACTTCCGCCTCCTGAACCACGGCGGTCATCAACGTTTCCGCCTCTGTCGTCTGTCCATTTCATATTAATAAATTTATCGGTTAATTTAAATATTTTACACCAGATTATGAGCGAAAATATTTAGATATTTATCTGTTAAGTTGCTTCGTTTTTAACCAGTAAGAAGTGGACTGATATGCTGATACAGCGTCATCTACTAGTTTCTGATCTGGATTTTTTAATAGTTTTTCATCGTAATACAGCTTAAACTCAGGCGCCAGATCACTTTTTTCCAGTTCCAGAAAATATTGTTTTACCTTTTTTACCGGAGAAATAATAGTCAGATGTCCGTCTTTTATAAGGCCCAGGTCCTGATAGGTTGCCACATAAGCTTTAGGCTGGAATTCCGGTTTGAACACATCCTGGCCCAGGAATTTAGACTGATAGCTGAAATTCAACAATCCGAAAAGTGTAGGCATCACATCAATCTGAGACATCAACCCATTGAATTTCTGCGGCTGGATAAACCCTTCTGAGAATACCATCGCAGGAATTCTGTATTTATCCATCGGAAGCTCTGTTTTCCCGGCACTTGATGCGCAGTGGTCTGCAATGATTACAAAAACCGTGTTTTTATACCAATCCTGCTTTTTAGCCATCTCAAAGAACAGTTTAAGTGAGTAGTCTGTATATTTTACACCTCCTTCACGGGATTTTGCTGTTCCCGGAATATCGATTCTTCCGTCAGGATAAGTAAACGGTCTGTGGTTGGAAACAGTCATCCAGTGATTGAAAAATGGCTTTCCTGATTTCGCTTCAGCATTCATTACCTGAATGGCTTTTCTGGCCATATCTTCATCAGCAACACCCCAAACATTGGAAAAAGTAATTTCTTCAGGTTTAAAGCTGTTTCTGTCTACAATACCATATCCGTTTCCTCCGAAGAAATCCTGCATATTGTCGAAATAGCTGTACCCTCCGTATAAAAATTTGACATCATATCCTTTGGATTTAAAAACATTTCCGGTTGTGAATTTATTCTTATTGTCATCTCTTTTGATGATACTTTCTCCCGCAGTTGGAGGAATACACAATGTTAAAGCTTCCAGGCCGCGTACAGTTCGGTTTCCGGTAGCATAAAGATTGGTAAACATCAGAGACTTTTCTGCAAGGCTATCCAGGAAAGGAGTAATTTTCTGTGTATTTCCATAATGCTCCATGAAATCTGCGGAAAGGCTTTCGATAGAAATCAATACTACATTTTTCTTCATTTCCGGCTGTTCAGCAACAATTGCTCTTGATAAGGTATGCTGCGGGTACTGGCTCAGGAAATTCTTTTCAGCCTGCTGCTGGTTAATCTGTGAATAAAACTGGAAATAATCCAGCTCATTATGAGTAAATGCCCAATAGAACTTAGGAAGTCCGTTCGCTTCAATTTCATCAGCAAAAACATTGTCTGATCTGATCTGCATTAAAGAAGGTATAGCCAATGCACTGAGAGCACAAAGCACCATAAAACTACCGAGAAGCACCATTTTTTGTTTAAAATCAGGAAGGTCCAGAAGTTCATCTTTCGTTTTCCTATAAATAAACCATGTAATGGCAAGTGTAACGATCATAATTGCGGAAAACAATGGAATAACAGGATAACTTTCCATGATATTTCCGATCACCTCATTCGTATAAATAAGATAATCTACTGCAATAAAATTATAACGTACCCCGAATTCATTGTAGAAGAAATATTCACTTACGCCGTTGAAAATAATCAAAAGAACGTATAATAATAGCGTGATGAAATACAGGGTATTACGGATTTTAATTCTTTGTGCAGGAAGGAAAAGCATCAATCCGAAGAAAAGAGTTTTTATTCCTACGAAGACAAGAGCGATTTCCATTACAGAGCCGCCGTATTGCTTGAAAATATTGTTCGGCACAAGCCATATATAAAGGAAGAACAGAACCAATGCTCCCAAAATAATGTAGCCGTAAGGTTTTTTATATTTCGAATTGGAAAGGAAGAGGAAATAAAGGGCGAGAATGGAGCTGGCCAGAATGAAGACAAAAACGTCATTTACCAGACCTATGAGCAGAACCTTTACGACTTCGAAAAATCCAAAACTAGCCGTTGTAATAGGATGAAAAAAGAATATTGTTCTTATTATCAATGAAATAATAAGATAGAAAATTCCTAAATAAAGGAAGGGTTTTATTTTTTTTAAAAACATGTATTGTCTGTTTTTATTAGTTTTCACAAAGATAGTTTTTGTAGAGAACTTTTGGTGGAAAAAAACAAAAACATCCTTTTTATTAATGAGATTTATGATTTATTAATATTCCAATAAAAAAGGACTATTAATAAATAGTCCATGATATTTTGAAAGAGAATCTCCGGTTAAGAGTGTCCGAAACCGATATTCCCTTTTTTATCAGATAATTTCTTTTTGAAATCAATCATTCTAAGAGCCGTTACGGCTGCTTCCACCCCTTTGTTTCCAAGATCTCCACCGCTTCTTGCAATAGATTGTTCTTTGGTATCATCTGTCAATACACAGAAAATAGTTGGAGTATCAGTCATAATATTACAATCCTTGATTCCCTGTGCTACTGCAGAACATACATAATCAAAATGCGGTGTTTCTCCACGGATTACACATCCGATAGAGATTACTGCGTCATACTTCCTTTCTTTGCAAAGCTGCATACTTGCATAGCTTAATTCAAAAGCGCCCGGAACAGGGAAAAGCTTGATGTTTTCAGATTTTACGCCTTCTTTTTCAAGAATTTCCAAAGCTGCATCACGAAGATTGTACGTTACAAAATCATTCCACTCAGAAAAAACAATGCCGATAGAAAAATCTTCGGCATTAGTTATATGAAGTGGCTTGTAATCGGAAAGATTAACTGTTGCCATTTTTTAATAATATTTAGTCATTTCAATATAAGAATCAGACATTCCGTTGTCGTAGTCCTGATATTTTTCGTCAATTGTAGCGAAGTATTTTTTAGCTTCTGCATTTTTCTTTAATCCTAATGCAACGATACCTGCTTTTCTTGTGAAATAATAAGTAGTATAAGGATCATCTGATGCAGATGCTGCCTGATCTAATAAAGAAAGAGCTTCGTCATTTTTGTTAAGACCTGATTTTGCATCAGCCATAGCTCCATACTTCATTGCCATCAGAGTTTTGTTTTTGGAAGAGAATTTATCCAAAAGATCGTAAGCTTCCTGGAATTTTCCTTCTTTGAATTTTAATAAACCGGCATTGTAAGCAGAAAGTTTACCAATTTCAGTAGAAGAATATTCATTAGCAGTACCGATAAAGCCTGGATTAGCCGCAGATTTTCCGCCTAAAGCATCTTTATCTTTACCTTCTGTAAGGTTTTTTTGAGCAGCAAGGAAACTTTTTACAGCTTCAGCGTTCTTTGGAGCAATTACAAATTGCTTATAAGCAAAGAATCCTAAAACCCCTAAAAGCAATGCTCCAAATATTAATCCCAACGGTTTTGAATATTTTTCAACAAATCTCTCAGTGTTTAATGCTTCTCTGTCAAGGTCTTTAAAGAACTCAACCGTTTCTTTACCTTCTTGCTCATTCTGAGCACTCTTTCCCAATTTTGCCATAAGTTTTTAAAAATTGAAATGCAAATTTAATTGTTTCTGAATGATTTACAAAATACTTTCTGAGTATTATTAATGAAATTTTATGAATTGTAGTTGTGAATGATGAATTAATTAAAAAAAGATGCTTCGACAGAATCAGGATGACACTTCTAATATGACCTGTTCAAATCTCACAGTAATTTATTAGGGTTGTCATGCTGAGCATGTCGAAGCATATATATTAAATCTTAATATTCTAAAATATGGTAGACTTCAGCACCGAATTTTTTTAACTTTTCATCACCTCCCAATCCTTTTAGGCCGATCAGAAAGCTGAATTGTGAAACGGTAGCACCTTGTTTTTCTACCAGTTTGGCAGCCGCCTCTGTGGTTCCTCCTGTTGCTAAAAGATCGTCGTGAATTAAGACTCTTTGTCCTGGCTTTAACTGTCCTTCCCGGGTTTCGATAATGGCGCTTCCATATTCCAAATCATATTCTTCTGAAATGATGGGAGGGGGAAGTTTTCCGGCTTTTCTGATCAGAATAAACGGAACTTCCAATGCCACAGCAATAGCAATTCCAAAAAGGTAACCACGGCTTTCTATTCCGCAGACTGCATCTATTTTTCCTTTACTGAAGGCTGCAAGATCTGCAATTACCTCTTCGTAAAGTTTTGGGTTTAAAAAGATAGGTGAAATATCCTTAAACTGTATTCCCGGAATCGGAAAATCAGGGATGTTTTCAATTGTTTCTTCTAATTTGTTGATCAGTTCTGCTGAAGTCATTTATTAATTGATTTTATAACTGGAAATTTTCCAGTCTCCGTTTACATTTTTAAGCCCGAAAGTTACTTTTAGGGAAGTAGTCTTTCCGCTTTTATCCGTTACATCATAAGTAGCATTTACGCTGGCGCTGTTGGCTGTAGCGCCGCTAGTCGTAATATTCTTTACGCTCACGTTTTTCACAGACCCGAAACCTGAAGTAGGGTTTGAGAAAGATTCGTAGCTACCCCAGCTAGGATTGCTGGATGTTTCATAGGCTGCTTTCAAATTCTGAGAGCTTACGCTGTTCAAAAATTTGCTTACTGTATTTTTAGGATCTGTGGTCGGCTGTTTTGGTGCAGCTGGTGCTGCAGGAGTAGCAGCTGCAGGATCTGTAGTAGTTCCGGAAGGAGCTGTTGGGTTATTTGGATCTACCACTGCGCTTGGCTGTTCCGATACAGCTGTAGAATCGGTTTTTGGAACAACAGGCACTTTCAGGGCTGCTGCATTCACATCAAGCCCGATTTTTGACATTTTGAAAGTTTTAGCTGTTGTCTTTACAGAAACTGTAATGTCTATTTTATTGTCCACTACTTTAGAAGCAGGGATAGAGGAGAATTTCAGGTTGAAACCTTTGAAGTTGTTATCCTGCATCAGGTTTTTGGCTGTTGCCAGTCTTACACCGTTACTGAATACTTCAAGAGTAGCTTCGAGGCCGGCTCCTGTAAATGATACAGGATTTCCTGCTGCGTCTACAAGTCTCGGAACAATCTGAATAGCTGTAGGCGCTCCGGTTCCGTCATCACCTGTAGGTCTTGTCACAAGGCTTAATGATCCTGCTTTTACATCATTTGGATCGCTTTCTTTAGCTTTATCATCCCCGAAGATATTCATTTCTCCCAGTGATGGAGGGGCAGTACTTGCCCATTCGATTCCGTTTTTCTGTGCAACTTCGTCAGCCATAGCCATGATCTCAGGAACTTTTTTCCCATTGATCAGTTTTCCCAGGGCCTTCAGCTCATTGATATCACCATCAGCTTCTACTCCAAAAGTTTTAAGGATATAAAGAGCTTCATTAAACTTAATTTGTTTAATGGTAGGTAAACTGGAAGTCATATCGTTGATACTTGACTGCAGTGTTTTAGTATTCGTAGCATCTACATGATCTTTCTTGCATGCTGTAAAAAGCAACAGACTGAAAACAAGTAGAAAAGAAAACTTTTTCATTTTTATTTGGTTTGTTGCAAATTTAATAAAACCTTTATTAATACTGGATTTTTATTTTCACTTTATGTTTTATAGACTGTTATATTCCTGTTCACAGTAGGCATAATCGTAAATTTTTACTTTTTGTTAGGCTGTTCTTTCAGATCTCCTTTGAAAAAGTTACTGAAGATCGTCTGCATATTGGGAAATGATGCATCCTGCCAGTAAGGGGTTTTATAATTGCTGTTGTCCTTATCAAATTTTACTTTTTCTATATCGTTGTCATTGTTGAAGCTTAATTCTGTAGGATAGAAATTATTATAAACGGCAATCTGATTATATTCAGGTTCACTTTTGTGTTTTAGCTTAACAAAAACAAGTTCGTTATATTCCAGAAAATCTTTTAATGTTTTTTCAGATCCTTTTTCAAACGACATATTTAAAATAGTTCTTATATCATAAAATCTGTATCCGAAAAATGAAAATTCTTTTTCCTGAAGAATTCCTCCTGTTACTTCAATCTGATCTCTGCGATCTCCTTTCAATTCTCTGATCGTATTTTTTGAGTTTTTATATTCTTCGGGATTCCCTACATTTTTAAGCTTTGGAAGATTCAGTGAGTTGCCATAATCCCATGATGAAGTTTCTTTCTTTTCGTTTTTAGATTCTGCCATTCTGAATACTCGGTACTGCTCTACGTGGGTACTTTTCAGTTTTTTTGTTTTGTTGTCGAAAATATAGGTTACAATTCCGTCTGCATAACTGTTCAGCTTATTATTTACCGTAACATAGGCATTAAAATTTCCTTTGATAAAAATATACTTGGCAGGCTTACTGTTCTTGATAACTACTGTTTCAATTTCTTTTACCTGATCATTAATTTTTATAACCGATTGGTCAAAGTCCGAATATGATAAAGTAGCTACCGGAAAATTATTATAAACAAGCTGAAACTTTTCCTGGGAAGGCGACAATGACTGTTTATCAATCTTACCTTCAATATCTGAATAGGCTAAGATGGTTCCGTCTTTTCCAAATACTGAAACTCTGGGAAGAGGAATATTATTTTTTTCAGAAACGAAAGTAATGGTCTGAGCCTGGATAAAGCTGACTAAAAAAAAGAATAGTGAATAGAGGAAAAGTTTTGTTTTCATAATAAGATTTGTTTTAGCGGTTGATCAAAATGCATAAAAAAAGACTGATCGTTTTAACAATCAGTCTTTTATCATTTTATTTTGTTACAAGTCCTTAGAAAGGATACTCATAAATTTCAGATTCGTGTAAGAATGGGTTTCCTGTAGGGATCAACTTCAGTTTAGATAAAGCTGAAAGTACAGTAAACATAAATAATCCAACTACAAACAGGATAGCTCCAAGGATTAAAAGGAATACTTCAGGAGTGTTCCAGTATGGTCCTACTGTTCCTGGCATTACCATGTTAAAGTAATCTAAGATGTGTCCTAAGATCACAACTACTGCCATTGTAGTAACTACTTTGTAATTTCTCTTGATGCTGCTGCTTACTAATACCAATAATGGTAATAAGAAGTTGATGATCAACATTGGTAAGAAAGTAGGAGAGTAGTGCTGGAATCTACCGAAGAAGTAGTTAACCTCTTCTGGAACGTTGGCGTACCAGTACAACATGAACTGAGCAAACCATGTATATGTCCAAAGCATACTTGTAGCGAAAAGGAATACTCCTAAATCGTGTAAGTGGTTATCATTGAACTGTGGTAAGAAACCATTTTTCTTAAGGTAAACACTTAATAAAATGATTACGGCAATACCACTTGAAAGGCAGCTAACCATTGAATACCAGATATACATTGTAGAATACCAGTGAGGGTCAATAGACATCAACCAGTCCCAAGCCCATGCTGCAGAAGCAAATCCGAAGAATGCGATGTATCCTACTGACCATCTGTAAAGCATCTGGTACTCTACTTTAGACTTCGTTTCATCTACTTTCTTAGACTGAGCTTTCAATTTCCATGCGAAGAAAGAAGCACCAATCACATAGATTAAAGTTCTTACTGCGTAGAAAGGAATATTCAAGAATTTTTTCTTTTCGAATAAGATCACATCAAAATGCGGAGAATCCGGGTTTGTCAATTCAGGGTCCATCCAGTGGAATAGGTGACCATTATGAGTGATGTTTAAGATCATCAGGATTACCAGGATTGCACCACCGTAAGGGATATAAGAAGCAATAGCTTCCATTACTCTTGTAATGATGATAGGCCATCCTGCGTGTGCAGCGTGCTGAATAGAATAGAAGAATAATACGCAGCAGCTAACTCCAAAGAAAAATACAGCTACAAAATGTATTGCTGCTAAAGGCTGGTTGTGTACCTGCAATGTAGCGTGCTCAAGGTGAGCCGCGTGATCCTGAGGTCCAACCATTTCACTTGAGTGTGTAGGAGCCGTATGACCTGAAGCATGAACAGCTTCCATCATTTGTTCTATTTTCTCAGTAGAAATTCCTTTGTTCAAAAAGAAACCAATACCGAAAAGAACTAAACCTACAACAAGAAGTATTATAGAAGTTGATTTTAATTTTGGTGAAAAACTATACATTTCTTTTCTTATTTTTTAGTTTCGGTAGTCGTTTCAGTTGTTGCTGGTGCCGCCGCTGTAGCTGCTGCCGGTGCTGCTGCTCCTTTTTTGAAAGCACTCATCACATACATTGCTACTCTCCATCTGTCTCCTGCGTTCAGTTGTCCCGCATAAGATCCCATGGCATTTCTACCGTTTGTTAATACGTAATGAACAGATCCTACAGTAATTTCTCTGTCAGCATAGTTCGGTACTCCGGAGAATGCTCCACTTTGTACGATAGGTCCTTGCCCATCACCTCCTGTTCCGTGGCATGCAGCACAAGTGTGATCAAACAATATTTTACCTCTTTCAAGGTCCTTCGCTGCGTTAGCCGGGTTCAAAGGAGATACTGTAAGTTTTTTAGAAGCTTCATACCCTGCGTTGTACTCGTCAACATTTTTAGGTAATAAGCTTTCTTCAAAAACTCCGTCTTTATTCTGAGGAACTGATCCTTCTACAGGAGAAAGACCTGTTGCTCCATTATTTTTAACAAAAGCAGGAATTTCATTTTCATGATCTGAATACGCATCCTGAGCCTTCATCAATGGATCATAAGCTACCGGAAAATACATGTCCGGGAAATATACCAACGGAGTGTTCTCCTTTGGTCCGCAAGAGTTAAGTAAAACTGTTGTTAAACCTAAAACTGCTGTAATCTTTAATACATTCTTTTTCATTTTAAGCGTCTTTAACAGTTATTTCTTCAACTCCAGTTTCAATAAGCAACTGCTTTACAGATTCTACATCTTCAGTTACGAATTCCATCATGAATTTATCATCAGTAGTTCTAGGATCTGGGTTCTGAGCCGGAGCTCCCGGATACATTTTGTTTCTAACCAAGAAAGTTAAAGACATCATGTGAGCTGCACAGAATACCATTAATTCGAACATTGGAACTACGAATGCAGGCATGTTGTGTCCCCAGTCAAAAGCTGGCTTACCACCGATATTCTGAGGCCAGTCGTGATTCATCACATACCAGGTAAGAGTAGCACCGATAGTTACACCATAACAAGCGTAGATGAAAGCAGCATCAGAAATTCTGGTTTTCTTTAAACCTAAAGCTTTGTCTAGTCCGTGAACCGGAAACGGAGTATAAACTTCGTTGATTGCGATTCCTTTATCGTTGAATGCTTTAACGCCGTTCATTAAATCGTCGTCGTCAGCATAAAGTCCGTATACAATTTTAGTGGTGCTCATCTCCTTCTTTTGCTTTATAAGTTTCACCTGAGATTTTCAAAATCGATTTTAATTCAGCCTGTGCAATTACAGGGAACGTTCTTGCGTATAATAGGAATAATACAGAGAAGAATCCGATTGTTCCTAAGTATACACCCACATCAATGATCGTTGGCTTAAACATAGTCCATGATCCTGGTAAGTAGTCTCTTGAAAGGTTGATAACGATGATATCAAAACGCTCGAACCACATACCGATGTTGATGATTAATGCAACAATGAATGTCCAGATAATGTTCGTTCTTAGTCTCTTGAACCAGAAAGAAGCAGGAACAACAAGGTTACAGATGATCAATGACCAGAATGCCCACCAGTAAGGTCCTACAGCAGCACCCGGAGAAAGATATGTGAAATCTTCGAATCTTGAACCTGAGTACCATCCGATGAAATATTCAGTGGCGTAAGCTACCGTTACCATACCACCAGTTAAGATAATTACGATGTTCATAATTTCGATATGATACATTGTAATATATTCTTCTAAGTGACAAACTTTTCTTGCAACCAACAATAGGGTCTGTACCATTGCAAATCCTGAGAAGATCGCACCAGCAACGAAGTAAGGAGGGTAGATAGTTGAGTGCCATCCTTTAATTACTGAAGTCGCGAAGTCGAAGGATACGGTTGTGTGTACTGAGAATACAAGTGGAGTTGCCAAACCTGCAAGAACCAAAGAAAGTTCTTCGAATCTTTGCCAGTGTTTTGCTTTACCACCCCAACCGAATGCAAGGAATGTATAAATTTTCTTAGTCCAAGGAGTTTTAGCTCTATCTCTGATCATTGCAAAGTCAGGGATTAGACCCATGAACCAGAATACAGTTGATACTGAGAAATACGTAGAGATCGCAAATACGTCCCAAAGTAGAGGAGAGTTGAAGTTCCCCCAAAGAGAACCGAATTGGTTTGGTAAAGGGAATACCCAGTATCCAACCCAAACTCTACCCATGTGGATTACAGGGAAGATTGCCGCCTGTACAACTGCAAAGATCGTCATCGCCTCTGCAGATCTGTTTACAGACATTCTCCATCTCTGTCTAAATAATAATAATACTGCGGAGATTAGGGTCCCGGCGTGACCGATACCTACCCACCATACGAAGTTGGTAATATCCCAACCCCAGTTAATAGTTCTGTTAAGCCCCCATGCTCCAATACCTGTCCCGATAGTGTAAGCGATACAGCCGAATCCATAGAGGAATAGAACTAGCGCAGCATATAATGAGATCCACCATAATTTACCTGCTCTTTCTTCGATAGGTCGTGCGATATCTTCTGTAATATCGTGATAAGTTTTGTGACCAATAATTAGAGGTTCCCTTATCGGAGCTTCGTAATGTCCTGACATTTTTTACCTATTTATTATTTAAACTTTATTTTTCTACTCTGTTTCTTACTTTAGTGTGATAGAACACGTTTGGTTTTGTTCCGATCTCCTCTAGTAAATAATATCTTCTGTTAGAGGCATATACCTTTCTAATTTCAGAATCTTTATCATTCATATCTCCAAATGTCATTGCTCCGGTAGAACAAGCTTTAGAACAAGCAGTCTGGAATTCTCCATCCTTCACTCTTCTTCCTTCTTTCTTAGCCTCAAGAATTGTATTCTGAGTCATTTGGATACACATTGAACATTTCTCCATTACCCCTCTAGTTCTTACAACTACATCCGGGTTAAGTACCATTCTTCCTAAATCATTGTTCATGTTGAAATCGAACTTGTCATTTAGGTTATAAGTAAACCAGTTGAAACGTCTTACTTTGTACGGACAGTTGTTTGCACAATATCTTGTACCGATACATCTGTTGTAAGCCATATGGTTTTGACCTTGCTTACCGTGTGAAGTAGCCGCTACCGGACATACCGTTTCACATGGAGCGTGGTTACAGTGCTGACACATTACCGGCTGGAAGATTACATCCGGATTATCAGCTGGGTGGTTCAATGCACCTCCCTCTTTGTTGAATGCAGTACCGTATAATTCTGGTACAGCCATTCCGTCTTTTAATCCTTCGTATACTTCTACCGTTTGTCTTGAAGAATAGTAACGGTCAATTCTTAACCAGTACATATCTCTTGACATTCTTACCTCTTCTTTACCTACTACAGGAACGTTGTTTTCTGCCTGACAAGCAATGATACAAGCTCCACAACCTGTACAAGAGTTCAGGTCAATAGATAAGTTGAAGTGAGGACCGTCTGTATCATCGAAAGCATCCCAAAGGTCGATTTTTCTTGCTGGAAGAGCTCCGCTGATCGTGTGGTATTCCAAAGGCTTATTCCATCCTTTGTGCTCATCATCGAAAGCTACGTTGATGAAATCTGCCAAAGGAACTTCTTTCGCGATCTCATAACGACCCATCAATGTATTTTGAAGCTGGATCCCTGCAAATTCGTGATCTTCTCCTGTTTTCTCGATTTTAACACCTGAAAGAACAAGATTAGAACCGTCAAATAAAGGATAAGCATTTACACCAGTATCAGCAGTTGCTCCTGAGTTTTTCTTACCATAACCAAGTGCAAGACCTACAGATCCTTCAGCTTGTCCTGGTTGTACGAATACAGGAACATCTTTTATTGTTACTCCGTTTACAGTAAGGTTTACGATAGAACCATCTAACTGCATTCTTGCGTTAAGATCGTTATCAATTCCGAACTTTTCTGCGTCTTTTGGAGAAATTGTCAAATAGTTATCCCAAGACATTCTTGTGATTGGATCAGGTAATTCTTGTAACCAAGGGTTGTTTGCCTGAGTACCGTCTCCCATTGAAGTCTTAGTGTATAATACTAATTCTAATTCAGAAGGTTTAAAGTTTCCTAGTTCAGCAACAGCCTGAGCAGCGTTTCCGCCTGCGTAAGATAATGTTGTTGAATTAGTAGATGCGTTGATACCGTTATACAATGCTTTGTTGAAAGAAGTACCACCTAAAAGAGAAGCAGAGCTTGCTTTTAAATAATCGTAGTAGTTGTTTGCTGCATTGTTTTTCCCGTTCTTCCAAACCAATAGAGATTCTTCAATCTGTCTTGATTTGTAGATTTTCTGGATGGTAGGCTGCATTAATGAATATACTCCTGTCTGTGGTTCGATATCTCCCCAAGACTCTAACCAGTTAGCAACCGGAATTACAGCTTTCGCTGCTTTGTACATTTCATTTTTCTTATCTGCTACAGCAATTACGTAAGGAACTTTAGATAAAGATTTTTTGAAATCTTCTCCTTTTGGATGAGAGTAGATAGGATCTACATTGTTGGTAACTAAAACACCAACCTGTCCACCGTTTACCCATCCAAGGAATTCCTGGTATCTTGCACCATCGAATTCTTTCAGTAAGTTGGCTTTACCTGTGAAAGCTACTGAACCTAATTTCTGGTTGATTAAGTGTGCTAAAACCTGTGCTCCTTTAGAACCGTCAGCAAAAACAACAGCTTTGCTTCCTTTTGCTTTCAATTCGTTAGCAATTTCAGCAGCAGTCTTATCAGAAGTACCACCACCCACGATTGCATTGTAAACTTCAACTAAAGTCTTGTTTACAGCACTTGGTTTTAATCTGTATCTTGAGTCAGCGTTAGCACCGGTTAATGACATGTTAGACTCCACCTGGATGTGTCTTAACATGTTTGGTCCTGGCTTTCTTGCTGCTGCGTAAGAAGTCTCTAAGCTTGAAGCGTTATAATCTCCTAAGAAATCAGCCTGGAAAGAAACTACCAGCTCAGAACCTCTAAGGTCATAAACAGGTAATGCTCTTTGTCCGAATACTTCCTGCGCTGCATCTAATTGTGCAGAGTAAGGGAAGGCATCATAAGTTACTAATTCTGCTGTAGGATATTTAGCTTTGAATTCAGCGAATAACTTTTTGAAAGTTGGTGAAGCAAAAGAGTGTGATAAAACCACAATCTTTTTGCCTGACGCTTTAGCTTCTTCCAAACCTTTAATAACAAAACTGTCTACTTTATCGAAAGTTTCGTCTTTTCCGTCCAGTTTAGGCTGTTTTACTTTATCGTTATCATAAAGAGAAAGTACACTTGCCTGAGCTCTTGCGTTAGTTTTACCTAAATCGCCGCCAGCCGGGTTTGGTTCAATTTTGATAGGTCTTCCTTCACGGGTTTTTACTAAAACACTAGCAAAATCGAAACCGTCAAAATAAGTTGAAGCGTAATAGTTAGGGATTCCCGGAATAATATCATGTGGCTTTACCACATAAGGAATCGTTTTGATTACCGGAGCTTCGCAGGCAGCTAATGTTACTGCTGCTGTAGAGAATCCTAGTAATTTAAGGAAATCTCTTCTTGAAGTACTTGATCCGTTTTTCTCAGCATCTCCAAGGAAATCTTCTACCGGAATTTCTTCCTGAAACTCTTTCTGAGCCAGCTTATTATTCAAAGCTGGATCTTTAAGTTCATGAATACTTCTGAATTGTATTTTGTTTGAAGCCATTTATACTTCTAATTTTTTAGTTATTAATAATGACATTTACCACACTCAAGACCTCCAATTGCATCTACAGTGATTTTACCTCCATCTTGTGGATATTGTTTTTTCAACTTGTCATGTAGATTCTTGAAGTACTCTTTATTATAACCGTTGTTCATATCAACTTCAGTAGTTCTGTGGCACTCGATACACCATCCCATAGTAAAGTCGTTAGCCATCTGAACAACATTCATTGTATCAATTTTACCGTGACAAGCTTTACATACAACATCAATTTTGTTGTTAGGATTCTTTTTGTTGAAAGAATTGATGATTGCCTGTTCTCCAGCAATAACGTGCTGAGAGTGGTTGAAGTAAACGAAGTCTGGCATGTTGTGGATTCTTGTCCATTCAACCGGTTGTGTTTTTCCTGTGTACTGTTGTTTTGCAGGATCCCAACCTGTTGCAGCGTAGATCTTCTGGATTTCACCGTCATAGAATGCCTTGTCTTTTCCTGGCTCCATGTAGTGATCTGCGTTGTATTCAGAAATTGTTCTGTGACAGTTCATACAAACGTTCATAGAAGGGATTTCAGATACTTTTCCGTATTTAGCACTGGAGTGACATAACTGACAGTCAATTTTCTGTTCTCCAGCGTGGATTTTGTGAGAGAAGTAGATAGGCTGTTCAGGCTTGTACCCTTTGTAAACCCCAATCCACATCAACCAGTTCCATACTCCGTAAGCGGCCAGAATAGCAAGAATTGCTAATAAACCTTTTCCAATGTAGTGGAACTTCTCATACATTTCACTGAACGAACGAACTCTTGTTTCGTTAAGTCCTGCTAAATCTTCAGATTGACCCAATTTTACCAATTGTCTTAGTTTTACCAAGATCCAAACCAGTAAAGCTGCGATCGCTAAAAGTGAAATGATGACAACGTTTGTAGTAGTTTTGTCTGCAGGAGCTGCCGCAGTAGCGTCAGTTGCAGGAGTTGCTTCCGGTTTTTTCTCCTCCGGAGCAGGAGGGTTAGTTGTGAAAGCTAAAATGTCGTCAATATCCTTGTCTGTAAGATTCGGAAAGACCTGCATTTCAGTCTTATTAAACTTTTCAAAAATCTCATTGGCGTATTTATCCCCAGAAGCTCTAAGAGCTTTGTTGTCTTTGATCCACTTGTGAAGCCAGTCTTTGTCTACACCACCTTCTGTCTTTACACGTTCTACAACCCCTTTTAAAGGTGGTCCTACAACCTGTTTGTCCAGCGCGTGACATGCAGTACAATTCGCTTTGAAAAGTTTCTCTCCGTTTTTAGGATCGCCGTCTTGCCCGTAAAATGAAGCACTGGTTGATAGCAATAAGCCTATCGCGATCAACGTTTTTTTATAATGCTTTCTCCAACTAATCATTTAAATTATCTTATGTTAGTAAATTATTGAACATTCAATCAATTCGGCAAAAATAATATTTTTAACAGAAATTTAACGGCATATAAAAAGGGGAAAATGTCATTTAAGGTTAATTTGTATTGATTCTAAATAACCTGTTTGGTATAGTTTTTTAATTTGTATAAATTTGCGGAAACAAGTTTAAATGAGAAATCTAATCAAAATATTTTCGATATTATCATTATTTGGATTTTATAATATTGAGGCACAGCAGGTTGTTAAAAAAGATACCCTATCGGGAACGGAGCTTGTCATGACGATGGATTCCAAAATTAATGCTGCTTTGGAGGGAGTTGAAGGGAAATGTGCTAAAGCTGTCCCAACAAATTCCACTAAGGATTTCAGCAATAATGATAGTGGAATTTCTACCGGAATAAATACAAAACCTCCTAAAATCTTTGTGCCGAGCAGAGAGCTTACCAATGCTGAAATTTGTAGAAAAAATCCTAGAATTTTAGGGTTCAAAATCCAGATTACGACAGTGAAAAGTAATGAGGAAGCTAATGAGGTAAAATCTTATTTCAGAAAGAGATTTCCTAATTTGAAAGTGGAAACTGATGCTTCTTTAAGACCAAATTATAAAATTTTAGCAGGAAGTTATTTCACAAAACAAAGTGCAGCAAGTGACCTTTCCAGAATCAGAGAATATTTCAAATCTGCAGTAGCAGTGCAGTATAGAATTTTTTGTGCTGAAGCAAAATAAGAACGATTTATTCAACATAAAAAACAAAAGCTGAGAAATTTTCTCAGCTTTTTTTATTGATAATAATTTTCCATGAACCAGAAAAATTCTGTCATTCTAAAGATATTATTGACCAACAGGTAAGTGAATAATATCACCAGTGTCAATGTTAAAAATGACATGATTTTAGGTGAGGATCTGTAAGCGTAAAACAGCCATCCTAACAGGATAGGATACACGAAAACAAAATGCCCCCCATAGATATAGGAAGTATGAAGTCCGAACCTCATCACACAATGGATGATGATATCAACTGCAAATGAAATAGTGATGATCTGGACCCATTTATTCCTGAAATTTTTAAAATAACTCCAACTTATCAGAATCAATAATATTGCTATAAAAAAGTAAGGCAGAGCGGATGAATAAAGATCCATATAAAGCCCTTTGAAATTGAATCCCTTCATATTATGTTTATCAGACATAATAAAGCCTGGGAAAAGAATATTTCCCCCAAAAAAGAAGGACAAAATCATATCCCATGTCGGCATCGATTCTACATTTGAGAACTTTTCATATTGCTGATTGGTTTTTGAAAAGATATTCTGGTATTTAAAATCAATCCTGTTCAGGTAAAGAAGTACAAAACAGATCACAGCAACAACGACCCTAAGCGCAGCATTCGCGAATTTTTTCCAGCTTTTGAAAAGATCTTTTTCAAAAAGGAGCGGGATAAAAACCTTTATAAAATTAGTTATAGTAAGTCCTCCGATCGTAATACCCGCGAGTGATAATGCGACAGCAGGTGTCTTTTCTTCTTTTTTTAATTTAATGGCTGCATAGTGATTGTATAGAGAAAGCAAAAATAAAGTATATGTGAAATTCTCCGGAGTAAAAGAGAGAACAATGTTGGTTGAAAAAGCTCCAAAGAAGAGAATAATCAAGATGCTTAACCCCAAAGGAAGGTGAATAATATTCTTTAAATATTTGAAAACCTGAATAATATTCAATGAGATGATAATATTGCTCAGCCATGCCAGGGTAAGTCTGAAATTAGCATCCATTTTTCCTCCTGAAATGAATAATGAGAATTCTCGTACCCAGTTGAAAAAATAGTAGGACAGGGGATGTCTCTCAAAGCTTCCTCCGGTCATCAGGATCGATTTATTATCAAAACTGAAATATGCATCCCAGGGAATTCTGCTGTCGAAAATGATCCTGTAATGAAGGGCAATATAAGATCCCAGAATTCCATAACAGGTGATAAAGAACAGAAATACTGCCACTTCTGTATAAGAGGAAGGAAAGATCAGTTTGAAAAAACTGATGATTTTTGTTTTGATAAAAGACACTGCCAAATTTTTTGCAAAAGTAAATAAAAAAACCACCAAAGCTGGTGGTTCTATAAGTTTATATAAATGGTGTTATTGTTTCATTACTTTTTCCGTTTTGGAAGTTCCGTCTGAGAAGTCTACTTTTAGTAAGTATGTTCCTTTTGGAAGTGAAGAAATATCCAGTCTCTCAGAAGAATTGTTGAGCAGAGATTTTCCGCTTACATCAAATACTGTAGCAGATTTGATTTTTTTATCTGTTTTGATGTTTATTTCTCCTTTTGTTGGGTTAGGATAGATATTAGTAACGTCTTTTACTTTGGCATTTGTTTCCTGAGTGGATAATGTGCCATTTGCCCAAACCTCAACATCATCTATTGAAAGGCTGTCCGCATCATTAGCTACGTAATGGAATCTGAATTTTACATTAGCCTGTCCGGCGTATTGAGCTAAACTAACCGTAATAGCCAATGTTTCGTAATCTGTATAAACTCCATAGTTTTCTTCAACCCATACCTGGTTCCATGTAGTTCCCCCATCTGTGGATACTTCTACTTTTAAGTCTCCGTTAGGATTAGGATCAACCATATATTCATATCCTATTTTGGCCTTAAATTTTAACACCGGATTTGTTGTTCCTGCCAAACTGAAGGAAGGGCTTGTTAAATGGGCATCCTGTGCCTGAGCAATCCACCCGATACCTGCAGATTTTCCACCTGTAATGTTAAATGTGGCCTGACCGGTTGCATTGAATATTGTTGTTGTGAACCCCCAAGGTCTTGATGCTACATTTGTTCCTGTTGTCCATCCTGTCGGAGGGAATATCGTACCCTGAAAAGTCTCTGTGAGAATCTGTGCATTTCCCCATATAGAAGAGACTAAGAAAATGAATAGTAATTTTGTTTTCATTTGGTTTACGTTTAAAGTTGATAGTAAATGTAATAAAAAAATGAAAATAATTACTAATTATTTAATATTTTATGAATATTATTAATTACGAACTGCACGAAAGTGTAGAGCATCCTGCAATGTCATCATAGTCGGATGGCCTTTTGGCAGAAAATTCAGGATATAATTCCCGGTAGGGATTTTCAAGAGCTTTGATAAGTTTTTCCAGCATATCTCTTTTACCGTTGCTAATCTCTTCAATACATTGATAAAGAAGATAATTCCGCAGAATAAATTTTGGATTTGATTTTTCCATCATTGCCAAAGAGGCTTCTTTTGAAATGGAGTTTAATGCTATTCTGGTTTCATAATTACGGATAAAATGTTCAAGTTTAGCTATCTTTTCTTCATTCAGATTAATATTAATATAAGAGATATCTTTAAAATGTTCTATAATATTTGTGTTTTGGTTTATTTTTTCCAGCTGATTGAAAAATAAAGTATAATCCAACTGGAGTTCCTGCATCAACCCCTGCCAGTTGGTGAAAAATTCTTCGTCCTCTTTCTTAAGCTGATCAAAACCGAATTTTTTACAAAGCATCCTGTCATGGGCTTCCCAGAAATAGGTGCCGAAATTATTTAATGTATCTTCTAAAAATTTTTCATTCTTAATTAACGGATGGAGGGCGTTGGCCAGCTGCCAAAGATTCCACTGAGCAATCTGTCCCTGCTTTCCAAATGCATATCTTCTTCCAGGAAGGTCGGTTGTATTGGGTGTGAAATTCAAATCATATTCATCCATCATGGAATAGGGCCCGTAATCAATAGTTAATCCCAGCACTGACATATTATCTGTATTCATAACCCCGTGTACAAAACCTACCCTGAACCATTCAACCATTAAATCAGCCGTTCGGGTGCAGATCCTTTCAAAAAAGTCTTTGTACTTCTTACTGTCAGTGGATGTAATTTCCGGGTAATAATTTTCAATGGTAAAGTCAGCAAGCTCCTGAAGGCTATTGTATTCTCTTTGGGCAGACATCAGTTCAAAATGGCCGAAGCGTAAAAAACTTTCAGCGGTTCTGATTACTACTGCGCCTTTTTCCAGCTCCGGATTTCCGTTATACATGATGTCACGCATTACATCTTCTCCGGTAAAAGCGAGACTGAGTGCTCTTGTAGTAGGAACGCCCAAATGATACATGGCCTCACTCATCAGGTATTCACGGACAGAAGATCTTAATACTGCTCTTCCATCGGCATGTCTGGAGTAAGGTGTGGCTCCTGCACCTTTCCACTGGATTTCTGTCTTTTTTCCTTTCTCATTAGTTATCTCACCTGCCAGAATGGCTCTTCCATCACCAAGCTGCCCTGCCCAGTTTCCGAACTGATGGCCTGCATAAGCTGTAGCATAGGATTGAACATTTTCGGGAAGGTTATTGCCAACCAGAAAGTCCAGGTCTTTATCTTCATATTTTCCCAAACCGATTTCTTCTGATAAGGCTTCGTTAAAAGCGATCAGTTCAGGCTTGTCAAAACCGGCAGGCCGGATAGTGGCAAATAAAACCTTTGGCGTATTTCTTTGCATAGGGTTGTTGGAGAAATCACCGGGAAAATTTTCAATAAATGGCTGTCTGATACGTTCGATATTCATCTTTCAAAGGTATTAATTATAAAAGAAAAGACCTTCCAAATTATTGAAAGGTCTTATGTATTTCTAAAAGAGAATTTATTTATTGAAATCTACTTCATCATTGGTATGAAGATTTTCGTTGATATTATCCTCTTTCTTCTCTGTAGGTTTTTTAGGAGTAGGATCTACCGGTCTTGGATTTTTAATCTCATCGATAGTCTGAAGACTTCCATCGTCTCCATATCCTCCGCCAAGGCCTTTAAGGTTTGAACAGCCGTCTTTCCAGTCTGAAGGTTTAACAAACTTATCATCAGGAGTAACTCCTAAACTCTTGTCTGCCCATACTTTCTTCATGAAAATTGCCCAGATCGGTAATGCCATTCTTGCTCCCTGACCTTCTCCTGTTCCAAAGAAGTGAGTTGCTCTGTCTTCCCATCCAACCCATGCTCCGGTTGCCAGTTTTGGAGTGATTCCCATAAACCATCCATCGGAGTTGTTCTGAGTGGTACCTGTTTTAGCAGCAATTTCTACGGCTTTTGAGATGCCTCTTCTACTAAGCTCTCCGGAAGCAGTTCCGTATTGTGCAACACCTTTCATCAGTTCAATCATGGTGTAGGCGTACATTGGGTTCATTACTTCCTTAGGTTCTACGTTTACTTCCTTGATGACTCTACCGTTGGCATCTTCAATTCTCCAGATCATTTCCGGTTTGTTGTAGTTACCATAGTTGGCAAAAGTACTGTAAGCACCAAGCATTTCGTAAATCGTAATGTCTGATGAACCTAAGGCGATTGTATTGTTTCTTGGAATATCTTCTGTTACTCCCAGATCTCTTGCAGTCTGGATTACAGCATCTACTCCTGTCATTTCAATAAGTCTTGCTGCAACAGGGTTTTGAGAATGTGCCAATGCATCTTTTAAAGTAAGCATTCCTCCTCTTCCCGGTACATGCCATCCGTTATGATCATAAGTTCCGTTAGAAACAGTCGAACAAGGTGTCATTCCCAGCTTCATAATAGCAGTTGCATATACGAAAGGCTTAAAGGTAGATCCTACCTGTCTCTTACCTTGCTTGATGTGGTCATATTGGAAGTGCTGCCAGTCGATACCACCTACCCAGGCTTTGATCTCTCCGGTTCCCGGAACCATAGACATCAGACCTGCCTGTGCAATTTGTTTATGATATCTGATAGAATCCCATGGAGACATTTCCACTTCTTCTTCTCCGTTCCAGGTGAATCGTGAAGTCTTGATAGGCTTCTTGAATTCCATCATAATAGAATCTTCAGGCATTCCGTCTGCTTTCAAAAGCTTATAACGGCCGGTTCTTTTCATCGCCTGAACCATTACATCATTGATCTGCTTGTCAGTAAGATAGTAGAAAGGTCTGTTTTTTCTTCCTCGTTGTTCTGCGTCAAATCTCTTTTGAAGATCTGTTAAGTGTTCCTTGATAGCTTCCTCCGCGTATTTCTGCATTTTAGAATCAAGGGTTACATATATCTTTAAACCGTCCTTGTAAAGGTTCAGCTTCTTTCCAGTTTCTTTTTCGTGAGTTTCAAGATATTTATCAATCTCTTTTCTCAGGTAAAATTTATAATAAGCAGAGTATCCGTCAGTGATGCTCTTGATTGGATGAAAATCCACCTCAATCGGAGTATTAGCTGCCTTTTCGTAAGTTGCAGCATCAATATACCCTGTTTTCTGCATCTGATCCAATACTACATTTCTTCTTTCTTTCGCCTTTTCAGGATATCTGTAAGGATTGTTTTTTCTTGGATTTTCAAGCATGGCTACAAATGTTGCCGCTTCAGGTAATGTAAGTTCAGAAGTTTTCTTGTTAAAGTAAACTCTGGAAGCCATTTCAATACCATTGGCATTGAAAAGGAAATCAAACTTATTGAAATAAAGAGTGATGATTTCTTCCTTAGTATATCTTTTCTCAAGACTTACCGCTACAACCCATTCTTTCAGTTTCTGAAATGCTCTCTGGATTTTATTCTGGGAAGCATTTCCTGTAAAAAGAAGCTTGGCAAGCTGCTGTGTAATCGTAGAACCTCCACCACGTCCACCACCATAAGCGACGGCTCTGGCAACAGAATATAAATCGATTCCTGAGTGTTCTTTGAAACGCTCATCTTCTTTAGCCTGTAGGGCATAAATAAGATAAGGAGGAAGGTCTTTATAAACAATTGGCTGGGTTTTTTCCTTTTCGAATTTACCCAGAGTTACTCCGTCTGAAGAAATGATCTCAGAAGCAACAAAGATATCGGGGTTTTCAAGTTCTTTTACATCAGGCATTTCCCCAAGGAATCCTTGAGAAACTGAAAAGAAAAGTCCTGAAATTCCCAGAACTACTGCAATGAGTCCGATCCAGATAAATGAAACCCATTTTTTCCAGGAGGTATCTTTCTTTTTCTTGGGAGGCAGAGGAAATGTTTTCCCCTTATTTCCTGCATTTTTTTTGTTCTCTTCCATTTATGGTTACGGTTTAGCCGTTTCTATTTTTACACCAATGTCCTCAATTCCAGGAAGGTTGTCGTTTCTCATCGCCTGAATTAAACCGATTTCATACTTTCCTTTTCCCGGAAATTTATAATTTAATTTATACTGAAATAAAGTTTCCTTCGTATCACCAAACCCTGTACCAAGCCATTCTCCGTTTGGTTTTGCCAGTACATAATTCAAGGTATCTGTCTCCTTTTTTTTGTTCTGAAGATTGGTGAAATTCACTATAAACCTTATATTACTGTAAGGATAACTGTTGTTATTTCTTACAACAAATATAATATTTTTAGGATTCTGAGGATCTGAAATTTCAAGATTAAATTTTTGCTCACTTTTCTTATTCCATTTGTTATCAACGGAATTCATTATAACATCTCCTCCTGAGGAAGAGTTACAGCTAAAGAAAAGGATAAGTGAAAGTAATCCTAAAATTTTATGCATTATTATCTTTTTTTGGAGGATATTTCTTTTTGAATTTCTTCTTGTTTGGGTTATTGCCCTGCGGCTTTTTATCAATATCAGCATTACTCACTGCTTTTTCCACAGGTGCTTTTTGCTGTGGTTGCTGCTTCTGGGGTTTAGGCTGATTGGCTGAATGAGCATTTGGGTTCTCGTTTTTCTGAGTCCTTTCCGGTCTTTCCTGTTTCTCCGGTCTGTTTCTTTTTTGTCCCGGCCCCTGGCCCTGTTGATTGTTATTCTGCTTATTCTGGTTGTTTCTGTTCCTGTTTCCTCTGTTCTTCTTTTCAAAACGATCCACATTGTTTTCCTGGATCAGATCAATGGTATGGATAGAAGTTTCAGGTTGTTTCAGATCTTCAAGGGGAAGTGTTTTCTCTCCTCTTTTGTTTTTTGAAATCAGCTTTTTAACAAGGTCAATATCGAAATCATACCATGCGATAGAACTGTCTACATAAGCAAACCACATTTTCTTTTTGAAAACATCGATTTTAATGCAGAATGCTTTTCCTTTTTCAGTTTCCAACGTTGTTGAAGAAGAAGGGAAGTTGCTGAGTGCGTCCAGGTAGCTGTCCAGTTCATAGTTCAGGCAGCATTTAAGCTTACCACACTGTCCTGCCAGTTTCTGAGGATTGATACTTAATTGCTGATATCTTGCCACATTGGTGTTTACAGATCTGAAATCTGTAAGCCATGTAGAACAGCAAAGTTCACGCCCGCAAGATCCGATTCCGCCCACTTTGGCTGCCTCCTGTCTGAAACCGATTTGTTTCATGTCGATTTTAGTACGGAAAGCTCCGGCGTAATCTTTAATTAACTGTCTGAAGTCCACACGGTTATCAGCGGTGTAATAAAAGGTGATTTTTGAAGCATCACCCTGATATTCCACATCAGTAACTTTCATTTCAAGGCCTAATCTCTGGGCAATTTTTCTTGCTTCGAGCTTTACCCCGTCTTCTTTTTTTCTTGCTTCCTGCCATACCTCAAGATCTTTTTGGTTGGCCTGTCTGTATATTTTAAGTGCTGATTCTTCAGAAAACTTTTTCTTTTTCATCTGAATCTTTACTAATTCTCCCGTAAGGCTTACCACGCCTACATCGTGTCCCGGACTTGATTCTACTGTAACTACACTACCGATATGTAAAGGAATATTATTTACATTCTTATAAAACGATTTTCTGTCATTTTTAAATCTAACTTCTACAAAATCACACCTGTTTGGTGCCGGATTGTTGATGTTAGAAAGCCAGTCAAAAACACTTAATTTATAACTATTCCCGCAGGTATTTACATTTTCACAGCCATTTGCGGTTTTCTTAGGGCCGCAAGAATGTGCAGAATCGCCGGATGTTTTACATCCACAACTCATAGTACTATTGTTTATTTATAATCTGCAAATTTATGTATTTTTATCTTTATGCGATTCTAAAATACTCAAATAACCTGAATTCAGGTTAAAACATTTCTGTATTTTGAGTAAAAATGAATGCTAAAGGCCGGACAAAGCCTTTATGCAGAATAAAACAGATGTGCTAAATTCATTACTTTTCAATTACTGTTTAATTTAACATTTATTATCATTTTGTTTTTACATAGGGGTTTTTAGAGCATTATAACTTGATGGTTAAACATTTGTTTAAAATTAAACAATATGAATACTGTAGATTTTGTATTGTTTTAAATGTTTAATAATAAGTCTTTTATAGTTTGTTTTCTGTAATATATTATTTCAAACATAGTTTTCTTTTGGGATATTGTTTAAAATATTGGCAAATATTAACAGATGTATTCAAAATAATTTTATATTTGGCTTATATAATAATAGTCTATGAAAAAAATATTAGTATCAACTGCTTTATTGGCGGGCGTTCTATCTTACGCAGGAGGCTTCAGAGTTTCCCTGCAGGGGGTAAAACAATTGGCAATGGCGCATACTAGTGCTCATGCTGAAGATGCGAGTGTGACATTCTTTAACCCGGCGGGTATGTCATTTATCCCTTCCAAACTGAGTGTAGTGGCAGGAGGGTTTGCTGCAAGTAACAAGGTTACTTTTCAGAATTTCAACACTTTACAAAGTGCAGAAACAGATAACCCTGTAGGAACTCCTTTTTACGCAGCGATTACTTATAGACCCATAGAAAAACTTACCGTAGGTCTTAGTGTTACCACACCTTTTGGAAGTACAATCAAATGGCCTGATAACTGGGAAGGTAAAGAATTGGTACAGAAGCTGGAGCTGAAGAGTTTTTACTTCCAGCCTATGGTTTCTGTGAAGCTGGCTCCGTGGCTTGCTTTCGGGGCAAGCTATATCTATGCACGAGGAGTGGTAGATTGGGATAAAGCTGTTACTCAATTTGATGGGAAAGTTAACATCAATGATAAAAAAGCAAGCGGACACGGGTATGGTTTCGGTTTCTATTTCAGACCTGATCCTAAGTTAGATGTAAGTATTGCTTACCGTTCACCGGTAGATATGAAAGCTAAAAACGGAACTGCTTCCTTCCAGTTCCCGTCACAATCTGTTTATAATCAGCTAAGATTGAATGCGGCCGGGCAAGATGGTTTTTCAGCAACACTTCCACTGGTTGAAGAATATACTATTGGTTTAACTTATAAAGTTACACCAAAGTGGCAGGTTTCTGCAGACTTTAACTATCATGGATGGGAGAGATATAGTAAGCTGACATTGGATTTTGATAATGCACCTATCGGAAACAATCCGTCAGACCCAACAATTCTTACCAATCCTAAGAATTTCAAAAACTCCAAAACATTCAGACTGGGAACTCAATATGCGTTCACGAATATGATCTACGGACGTTTGGGAGCTTATTATGATGAAGCACCTTATACTACTGATAACTTTATTCCGGAGACACCTTCATACGATACTTATGTGGTTACAGGTGGGGTAGGTTTCAAACTGAAACAATTCGGAATTGATATAGCAGGAGGATATGCAATGCCTCAGTACAGAAAGGTAAACAACGCTAATATTGGACTTAACGGACAGTCTAAAGCAACAGCTTTCTACCTGGGCTTAGGTTTCTCATATAATCCATTTTAATTTTAGAAGACTATGAAAAAAATTATAATATCGACAATTGCAGTTTCTGCACTTCTTTTTACGGTAACAAGCTGTAATACGGATTTCGATACGGATGTGAGAGATATCCCGGTAACAAAAGGAGATGCTGATTTTACAAAATACATATCACTGGGAAATTCCCTTACTTCCGGATACCGCGATGGCGCCCTGTACAGCAGCGGCCAGAATGAATCGTATCCAAGCATGATTGCTGCGCAGATGAAGCTTGCTGGTGGAGGAGACTTTAAACAACCGTTGATGCCTAATGATGTAGGTGGATTCAATAATCTTCCGGGATTTGCCGGAAAACTAACCCTACAGGTGGTTAACGGGTCTTTATCTCCGGTTCCAAGTGCTCCTGCGGCTGCATTAGATATTTTATCCGGTGGGGGTACCTATAATAATATGGGTGTACCTGGTGCAAAATCATTCCACTTGGTGGCTCCGGGTTATGGTAGCCAGGCAGGCCTTGCAACAGGAACAGCTAATCCTTATTTTGTAAGATTTGCTTCTTCCGCTACAACAAGTGTGTTGGCTGATGCTATGGCTCAAAAAGCGACATTCTTCTCTCTTTGGATAGGAAATAATGATGTATTGTCCTACGCAACCAATGGAGGTACAAATTCCCAGACAGTAGGAGGAGTTACAACTTATACGCCTGCTACGGTTCAGACAGGAAATACAAATCCTACAACTTATAGATCAAATGATATTTCTGATCCTGCACTTGTTGCCGGCTCTATTAAAGCAATCTTAGATGGTCTGAAAAGTGTGGGAACAACGAAAGGTGTTATTGCTAACATTCCTTCAGTTACTTCCGTACCTTTTTTCACTACGGTTCCATATAACCCTTTAACACCTGCTGCTTTAGGATCAAATTTGACAACTCTTAATACAAGTCTGTACGGACCTTTGAAACAAGCACTTACCGCTTTTGGTGCAGGAGATAGAATTAATTTACTTTCTGCAACAGGTCCGAATCCGGTTCTGATTAAAGATGTTGCGCTTACAGATTTATCGGCACAGCTTACGGTTGCACTTACTCCTTCTTTAGGATTACCTACCGCTACAGCTTTTGGTCAGATCTTCGGTCAGGCAAGACAAGCAACGCCGGATGATTATATTTTACTTACGACAAGCTCTGTAATTGGAAGTACTGCGGCAGGAGTTCCTGCTCCGGTAAATGTTTATGGAATTTCTTACCCGCTACAAAACCAGCATGTATTAACAAAAACAGAAGCTGGTTATGTGAAAACCGCAACAAATGCATATAATGCTTCCATAAAATCACTTGCAGATTCCTATGGACTTGCATTTGTAGATGCAAATTCCAAGATGGTTGAATTGAATGCCCAGTCAGGAATTTTATTTGACGGTGTAAGATATACTGCGAAATTTGTAACAGGAGGAGCTTTCTCTTTAGATGGAGTTCACCTTACAGGACGTGGATACGGAATTGTGGCTAATGAATTTATTAAGTCTATCAATGCCAAATACAACTCTACGCTTCCGCAGGTAGATCCAAACAAATATTCAGGAGTTAAATTCCCTTAATAATTGATAAAATAAAAACTTAGAAACCACAGGAGTAAATCTTGTGGTTTTTTTTTTAAATTTGCAAAATCTTTTAAAAAGTAAAAATGGCCGATCAGTTAAGTTATCTATTTTGTACAAGAACCAGCAGGGACTTGGCAGAGAAAATTGCCCAGAATTATGGGAAAGAATTAGGAAAAATCAACTTTCAGGAGTTCAGCGACGGGGAATTTGAACCTGTTTTGGACGAATCTGTAAGAGGAGGAAGAGTTTTCCTGATTGGATCTACATTCCCTCCTGCAGACAATCTTTTGGAACTTCTTCTAATGATTGATGCAGCAAAAAGAGCTTCTGCAAAGAGCATTACCGTAGTAATCCCTTACTTCGGACTTGCCAGACAAGACAGAAAAGACAAACCAAGGGCGCCGATCGGTGCAAAATTAGTTGCCAACCTTCTTACTGCAGCAGGAGCAACAAGAATCATGACTATGGATCTTCACGCAGATCAGATTCAGGGATTCTTCGAAATTCCGGTGGATCATCTTTATGCTTCAACTATTTTCGTAGACTATATCAGATCTCTGAACCTTGATAATCTTACCATTGCTTCTCCGGATATGGGAGGTGCAAAAAGAGCTAAGAACTACGCAGGTCACTTAGGTGCTGAAGTGGTAATTGCTTATAAAGAAAGAAAAAAGGCAAATGTTGTAGAAGAAATGTTCCTTATCGGTGATGTTACAGGTAAGAACGTAATCCTTATTGATGATATGATTGATACTGCAGGTACACTTTGTAAAGCAGCAGATATCTTAATTGAAAAAGGAGCAAAAACAGTAAGAGCTATGGCAACTCACGGAGTGCTTTCAGGAAAGGCTTACGAGAATATTGAGAACTCAAAAATTCTGGAAGTTATTGTAACTGACTCAATTCCTGTTAAAAATAATTTGTCATCTAAAATAAAAGTACTATCTTGCGCCCCATTATTTGCAGACGTTATGACTATGGTTCATGAGCACAAATCAATTAGTAGTAAATTTGTTATTTAATTGATTTTAAGCGGGTTGAAAATTAAAATGAGAACAATTTTTTAAATTTTTTATAAATGAAATCTATTACAATTCAAGGTACAAAAAGAGAAAGCGTGGGCAAAAAGTCTACAAAAGCTTTACGTGATGCTGAATTAGTTCCTTGTGTTGTTTATGGAGGTGGAGCTCCTTTGAACTTCTCTGCTGAAGAGAAAGCTTTCAAAGGTCTAGTATACACTCCTGAAGCACACACGGTATCTATTGAAGTTGACGGAAAAACAATTCCAGCTGTTCTTCAGGACATCCAGTTTCACCCAATCACAGACAAAATTCTTCACGCTGATTTCTATCAGTTATCAGACGATAAGCCAGTTATCATGGAAGTTCCGGTAAGAATTACAGGACGTTCTAAAGGTGTTGTTGCTGGTGGTGTTTTACGTCAGTCTTTCAGAAAACTAAAAGTAAAAGCTATCCCTGCTAACCTACCTGACGAAATCGTTGTAGATGTTACTCCATTAAGAATTGGTAACAAACTTTACATCGGTGGTATCAAAACAGAAGGATATTCTTTCATGCACCCGGACAACGCAGTAGTAGTAGCTGTTAAGATGTCTAGAAATGCAATGAAAGGAGGTGCAGCTGCAATGGATGATGAAGATGAAGAAGAAGTTGCAACTGAAGAAGGAGCAGCTCCTGAAGCAGCAGAAACAGCAGCAGAATAAGAATTGCTTATTTAAACAATATAGAAACCCGTCAATTTTTGACGGGTTTTTTTGTTTGGAATAAATCTTTAAACCTCAGATGAATCATCTTCACTATTTTTCTTTAATATACTGTCTTCATTATAACTCATTGAATATTTCTATCAACTGACAACTATCAGCCGTCAACCTCATGCTTCCTTTCGGAAAAAAAGCCGTAAATTTGAAGAGTTCTAAATAAGAACGTTTTAATTAAAAAATAAATAAATGTTTGACATTCAGGAAATAAGAAGCCAGTTTTCTATACTGGACAGAGAAGTGAACGGTAAACCGCTGGTTTATCTGGATAATGCAGCTACATCTCAAAAACCAAATTCAGTTTTGGAAGTCTGTCACGCATATTATACAGAACTTAATGCTAATGTTCACAGAGGAATTCATACCCTGAGCCAGCTGGCAACAGAAGAAATGGAGCTTTCAAGAAGGAAAATCCAGAAATTCATTAATGCTGAACAAGATTTTGAAGTAATCTTTACAAAAGGAACCACGGAAGGATTAAACCTCATCGCTTATATTTTAACCCAGAAACTGAAGAAAGATGATGAGATCATCATTTCATATCTGGAGCACCATTCCAATATTGTCCCATGGCAGATGCTTTGTGAAAGAACCGGGGCAAAACTGCGTGTGATTCCTATTGATGAAAACGGAATCCTTCAGATGGATCGTTTTGATCAGTTTTTAAGTGAAAAAACGAAGGTTGTTTCTGTCAATCAGGTTTCCAATGCATTGGGAATTGTAAACCCTGTTGAGGAGATTATTGCAAAGACAAGAAAAAATACTGATGCCTATATCGTTATTGACGGGGCACAGTCTGCTCCGCATTTCAATATTGATGTTCAGAAGCTGGATTGTGATTTCTTTGTATTCTCTGGTCATAAAATGTATGCTCCTATGGGTACAGGTGTTTTATATGGAAAGCGTGAAATCCTGGAAGCTTTGCCGCCATTCCATGGAGGAGGTGAGATGATTGCAACATGTTCTTTCGAAGGAACCACTTATGCAGGTCTTCCATTTAAATATGAAGCAGGAACACCGAACGTAGGTGGAAATATTGCTTTAGGAGCCGCTGTTGACTTTATAAACAGAATAGGTCATACCAATATTCAGAATCATGAAAACGCTTTATTGGAATATGCCCAAAGACAGCTTTTGGAATTAGAGGGTATTAAGATCTATGGTGAAAAAGCAAAGAGAACCGGAGTTGTTTCCTTTAATCTTGAGGGAGTGGGGATTGCCTCTGATGTAGGAATGATCCTTGATAAAATGGGAATTGCTGTAAGAACAGGGCATCACTGTACACAACCTATTATGGATTTCTTTAATATTGCGGGAACGGTAAGAGCGAGTTTTGCTGTTTACAATACTTTCGAAGAAATTGATATTTTAGTTGAAGGAGTTAAAAAAGCTCAGAGAATGTTGAGCTAACCAATACAATATTACTTATATAAATTAAAGCAGCTGTTAAGCTGCTTTTTTTATTAGTCTATCGGAACACAGTAACAATGGCCATCAATAATAACCTGGTAATATCCAATAGCACACTCAAGGCAGATTTCTCCTCCTGCCATAATACTTTTCATTTTGTCTTTGTTTAATTTTTTCATAGGATGTGATTTAAAGTGTTAATAATCAAAGGTAAATAAAATTAATTACAATAAAAAAGCCCTGTTAACGGATAACAAGGCTATTATGTTTTTTAAGAGAATAATCTTATAAAGTCGGTTTCCAGTCTACTACAGCTCTGATGAATGCCTCAGCATTTTCTACAGGAACATTAGGAAGAATTCCGTGTCCTAAGTTTGCAATATATCTGTCTTTTCCGAAACGGTTAATCATTTCATTTACCATTTTTTTGATGGTTTCAGGAGTCGAATGAAGCCTTGCAGGGTCAAAATTCCCCTGAAGCGTCATTGTATGATTAGTCAGCGTTCTTGCGAATTCCGGCTTAATAGTCCAGTCTACACCAAGTGCAGAAGCTTTGGACATCGTCATATCTTCCAAAGCAAACCAGCATCCTTTCCCAAATACTACGACATGGGTAAGCGGACTTAATGCCTCAATAATCTGGTCAATATACTGCCATGAGAACTCCTGATAATCCGTAGGAGAAAGCATGCCTCCCCACGAATCAAAAACCTGTACTGCAGAAACTCCTTTTTCTACTTTTCTTTTTAGATAAGCAATCGTAGTATCAGTGATTTTTTGCAGTAATAAATGAGCAGCTTCAGGCTGCTGGAAACAGAAAGATTTTGCAATATCAAACGCTTTACTTCCTTTTCCTTCTACACAGTAGCAAAGAATAGTCCATGGAGAACCGGCAAAACCGATCAATGGAATATCATTGTCCAGCTTCTGAAGTGTAAGTTCAATAGCATCAAAAACGTAACCTAAAGTGTCATTCACATCCGGAGTTTCAATATTCTGAACCTGTTCCATCGTTCTGATAGGAGTATCTAACCATGGTCCAACGGATTCTTTCATTTTGAAATCAATTCCCATTGCCTGTGGAACTACCAGGATATCAGAAAACAGAATCGCAGCATCCAAAGGAAATCTGCGGATAGGCTGCAGCGTAATTTCAGCGGCAAGTTCAGGAGTCTGACATCTTGTAAAGAAATCATACTGATCTCTTAAAGCAATGAATTCCGGCAGATATCTTCCAGCCTGCCTCATCATCCAGACAGGAGGTCTTTCAACGGTTTCTCCGCGAAGTGCTTTTAAATATAGGTCGTTTTTAATCATAATCTTTTTAAATAATAGTACCGGCAATATGTCATATGTCGGTAACAGGTATTCTAAATCCTGCTTTTGATCTCTTTTCTTATCAATGCAAAGATGGAGCTCAGCGTATTTTCTTCAGAAGTAAAAATTTCTTCCTGCGTATACGTTCTGAGCTCACCGGAAGTGGTTTCGCCAATTGAAAAAAGTTTCATTCCTTCCAGTGAATTTCGCTTTGCAAAACTACGAACTCCGCTCGGACTAAAAAATACCGCAGCATGATATTTTTCAGTTATTACAGGATTGATTTCCTCAGTGTTGTAAATCGTAACTTTTTTGTATTTAATGTTTTGAAGCGGAAGATCTTTATCCAAAACATTGATGGCAAGATTACCGCAGAAATGAAGAAACTGCTCATGCTGGCATTTTCCTATAATAAATCTGGAAAGCGTTTCAGCATTTTTCAACACCTTAAATGTACCAAAGCCATGTTTTCTTAATTCTCTCTTTGTCTTTTCGCCTACACAATAGATCTTATTGTAGTTTTTTGCAGTAAAATCCTCATTGGGTCTAAACCTGTTTTTAAAAAAAGCTGTAACACCATTGACGCTGGTAAAAATCAGAGAGTAATTTTTCAGATCAAAAGGACTGATCATGATAGGATTGGTCTTAATCACCTCAACACAGTCAACCAAAATATCCTCTCCTAATTCTTTGGATATAATAGATGGGTCTATATTTTTGGTAAATAAGATTTTCATGTCTGTAAAATTAAGAAGATGAAAAAGAACAGGTAAGAATCTACAATCTGAAATATCAGATCTGGCTTTTGATTTCGGCCATTAATTCTTTTCCTCCGTTTTCAAGAACTACTTTTGCATACTTTTCTCCGAAATTCTCAGCTGGAGTATAGACAAAGTTTTCATCTACAGCGATGCAGTTTTTTCCATCCAGAGAGCAAAGTGCAGCTTTGAATCGGATCTGATCGCCAATGATTTCTGCAAAAGCTCCGATAGGAGCAGTACAACCTCCTTCTAAAGTGCTCAGGAAGTTTCTTTCTATTTCTACACAGATCTGAGTCTCCTGGTGATTGATCTGGCGTACAATTTCATTGATCTCCGGTTTGTCAGTATGTCCGGCTACGGAAATAACCCCTTGTGACGGAGCAGAGATCATTAATGGAAGCATCTCATAATCGATTTCCATTTTCATTCTTTTAATTCCTGCAAGAGACAGAATTGTTGCATCAAAATCTCCTTCCTCCAGTTTTTGAAGCCTGGTCTGAATATTTCCACGGATATCCGAAAATTCAGCAGTAGGATAATTTCTCAGCCAGAAAGCTCTTCTTCTCAAACTGCTGGTTGCCAGTTTAAGTTCATGAAACTCTTTATTTCTCGAAGATTCTTTTCTGATCAGAATATCCTGCGGATAATCCCTTTCCAGGTAAGCAATCATCTCAATATTCTGAGGCAATTGGGTTGGAACGTCTTTTAAGGAATGTACCGCAATGTCAATCTCATCATTCAATAAGGCAATATCAAGGTCTCTTGTGAAAACCCCGGTAATTCCTAAAGAATAAAGTGGTTGATTAAGGTTCTTATCGCCGGAAGAAACGATAGGAACAATTTCCGTTAAATAATTATTGTTCTGAAGGTGCCTCGCAACCTCTCTAGCCTGCCAAAGTGCAAGTGCGGAATTTCTCGTTCCGATTCTAATGCTTTTCATTGAATTCGTTGTTTGGTTGTTCAACTAATATTTCGTGCATTAATTTACTAATTTCTTCGGCTTTTAAAGGGTTATCGATGATATATTTTGCAAAACGGTTGGTGATTTTCTGGATCATTTTGTCAGAAAGTTCCATATCCGTGATATTTATGTATTTATTCTTTTTATAAAAATTATGCATTTCATTGCGTTCCATGTTCTTTAAAACCGCTTTGAAATGATGAATATTAGGTGCCAGTTTTCTCTTTTTCTCCCATTCAATAAAATCTTTCATCAGCTCCTTTATGATTTTTTCAGCTTTCGGAATTTCTTTTTCGCGTTGCTGAATGGTTTCCTGGATCTGTTTTGAAAGCTCATCTACATCTATTAAGGTTACATTTTTATTTTCTGTAACATTCTTTTCAACGTTATGAGGAATAGAAAGGTCAATAACAAGCGTTTCTTTTCCGTTCGGGAAATGTGACTGGTTGACAATAGGATGCTTGGCCCCTGTTGCCACAATAAGAATGTCAGTATTTTTTAATTCCTGTTCAAAATCAGAATAATCAACGTGAGGAATATTATATTTCTGGGAAATCTTTTCAGCTTTCTCCTGAGTTCTGTTGGCAATTTTAATTTTTGGCTGATAAACATGCTTTACCAGATTCTCAACCGTATTTTGTCCTATTTCACCTACTCCCAAAAGAAGAATGTTTTTTTCAGCAATTCTTTTCTGGCTGTTCAGAATATAATGAACTGCCGCATAAGATACTGATGCCGCTCCATTGGAAATACCGGTTTCGTTTTTTATTCTTTTCGAAATCTGAATAGCCGCATTGATGGCTCTCTCCAGGTAAGGATTCGAATTTTGTCTTTCTTTTTTGAAACGGTTGTATGCTTTTTTAATCTGTCCGATGATTTCAAAATCACCAATAATCTGGCTTTCAAGGCCGGCTGCTACCCTGAAAAGATGAATCAGGGCTTCCTCTTTCGTAAGAATATTGGCAAACTGAAGAAAATCAGTAAGCTGTACTCCGATGGTTTTGCAATATTCTTCAGCAACTAAAAGATAATTGGGAGAAGTAGTATAAATCTCAGTTCTGTTACAGGTAGAAACCACAAATGCATCTCCAAGATCTTCCTGGTGGACCCTGGAAACAAAGTTTTTGATGTTCTCATCAAAGAATGCAAACTTTCCTCTTGTTTCTACGTCGGCTTTCTCGTAGCTTATTGAAAGCACGGCGAAATTTGACGTTTGATGAATATTGGAATACTGTAACATAAGCAGTCGCAAATTTACGATTTTTTTAATTAACCTATCTCAGATAGTATATATGATAATTATCGTAAAAAACTATAAAAGCGAATGTCATAAAAGGCAAAACTGTAAAATGGCATAATTGATATTGTATAGAAAGTTTTTACTGTTTTTAAGTTTTATTTCTGTCTTCATTGTTGTGCTTTCTTAGTCTTTCTACCCTTTTGCTATTTCGCTTTTCAGCCCTTTTAACACTCCATGAATTTTAGTTGAACTCAAAGTCTGTAAACCTCTAAATTGAAAGTTAATAAAGAATTATAAATTTTAATAAAATTTTAACCAAATTAAGTTGGTGGGAAATTTCTTTAGTAGTGTTAAATTTATATCTTTGTAAACTTAAAATCAGAAGAAAAATATGAGTTTATTTGATATGTTTACGCAAGAAATTGCGATAGACCTTGGAACTGCTAATACCCTAATCATCCATAATAATAAAATTGTTATTGATCAACCTTCAATTGTTGCAATTGAACGTTCATCGGGTAAGCCGATTGCCGTCGGAGAGCAGGCTAAACATATGCAGGGTAAAACTCATGAGGATATCAAAACCATCCGTCCTTTGAAAGATGGGGTTATTGCTGATTTCCATGCTTCTGAACACATGATTAAGGAGTTTATCAAAAAAATTCCTGGCATCAAAGGTAAATTCATCCAACCGGCATTACGAATTGTAATCTGTATCCCTTCTGGTATCACTGAAGTTGAAAAAAGAGCGGTAAGAGACTCTGCTCAAAAAGTAAATGCAAAAGAAGTAAGGCTTATTTATGAGCCAATGGCAGCGGCAATAGGAGTAGGTATTGATGTACAAAAGCCTGAAGGAAATATGATCATCGATATAGGTGGAGGTACTACGGAAATTGCTGTAGTAGCTTTAGGTGGTATCGTATGTGATAAGTCTGTAAAGATTGCAGGAGACGTGTTTACCAATGATATTGCTTATTACTTAAGAACTCACCATAACCTTTATATCGGAGAAAGAACAGCTGAAAGAATCAAAATCGAAGTAGGTTCTGCAGTAGAAGATCTTGATGTAGATATCGAAGACATCCCGGTACAAGGTAGAGACCTTATCACAGGGAAGCCTAAAGAAATTATGGTTGGATACAAAGAGATTGCACGTGCATTAGACAAATCTATCATCAGAATTGAAGATGCCGTAATGGAAACCCTTTCTCTTACACCACCGGAGCTGGCAGCTGATATTTACAAAACAGGTATTTATCTTGCCGGAGGAGGAGCATTATTAAGAGGCCTTGCGGACAGAATCCACAAAAAGACAGGTCTTCCTGTATTTGTTGCTGAAGATCCGTTGAGAGCTGTAGTTCGCGGAACAGGTATTGCGCTTAAGAATATGGATAAGTTCAATTTCTTAATTAAATAATTTTAACTTTTTACGACTATATATCTGAATGGGATTTTTGCTGAGATTATTTTCGAAGAATACTCTTTTCGTCTTCTTTATATTCCTGCAAATTATTGCTCTGGTTTTGATATTCTCAAGAAATGCCATGCAGAGATCCTGGATTGCGGGCCAGACGGCAGCGTTCAATTCATGGGTTTCCGGATATATTGATGAAGGAGTTTCTTATCTGAAGCTAAAACAGATCAATGAAGATCTTGTGGCTCAGAATAAAGCCCTTATGACTGAACTCTACGGAAAAGACGGTTCAAAGAATCCTGTTTTTAAAAGAGTTCATGATACCATTGGTGGTGGGCAGATTTATACTTTCGTTGATGGAGAAATTGTTTTCAACAGTATCAACAGAAGAAATAACTATTTTACAATCAACCGCGGACGAAGAGACGGAGTCTTTCCTCAAATGGGAGTGATGGCGCCGAGAGGAATCGCAGGAATTGTAATCAATTCTACAGACAGTTATGCATTAGTTCAATCCGTGTTAAGCGTAAACAAGATCAGGATTAATGCAGCGCTTAAAAATTCAGGATATTTTGGTACTTTAACATGGAACGGAGATAACTCAAGGGTAATGCACCTGGCAGATATTCCGAAATATGTTGCATTAAAGATAGGAGATACCGTTGTTACAGATGGTAAGTCTGCTATTTTCCCTAAAGGAGTAACCATCGGTACCATTGCAGGATATTCTGTGGATAACAAAACCGGCTTCTGGGATATTTCCGTGGAGCTGAGTGAAAAAATGGGAGCGTTGAATAAAGTGTATGTAGTGAAGAATCTTAAGAAAGCAGAAGTGCAGAAGATTCAGGACACTATGCAGGCTGTAATAAAAAAAGAAAATGATTAGCAGAACTTTATTTACAGATATATTGATCATGATCTTTCTTGTTGCATTACAGATTTTTGTACTCAACAGGATTACACTTTTCGGGAAATATACGCCGGTATTATATCCCGTGTTCGTTATGTTCTATCCGTTTTTCAGAAATAAATTTCAGTTCCTGGCATTAAGCTTTTTAATAGGGCTGTCTATCGACGGCTTTCTTTATTCATGGGGAATCAATGCATTTGCAACAACGTTGATAGCTTACTTCAGAACGTTGATCTTCAGGACTTCCACAGATACGTCAACAGACTTTTTCTCTTTTCAGTCCCTTCAGTGGGCGCAGTTTTTGCTGTTTTTATTTTCAAGTATTTTCCTGCATCAGCTTCTAGTTCAGTATATTGAATTCTTTAAGTTTAGCAGGTTTTTTGAAATATTATTTAATGTGTTGGTGACAAGTGTAATTTCATTTATCTTTATAGTTATTTACGCATTAATATTTAAAATCAAACAAAAAGTTTGAACACACGTTATTTAAAAATTTTTTCCATCCTTGTTACGATCGCCCTTATTTTTGTGGCGAGGCTTGCTTATTTGCAGTTGTTTACAGACCGTTATGCACTGAATGCTGCCAATACTTCCATTAAAACAGAATATGTAATTCCACAGCGTGGGGTTATTTTTGACAGAAATGGTAAAATCATGGTAGGTAACCAGCCTGCTTATGAAATTTCGTTTACGCAGGCTCTAATGAAACCTGATTTTGATACTCTGGCGTTTTGCAGTTTAATGAAAATTACAAAACAGGATTTTATCAATAGAATCAATGTTATCAAAAAGGAGAAATATTATTCTAAGCTGACCCCGATGACTTTTATTAAAGACCTCAGCAGAGAAGATATTGCAAGAGTTCAGGAAATTATTTTTAAGTATCCCGCATTTAATATCGTATCGAGACCCCAGCGTCAGTATGAAGTTTCCACATCCGGAAATCTTTTGGGATATACGAGTGAGGTAAATGAAAGAGACATTAAAAAAGATTCTACCTACTACTTACCGGGAGACTTCATCGGGAAAACAGGTGTTGAAAAATCCTACGAAAAAGAACTTCGTGGGGTAAAAGGAGTAAAATATATCCAGAAAGATATCAGGCTCCGGAATATTGGTTCCTATAAAAATGGTGCGCTTGATAAAGACGTCATTACAGGTAAAGATATCACATTAACGATTGATTACGACCTTCAGAGAACAGCTGAAGAAATGCTCGTCAATAAACACGGGGCAATTGTAGCCTTAGATCCTAATAACGGGGAAGTGCTGGTTTCTGCAACCGGACCGGATATTGATCCGAATCTTTTTACCGGACCCAACAAATCCAAAAATTTATATGCGCTGTCAAAAGACACGCTTTACGAAAATAAACCTACTTTTGACCGTGCATTACAGGCAGGATATCCGCCGGGATCCACTTTTAAACTGTTGACTGCCTTAGCGGCAATGCAGATGGGAGTGATGGATGAAAAAACTATTTTCCCTTGCGGTGGAGGATTCTTCTATAAAGGTAAAAGAATCAAAGGTCATGGTGGAGCTGATCCGCTTATTCCTTCTATCCAGGTTTCTAGTAACTGTTTCTTTACTTATGCATTTATTGCGATTATCAAAAAATACCCGGGAAATCCTTCAAAAGGTGTTGATGAATGGAAAAAGATCATGAGCAGCTTCGGGGTTGGGGAGTTTTTAAATAATGATTTTGCTGTTGGGGCAAGAGGCAGAATCCCTTCAGGAGATTTTTACGAAAGAAGATTTAAGGCGATCATGAAGGCCAGCGGGTCCCAGAGAACCGATTTCAAAAACTGGGATGAGATGTCAACCGGTGCTATTTATAATGGGATGGGGCAGGGAGATGTTTTGGTAACGCCTATTCAGCTGGCTAATTATGTGGCAGCTATTGCTAACAGAGGATGGTATTATACTCCTCATATTGTAAAAGCAATTGACGGGAAGCCAAACCCAGATCCAAGATTCAAAGTAAAACATAAAACACTTGTAGATCCAAAGTATTTCGAACCAGTTCTGAAAGGAATGGAGGCCGTAGTTTTGAGAGGTACAGCCCGTGGTTTGAAATCCAATGATTTTACACAATTAGCCAAAACGGGTACTGCACAGGTACCGCAAGGAAAAGATAACTCAATTTTTGTATTGATTGCTCCTGCAGAAAAACCTAAAATTGTGGTAGTGGCAGTAATGGAACACGCAGGATTCGGTGCTACATGGGCAGGGCCGGCCTGTACGGTGATTGCTGAAAAATATATTACAGGTGATTTAAAAAGAGAAAATCTTTACAAAAAAATGATCACCTCAAGTTTCATGCCTGAGTATAAAAGGCAATGGATTGCAGACCTGAAACGTAAAGGTTTATATGTTGACCCTAAACCTGATTCTATTAAACAAAAGAGAATTAAGGATAGCCTTGAGTTGGTAAAACAACAAAAAGCAAAGCTGCAAAAGAAAATAGAAGAAGCTAAAAAAAATAACACTGCTAAAAAAACTGTGAAGCAATGAAATGGACGGAAGGAATAGATAAACTGGGCCTCGGGCTGTATTTCCTGCTTTGCGTTTTTGCGATTGCAAATATTTACAGTGTTGATCAGAAACTGGGAGAAAAACAATTGGTCTTCTTCTGTATCTCTCTTGTTGTTGGTCTTGTTATATTCGTGGGAAGAAGCAAATTCTTTGAGAATATGGCCGGTATTATTTACATTGGAGGTGTTCTGCTTTTGATAGGACTTTTTCCGTTTGGTAAAGAGATTCTCGGGCAGAAGAACTGGTATAAGTTCGGTAGTTTTACTATGCAGCCTGTGGAGTTTGCAAAAATCGGAACGGCATTAATGCTGGCCAATTATGTTTCAAGTCCGGATTTTAATCTTAAAAATAAAAAGTCCCTCTGGACAGCTCTTGCCATTATAGGAATTCCGGCTGCAGTTGTTCTTGCTATTCCGGATGTTGGTTCCATGCTTGTGTTTATCGCATTCTTTATTGCTTTATACAGAGAAGGTCTGAGTGGGCTTTTGTTCGGGATAGGATTTATTTTTGCAGGCGTTTTTCTGATTTCACTGGCTGTTCCTCCGGTTTATGTTGCGGTGGCAGTTTTAGTTATTGCCGGTGTTCTGATTGCCATGAATTATCACAGAATGTCATGGGATGTCATTTCTATCTCAGGTATTGCAGGTTCTGTTCTTTTGCTGTGCGGTCTGGCTTTCGGATCTCCTTACATTTTAGAAAAACTTCCTAAACACCAGAGAGAAAGAATTGAGGTTCTTTACAAAGGAGAGAAGGCGTTCAGGGATACTTCAGGATACAACCTGCTGTATTCAAAAACAGCTATCGGATCAGGAGGTCTTTGGGGGAAAGGATATCGTGAAGGATCTGTTACCCAGGGCAAATTTGTACCGGAGCAGGAAACCGATTATATCTTTTGTACAGTAGGAGAAGAATGGGGCTTTTTAGGAAGTGCAATTCTTATTTTATGCTACATGGTTTATATCAGCAGAATATATTACCTTGCAGAGAAGCAGAAATCCACATTTAACCGTGTATTTGGGTATTGCTTTGCCTCGATCCTGCTGATGCACTTTTCGATCAATTTAGGGATGGTTATGGGGCTTTTCCCTACGGTTGGGATCCCTCTTCCGTATTTCAGTTATGGAGGAAGTTCTTTACTTGCCTTCTCAATAATGACATTTATTTTCTTTAAACTTAATTATTCCGATAAAAACAGTTTGGTGTAAATCTTTTAAGCGGTGATATAAATCGCAAAAGGTTGATATGCCTGTTTTGTAAATCTGCACATTGCAGAGTATATTGTCGTTTTATAAATCATTACATGATGAAAGAAGCTTATGTCTCTGATCAGGATTTCGTAAATACAGACGGTTCTCAAATAGAAAAAGGAGAGTACGAGAACTGTACTTTCAACAACTGTAATTTTGAATATGCAGATCTGTCTGGGTTCAGTTTTACAGACTGTGAATTTATTGAATGTAACCTCAGCATGGTAAAACTTACTAAGACAGCTTTCCATGAGGTGCTTTTCAAAGATTGTAAAATGTTTGGGCTACAGTTTAATGATTGTAATCCATTTGGATTATCTTTCAGATTTGACGGATGTGCTTTAAACAATTCAGTTTTTTATCAGACTTCTCTTAAGAAAACGGTTTTCAAAAATTCCAGATTAATTGAAGCCGATTTCGCTGAATCTGATTTATCAAATGCTGTCTTCAATAACTGCGATCTGTCGGGCGCTGTTTTCGATGGTACAAACCTCGAAAAAGCAGATTTCAGAACTTCGGTCAATTATTCTATAGATCCGGCTTTAAACAGGCTTAAAAAAGCTAAATTTTCGCTGTCTGAAATATGTGGACTATTGTATAAACTGGATATTGAAATTGATAAGAACAGTTGAGAACTCATGACTATTCGGTGAGTTGATATTATATGACTCGGATTTAGCCTGAATTTATCGTGAAATATCACAAATAAAAAAGCCATCAGAATTCTGATGGCTTCATTATTTAAATCAATTATTTATAAAATTAAAAATTTGCTGGTGTAGCTGGAGTAACAGCGGCAAGATTGTTGTAAGCTTCTCCTTCTTCGTTGATTACCCTCTTGGCAAATCTGAATTTAGGACCCCAATAAGAATCATTCAGTGAAGAAATCATTACTCCTTTTGATGTTGCTGCGTGGATAAATTTGATCTCACCATCTTCAGAAACACTTTCTACAATACCTACGTGAGAAATTCTTCTTCCATGAGAAAAGAAAATAAGATCTCCCTTCTGTAGTTCTCCTCTTTCTACTCTTTCTCCTTCCTGAGCCTGAGATGCTGCTACTCTTGGTAAGCTAAGACCTGCTGCTGCTCCGAATACGGAAAGAACAAAAGCTGAACAATCTATACCGTTTCTTGTAGTTCCTCCATATCTATAAGGAGTTCCAAGGTATGTTTCAGCTTCTTCAAGGATACCATCAATGGTTTTATTATGTTTGACTGCTTTTGCAATCTCAGAATTCTTAATTGCTTTTTTAGCATTGGATATAGATGCCGCCTTTTCAGCAAGGAAAGAGTCAATAAGTCTTTGCTTATCCTGCTCCATTTTTTTGTTATCTATAGAAGCTAGTTTGGCATCTGTTTTGTATTCTTTTGTGTAAGTTGCTGGTTTTGAAACCACATAATTTGTAGCACACGATTGTAATGAAACTGTAGAAACTAAAGCAACTAAATAAAACAAAACTCTTTTCTTCATATATATTTGATTATCCGTGTTAAAAAGGAATATTTATTTTCAAAAGCATTACAAAAGTAGAGATTCCGAGCAAAAGACCCCTGTTATGATAATTATCAGGATCTTATTTTAACACTATTTAACATATTATTTACATATGTTAAAGAAAAATAAACCGCAACAGCCTATTTTTGGTCAGTATGCGGTTTTTTTTATTAAGATTCTTTAACAAACTTATTTCAGTTTATCCTGAATCAGTATGTTTTTTAAATTTTTAAGTCTAAAAAAGCCAGTATAAATTTTGTTAATAAATGTTTGACTATAAGCCTATTTTGGGGCTTTAATTCTAATATTCTGTCCATCGCGGATTTCTTCTGTTGCGGTCTTTACAATTACATCATTTGAAGATACAGGTCCTATAATTGTTGTGGTCTCGCCATTGGCAATTCCTGATGTGACAGGGATCCAATGGGCAGTATTTTTTTCTACTTTAATTACAAATACTCCAAGGGTGGAATTAAGTACAGCAGAAGAAGGGACGGACAAGGATTTACTGTTTTCGCTTAAAGGAAGAATAACATTGGCTACCATTCCCGGTAAAAGCCTTTTGTCTTTGTTATAGACATCCATTTCTACCCACTGAGAGCGTAATTTGCTGTCTAGTGCTCCTGCAAATCTTGATACTTTTGCAGTAAAAGTCTCTCCGGGAATAGATTGAATGGAGAACTTAATATCTCCATTTTTATTCAACAGTCCGGTATAAGATTCAGGAACATTAACCACCAAGCGTAATCTGTCCTGCTGTACAAGGCTGAACATAGGAAGATCGGAGCCTTTTCCTGATGGTCCTACATAAGCTCCTGCACTTACATTTCTTGTTGCAATATTACCACTGAACGGAGCCCTGATCTGCAGATAGTTTTTAACATCTGCAACTTCCCGATAGGATGCTTTTGCAGCCTCCAGTTGCGCAAGGTCAGATTTTTGCGCTGCTAAAGCCTGCTCCAGATCAAGAGCTGAAATGGTTCCGGGAGTTTTACTCGTTTCTTTTAAACGATCATATTTCGCTTTGCTGGCAATATAAAGGGCTTCTTTTGATTTTAAAGCTGATGAGGCTGCGCTCTGCTGAGAACTGATTTCAGGAGCTTCTAAGGTAGCCAGTAACTGACCTGCTTTCACCTCGTTCCCTACATCTACATATAACTTTTTAACAAAACTGCTGACCTTGGCATAGATATCTACTTTCTGATAAGGCTGCAATTCTCCGGGAATTGCGGTGGATGAAGAAAAATCATCCTGTTTGGGATTAACCGTTTCGATTTCCGGGGATGCAGGGTCTTCTGCCTTTTTAGTTTCTTTCTTTTCCGCATGGCTACAGCTTTGAAGGCTGACAATAAGTATTGCCGGAATTAAATATTTATATAGTCGGTTCATATTTTATTTTTAGTAGCTAAAGGTTATTTATTTAACAATTTCAGGCATAAAGTGAATGCTTTCCTCATCTTCAGGGTCAAGGGAAACACTTTGGGTAGTAGCTTTTCCCTGTCCCCATGCAAATGCCAGAGGAAGGATAAAAAGGGCGGCAAATGTAGAGGCAACCAAACCACCGATTACAGCTCTGCCCAACGGTGAAACCTGATCTCCGGCTTCTCCCAGTCCTAATGCCATTGGGATCATTCCCACCACCATTGCTAAAGCAGTCATCACAATAGGTCTTAGCCTCAGGGCGGCAGCTTCTCTTGCGGAAAGTAAAGCATTTCCATTATGTTTTCTTAGCTGTTCTGCGTTGGTAATTAACAGCACGGCATTTGAAATTGAAACCCCTACAGACATAATGATTCCCATATAGGATTGAAGGTTTAATGTAGATCCGCTGATGATCAATAATGCTAGAGATCCTACAAGAACTGCCGGTGCGGTTACCAATACTACCCCAGAAACTTTAAAAGACTGAAAGTTAGCCGCAAGCATTAGGAATATCACAACAATAGCAATGATCAGGCTGCTTTGTAAGCTGCTCAGTGTCTCATTTAACGTCTGGCTTAAACCAATCAGTTGTACATTGAGTCCTCTTGGAAGCTCTCCCATGTTATCAATGACTTTTTGAACATCTTTTGAAGCAGTTCCTAAATCGGTATGGTTAAGGTTGGCTGTAACAGTAAGTGTTGGCATTGCCCCCAGGTTGTCAGTTTCCCCGTATGTGAAACTGTTTTTAATCGTTGCCACATCACCCAGATTCGGTCTGTTTGAATTTTTCTGCAATGGAATTCCTGCTATTTCTTCTTTGCTGTTCATTTTATTTTCCGGAATCTGAACCTGTACGTTATAACTGTAACCTGCTTTTTCATCCGTCCAGATATTTTTTTCGGTAAATCTTGATGATGAGGTGGATGCTACCAATGAACGGGAAACGTCTGACATGTCCACACCAAGCTGGGCCGCACGAATACGATCGACATTGATGTCAAGAGCTGGATATTTTATAGACTGCCCTATTTGAACATCTCTTAAATATGGTATTTTTTTAAGTTCAGTTTCTATTTTTTTGGCATACGCTTCATTCACGCTTTTATCCCTTCCTGATAATCTTACTTCAATAGGAGTAGGTGATCCCTGGCTAAGAATTTTTTCTGTCAGTTCAATGGGTTCAAAAGACAATTTCATATCAGGATTAATACTTTTGGCTTTTTCTCTGATTTTATCTTTTAAATCATCCATATTGGTATGGTAATCCTCATTTAGTCCCACCTGTAAAACGGTTTCATGTGAGCCTGCCATCCAAAGATAAATAGGGCTTACGGAAAAAAGGGTAGGATGGGTACCTACATATGCAGATGTAATTGAAACATTGTCTTTTCCGACAATTTCTTTGATGCCATCTAATAATTTTAAGGTCTGCAGCTCTGTTTTTTCAATTCTCGTTCCGTCCGGAATACGCATTCTTACCTGAAACTGACTCCCATTTACCTGAGGTAAAACATCCCGCCCGATACTGTTTAAGAATAAGGCTACCATTACCATCATCAAGATAATATAGGCGGAAACCAATATTTTTCTGTAGGGCATGATTCTGTCTAAAAACTTCAGGTAACGGAACCGGATTTTTTCAAACATACTTACTTTCCCGTCACGGTTGCTGTCTTCGTTTTGTAATAAGATTTCTTTCTGGCTCCATGTATCATTTTCATCGCTTAGTCCAGCTTGCTGAAGTTCTTCAGAGTCTGTCAGAACATGGCCGTCTTTTGCTTTGTGGTGTTTTACTTTCATAATCCAGTTTGCCATTACAGGAACAAAGGTCTGTGCAAGAAAGTAAGAAACAATCATGCTGAAACCGATGGCCAATGCAAGAGGCAGGAATAATGATCCCGGAATTCCACCCATCGTAAATGCAGGAGCAAAAACAGCCAGAATACAGAATAGAATTAACAGTTTGGGAAAAGCAATTTCTTTACAGGCATCCCAGACGGCAAGAGATTTAGGTTTTCCCATATCCAGATGCTGGTGAATATTTTCTATGGTAACGGTACTTTCATCAACGAGGATTCCAATGGCGAGGGCGAGCCCGCTTAAAGTCATGATATTAATAGTCTGGCCGAAAAGATTTAAAAATAAAACGGCTGAAATAATAGAGGTCGGAATTGTAAGAATTACAATCAGTGCACCTCTGATATCCCCAAGGAATAATATAACCATCAATCCGGTAAGAATAGCTCCGATGGTTCCTTCACTCAATAAACTCTTAACAGAATTGATGACATAGGTAGACTGGTCAAATTCAAAGCTGACCTTTACATCATCCGGAAGGTTGGACTGAATCTGTGGCAGTTGTTTTTTCAGATTCTGAACCACATCCCAGGTAGAGGCATCGGCACTTTTAGCAATACTCAGATATACCGAACGGCGTCCGTTGACCAGAGCATAGCCAGAGGTCATATCTGCCCCGTCGGTTACTGTAGCAACATCTCTTAAGTATAGATTCTGAACGCTGCCTTTATAGAGGGGAATATTTCCAAAATCCTTTACATTTTTAATCATCGTATTGGTTGGGGTAATATAGTATTTATCACCTATTCTTACGTTTCCTGACGGTGCGGTCTGGTTGTTCAGCCTCAGTGCTTCTACGAGCTGGTCTGGTGTCATGTTATGTTGACGAAGCAAATCAGGATTGGCATTAATCACCACTGTCCGGATATTTCCTCCGAAAGGAGGTGATGAAACAATTCCCGGAATTGAAGTAAATGTGGAACGAACATAAACGTTGGCAAGATCAAGCAGTTCATTGTTTGATCTTTTATCACTGCTTAGAACAAGCTGTCCGACCGGAAGTGTGGAGGCATCAAAGCGAATGATAAAAGGAGGATTCGATCCCGGAGGAAAAGCGGCCTGAATTCTGGTGGAAAATGAATTCAATTCTGCCGCCGCCTGAGCCATATCGGTTCCGGGATAGAAATTAATTTTCATTAACGTCAGCCCCTGGATGTTTTTAGTTTCAATACTTTTGATTCCGTTGACGAATAGAAAAATGTTAATATATTGTTTGGCGAAAAATGCTTCCATCTGCTGAGGAGTATATCCGCTGAAAGGATGGGAAACATAGATTACCGGTAAATCCAGTTTGGGAAAGATATCGACTTTAATGGAGTTCACCGACCGTATTCCAAAGAAAAACAGTCCGGCAACAATCACTAAGATCGTAATGGGTTTTCTTAATGCAAATCTTATTAAGTTCATTGAGATACTATTGATTATAATTGATATTAATCTTACAGTTCATTTTCAAATACAGAGAAGTCTCCCATAGCGGCTGCTTTTAACAGTAAGGCGTTCCATACATTGCTGATGGCGATATCCCTGTCGGTTTCTGCTCTTACCAGAGCGTAAATAGCCTGGGACAGATCCACAAGATCAGTCAGTCCGTTTTTATATAGAACAGATCTTTGGATATAGGCGTCACTGGCAGATTTGAGCTGAACCGGAACCTGATCATAAATCCGGAGGGCATTTTGCCACTTGTTATCGGATAAATCCAGCTGGGCTTTTAACTGTTGTTCTGCGAGATCATATTCATGTTTCAAACCCTGGCTTACATAATCCTGAGCGCTTATTTCCTTTGAGAGCCTGTAGGTTTGTGTAAAATTCCAGGAAACGCCAATTCCAAAGAGGTAGTTGCTTCTTGTAGGGTGAACCCCATCCCAGTAGGAGGAGGAATAATCATTCTGGTTTTGTGCATAGTTGCTTCCGAATCCTGAGCCTCTCGTCTGAAAGATCCCTACCATGGAGAATGACGGATAATACTGTGTCTTTAGAAACTGTTTTTCCTGCTCGCTTACATCAATTCTGCTTTTGTATAAAGCCAATAATGGATGACTGTCTAGAGAAGAACTCTTTTCTGTTGGGAAACCTGCCGGAATTCTTTTCAGTAAAGTACTGTCCAGTACAAATTCCTGAGCGGGAATTCCCAATAGCTGGGCAAGTTTATTTTCCTGCTCCTGTTCGTTATCTTTTGCTTTGGTGTAAGTGATCATAGCATTGGCGTAATCCGCTTTTGCAAGTGATAGATCTACGCCGGGAACGAGCCCGTTTTTTTCTTTAACCTCAACGATTCTTCTGATGGTATCAGTCCTTCCGAGATTCCGGGCGTAAGAAAGTTTTAATTTTTTTGCAGCTAAAACATTCAGGTAAGCGGCGGTAACTTTTATTTTGTGCTGAAAGATTTCATCAGATAAATCTTTGGCATCCCTCTGGTTTTTAGTTTCTGCAACTTTCACTCTTTGCCTGGCTTTTCCGAAAGCGAAAAATTCCCAGTTGACATTAGCCAGGTACAAAGCTCCGAAAGAAGCATTCCAGTTTTGATCAGGTAGAGGAAGTCCGGATGAAGCCACTCCGTAGCCTCCGAATCCATACAATGGACCGTTTTGTCCGTTGACGGTTCCATAATCCTGCTGCAGGCTGATATTAAGGTTAGGCAGGTATTGCCGTTTTGCCAACTCTATCGATTCCTGCGATGATAACCGGTAAGATTCTTTGGCTTTAATAGTTCCGTAATTGTGAACAGCAGTTTCCAGTGCAGATTGCAGCGTGAGGACCTTCTGTGCTTTTGCTGTGTTGACCAAAAAAACGGATGATAAGGCGAGAATAAAAATTCTTGAAAGCATCTAACGTATTTTTCTTTTTTCAAAGTAAATAATACATTTTGAAGCAAATTTGAAGTTGAAAAATTAATGTTGTTGGTAATTATTTAGCAAAATTTACTATCTGCTCTACGGATTCAAACAGAATTTCATTTTCATCTGGTATTTTTTCGGAAATTGAAGTTCCGTGCAGTTTATTACCGTCAAAATATACCGTTATGCTGTGCCATCCGTCTGCAAAATCATAATGAACAGCAAAATCATTTACCTCACAGATTTGTTTCACAATGGAAAGTCCCAGGCCAATACTTTCCTGTGACTGATTGCTTTTCTTGAACCTTTTAAATAGTTCCTGTGTGGGAACATGAGGAGGAAGACCGGTATTATTGATCTGAAAGTAATTCCTGGTTAAATTTATTTCAATTTTTCCTCCTTCAAGATTATGACGAATGGCATTTGAAAGAAGATTGCTTAACAGAATTTCTGCTAAAGTAGGGTGGATCTTAATATAAACATTCTTTTCACAGTTTCTGTGTAAAGTAATATTTTTTAACGCTAAATGATCGGAATACATGCACAGTGCTTCTCTTTCCACACGACAGAACTTCAATTCTTCGTTCGTGAGAAATTCATTGTTATTCAGTTTGGTAAGAAGAATTAGTGAGCGGTTTATTCTGCTCAATTTATCGATGGAATTTTGAATGTCCGTTAATAAAACCGCTTGATTTTCATTGATGTCTGTTTCTGCCAGCAGCTCAATTTTACTTTGAATGATGGCTAGAGGAGTCTGAACTTCATGCGAGGCATTTTCGGAAAACTCTTTGACGGAAGCATAATCCTCCAGAGCCTTGTCTGTCATTGTTTTCAGAAACTCATTTAATTTTTTAAACTCTTTTGTGCTGGTGGGTAAAAGGTCAAGCCTTTCTTTTTTCTGAATATTGAATTTCTGAAGCCTGTCAATTGCATGATGAAAAGGCTTTAATATAAATTTGGACAGGATTCGTGCTGTAATAAAAACAACAGCTGTGATTAATAAAAGCTTCCAGAAAAGGGCAATGAGCATTCCGCCCATTATTTCTTTTGTAGCTGTGATGTAACCGTATGAAGAAATTTTATAAATTTTACTGCCGATGTCTGCAAAAGAATTGATCTGGATTTTACATTCATTTCTGGAAACTCCCTGATCTTCAAGGCAGGTGTGTATGACTTGTGGTTCTGAAGGAATGTTTTTACCCTGGAATAAACTTACGGTAATAGGCAGCCCCTGTGAGGTTTTTGCCGGGGGTTCTCCTTTCCGGAGCTGATTGATAACGTAATTGTTGACAGTTTTTAACCTTTCTATCTCAACATTATCCAGTCTTTTTTTGATACCGGTATATGATATGTACATGCTTACGGGGGTAACCAGCAATACAATGGCGATAAACCAGACTGATATTTTATTCAATAAATTCATGAGCCACTATATTTTAAAGCATTGAACTTGTAGCCTAATCCGTAGATCGTTTCAATATAATCTTTTCCCTGGGCAGCACCAATTTTTTTTCTGAGATTTTTAACATGCTGATAAACAAAATCGAAATTGGATAAATTATCCGTATAATCACCCCAGAGATGATTGGCAATTGATTGTTTTGATAATACACGGTTTTTGTTGACAAGAAAGTACAGCAAGAGTTCAAATTCTTTCTGGGTAACTTCCAATCTTGTCTCGTTAATAATAACTTCGTAAGTGTCTGTATTTAAAATGATCTCATTGAACTTAACTTCACTGTAGCCTTCCATTTTTTTTCTACGGTAAACGGCTCTTAATCTGGCATGGAGTTCCGGTAAATGGAAAGGTTTTGTAATATAGTCATCAGCACCCCGTTCCAGTCCGTTGATCTTATCATCTAATGCATTTTTTGCTGAAATAATGAGAATTCCACTGCTGATTTTTTCGGTTTTAATGTAATTCAGAATGTTTAATCCGTTTCCGTCAGGCAGCATAATATCCAGCAAAATGCAATCGTACGAATTAAAGCTGAGTTTTTCCAGGGCTTCATTGTAATGATGGGAACATTCACAGATATAGTTCTCGCCTTCAAGATAATATTTCATGCTCTGGGCAAGTTCATGGTTGTCTTCTATGATCAGGATTTTCATAACGGAAACAAAGGTAAAATTAAATTCTGTATCAAATTTGAAGTTGTAGAAGTCTTTGTCTATGAATGTTTTAGGTTAAATAAAAAATTCCCCGGAAAACGGGGAATTTAAACTAATATGGAACTTTACAGGTGTTATTTTGTAAACAACATTTCTCTGTATTTTGTCATCGGCCAAAGCTCATCGTCAACCATCATTTCCAATGCATCAGAAGCTTCTCTGATGGTATCAAATAATGGTTTTACTTTATTACAATAGCTTTCTGCCTGTTTTTGGCTGTCTGATATGCTTTTGGCTGCTTCTCTGGCTTTGATAAGATCTTCAACACCAAGCTTAATTGTAGAAACATTTTCAGAAATGCTTGTAATTAAACTCATTTGTTCTTTAGCCAGTGATTTGAATTCTTTATCTCCAAAGATTTCTTTAAGACCTTTTACGTTTTCAATTAATCTGTTCTGATAGTTTAATGCAGAAGGAATGATGTGGTTTCTTGCAATATCACTTAATACTCTTGCTTCGATATCAATAACAGTAGAATATTTTTCTAACTTAATTTCATTTCTTGCCTCAACTTCTCTGTGGGTGAAAATTCCCATCTCTTCATAAAGGTCCAGGAATTTCTTATCCATTTCCTGTTTTAAAGCTTCAGGAGTTGTTTTAAGGTTGTTTAATCCTCTTTTCTTAGCTTCTTTTGCCCAGTCATCAGAATATCCGTCACCTTCAAACATAATGTTTTTACACTGCTTGATGTACTCTCTCAATACATTAAAGATGGCTTCGTCTTTCTTAAGTCCGGTTTCAATTAAAGCATCAACTTCTTTCTTGAAATCGTTCAATTGTTTTGCTGCGATGGTATTCATTACCGTCATAGACTCTGCACAGTTTGCAGAAGAACCTACCGCTCTGATCTCAAATTTATTTCCTGTAAATGCAAATGGAGAAGTTCTGTTTCTATCAGTATTGTCTAATAAAATTTCAGGAATCTTTCCTACTACATTTAATTTTAATTCTGTTTTTTCTTCCGGAGATAATTTTCCGTTGGTTACTTTTTCAAGCTCTTCCAAAACGCTGAACAGCTGGCTTCCGATGAATACGGAGATAATTGCCGGCGGAGCTTCATTAGCACCTAATCTGTGGTCATTGCTTGCAGATGCGATACTTGCTCTTAAAAGATCAGCATACTCGTGAACTGCTTTAATAGTGTTAACAAAGAAAGTCAGGAATTGTAAGTTTTTCTTAGGATTTTTTCCCGGGCTTAATAAGTTTTCACCTGTATCTGTAGCTAAAGACCAGTTGTTGTGCTTTCCGCTTCCGTTTACTCCTGCGAATGGTTTTTCGTGGAATAAAATGTGGAAGTGGTGTCTGTGAGCAATTCTTGCCATGATATCCATCAACAAAGAGTTGTGGTCTACGGCAACGTTTACTTCCTCAAACATTGGAGCCAGCTCAAATTGGTTCGGAGCTACCTCGTTGTGTCTTGTAGTTACAGGAATACCTAATTTCATACATTCGATTTCCAGCTCCTTCATGAAGTTCATTACTCTTGTAGGAATTGAACCGAAATAGTGATCATCCAGCTGCTGTCCTTTTGCAGGAGAATGTCCTAATAATGTCTTACCTGTTAATACAAGGTCCGGACGGGATTGGTATAATGCTGAATCTACAAGGAAATATTCCTGCTCCCAACCTAAAGTAGGAGTTACTTTTGTTACATTTTTGTCGAAATACTGCATTACGTTGGTTGCAGCCTCGTCTACAGCGTTCAAAGCTCTTAAAAGGGGGGCTTTATAATCTAAAGTTTCTCCTGTATAAGAGATGAAGATAGATGGGATACACAATGTAGTTCCCATGATGAAAGCCGGAGAAGTAGGATCCCATGCGGTATAACCTCTTGCCTCGAACGTGTTTCTGATTCCTCCGTTCGGGAAAGAAGAGGCATCCGGCTCCTGCTGGATCAATAAATTTCCGCTGAATCTTTCAATAGCTCTTCCTCCTTCGATAGGGGTGAAGAAAGAATCGTGCTTTTCTGCGGTTGTCCCTGTCAAAGGCTGAAACCAGTGAGTATAGTGAGTTACTCCTTTGCTCATTGCCCAGTCTTTCATTGCTACAGCTACCTGATCTGCAATGTGTCTCTGGATTTTAGTCCCTTTTTTTACTGCATCCATAATAGACTGGAATGCTTCTTTCGTTAAATATTCTCTCATTGTTTCTTCTGAGAAAACATTCTGGCAGAATAATTCTGATAATTTTACAGGAACTTCAACAGAGTTATCTCTTCTGAAATCCTTAAATGGTAGGGTTTCTAACGCTTTGAATCTTAAGGTTGACATAAATGGGTTGATTTTTTACAGGGCAAATTTACAAAAAAAATGAATTGAAAACATTTTAACCCTAAAAATTTAAGGGGTATTCTGAAAATTTATATAATTTAAACAAATGTTTGGTGTTTTTAACAGGGGTGTTTGGTGATTTAATGTTTAAAAAATGAGATTTTAAGCCTGTTTTATAGAATACAGAGTAAATATACTATTTATTATGCAATAAACAATCATACTGAATGATTAAAATACTTGTTAAAAGACAGTTAAAGTAAAGTGGGTAAAGATTTTGTATATTTGTGTGAAATTTATTTTATGACAAATTCTAGAGCAAGAGAAACAACAGAGGCTATTGAAAGACTATACATCTCTATGAGACACTTATTTTATAGAGGATTTTTCAAGCCGGGAGGAGTTTCAGGAGAGAGTATCAGAAGTTTGTTGAAAACCATCAATCCGGAAATTTACGGAACCATGAATATTCCGAGCAAATTGGAATTGGACGGTTTGATGTATGTTTTAGACAGGCTTCCGGAAGGAATTGAAGAATGTGCTTTTATTCATCTTACATCTGATGAAGGGTTTGATAAAGGAAGTTTCGAACCTATTGTTCCAAAGAAAAGAAGAAGAAACTGTTATAGAATAGACGAACACCAGATGAATATTGAGGTTCTTTTGGGCCGTTCTGAAATTTATGACATTCTTACCCACCTGACATTCCTGTTTATAGAAGCTGATAAAATCCGTAACCTGGCATTCATCCAGGATGAAAACTGGAAACCGACACGTGCTTTCAAAATTATTGAAGAAGTGGTGAAGGGGGAAAAGAAATTCAGCAGAAAAGAAAAAGAAGTGGCGCTTATTCATCTTTCTTCTTTAATAGGAAGATCTTTTGATGAAACTTTAAGAGCTTACAATACTTTTGGTGATGATCATAATCCTGACCGTCTTTTCAAAATTATTTACAACTTAGGAAAGGTAAGTCTTGAGGATGCAAAAGGAAGCAGAGAAAGAGAAATTTATTTCAGCTCTATATTAAAAGAAAGAGTGGGACACCATTATTTTGGAGAGAAATGGGCGAATAAGGTAAAAGAGGTTTTATTTGAAAATAACCTTCACATGCGTCCCCTGCATATCATTTCTGCTAATATGCATTCAGTAAAAAATATGCTGTATGCCAACCATGCACTTAAAAAGAAACAGCATCATGAAGTTGATTATAAACTGTATGAAGAGATTTCAAACAAGAAAGAACTTCGTGATAAAGTTTTAAAATATGCTTTGGAGGAAGGCATGATTCATATTGCGGACAAGAGTGGAAGTAATATTGACGTTCAGATCATAGACCTCAGCAAAACAGATCTGAAGAATACTCCGTTTGCAGACATCAAGTTCTCAGGAGATGATGTTGTAATGGTTTTTGATTATGCTTTCGGAGAGCAGGCTTTCGAGGTGATGGATGAATTGCTGAGACCTTTTGAACATAAAGGAGAAGTATACATGATGCATGTAAAATCCGTTTCCATCATGGGGAAAGCAGGTATTCTTACCGGAGCGAAAGGAGATATTATGATCCCTACTTCTCATATTTTTGAAGGGACTGCAGACAATTATCCTTTTGAAAATGCTTTAAAACTGGAAGATTTCATCGATGATGAACTGAAAGCTTTCGAAGGACCAATGATTACTGTTCTGGGAACTTCTCTTCAGAATAAGGATATTCTTTCTTACTTTATGAACACTTCATGGAAGGCAATTGGTCTTGAAATGGAAGGAGCACATTATCAGAAAGCCATCCAGGTAGCTTCCAAGATCAGACATCATATTTCACCGGATCTGTTCGTGTGCTACGCTTATTACGCATCAGATAACCCGCTGGAAACAGGAAGTACATTATCTTCGGGTGGTCTTGGGCTTACAGGAGTGAAGCCAACATACCTGATTACTCTAAGAATCCTTGAAAAGATTTTGAGAAGCGGAAAAAAAGAAGCTTCTGCAAAAAAATAATTGTAATTTAACGTTATAATATCAACCTCAGGTACTTTTGTGTCTGAGGTTTTTTATACTTATTTAACACGAATATCACATATTTATTTGCACGAACTGCTTTATTTTATTGTGTTTAAAATAGTGGTTTTCATTGGTGAGATTTGTGTTTAAATAAAAACCTATCTTTAGGAAACATAAATAATATTGTACCCATGAGTTCAGTATCACAATTATCAAAAAGGTTCAGAGAGGTTTTGCTGGATGGTCTCTGGATCGCCAATACCAATTTTAAAGATCAGCTTTCAGATGTAAGCTGGGAACAGGCAGTGGCAAAAATTGATTCTCTGAATACGATCGCAATGCTTACTTTTCATATTGATTATTATATTGCAGGAATTATCAATGTTTTTGAGGGTGGTGATCTTGAAATCAAAGATAAATTCAGTTTTGATCTTCCTCCCATAGAATCTCAGCAACAATGGGAAGAACTGTTGAATAAACTCTGGAAAGATGCTGAAAAATTTGCAGTATTGCTGGAACAGATGCCTGATTCTAAACTTGATGAGGTTTTTGTTGATGAAAAATACGGAACTTACCGGAGAAACATTGATGGAATGATCGAGCATAGCTACTATCACCTGGGACAGATTACTTTAATCAAAAAACTGTTGAAGAACGAATAGGCATATCAATGCTCACCGTATCAAAAAACGACTCATAATAGTCTAGGAAAATCCGTGTCATCTGTGGTTCGTAAAAATAAGTCACTTCATCTTTATGAATTTCTATTTTAACAACTCTGATTAAAATTCATCTAAAACCATAATAAACAGAATAAAATCTCAAAATAACTCCTATTTGAGGTTCTTATTTAAATTACCTACCTTTAGAAAAAATAAAATTTTAAATGAGAAAATCGGCTGCAATCATTTTTGCGTTTATCATTTCACAATTTCAGGCTCAGCAAGGAGCTTATTATCAGCAGGCTGCAAAGTACAAGATGGATATAGATGTCAATGCTGAAAAATTTACCTACCAGGGAAAACAAACGATAGAATATACCAACAATTCACCGGATGAGCTGAATGTGGTTTATTTCCACTTATACTGGAATGCTTTCAAACCTAATTCCATGATGGATCAGAGAGTGGCTTCCCAGGGGAAAAATGGAGATTCAAGACTGCAGAAAGATGGCATTTCGAGACTGGCGTCCATTCCAAAAGATCAGGAAGGAGCTCAGAACATTCACTGGATTAAGCAGAATGGGAAAGACGTGAAATTTGAAGTTCAGGAAACCATTATGAAAGTGTATCTGGCTGAACCCATCAAGCCGAATTCTACCACTACGTTTACAATGGATTGGGATTCCGTGATCCCCCAGCAGATCAGAAGAAGCGGAAGGAACAACAAAGAAGGAGTTGACATGACAATGACGCAATGGTATCCGAAAATTGCAGAATACGATTATGACGGTTGGGCAACTTTTGATTATCTGGGAAGAGAATTTCATGCACCGTTCTCTGATTTTGATGTTACTATTAAAATCAATAAAGATTATGTCGTAGGAGCAGGAGGAATTCTGGAAAACCCAACAGAAGTAAAAGGCTACGATGCCAATGCCAAAATAAAAACAGAAAAAGATAAAAAAGCGGTCTGGAAATGGACAGCAAAAAATATCCTTGACTTTGCATGGAGTGCAGACAGAGATTATTCTGTGGAAAGCTTCAATGTTCAGGAAGGCCCGAAAGTATATCTTGTTTATCAGAAAAATGATAAAACAAAAGCATGGGGTGAGGCACAGCCTTATATCACCAAGTATTTCCAGATTATGAATTCCCACTTCGGAAAATATGTATATCCTACTTATGCATTTATCCAGGGAGGAGACGGCGGAATGGAATACGGAATGTGTACCATGATTTTAGGGGAAGCTAAAAGCATTAAAGATTTAATGGGTTTAATGGCTCACGAAGGATCCCACTCATGGTATCAGCAAATGCTTGCTACTAACGAATCTGTACGTCCATGGATGGATGAAGGCTTCACCAGTTATGCAGAAGGTTATACAATGTATCAGCTATTTCCTGAAGATCTTCCGAATCCTTTTGTTGAAAGATTAGATGCTTACAGAAAGTTCGTTAAAAAAGGAATTGAAGAACCTGCAGTTTGGCTAGGGGATCATCATGATAACGGTACATCTTATACCTTTGCTTCTTATGTAAAAGGTGAATTATACCTGGTACAGCTTGGATACATTATGGGAGAGCAGAATCTTGCCGAAACTTTAAAGCAATATTATGATCAGTGGAGTATGAAGCATCCTTCGGACAGGGATTTCCTTCACATTGCGCAAAAAGTTTCCGGGATGGATCTGAAATGGTTCCACAATTACTGGATCAATACGACAAAAACCATCGATTACGGAATTAAGGATGTTAAGTACGATGCAAAGTCAACTACTATTACTCTGGTTAATAATGGTCAGGTGCCAATGCCGATTGATTTCGGAGTGATGACAACGGATAAGAAAATCATTACTTATCAGATCCCGATGAATATGACGCATACGTGGAAAGAAAAAGATGTGTATGGTGATTTCAAAACAATGCCTTACTGGCCATGGACTCAGAAAGAATATACCCTTACTATTCCTTATACCAAATCTCAGCTATCTGTTCTCGGAATTGATTTCAGCCAGAGAATTGCAGATGTGAATATGGAAAATAATTTTGTAGAGGTGAAATAACGATAAGCATATACAAAGAAAAATCCACAGATTAATCTGTGGATTTTTTTATTTTATTTCAAATTGCTGTACCATCCAGTGATTGGGATGATTTTGGATGAGATCCTGCCTCAAAGTCTCATCTTTGGTGTTTAAATAACTATAAACTTTTAAAGGAATAGAGTCCGGATATTCTTTTAAACCGTTTGCAACCGTAATTTTTGCTTTTTCTTTCTGGGAGCCGCTGTCTAAGGCCTCCGCTTTAAAAATGTAGATGATTGCCGGAAGCTTTCCATATACTTCCTTAGTTTCGCTTTCAAGGAGATTCATGGTTTCAATCTGAAATTCAGGATTTGAATTTTTTCCTTCTGCGACAGTCTGGCTGATATGCTGCTGATACATCAGAAGAAGATAAAGCAGGTGTATATTTTTGGTATTGGGATCAGAAACTGCTTTTTGAATTCTGTGTGTAAGTTCGGGAGTTACTTCATCATTATCAGCCTGAAGATTTTTTTGATAAAATTCATCCATCAGATCATAAACTACCTTATCCTGAGGATCAATTTTTGACTGACTCTTTATTTTTTGTAAAACGCTTGCCATTGAGTTGCCGGATTGCGCAAAAATACAGATACCGAAGCATAGTAAAGTAACAAGGATCAGTTTTTTCATGAGATAGTCAGAATAATAATATTGTGTTTTAAATATACTGAATTGTTCCGGAGAAAGAAAAAATAAGTGTGTCATTGTAATTTAATTGGATAATGGCAGGTTCTTTTTTTTAAAATGATTAAATTTAAGCCCTCAAAATCAAGCAGGAATTTCAATTATATATAATGAATTTCTTCTGAAAAATATGTCAATGAATTCAATCGTAATCAACGTAGGGAACAGCAATATCAGATTTGGACTTTTCAATGGTGATAATTGTGATATTTCGTGGGTAATCAATACAAAGCCTTACAGAACGGCAGATGAGCTGTATGTACAGATGCTGATGCTTTATCAGACGTATAAAATTGAACCGAAAGAAATTGATAAAGTTATTATCGGGTCAGTAGTACCTCAGCTTACCAAAGTCATGAGCTCAGGAATTAAAAAAATCCACGGGACCAACCCTGTAATTGTTGACAGGAATACACCTTCAGGAGTGCAGGCTAAATCCAAACAAATGGGTACGGATATCTATGCAAACCTTGTTGCCGCTCATAATTTATATCCTGGTAAGAAAAAGATTATTATCGATTTCGGGACTGCTCTTACGGCAAGTTGTGTAGCGGAAAACGGAGAAACTCTGGGTGTAATTATTGCTCCGGGAATTGTTACTTCTCTGAATTCTCTGATTAACCAAACTGCACAGCTTCCGGATATTGAACTGAAAAAGCCCAAATCTGTTCTGGGATTGGACACTGTAACCTGTATGCAAAGTGGAATGGTATATGGCTTCCTGGGAATGGTAGAAGGGTTTGTCAGCCGTATCAATGAAGAAGTAAATGATGATTGCTTTGTCGTCGCAACGGGAGGAGTCTCTCATATCTACAAGCCTTTGACAGATAAAATTCATGTGATGGACAGGCTTCACACCCTGAAAGGACTTTATTTCCTTGGGAAAGATTTATAAATAAAAGATTAAGGTTCAGGTTGAATCCGGGTAATACCTTAGTCTTCACCTCAACCTTAATGTTAAAATAATGAAAAAATTTCCAATTATACAGACAGAAAGACTTATTCTATCGCAACTGGAGGAGAAGGATATTCCTTTTATCGTTGAATACCTTCAGCACAGAATTTTTTCTGATCTTACTTCTAATATTCCTTATCCCTACATGGAAAATGATGCCCGGATGTGGCTGGAAATGTCTAAGGAAGCTTTTGATAATGATACCGGATATACTTTCGGAATCAGGAATAAAGAAGGACAAATCATCGGAGCGATCGGTCTCCATGACCGAGATGATGATAAAGCGGAATTAGGCTACTGGATAGGAATTCCTTACTGGAATAAAGGATATGTAACAGAGGCTGCAAAAGCCCTGATCGATTTTGGATTTAATGAATTGAATTTTCATAAAATCTTTGCTACTCATTTCCCTCACAATCCTGCTTCCGGAAGAATTATGGAGAAAATAGGAATGGAGCAGGAGGCTGTTCTCGTACAGGAGGTGAAAAAGGATGGAGAATATTTTGATTTGGTGAGATATTGTATTGTAAAAGAATAGAAGAAATCTTAACAGGATAAATTATAAGATAAAAGCCGGGAATATTTAATTATTCTCCGGCTTTGTGTTTTTAAATTATCTTTTACTTTTAAAGAATTGTTTAACAATAGAAGAGCATTCTGCTTCCATAATGCCTGTGATAACTTCTGTTTTCGGATGAAGAGAAAGATGTTTATTGATAAAACCTCTCTGTTCATCACGCGCTCCAATGACTACCTTGGAAATCTGAGACCAGGAAAGCGCTCCTGAACACATGACACATGGCTCCATGGTGACATACAATGTGCAGTCTTTTAAATATTTTCCTCCAAGAAAGTTAGCTGCTGAAGTTATAGCCTGCATTTCTGCATGGGCAGTCACATCGTTCAGTGTTTCAGTGAGATTATGGGCTCTTGCAATAATCCGGTTGTTGGAAACCACTACACATCCGATCGGGACCTCATCTTTTTCTAAAGCGGCTTCTGCTTCCTGCAGTGCCATTTTCATGTAATATTCGTCGGTAAACATTTAGTCTGTTATCGTTAAAGTTAAAGGAAGTTTAAAACGATAAGTTGTCGGATCTCCTTTTATCATGGCCGGAGAAAATTTTTCTGCAAGAGAATATAAGGCAATTTCTGCCTGCCTGTTGAAGGTGAAATTCTCACCCTGGGCATGAACATTGCTGACTGTTCCATCTTTTTCAACAATAAAATCCACATCCGTTTTTATCGTTTTTTCTTTAGAATATACCCCGTCAACATACAGCAGATTGGCGACTTCCTGCCTTAAAGAATTAATCCCGCCCGGGTAATCTGCCATCTTTTCAGCACTTGAAAAGTTTTCAGATGAGGGTTTACGTTCAGGATTTCTGATGGTCTGAAGGTCTTCCAGATTTCTGACTTTTAATAAAGCTCCGATCATCGCATTATTTTCAATGCTGTCCATTTTTTTCATGAAAAAAAGAAAATCACCTTTAATCTCTGCTTTTTTTACGGCATTGGACTCTGCATCAAATTTCTTTTTGAATTCTTTGTTCAGCATGTTTCTGTGCTGGTTATAATAGCTCTTTACAAGCCTGAACTCTTCTTTCTGCTGTGCGAGAAAAAAGGTAGAAATAAAACAGCTGATGCCAATGAATAAAGTTTTCAATAAGGGTATATTTATGTAAATATAACAAAAAATATGAAATAAGTTATTTATGATCAGCTTTCAAGATAACGGTTTAAAGATTCCTGTAAATGATTGCGAATTTCTTCAACTAAGGTTTTCGGTTCCAGAACGGTTACTTCTTTTCCATAAGAAAGAATCTCCTGCATAAAGTCATAAGTAGGATGAAGGAAGAACTCAAAATAAATTTCCTCAGGGGTTTCTCTGGTCTCTTTCTGAGATTGATGAAGTGGGAAACTTCTGATATATTCTCCCTGATGGCGGCTGCATTTCAATACGATATTCTGTGGCTTCTGTTCTGCCAGATTCATGACCCCGAATGCATTTTTAAAATGCTCTCTGAAGTTGTATTTGTATTTCTCCCTGAACTGATTTTTGGCCACATCAAGATAATTGATCCTGTCAAGCCCGAACGATTTTAAAACTTTATCTTTTGTATCGATAGCAATAAGGTACCATCGATCTTTAGATTCTTTTAAAGCCAAAGGATGCACTTTTCTGGAAGTCATCAGTTTGTTCTTGTAATTGTAGTGCTCAAAAGTCACTACTCTTTTATTCCGGATAGCAAAGAACAGGTCATAAAAATGTTCCACACCGGTTGGTTTTCGGCTTTCAAAAAAGATAAAATCTGAAAAATCCGGGTGAAGGTTCAGGGCATTGCTCACCTGGAAGGACTCAAGAAGCTTCTGATTATATTCATCCACTTCCATAATCGGGCGGCTCTCAATATAATACCGGTTGTCACCCTTTTTTTTGTTATGAATGGAGAGATTGAAAAGATCTGAAATCTCCCGGATATCCCTTTGCAAAGTACGGATAGAGTAGCTCTTGATTCCTGCATCCTGGAATTCAAAAGAGTTTAAGAGATAGTCCTCCAGCTGAGAATAAGTAGCCGGAGAGCTTTCTAATCTTTTAATTATTAAGGCATATCTTGTCAGATAAAAATCTTTCTTCATTTCTCTATTTTTAGGGTGCAGCAGCGCTGCGATTCATGGTAAAGTTTTATAAGACAAATATATGCGGTTCATGCGACAAAACGTGTCGTGTTTTATTTTTTTATAGTAAAGTTTTGTTATATAACAATTATTGGAAGTGTGTTAAAAATTCTTCCTTACAAAATTTTTAAAGTCAAAATTTTGATGTTTAAAATATTTATCTTCATCAACAACAGTGTATTTATTATTTTTATCTTTTATAGCATAAACAAACCTCGGTTTGTCATCTCCTAAAAAAGAGGTCATATGAAGAGGAACTCCACTATCTAAAAAGTATATAAAAAAAGATTTATATTCATTATCATATTTTTCTTTACTATTCACACTAAAATGCCATCCGTCATGTTCATAATATCCATCATTGCCTAATGAATATACTTTTACTTTATCTTTTGTTGCTGAAGCCGTTTGCAAATTATAAGCTTCTTTAAAGACATCATCAACTACTTTTAATCCTATTTGTATGATTTGTTCTTTTGTCGGTTTCATATTGTCTTTAATAAGATTTTCAATACCTTTAATAAAAATATTATTCATTTTAAAATAATTATCCCCAACTAAATGGACCTTTTAAATCTGTATAAATCATATAATGATCAGGATAAAAATAACCAACTTTATAATAATTTGCAATTGCCCAGATTTCTCTTTCTCAAGAGGTGCATAGGCCATAATTTCTCGAATAACTAGTCAATAAAACCGCCTCTTATTGAGGCGGATACTATTAAAACGGAATGTTATTCTTTACTCGATGAATACTTTCGTTTACTAATGCTGTAAATGTAAAACCATTATACTTAATAAACTCTTCCCCCGGAGTAGATTTATAATAAGGTGAACAAATGTAGGTTTTAGGATCAGCTGTATTTTCATCTAAATAAATGAATGTAAAATATTCACAACCAGATAGTTGGTGAAATGCGAAAAAAGGTCTTTCAATTTTTGCTCCTGTAATTTCCAATTCTTCTTTAGCTAATTCCTGGAGTTTTAATATACCTTCAATATCATCGAATCCAAAATTATTAAAATCCCCAGCTAAGTATAAAAACTCTCTAAATGCTTTTGGAAATTTATTTCCTTTATTATATTCTGATTCTATCTTTTGAATTTTTTCTTCTGAAAATCCTCTATTAATAAAATTATTAATTTTTAGATTATCTTTCACTGCTGTCATATATTCTATTGTCATAGCTATTTGATTTTATTAATAAACTCATCTCCTTTATTAATACGGTTTTATGGAGATTGAAAGTATATTGCTAACTTAATTTCTTAAGATTCCTGTAATTTAGATGATAAGCTTTTGGTAGTCCGCATTCTGTAATTCAAAAGGAGTTTAAAAGATAGTCTTCCAGCTGGGAATAGGTAGCGGGAGAACTTAAAATATGAAGGTCAGGGACACGCAATTATAAAAGAATTGAGATTATTTTGCTTATCAAATTTTGATGAAAATTCAAGTAATTGCTCTAACTCTTCTGGTGTATAAGAATCTGTGGTATGTTTGTTTTGAATAATAGATAAAGCCCAATGATAGGGAATTTGGTGATTTATGTAATCCACACTTTCATAATCTTCAAGATTATTTAATAAAGAGATAAAGTAATAGTGAAATTCATTCTCAATAATCTTCTTGTTGAAAAAATCAGTAATGAGTAGACAAACAAATTCAAAATACTTTTCTCTTAAAAAGATTTTCTCTTGACCATCGTCATCTATAAATAAAAATTGGCTACTTTTAATATGTTTCACAATGTAAATTGTTTCTGTATTGTTGAATTCAAAGAGTTTAAAAGAGGGTTATCCAATTGCGAGGGTAGCCGGCGAAACTTTATAATAAGACTAATAAAAACTAATCTTCATATTTTTTAAAATGGTTATGAGGAGTTTTGGATTTAGAATCATAAAAGAATAATGTGGGATCTTCCGATTCAACTAGCTTTTTATAAAAGATGTAATATGAAAAAAATCCCTCATAGTTGTTATCAGTCATTTTAATGCTGTTATAAATATTTTCCAAGCTACTAGGCGACAAAGATTGCTTTAATTCGAAATTTTCTTTTAACCAATTTTCGAAAAAGTCTTTGAATTTTTCCAAAAATATTTTTCTGCTTACATTAAAGTCAGAATTACTGGATAGAAGTAAATAGGTTTTTTCATCCTTATTTTTCATAAAATATAAAAAATCTTGGAATTTTAATTCAAAATCATTACAGACAGTGATTCTTTTATTGTCGTATGTATATAGTTTTCTCATTTTCCTCTAAGATATAAAAAAGCCAGTAGTAGCAAGTTAACCTTTTTGAGACAACCTTTCATTAAGGGTATTAATACTTTCAATTATAATCAGTTTAACAAAGAAATTAAAGAAACTTGTCAATACTATTTTTTTTAATTACTCCTTTTTCTCTCATTTCGTAAACGATATCACCTTGAAAATCAAAAAAATAATCTTCTTTGGGGTATATGTCATTAGTGATTTTATGAATAATCTCATTGAGCATTGTCTTCCAATATTGCGGCTCTGCATCTTTTTGTAAAAGTTCGAAAGATATTTGAGAAGAATTTTTTAAATCAATACCTAAATATTCATCTTGAAATTTTCCTCCTTCATAGCCATGTTGAGCTGAATATAAATTTGAGACCAAAAATATACTATTTTTATACTCATTGATAAGTTGAGTAAGTTCTTTTTTTTGTTCTAAATTTTTTCGGAACTTTAAATGATATGTAATTGACATGATTTTATTTTTAAATAGTTAATATCTCCTTGCTTGGTTATGTAAATAACTTCTTTTAATCCGTCTATTTCCCAATCGAGAAATTGCTTTTGCAACTTTAGAAGATCTCCTCTTTTTTAGTTCTTGTATTTTATATTTGTAAAGTGTTCTGATTATTTATAATCAAAACGATCTTCGTCTGGATACCAATAACCTGTTAAACATAATGGTAAAGCATTATTTTCATAAGCTTTTAATTGGTCTTCCAGATTGCCTGACGTACTAAAAGTAACCACCCTTCCCGCTTTTTTTTCTACTAAAAATGGTCCATTACCTACTAATGACTTATTAAAATCACCTGTTAAAAGATATTCTTTAGAATCATAAGAGTATACATTACCATGTGGCGTTATAATAACTTTATCTATAACTACTTCGATATTTTCTCCTCCTTCACCTAGTTTTTTTAAAAAACGTTCTGCGATGATGAGCATTTCTTTTTCTGTTAACATATTTTATATTTTTCCTTACGATTAGTGATGATTTTTCTGGCCTGGTCTTGTAAATATTTTATGTTTGTTGATTTTAAAGTATGATCAATCAAGTAATAATGTAAATATTATTGGGCAAAACAGCAATAAAGATACTGCTGTTTTACTCAGGAGTTATACTTCTTTTGTTTTATTATTGTAAAATATAATGATTATTTATAATCAAATCTGTCTTCGTGAGGATACCAATAAAGGTCTAAACTTGGAGTCATTGTTCCATTTTCATAAGATTTTATATTATCCTCTAAAGTACCAAGAGAACCAAAACTTACGACTCTTCCAGTTTCTTTTTCTACTATAAAAGGGCCAGAACCAACTAGAGATGCAGTAGGATCTCCTGTTAATATATGTTTTTTAGAATTGAAAAAATAAATATTGCCATATGGTTTGTTTAATGTGGCATTAGGAATAATCATTGGCTCAATATTCTTTGCAACAATTCTTTTTATAAAAAGTTCTGCTATTTTTAGCATTTCTTTGTCTGTTAACATTAGCTTATCAATACTCTTTTACCCATTCTTTAGTGTCTGGATTCCATTCTAAACATTGATCCCAATTGTCTTCAATAAGATTTTCAATACCTTTAATAAAAATAGTATTCATTTTAAAATAACTATCCCCAACTAAATAGACACTACTTTTTAAGTCTGTATAAATCATATAATGATCAGGATAAAAATAACCAACTTTATAATATATACCAGGAAATGGTAGGTTTGCACTTACATTATTTTTTAAAAAATCTATTTTAGTGTTTAAAGTATTAACTACATCAGATTTATATGGTTTACAATCTTCAATAACTAAATCTCCATAAAAAATTAAAAATTCTTTAAGATGATTGGGTAGTTCACCAAAATTATTAATTTTTTGATTTAGAGCAGTTTCAATATTTCTATTTTCAAACCAACCTGCTTTTTCAAATTGTGTTTGAACATTTGATTTAAATTTCATATATTTTTTTAACGAATTTCAGTAATATTAAAATATTTTAGCATTGGATTACAACTTGCGCATGCTTCTTATATAATCCTTGAATCAATGACTCTCCCATATTGTCAATTCTGAGAGCTTTACTTTTAGATTTACTCTCGATAAAATTAACAAACTGTGCAACTTTTAAAGCAATACAAAATAGTGATCAGGATCACATAGCCTTTGTTGGCACCCTTGAGGTTTTAGACTATTTGAAATTTTATAAAATTGGAGTATTTAGGTTTGTGTCTTCAAGTAACTCCTTAATATGTTTTTCGGGTTCATAAAATAAACCACTTAATAAGATTCCATAATTAAAGCAGCTTTTTATATCTTCAGTTAAAAATGAATTTTTATTTTCAAATAATAAATAAAATGGATTTATTTTTGGTATTTATTAAGTACAATAGGGCGCAGCAGTGCTGCGATTCATGGTAAAGTTTTATAAGACAAATATATGCGGTTCATGCGACAAAACGTGTCGTGTTTTATTTTTTATAAAAAATGAATTGGATTAGATGGCGAGATTGCTTTCAGAAATATCTACTAATTCATCAATCATATCTTTCAAAGTTTTAAAAGGGGATTTCCATATTACGTCACCGTTATCACTGTTATAGTCTTCATTAATGGAAAAAAGCCAAGGCTGCGGATTATCTCCATTGTCTAGATAAATAAATGTACCACATTGCCCCTCTAATGTATTAAGTATTGCGATTGGCCGGGCAATACCGGATTTTCTTTTTTGCAGAGCCTGTTTGTACTTTACAACCAGTTTTCCTGCATTTCTCCCCACATGATTTAATGAAATACAGCTGAATTCACCTCCAATAGAGAGAAATTCTTTATAAACTTTAGGAAAAGGAGAACCGCCGTTCATTTCAAGTTCTAGCTGTGTGATATCTGCTTCGCTTAGCCCTACAGGGGGCCCGAATGCAGAAATTCTTTTGCTTGCTCCATTTTGTTTGTAACGTGCGTACTTTTTTAAATATACTATTTCCATATGTTATTATTTATGCCGTCAAATTACCATTTTCATCCCATTTTTTATAAGTTCCGTCGTATTCTACGTTGTTATGGGCTTTATATTCTGTATATTTTTTACCGTTTTTATGATAAGATCTGAACCGTCCTTCCTGATAGCCGTCTTTATATTCCTCTTCGCAAAAAAGCTCGCCAGTGTCATAGTACCGTAAAACAATACCTGTAAAAGGGCTGCCATTGTGATAATATATAGGAACTCCTCCGCCATCTAAACGGTTACATGTTAAATCTTTTTCTTTCACTCTCTTCAATTTTTACATGTGACTAATATAACAAGAATATGGCTGGCTTTTAATTTAAAAAAATATAAGCCACAGCACGCTGTGGCTTATTATCTATGGGAAGAAAATCTTTATGAGAAAGTATATGTGGTTACTTATCCTAAAAAAGTCTTAAATAATAAGTTTTTTAAGATTCTAAATCATTATAATCTAAAAGTTTACTAATGTATAGTGGAGCGCCACTGTTGTAAAGAGATTTAAAATGTAGATAATTGTTATTAAACTTGTAAGGAATCATGCTTTTAGGAGATCGCATAAATACAATGTAATACTCACCTAATGCTTCATAGATGTCACTATATTTAGCATTATTTTGCTCCTCCAAAGTTAAATTGTCATTTGCCCACTGTTCTTTTATATATTCTCTAAAATAGTTTATTCTATCATTAGTATATTCTTCAGGTATTCTATGTTCGTCCTTTAAAAGGTTTTGTAATATATGTTCATATGCCTTAACAATATTCTCATAAGAACCAGGCTCTAAAAATAAATCTTCTTTGCCTAAATTTTCTCCGAAAATAGATTTAAAAACTTCTTTTTCTAAAAAAGTATGATCTTTTAATTGAGGATTTACAAATAATATCTTACGGTTGCCTTCTGTACTTTTTATACCTTCAGTAATATAGTTCTTTGTTGAAACTAAAATAATTTGTTGTTTTTCTTCTGACATAATTTTATTTTTTAAAGATAAATACAATATTAGTTACTTTGTCAATATCTCCTAGCGGTTGTATTTCACCTAATTGCTCTGCAGAATTATAAAGCTCTGGTTTTACAAAACCTTTACTTTTTGCCCATTTACCTGTAAAGGTAGTTAGTGCTGCTGCCTCCAGATTTTCTTTAGTGATAGGTTTTCCCAACATTTCATATTTTAACTGGGATAAATTACGGATTGTTGGTCAGGATAATCAATATATGCATCATTTTTTTGCCATTGTCCCATAATACCGTCCATATCATGTCCTAAATCTTTTCTTAATGTCATGTAACCATCATTAAGCATAATTTCTCCAAGACTAAGATCAGTAAGCCCTGTTTTATTTGCCTGTATTGCAGATGTAAGATCATAAGGAATAAAAAGATCCCCATATAAATAATTTTTATTACCAATTAAAGGGAAGTCCTGAGGATTTGCTAGTTGTATTTTACATTCAAATGCATCCTTGGGATGGGCTTCAAGACCTGTTTTTTGCCACGTTCTTTTGCCGAATTGGTAATCGTGTAACTCATAATAATATGCTGTAATTTTTTTCTTTTTTATAAGTTTACCTACTTTAGTTTCTCCAGTTTGCGAATGCAAAAGTCTAGAATCTTCGGATGCTCGTCTTGCAAAAAAGAAGTCTTCCATGGCTGTCTTTCCCTCATTTTTATAAACTACTACAGCTGCATCCATAAATTCTTTTGCGGCGGATTTACTGCCTGAAAAAACTTCAGCTCCTTTAAAGAAAATGGTAACATCTGTTATTGATTCCTTTATTCCTTGTAAATAAAATAATAATTTTCTCCCTCCCTGTAATGTATAAAATGCAGGGATAGCGGGGGGAATAATACTGAGGGCTCCAATAGAAAGGGGCTGATAGGTTTTTTTTGTTCCTTTTATAATTTTCACTCCATCTATTGTTGCCTCATAAGGTTCAAAATTAATTTTCTTTGCATTTATTGAAGCCTTGAGTTCTTGTGATAATCCTTTGATATTAATGAAATCGGTTACTAAGCGTGCCCACATTGCATAATGGATGTATTTTGTAATTACGGGATGATCTTTAGTGAATGTTTGGAACATAGTAGCTCCAAAGCTGGCATCAATTATCACTCCGGTAGAATAAGCAACTCCTATTGTACTTCCTGCTTCTACTGCGGCCATAATTTCTACCACTCCAAGAAGGCAGAAGGCTAATTGTATCGTAACTTCTGCAGCAAGTATATTGGTTTCCCATGTTTCTTCATTATATAAGAGATACACAAAACAAGCAGGAAGTAAATAGATTTCACCTTTTTTCAGTTTATATTTTTCAATATCTTCTACTGGAGTTACGCTTATGATGTCAAGAGGATTACAGGAAATAGGTTTTTGCAGATCTTCTCTTGTCATATTTGATAGAAAAGGAGCAGCAAGACTCATTTTTCCAACTTTTACAAAAAGATTGAGATCTGTTGTGAATTTTAATTTGTTGTGTTTTGTATCAAATTCTTCAATATTACGATTCCCGAAAGTTCTGTTATCAAATAAAACCTGTCTGCCAAATTCCAGGGAATCCGCATACTTTTTGTTCATTTCTCCCTTTTTAATGTAGGTCATATAAACTCCTGTGATAATAGTACATACTTGGGAAAATACCTGAAATTTTAAGTTATTAAGCAAATGAAAGAGTTTTCCATCTTGCTCTAAGCAGATTATAATATCAAAAAGCTCCTGCTTATTAGAACAGGTTTTAAATAATGCGGCAACAATATCTCCATTAGAGATTCCTCCTGAAATACTGAATCTTGGGAAAGCAGATTCTTCTCCACAATACATTTCGATGTATTTTTTCCTGGTTTCCATATCCAAACTGAAGAAAGGAGCATCAATGAACCATTTGAACATACTTCCTCCAGCAGTAAGGTTTTGCTCTACGAAGGAATTCATATCTTCAATATTGGTGATTCTTCCGTCTTTAAGCCCACCCATATTCTTTTTATAATCTTTCAATTGAGTAATAAGCTGTTTTAAATCTTTTAGAGAAATATCTTTATTATTGTTCAAATGAATTCCAAAATAATTATGGGGTCCGCTTTAGAAATGATCCATTCATTATAGGCATGTTTTTCTTCCGCTCTCATTTTGGCAATGGTTCTGTTTACTTCCTGTAAAGCTTTTATAGTACCTTGCTCTTTTAAATTTACTTTGTTTTTTAAAACCTGGCTTGGAATGGCAAATCTGGATTCCTGCTTGGTATTTTGTTCGCTTATAATAAATTGATAATCTGATATCGCATCATCAATAGCTGTTGAAATTTCATCGTGAGAAAAAGAAAACCCTTGTTGTCTGTCATTAATGATATTATTGATAACATATTCTTTAAATGTTATATTATTCTTAAATCCTTCATATTTAAATTCTTGTTGAGAGCTTAATAATTTATTGTAATCTTTTGATCTCCCGGTAATGGTAATATATAATTCATTTTTGCTTCCAAGTAAGTAAAATATTAATAGATCAGCATCGGTATGAGTTTTTAGAAATTTGGGATCGTTATATTCATCCACCAATTTATTTATATCTCCATAAGCTAAAAACTTGTGGTAGTAGGTAAGGCCGCTTCCATTTAAAAGACCATATTTATTTTCCGGAGAAAGTCCCAAGCCACTTATTTTGGTTATTTTAGGCATCTTTAATGAAGCTATATCATGAGATCCTAATGCTTTTATTGATTTCATTTTATAAGTGTTAAGTGTTAAAAAAGAAATGGCGGCTTTATGCCACAATTTCATTAAATATTTTAATCTAAGGTGCTTGTTTCCTTATCTCCATGCTGTAATTGTGCATCTTCATCCAATCTGAAACTTGTTTCAAACTCCAATTCTGAAGGGTTTTCACAATTCTCAGGGGCATTTTCAGGGAAAATCGGTAATGGCTGATTTACCGGAAGTCCTGTGGATTTATCCTGAAGGATCGTTAAGGTAGTAGGGATTCTAGTGATCCAGTATTTTCTCTAAGGTACTTCTTGTAGTTTTATATCTAACTCTTTCAAACATTAAAAACCGCAACCCTCACAGTTGCGGTTAAAATTTATTCTTAATCTTGTTGGGAGATAGAAGTAAACCTTTGCCTTACAATTTTGCTAGTATAGATAATTATTTATAAGACGGATCTAAGTTAGGCTAATTGGAATTTTTTCTAAAATTTATTATTAAAATTAAAAATGCACTGATTATCGAATAAATGAATGGAGGTAATGGAATAATCATTTTCGTATTTTTCATTGACATTGATCCTGTAAAGTAAAAAGTTACACTTATCAAGAGTATAGAAACTAAAATTATTATTAATTTATTATTGGTTATCATTTTCATCAATAAAGCCAAAATTATTATTGTTGGAATGGATAGAACTAATCCGATAATTGTTATATAAAAAGCAAGCTCCCAAAAAACACTTTGAAATAAAAAATTTTTATTTAATTTTTCTTCAATTGTCAATTTTTCAATAATTATTAAGCAGAACGACGAAATTATATTGGTGAAAATCCATACTTTAAGTAGGTAAATTACAATAGAAGAAATTGAAATGCTTTTTAATTTTAAGTTATTCATATTTTAATTATAGGTTTTAAACTGATCTACATTTCCGACAAAGTTAACAGGCTTGTTAGACCTAAATTTTTTAAAAAAGATATTAAAGTTGACTCTCTTAATATCTGCAGGCATTATAGTTGTTTTTCCTCCATTACCATTTACGAATTTTGATACATTATTCATTAAATTATTCCATGTAGCATCTGCTATGTTCAAATAATCTAAAACCGTACATTCTTTACCGTTCCAAAATGATATAAAATCTTTAGGCCAAACTCTATCTATAGCTCGAGCAAAAAATCGATAGTTTCCTTCTTTATCTTTATGTATTCCAAACTGTCTGTGACCAGAAAATGGTTGTGTATCACTTTCAGGGGTAAAAACCGTAGTAAAAATCCAACTATCTTGTGAAGATTCACTTTCAAGAACTGCACCATCATCACCTGTTGTTCTAGCAATAAAATCACCTCCTGCTTTAATTTCAAAAATTGCTCCTCCAAGTTGTTTTTCCCATCGCCTTAGTTCTTCTTTGGGTTGATTAGGGTATGGTATAAATTCCCAATTTCCACCTATTGTTATTTCTCTACAATTAGATTCAAAAGATACAGTTCCTTTTGATAAAGTTAAAAAATTATCCCTAATTTTTTTATATAACATTCCTGCATCAGATAATTGTCCTCCAAAAGTAGGCATTTTATCAATTCGTACTGAAAAATAATCCATATTAACATTTTTACTTTGTTTCTCGTCGTTGCCTTTAATGAATTGAAGTTTTCCATTAATTGCAGTTAACCGATCAACTGCTTTTTTAGGAACTTGAAAATTTAATAGTTTGACATATATTGTTTAATATTATCTTCAACTTTTAGAAGCTCTTCATTGCCTTTAATAATTTGATCATAAAATTCTTTTATACGCTCTATTTTTATATAAGGATTCCTGCTTACAATATTGTTTGCTATCTGTGAAAATTTTTTATCATCTTTAAATAAATTATTTATTGTCCCTTTATATTTTTGAGCATTTGGGATATTAGCCCTCTCCTCTCTCTCTTCATCCGCTATTATTTTGGCTGAATTTATTCCTATTGGTCTATAATTATACATAATTCATTTTTAACTTTCCCTCAAACTCCTCTTAAAAAGAGGAATTTGTTGAGAAAGTGGTTAAACATTATTATTTATTGATAATTGTTGTTAATTCTTTTGGCAAAGTTGTTGGATCTGTACTATGATTTAATTGTGTATCTCTCTGCTCAAAACTTGTTTCAAACTCCAGTTCTTTAGGGTTTTCACAATTATCCGGATTTGTTTCCGGGAAAATTGGCAATGGCTGATCCACTGCAAGCCCTGTAGACTTATCTTGAAGAATAGTAAGCGTAGTAGGCACTCTGGTAATCCAGTATTTGCCCTGAGGTTCTCCGGTAGGCTGTCTCATTTCGTCCACGATACTCATGTACATTGGGTCGCCGATTACCGGAACAGATCCGCCATTCCAGATCAATCCTGTTTCAAGGAAGAACTGAACGGCTGTTTCGAAACCTGGTTTTACGGTAACGATAATCCTTGCCATACCCGCCTGTAAGAAACTTCTGAACAATGGGTCCATACTCTCGCTGATATAGAATTCCTGCCAGCTCTTGCGGTTGGCCCAATAGTAAGGATAGAAGGTGTAATCCATGATTTCCCATTCAAATGCCTGTTCCATAAACTTGGCAAGGGCTGTATATCTGTCCAGATTTTCATTCAGGTATACCTGGAAATTATCCATGGTTGTTTTCTCATCAGCACCGTTGGTTGTTTCCTGGCCTAGTGTATAAAGGTAATCCTGTAATAAATAAGCGATACAGTTGTGCTTTAAGACATCATGTTCCATATAACGGTAGAACGTATCCTGTCTTTCTTTAAGCTGAGCTTCTTTTTCTTTTTGCTCTGCGTCCAGTCTTGCCTGATCTTCCTGGAATTTGGCATAAGCAGCTTCATAGGCTTTAATAATATCATTAAAACTGTCTGTTTTCCATTTGTTGATAAAGGCATCGCTCAGCTCACAGTTCACAACGACTTTGATGGTATAACTTCTTACGTTGTGGCCCTTCACCTGGAAAGATACATTACCTGTGATATTGAAACCAGATGATCCTTCGCCAAAAACAAGGTCTCCACCACGTTCAGAACGGCCAATCATATCTCCTTTAAAATTAGAGAAGAATACTTCAGAATAACGAGACCCTGACCATCCTCCGCCTCTGTTTCTTGTTGATACGCAATTGAAACTTGCGTTTTTTCCGGCATAATTGTCCGGGATGGTAAACTGTGTATAATCAATTCCGAAATCATCATTTGTCTGAGGAACGCTGGAAGCTGTATGAATAACCTGTTTGGTTGCTTCCGGGAATGCTTCTAAAGCTACTCCATATTCCTGAGCCCAATGCTGGATCTGTACAATCGTTGCGGATTTTGGATCTGCCATTAACCATGGTTCCGGTGCTTTTCTTGGATCTACAGGAGCCTTAAGCACCTGAGCTTTGGCAACAGTAAGAGCCAGACGGTGTAATCTTGAAGGTTCAGGAACCATAAATTCAAGCATCGTACGCTTGCCATAGTTGTAGATCTGGTTCTTCATTTTCTTGTCGATCCATCTGTAAACTCCGGTAATGTGCTTAGGCTGTGCTGCCTCAGCGTTATCAGTATTGGTTACTTTTCCTCTGTTATCATATTCATGAACGTTGGTTTCTGTATATTCCTTGATAATTTTCTGAACTCTTTCTTCTGAAATTTTGGTAAGAACTCTTTCCATTGCCCTTTCTGTAATTTCCTGAGATTTCATCACAGCCTGTCTTGTACTGTCGTGCTGAGCGGTATTATTGGCATAGTCCGCTCCGATTTCAAACTTCATAGCGCTGTCATTTCCATAGCTGAATCTTGTGTACGCAGAAATACTTTGCTGCTTCTCAATTTCTTTCGCAACCTCGGTCTGCATATCCGTTCTGGAAGTTTTGGAAGTGTCTGACATTTTCTCTGTTTCCTGAGATTTGGAAGTGGTATCTGTAACTTCAGAATATTCTCTGGAAACGGAAGACTTATGTCTCAGTTCGCTTGCCATAACGTTCTCAATATTGGACACTTCTCCCGGAACATAAGCATGAACACTTTGCACTACTTTCATATAATCTGCTACTCCCAATCTTTTGATCCCGAAATTTTTACGTTTTTGGGTTGTACCTGGTTCAGGTGTTCCTGGGTTTTCCACTGCTGCACGCTTCAGAGTCAGTATTCCGGTAAGGTTTAGGTCTTCTTTCAGATATTGTGTGGCAATCTCTCCATAAGCCTGGCTTCCGTTATCAAAAATGATTTCTATTTTGAAACTAAAGCTGGTTCTGAATCTGTTTACCAAAGTCGCAGGTAAAGTAATCTTATTATCTACCACAGGAATATTGCTGTAGTTTTCTTCGAAAGTTCCGGCAGCATCTGTTGTAGCCGTAATTTTAGCATTGGCAACACTCCACGAAACATCTTCAACCTCAAAAGAAAAATTAACAAATCCTCTGCTGCCTGCTACGATATAAGCACTGTGCGCATATAAACTGTATGCCATTGGTGTTCTGGCTGTATTCTGAACCAAAGGTATTGAAGCTCCGCCGATATTGGCATACTGCTGTTCCGGAAGAGGGCTGTTTTGAAGTGCCGTCTCCATGGAAGCAGAGATATTGCTTCTTACAACAAGTAAAGCATCAGCATAGCTTTCAATTTCATCATCAAGAACAATGGTCTGAGCTCCCATTCTTAAGGTATCATGGGAAAGGATCTGTAGGCTGTCTGTATCTTCTGCCAAAGAAGTTAGGCTGGTTGTAGATTCACCGAAAAGTTCTACAAAAAGGTCGAAAGATTCCGGAGAAAGCTTTGCCTGCAAATCTTCCAAATTGATTTCATTTTTGTACGTAAATACGAAAGGAGCAACTTCATATTCTTTCAAAGTGCTGTAAAGACGTTCTTTTTCTTCTTCGGACATGTCCGGAGTGATTTTACTGTCTACTTCGGCCAACTTTCTGTCATACAGTTCCAAACGTTCTTTGTTTTCTGCCATATATTTGGAATACTCGGCCTGGTAGGCTTGATATCTGGATTTATAGAACTTTTTCTGAAGTTTTTCCAGCTCGGAATTCAGTGTGTTCAGAGATTCTTTTCTGTGGATGGCTTTACTGGATACAAAAGAAGCTCTTGCTTCAGATTCTAATCTCTGAACTGTTCTTGCTGCCAAAGCGGGTTCAGAACCTTCAGCGTTTACAGATGAAACTAAAGAAGCCGTTTCCGTATCTTCTGAAAATAGAATAGTAGGAAGTATGATTTTTCCATCCATTGCTTTTTCCAATGGTTTTTCCCCATTAATTTTGATGATTTCCGGATCCGTAAGATCCTGATTGCTGGCAAAACCGAGCTGAATAGCCATTAAAATGTGGCTGATTGCTTCTTTAATATAGAAATCTCCCTGGGTAACAATCTGATAGATATAATTATTCCAAAGCTGGGAAAATATAGCAATCCCTTCTGCGTTTAGCTGTCTGTTGGTGTTAATAAGGCTTTTGTAATAATCGGTAACGAATGTCCAGTCAGCGCTTTCTAATGTTTCTTTTTTAGAAAGCTTTCTTCCGATTACCAGAAGGTCTTTAAATGCTCCTTCTTCGATTTTCTTTTCACTTTCGAATCCGGAATTGTTAAACTCACCGGCAGCTCTTTTCATCGCTGTAAATTTTAAAGTTTTGGCAGGTCTTCCAACGACTGCTGTGTCAAAAAGACCGGTTACCCCTTTAGGTCTGTGGATAAATCCTAAGTTTTTGTCTTTAATTTCTGTTAATTGCGGGTTTCTCAGACTTACAAATCTGAAAAGTGATTGTGATGCGTTATTGGTATTCATAGGGTTTGTTTCTTTGTAGTTAATAATTCCTTCTCCTATTAAGGATTTTCCGACAGTAAATGCGGATTTTGCTGATGTATTATTTGTTGGCATCTTTGTTTATTTTTTTGTATACTCAAGGGTTAGAGTAAATGAGTTGATACGGGAATAGTCATAATCAGGTATGTTCAATAGTTCGATGATAGCCATTTCCCTTTCGATGGTGATGTAGGCTTTTGTTCGCCATTGGTTACCTGCAAATGCGGTTTTAAGATCATACCATTCTGTAAACATTTCATTGGAGATAATGGTTTCAAGGTCCGGGAATTCAGGTCTCAAATCGATTTCACCTGTTCTCGGAATCTGATCCAGATACAAGGTTTTTTTATAAACAGGCTTGCCATTGATCCACTTTCCGCCTGTCAGTTCTTCTTTGGTGCTGTAAGAATGTTGCTTATCTGCATATTGTTTCTGGATGTAGTCATTTTCCTGTGCATTGTCTCCAAAATAAGTTTTAGAACTTAATCCTCTGGCATTAGAGACTTGATGTTCTACCATAACAGGTTCATCTGGATAATTGCTTACCATGATTCCTTTTCCGTCAGAATGATCGGCAAAGCTCGTTAAAGAGGCTCCGGCATTACTTAAACTAAGTTTTGCACCATATGCTCTTGCCAATATACCGTAATCTTTACTGACATCTAAATTCGATTGTATAGAATTATCTACACTGCCTGATGTGATCAAAACTCCGCTTGGAAAGAAACCTACCTGGTTTTTAATTCCGTCCTGAGTATTGATTTTATAAAGAAGAGATTCAATTTCCGGTGCTTCGGAATTCTCAAACTGGATATGACCGGAAACGGGATTGTTCACTTCTGTTCCTGTGAGAGGAATGCAGTTTTGGAAGTCGGAAAGGTTTTTATATCCCAATACATTACCGGAATTCAGAACCGCTACTTTTGTATAAGTGTTATCTGCTAAAGGGGTCCTTTTCGCAGAAACAACAGCGTCAAAATCCAAGGTTCTTGCCGCAAAGTCACCACCAATTAAAGGAGTTACAAGATCATGGCGTCTTGCTACCGGATTTGATTCAATAACCAGTTTGTTAGATGTTGAACCTCCTAACGGGGCATTACAGCCAATAACAACATTGTTGTCACCCCAAACTCCCATAGCATGAGTAGTAGAAGCGGCATTGTATCCAATGAAAGTATTGTAACCCCATGCGCCGGATCCTGTTGTTTTACCATGAACATTTCCGGCAAAAGCACCTAAAAAAGTATTCTGGGTTCCATTAGTTAAGGAATAAGCGGCTCCAAGGCCCAGCGCAGTGTTATTGGAGCCGGCAATATTTTTGTTTCCTGCCTCATCTCCGATATACGTATTTCCATTTCCTGTTGTTGTTTCAGTTCCCGCCTGTGTTCCGAAAAAGGCATTAAAATTACCTGTTGTAAGTTTAGTTCCGCTTGACACACCAGTTGCGGTATTCCATCTTCCTGTGGTGGTTTCATTTAAAGCATAAGACCCGAGTGCTACGTTATTTGCTCCAGTGGTTAATTTTGATAATGTATTATAACCAATTCCCAGTCCGTAAGCTCCGGTGTGATCTGTATTTAAATTTCCAAACCAGAATGAATAGGTTGTAGGACTGAAATTAATTTCGCCTGCTCTGCCCTGGCTTGGCTGAAAAATAATAGGCTTGGTTGTTCCGTTACCTCTGTCGATGACATTTTGTAAATTATCATTCCCGCTAAAAGTGGGCTTATCAGAAAGGTCATTATAACTGCCTGTTACAGCTACTTTTTTCAGGATAACTTTTTCCTGTCCTTCCTGTGACAATGTTACACTTCCATCTGCATTGGTGTTGGGAATGATACTGAATTCCGAAAGATTAATCTGAAAGGCTGAACCATCATTCTGGGTAATGGTAATAATATTTTGAGAGGCGTCATATACTGCGTTTTGAATGCTTATATCACGTGTTACTAAGCTGCTTAAATCTACCGATTTGCTTTGCTGAACACCATTCTCACCTGTATAAAATACTGTTAAGACATTTCCGTTCAATTGCGGAGCCTGAATAGAGGTCTGAGTTTCAATTTTATCTTTCCAGAGCTGTGCATTTTGCGGAGTTATATTAGATGCCGTTACATCTGCTTTTTGAGTGAGATCATAGTCTAGTTTATCAGCCGGAATTTTCTCATCTTTATGCCAGTATGACTCCTGCCACTCCCAGAATTCTTCCTGTACCGGAATATCTCCGTTTTCGAAATATTGCTTTAATTCTTGTTTTGTCTTCATATTTGTTCTATCTATAGGTGATTGTAGCAGTAGAAGGAATTCCTGTATTACTTAAATCCAGACCGGACGGCGCTGAAACTGTTTTTAGCGAAGGAATTGCAAAAGCATTTTGTCCAACAGATTTTACTGAATCGGGAATGTATAAGTCTTTAATAACAGTTGCTCTAGGGCAATAAAATGCTTGTGCCCCAATAGTTGTCAAGCCCTCATTTAGTATAATTTCTTCCAATGAATCTGGTCCATTAATAATATTTTTTTGATCCCAAAAAGCTTGATCTCTAATAATTTTTAATGTTGAAGGGGTTTTGATACTTTTAATATTTTGTCCTAAGAAAGCAGAGTATCCTATTTCCTCAAGTCCTTCATTCAAAATTACTTTTATGATTTGATATGACATTCCTGTGTACGCAAATGCACCATCATGGATTTTATTTGTAGCAACAGGAATAGTAAGTATAACTGCTGAACTGAGTAGTCCGCTATCATTGAAAAATGGAACTACTTTCTCATAGTTTTCAATAGCGCCTTCAGAAATTTTTTCATTCTTATGCCAATAAGAGTCCATCAAAGCCCAGAAATCTTCCTGTACCGGGATATCTCCGTTTTCGAAATATTTTTTTAGTTCTTCTTTTGTTTTCATAAAACGTTGTGTGATTTGTTGGTTAATAAATTGATTATATGTCCTGTATTTTGGTATAACAGGCTTATAATTGCTATAATTTTCAGACATAGTTCTGGCTGTCCAGCATTTTGTGAATGGTGAATTCAAAGGTGTTGGAAATGATTAATGAGATTGCTGTTTGTAGATCATAAAGGTAATGTCGGACAGCGTCAGAACTTGTCGTGTTTTAAATTTTTACTTAAAAAATATCTTCTTCAAGTATTCCTTCTTCAAAATCTTCTCTGAAGAAGTTTTCAATGTCATTGAGATAGTTTTCATAATCCATCTCAGCATTTTCGATATCGCTCCATTCTATGGTATAAAGGTCTTCATCGAAGAGGGTATCTGTTTTGTGATCTGGTGTTTCCATGTTTTGTGTAATTGGGTGTTGGTTATATTTTGAACATATTTCAGGCTGTTCAGCATAGGGAAATGTTGAATTCAAAGGCTTTTTAAAGTTTTTATGGATGTTTGTTTTGCGTCTTTTTTGATACTCCAAAGGTAGCGGGGCGAAACGACAAAACTTGACGTATTTAAAAAAGATTTTCTAATTTTAAAATATAATCTTTAAAGCTTATATAGGGTTATTATAAGGTAAAAAGCTTATATTTTATTTTTAATGAGTTTCTGAACAATCTGGTTCAGGGTATCTCTGTTATCATCAATATAACTTAATCCTGCTTGTATCAGGTTCTCAATATTGGATCTTCTTACATTATCCATTGCCGGGGAAGCATTTTTCAATGATGGGTTCAAACGGTAATAATTTTTTTGATTTCTGAATCCCAACGTCTGAAACATTTGTCCCAGCTGATAATCTACCGTTTCTGCATTGGCAGACATCAAGATATCAATAATAGGATTTACCCAACCTATTTTTCCAGCTTTCTGCAGTTTTTTAAAAGAGTAAGGTCTTGCTTCTATTCCTGTTCCGATGGAAACAATTATCATATCATTTACTCCCGGATGATTGTCTTTCTGATGGTTTTTTAACACTTCTGCAAAAGGAATTTTTCTGGCTTCTGCATAAGCACATAGCGCTGGATTATTAGCAAACATACCACCATCTATCAGGCTGAAGATCTGTCCATACATAGATTTAATCTGAACGGGGCAGAAGTAGGTGGGAGCAGCCGAGGTTGCCCTGCAGACATCTTTCACGTAAAAATTATCTGTGCTGAGATTGGCTTTCCATGAGTTGAAAAGCTTTGCCCTTCTGTTCTCTATATCATAACTTGTTATTAAACATGGTTTTATTAATTCTTTTAATTCTAAATTTCCAAAAAAGTCATTTAAATTCCTTTCAAGTGATTCCTGTGGAATTTTTTCATTCAATAATCCGAATGGATTAACCAGTTTTTCCCAAAAGGAAACCTGGAAGATATCGCCGCCCTTTTCCGCATACAATTCCAATCCTTTCTGGATAGAATATTTTGCTTTTCGGGTTTCGTCGGGACATAGAATAATAGAAGCAATCAGACCTCCGGTGCTGCTGCCTGCTACCAGATCAAAATAATCCCCGAGTTTTGCAGTGGGTTTATCATAATACTGGAGCTGTTCTTCTATGTAACGCAGAATAATACAGGTGATGATTCCTCTTATTCCGCCTCCGTCCAAAGAAAGAATGGTTGTCTTTTTCATGTTATTTTTTCATTTTTTAGAAGAAACATTTAGCAACTTTAGACAAGTAAAACCAATAGATTTCCGAAAAAATGTCTATTGGTTTTAAGCTTATTATAAGGATGCTTTTGGTGTTTTTCTTATAAAGCAAATATAGATGGAGGAAGCGTCAGAACTTGTCGTATTATAAATATTTTTAATTATTTTTGTTGAAAAATAGTATTGTAAAACAGGGGGTTATGTGTTGGCGGGCTTTTTTAATCTTAAATCGATGAGAGTTATAAAATCACATAACCCTGCTTATCTCTTTGCATTTTTAAAAGCGTTCTCCAGCTTGTTTTTACAGTTCCTTTTTTAGATGGAATATTCTTTTTTTCAAAATGGGGAAGGTCTTTAAACGTCTTCCAGTTTCCGCCCCAGTCCCAGCCATAACGGGCAAAAATCTTTACACATTCGTACCAGTCTGCAACCTTATCATTATCCCAGTCTTTTACGGTATCCCAGCTTGCTGTTTTTCCGTCAATCATCAGGCAGATGTCTACAGCAAGACCATAATTGTGGATGCTTTGCCCTGCTTTAGCGTTGGTCACCTTTTTTCCTGAAGTAATTCTTCCTATTGCATAAAGTTTTTCCTGTTCTTCAAAAGATCTTAATCCCTGAGTGATCCGTATCTTGGCTCTGCCGGTCAGTGCTTCGTCACATTCCTGGATAATTTGCTTTACTTCATCTCTTACCAACGGGTGAAGTTTCTGAATTCGTTCTAAGGTTACTTTGTCCATATTTCTTATTTTGTTACAGGACAAAAGTATAGCACGAAAGCGACGAAACTTGACGTGTTTTATTTAAATTTTAGTTCAAACAATAACAAAGAAGTTAAATGATTTATTCGAACAATGCTGTTTAAAGAATAAGTTTTTGAAAACAAAATTAAAGTGCCTATGCGACAAAACATGTCGTATTATAAAAAAATATCCATTTGTTTTTCAGGTTGTTAAATATGATGTTAATTATGAACTAAAAGATTATTTTATTCTTTAAAAACTATAATTTTGTACAAATATTTACGATACAATTGTCATGTATGCTCTGGTAGACTGTAACAATTTTTTTGTTTCCTGTGAAAGGACTTTGGATCCTGATCTTGAAGGCAGACCCGTTGTGGTTCTCTCCAACAACGATGGATGTGTTGTATCCAGAAGTAAGGAGGCAAAAGACCTGGGAATTCCTATGGCAGCTCCTGCATTCAAGTACAAAGAGCTTTTTCAGAAGCATGATGTAAAAAGCTTTTCTGCAAAATTTGAATTATATAATTATAAAAGCCAGCAGGTCATCAATATTGCTAAATCCTACGTTCTTGATCATGAAGTTTACAGTATTGACGAGCTTTTTCTTGATTTAACAGGATTTAAGTATATCGATATCTATGAATACTGCCTTAAAATTAAAGAGGAAATCAAGGATAAGGAAAGCATTCCCGTAAGTATAGGAATTGCACCTACCAAGACTTTATGTAAAGTAGCCAACAGGATTGTAAAAGAGTTCCCGGAGAATTTTAACGGAGTTTATATTTTAGATACTCCTGAAAAGATAGAAAAAGCTTTGAAATGGCTTAATATAGGAGATGTATGGGGAATCGGGAGAAGGCTTGCCGCCAAAATGAATGACAGCGGAGTGTATAAAGCCTGGGATCTTCTTCAGAAACCTGAAATGTGGGTTCGGAAGATCATGGGAATTCACGGAGTAAGAATGATCAATGAGCTGAAGGGAATTCGTCAGCTGGAACTAGATGCACCATCCCCTAAAAAATCAATAGCAGTTACCCGAAGCTTTATGCAGATGCTTACGAATAAAGAAGAAGTAAGAGAACGGGTAGAAACTTTTGGAATGTATTGCTCAGAAAGGCTGAGAAAGCAGAATACCTGCTGTAAAATGATTACTGTTTTTGTACAGACCAATCGTTTCAGAAAAGATCTGCCTGAGTATAAAAATGCTATGACAAGGATTCTTTCCAATCCTACGAATTCATCCATTCTGATTGGGAGAGTGGTTAATGAGCTTTTTGAAGCTATTTACAGAGAAGGATTTCATTATAAAAGGGCAGGAGTGATGGTGAATGACTTTGTACCAGAAGATCAGAGACAGATCAGCCTTTTTGAAGAAGATATACAAAATCAGCATCTTCCCGTAATGAAAGCAATGGATGCCATGAACCGGAAATTTGGGAAAGACAAAGTTCGTCTGGGAAGCATGAGTGGAGATAACACCTTTGGGCGTGCAAAGCTGTCCCCGGAATATGAAGCGTTCCTGAAAAAGAATACATTACCGGAAGCTAATTTCAGATTTCATTAGGAATTATTTTAATTCAAAAATTCTGCTTATTTTTCCCTTTTTACTGTTTTTTTGAATGGAAAGTAAAACATTTAAAATCAGTTATTTATTAGATGAACTTTCCCGGGAAGACTTTTATGGATATAAACTTGTTGACTATTGGGATGCAGATACTGAAGCTTTAGGACTGCAAAAAGGAAATGTTGTTATCTATATTTCAACATTTGATTTTTCTCAAACCGGGCATTATGATATCATTATTGAGGAATCTGAAACCAGCAAAATATTGAAGGAAGGGCAATATATCATATACTGAGCTTGTTGCTTACCTTCAGGAATTTTGAGGATTCAGAATAATTTGGTGTAATCAGATCTACTTTTTTTCATATTTCCAGTTTCTTCCTTTACCTTCGGCAATCCATTCCAGAGCCTGTTCCATTCTTTTATTTCTGGTGGCTTCTGTTTTGGCTTCCGTGATCCAGGAAATATATTCCTTTCTGAAGGATGGTGAAGCTTTTCTAAAAACTTCCAGCGCTTTTGGCTGCGAATTGAGAGCTGACTGAAAATAATCAGGGACCTCCATTTCTGTTTTAGAAGGAGCAGCTTTCTTCATGGTAACTCCCATATCCGTAAGCTCCATCGCTTCTTTAATAGCCTTTTTCAGCTGAGGTTTGGATGGGAGGTCTTCAATTCTGGTAATTTTTCCCAAGCTGAACATTGAATTTTTCTCAATATCCTGAGCCATCTCCTGCATGGTCTTCATTTCCTTTTCCAGCCAGAATCCAAAAGTACAGTGCTGCTTGAAGGAAGCCATAGCACACAGGTTTTTCCCTTTATAGATAAAATGAGGAAAACTCCATTTCATGGTTTCTTCAGCATCAGGGCAGAACTCATGAACCGTTTCACGGATATAATGCAGAACAGGCTTGGCAAAATCCTGTGATTTTTCAATATAGGTATCTATTTTCGGGCTGTATTTCTCCATAGCATTTACTGGAATAATTGTACAATTTCGTTTACAAGGAATTTTACCTGATCAGGCCTTCCTCTGTCATTCTTAGGATTGTTAGCATAGCTTCCGGTTTTTACAATAACCATATTATGATCCGGCACCATAATAATATATTGCCCCTGTAGCCCCAGGAAATAATAATGTTTAACCGGATTGTCATGATTAATCCAAAGTCCCATTCCATAAATGTTTTCAGACTTTGCTGTAGGAGTTCTCATCTTTTCAATGAAGTCTGCATTAAGGATTTGATGATCACCGGCTTTCCCATTATCAAGAAACAGCTGCCCAAGTTTGGCAAAATCTCTTGCATTGGAATGAATACAGCAATAGGTTTTTTCCATACCGTAATCATCTGTGCTCCATTTGGCATTTTGTTCCATTCCCAAAGGGACCCAGAATTTCTCTGATAAGTAGCTTGCCAATGGTTGATTCAGTGCTTTTCGCAGAGCAAAGCCAAGAAGCTGCGTAGAACCGCTCTGGTACTCGAATCTGGTTCCTGGTTCTTCTTTAAATTTTCTTGAGAATACTGCTTTTACAAGGCTTTTCCCATAATAAGCCCTGGCATTGGGAAGAAAGGGATTGTTGTAATTTTCATCCCAGTCCAGTCCGGCTTCCATCTGCGCTAAGTTTTTAAGCGTAACCTGGCTTCCGAATGTTTTATTTTTAAATTCCGGATAAAAATCTGAAAGCCTTTTGTCAATATCCGGAATAATGCCTTCTTCCAGAGCCTTTCCCAATAGCATTACCGTCACTGCTTTGGCCATCGAAAAAGAATTGGTTTGTGATAGCTGATTGTAGCCGCCCCAATACTGTTCATGAAGGATTTTCCCATTCCTGATCACCACAAAAGCTGCTGTCCGGGAATGTTTTAAGTTCTCAACTAAATGTTTAGGTAGTTCAGTTTTATTATAGTCAGGATCTTCTTCCCAGAGTTTGGGTTCCACGGTAGCAACAGGATTGCCTGGGAAAAGATTTCCGTCATCAATATGCGCACTTGATCTTCCTTTAAGATAAGTTTTTGAAATACCACTAAATAAATAATCATATCCCAGAAAATAAGCAGCCGCTGCACCTGCTACAGCTCCGCCTATCATATACTTCAGTATTCTCATTTTTTCATGAATGGGTCTTTAACAAATTTAGAATAATTTGACTACAAAATTTAAAATGAACCTACAAATAAGTTATTTTTGTTCTTATTGATGAAAACTATGACCAGAAAACTTTTTGTATTGGGTTGCTTTCTATTTTCGATTATGGGAATGACCCAAATGTATAAGCCGATAGATACTGCAGATTATATACAGAGAAAAGCATTTTTAAAGTATTTTGAAGGGAATAATGAAGCTACTGTAAAAAGATTGAGGGCACAATATTCCGGGAAAACAGGCTCAGAACTATCCAAAATTTATAAAGAATTCGGAACTGATTTTGAAAAACAGGTGAAGAATAAGGATTTCATTTTCAAATCTGAATTTGAAGCCAGCATACAATCTATGATTCAACGTCTGAAAAAGAATAACCCTAAAATTCCACAAGATCTGAAGATTCTGATTGCAAAAGACAATACTCCCAATGCTTATTGCCTTGCTGACGGAACGTTTGTTATCAATATGGGATTGTACAGCTGGCTGAATAATGAGGAGCAGATTGCTGCGGTAATTTCCCATGAACTCGGGCACAAAATAGAAGAACATTCCCTGAAAACCTTTTTAAAAATCATTGAACAGGATAAGCAGGATAAAATCGTGGTTGAGAATATAAAATCCACTACTACAAGCAGAAGCCAGAGCCAGAATCAGAAGGCTTTTGATATTTTTAAAAATACAGTCTATAAGAAAGGAGTGGAGAGGAGACAAAGTGAAATGCAGGCGGATTCTTTGGGATATGTTATTTTTAGAAACAGTGATTTTAAAAAAGCCGAATTTGTAAATGCTCTTCAGAGATTACAGGATTTTGATACCATCTCTCCAAGGGAATTAAAGGTGGAAACCTACAAAAAACTTTTCAATCTTCCCAAGCAGGCATTCAATGAAAAATGGATGAAAAAGGAAGACTTCTCACTGTATAACTACAACTTTTACAAAGAAAAGCTGAACAAAGATTCCCTGGCATCACACCCTGAGGTTTCCAGAAGAATAGAAATGCTTAAAAGAACATTTGCTGAACTGAAAACACCCGCTGCTTCTGAAAAACCTTCTGATCTGTTTGTCGCATTACAGAAAACAGCAAGGATGGAGATTTTACCCAGTTATTTCCATTCAGAAGATTATGGATTAGGGATTTATGCTGCCATGCAGTTTTTGCAGGATGAAGAGGAGGAAAAATATTATAAAAGCTGGCTGGGAAAATGCTTTGCCAAAATATACGAGGCGAGAAAAAATTATAACCTGAACCGGTATCTTGACAGAATAGAACCTAAAAATCAAAGCGAAAGTTACCAGCAGTTTCTGAACTTTATGTGGAATTTAAGCCTTGAAGAAATAAAGAATATAGCAGACTATTACCAGACAAACGAGACTATAGCAAAGGTGAATTGATTTTTATTATAAGTGATTGAAATATCAATAGAAAACGGGCTTTAGCCAAAACATAAAAGAAAGAACCCTGATGTTTCGTCAGGGTTCTTATTATTTTAGTAATTTAATTTCTCCAGACGGATCTTATTGAATTTTTCCTTTTCATTATACTCACGAAGCAGGATATAGCCTTCCTTTCCTACATACGGAGTTACGGCATAATTGTCTTTTTCAGAAATCGGGATAATCTCCTGTTTGAATTTTCCGTCAATAATAGTATTGATAAACAGATTCCATCTTTTCTGTTTCGTTACTTCATCTTTTTGATAGTCACGGTAGAAAAATACCACATCTTTACCCCCGTTGAGGTATTGTGAAAACAGATAATCACTGTTTACCCACTTTGATTTTTCCTTTTCAAAGACCTGAACATTTTTCACCTTGAAATCCTTATCGGTATAGATGTAAACAAGATCGGTGGTTTTCGGTGCGTTGTACTGGCCTGCAGGCTTATATTTTTCTGATAAAATACCTACACTTCCATCATTCATAAAATACATGTCTTTGGTCTGAAGCATATAACCGCTTTCCACCATTCCATATTTGTCCACTTTGGGAAGAAAAGCAGAGATATTGGGCTCATAATTGATGGTTTTCGTATCAACGGAAAAGTCAGATTTATTGAGGATCATTCTTGCAAATCCTACAGATTGGGAATCATCATAATTTCTTCCTAACAGGACTACTTTATCCTCAAAAGTTTTATCATTATCAAGCTTTCTGTAATTGGAGTAGAAGGATTCAATATTGTCTATCGTTTCATCAGATAATCCTGTAACGGGTTTGTTGGATTTTTCTTTACCTGTTTTCATATCCAGAACCATCAGACTGAATGTTTTCTGCTTGTCGTTGACCTTTTTCATGATGCAGTACATATAGTTCTCATCTCTTTCAAGAACAGATAAAGAAGTGTGAATTTTTTTGCTTCCGTCTGTATTGTATTTGTATCTCCAGACTTCCTTTTTGTTCTCATCAAACTTCATCAGGCTGTTGCTGTTCTCATACTTTCCGTAATCTTTGTATTCAATAGCAAAATAACCGCCTTCTTTCAGTTCTCCAACGGCAGAAACATAGTTGTAACCTTTTTCTTTCTTCTCGTCACGGTTTTCCTTACGCTGTTCTTTCCAGCTTTTCGGTTCGTTGATCTCTTTGAAAGTACCGTTTTCAAGATAATCATAATAGACCTTTCTGGTAATAGAGTTTGTCTTTGGATCGATCACCATAGAAACCGGAGTAAATATTTCTTTGCTTTTTACAAGGGAATAATCCATCATGGATGGCTTTAGGATAATCTGCCCTTTGAAATCAACATATCCCAAATAAGAAGCTGCTGTGATGTCTCCTTCAAATTCTTTATTGGCAACAGGGTTGAGGTTTTTGTCCAGAATTACATACTCGAACTTTTTGGTCTTGTCACCGGATTTTCCGTAAGAATATAGAGAAACGTAACCGTAGAGATTGTCTTTATCATCGAATAGAGCATTCATTCCTACATGATCGCCTGCAGCAAGTGCCGTCAGGTCCTGAGTCTGGGAAAATGCAAAGGTTTGGATCAGCCCAAACATCATTAGTGTTATTTTTTTCATGGTTAAAATTTGAGGGATAAAAATAATAAATTAACAGATATGATAATAAAAAATAAAAGCCCTGAAAACAGGGCTTTTAAACTATAACTGAGAAAGTAAATTTCTGAAGTTCGTCTTCTCATCAATGATTCTTCTCAACTCTGAAACAGGAACTCTTTCCTGCTGCATTGTATCTCTGTCCCTGATGGTTACCGTGTGATCAGTAAGAGAGTCGTGATCAACCGTGATACAGTATGGAGTACCGATGGCATCCTGTCTTCTGTAACGTTTTCCGATCGCATCTTTTTCTTCGTAGAATAAGTTGAAATCATATTTCAGGTCATTGAAGATCTTTTCCGCATATTCTGCCAAACCGTCTTTCTTCATCAATGGAAGAATAGCAGCTTTAATTGGCGCCAATGCAGGAGGTAAAGATAAAACAGTTCTTTCTGAACCGTCTTCCAATACTTCGTCTCTTAAACAATGAGAGAAAATAGAAAGGAATAATCTGTCCAAACCTACAGATGTTTCTACTACGTAAGGAACATAGTTTTCATTTCTTTCAGGGTCAAAGAACTGAAGCTTTCTTCCTGAGAACTCTTCGTGTGCCTTTAGGTCGAAATCCGTTCTTGAGTGGATACCTTCAAGTTCTTTAAATCCGAATGGGAAATTAAATTCAATATCAGCAGCAGCATTCGCGTAGTGAGCAAGCTTCTCATGATCGTGGAATCTGTAGTTCTCGTCTCCCAAACCTAAAGCTCTGTGCCAGTTCAGACGTTTTTGCTTCCACTGTTCGTAGAATTCAAGTTCTGTTCCCGGAGCTACAAAGAACTGCATTTCCATCTGTTCGAATTCACGCATTCTGAAGATAAATTGTCTTGCCACAATCTCATTTCTGAATGCCTTACCAATCTGTGCAATCCCGAAAGGAAGCTTATGACGTGAAGTTTTTTGTACGTTTAAGAAGTTAACGAAGATACCCTGAGCTGTTTCAGGTCTAAGGTAAAGGTCCATAGCGTTGTCTGCAGAAGCTCCCAACTTAGTTCCGAACATCAGGTTGAACTGTCTCACTTCTGTCCAGTTTTTAGAACCAGTATCCGGGTCCGCAATCTCAAGCTCTTCAATCAAAGCTTTTACATCAGCAAGATCTTCATTTTCCAGAGATTTTGCCAGTCTTGAAAGAATAGCCTCTCTTTTTGCCCTGTATTCCAGAACTTTTGGATTGGTAGCAACAAACTGATCTTTATCGAAAGCATCACCGAATCTCTTCGCAGCCTTTTCTATCTCTTTATTCTCTTTATCTTCAATTTTAGCACAGTAATCCTCTACCAGAACGTCTGCTCTGAAACGTTTCTTGGAATCTTTATTGTCAATCAATGGATCGTTGAAAGCGTCTACGTGGCCGGATGCCTTCCATGTTGTCGGGTGCATCAAAATTGCCGAATCAATACCTACAATATTTTCGTTAAGCTGTACCATAGCTTTCCACCAGTATTGTTTGATATTATTTTTTAGTTCGGCACCGTTCTGTCCATAATCATAAACAGCGGATAAACCATCATAGATCTCACTCGATGGGAAAATAAAACCATACTCTTTAGCGTGAGAAATCACTTTCTTGAAAACATCTTCTTGCTTTGCCATAATTTTTTTAACGTCTGAAATGCAAAAATAGCAATTTGGATCCAAAATCATGAGATTCAATAAAAAAAGCATTAATAAACAGACAAATATTTACAATTTAATTTTTAAGGAGCCGGGAACCCGCTCTCCGTTGCAATTCCTCGCTCGGCGGCTCTGCTTCGCGCCGCCGCCTCACTGTGGGATTTTCTCTTTGATCGGGGCTATTGATAAAGGAATGTTTAAACCTAACAGGTTTTCAAAATCTGTTAGGTTTACAAATACGGCAGCATATAATATCAGTCGAAAAATCTTTACTTTTGCCCCATGTTAGAAATTCTTTATCGCGATGAACATCTTATTGCCATCAACAAGCCCAGCGGACTACTGGTTCATAAATCTTTTTATGCCGGAGAAGCCGATACGTATGCTATTCAGGAGCTGAAGAAACAGATTGGGCAAAAAGTGTATCCGGTACATCGGTTAGATAGGAAAACATCCGGCGTTCTGTTGTTTACTTTAGATAAAGATACTCTCAGAATCATGAGCGAGCAGTTTTCATCACGAGAAGTAGAGAAAAAATATCTGGCCATTCTACGTGGCTGGACAAAAGAAGAGGAAACTATTGATTATGATTTAATAAATGAAAATGAAGTCAGGCAAAATGCAGTTACAAACTATCGCCGTTTGCAGACTTCTGAAATAGACTTACCTTTTTTAAAACATCAGACTTCAAGATACTCTTTGGTAGAAGCTATTCCTGAAACGGGAAGATTTCATCAGCTGAGAAAGCATTTTAAACATATTCTGCATCCTATTTTAGGCTGCAGGAAACACGGTTGCAATAAACAGAATAAGTTGTGGCTTCAGACTTTTGAAATCAACAAAATGACACTTCACGCCCATCAGTTGATTTTTAATCATCCTGTTTCCAACGAAAGAATTACGGTAAATGCCACTATAGATGAAGAGTTCAAAAGGGTAGGAGACATCCTGAAATTCGATCTGAGTGCCTATTCTTAATTAAAACATCAAGATTTTAAATATCCTTGTCAAGGTTTTAAACCTTGACAAGGATGGTGTTTATAATTATATTAAAAAAAGTATCCCATTCCATTTAACAGATAACGCAGATTTCTCTGTATCTGTTGTTTTTAACGCAATGTTCGCAAAGTTTAATTATGTCTGCTTTTTATTTCCGATCACAAGGGCACTTCATTCAGCAAAGGCTGATAGCGTGTAATTTGCTTAGTGGAACGCCTTTGCGAACCAAAATGTTTTCAGGATGGTCATCTTTCTTTGCGGTCGCAGCGTTAAAAAAAAACACTGATTTGTTGCATATATAGTTATTTTTCCAATTTATAGATACTATAGATGAGCCATTTCGATAAAATATCATACATCTATCGAGCATTAATTTTAAAATGAGTAATTTTGTAAAACTTTTTTTCAATGTACAAATCGCTCATTCGTCCTATTCTTTTTAAATTTGATCCCGAAGATGTTCATCACTTTACCTTTTCGGTACTTAAGAATTTTGGATTTCTCACCAGATTATTCTTCCCGAAACCTGTTGAAGACAAACGTCTGGAAAGAGAAGTTTTCGGATTGAAATTTAAAAATCCTGTAGGACTGGCTGCCGGTTTCGATAAAAATGCAGTATTGTTCAATGAACTGGCAGATTTAGGTTTCGGATTTGTGGAAATCGGAACCGTAACCCCGAGAGCGCAGGCCGGAAATCCTAAAAAAAGATTATTTCGTCTTATTGAAGATGGCGGAATCATCAACAGAATGGGATTCAATAATGATGGTCTTGAAGCCGCTATTGAAAAACTGAAATCCAATAAAGGAAAAATAATTATCGGTGGAAACATCGGAAAAAATACGGATACAAGCCCTGAAAACTATACCCAGGATTATCTGGATTGTTTTGAAGGTCTTCATCCTTATGTAGACTATTTTGTACTGAATGTAAGCTGCCCTAATGTAGGAAGTCACGCGAAACTGGAAGATGTAGACTATCTGAGAGAACTTATTACAGAAGTGAAAAAAATAAATCAGTCAAAAGCTGTACAGAAGCCTATACTCCTGAAAATTGCCCCGGATCTTAATAACAATCAGTTGGACGAAATCATTGAGCTGATTGCTGAAACGAAGATTGATGGTATCGTAGTTTCCAATACATCAGTGAACCGGGAAGGTCTGAAAACTTCTCCGGAAGTTTTAGAACAGATCGGAAACGGAGGACTGAGCGGAAAACCTATCCGTGAGAGAAGTACGAAAATGATCAGATACCTTTCTGATAAAAGCAACAGAGCATTTCCAATTATTGGAGTAGGAGGAATTCACTCTGCTAAAGATGCTATGGAAAAGCTGGATGCAGGAGCTGCATTAGTTCAGTTGTACACCGGATTTATTTATGAAGGTCCCCAATTGATCAACGATATCAATCAGGAGCTTCTGAAAAGAGCTGGCAGATTACCAAGGTAAAAATAAAAGTGTTATCTTAACACAGATTAAGGTCAGCGGACTTAATTGTGGAATGTAGTGAAGAATACAGAGTATTGACTGGTAAAATTCTTCCTTGTCAGAATGACAAAATAATGGTTCTGAGAATCTATTTTATTTAAATGAAAAAGTGAGCAATGGTATAGATGATCAGTCCTACCAGACCGCCTACAAGGGTTCCGTTGACCCGGATAAACTGAAGGTCTTTTCCTACTTCCAGCTCCAGTTTTTCACTGAGTTCTTTTCCCTGCCAGTTACCGACAGTAGTACTGATGAGGTTTCCGAACTGATGTGTGTTTTTCAGAATGTATTTATAAGCCGTCACACGAACCCAATGGTCAATTTTATTCTGAAGGCTTTCATCTGTCTTTAAGTTTTGAGCAAACTCATTCAGGTTTTTTGAAAGGTAGTTCTTCAATGCAGAATTTTCTTCCTGAAGTTCTTTGATCAGCGTTTTTTTGATAGAAACCCAGATGTCATTGGAATATTCATCCAGTTTATCATTTTTCAGGAGACCGTTTTTGATGGTTTTGAATTCTTCATCCCACTTAGGATCTTCTTTCAGATCAACAGAGAATTCATGAATTTTCTGGGTAATCAATGACCTTACTTCATGCTGAGGATCTTCTTCTATCTCTTTGAAAAAATCAGAAAGCCCGTCGGCAATTTTATCCGCAATTTTATTATCTACAAAAGAAGGAATGAAGGAGTAGCTACCTTTCTTTACGCGGTCTTTAATCATTTCATCGTTTTCTAGGATATATTCTTTGATCTGTTTGGAAAGGTTGGTGATGATCCTTTGGTGATCATTTTTTTCAAGAATATAGTGAATCCCGTTTCCGACAACCTTATTAAGCTTAATATCATCTGTCATTTCCGATACTTTTTTGCTGATAAACTGGCTCACCGTAGAATCGTCCAGTTTATTAAGAATATCCAGTACAATATCGGACAGGTTTCTCAGTAATATTTCCTGGTTTTTCTCTTTTCCAAGCCATTCGCCGGCGAAATTGGATACTTTGAGTTTTTGAATATAAGGACGGATATTCTGTGGGGAAAGAAAATTACTCACTACAAAACTTCCCAGATTATCTCCTAACCTTTGTTTGCTGTTTTCAATAAGGTTGGTGTGAGGAATCGGAAGCCCCAGAGGATGACGGAACAGCGCGGTTACTGCAAACCAATCGGCCAGCGCACCCACCATTGCTGCTTCGGCAAAAGCCCGTACATAGCCGACCCAATGGGAGTTGTCAGACTTCTGTAAAATAGTGGTAACGATAAAAATAACGGCCATCAGGACAAATAACCCTGTGGCAAACGCTTTATATTTTCTGAGCTGTTTTCTTTTTGCTTCGTCATTCATATTCTCAAATTTACTAAATTTGGTTATGAAACCGTTTAATCTTAAAAAAAGCTTTTAAGCTTCAAAACTTTTGCGGTTAAACCATAAAATTTGTAATGAAATTTTTAGTTTCACTCACCTTATTATTCTTTCTGCAGGCATGTACGCAGAAATATGAACCCATTAAAAAAACTCTTATGGAAAATACAGAAGCAAAAAGCAATCCATACTATTCCAGAACTGATACCACAAAACTTAATGTTTCCAATGAAGAATGGAAAAAAATCCTTGCGCCGGAATTATATGCAATCGCAAGGGAAGCCGCTACCGAAAGAGCTTTCACCGGAAAATATAACGAATTTGATGAGATAGGAGAGTATTATTGTGCTGTATGTGGAAATCATTTGTTCCGTTCTACCTCAAAATTTTCCAGCAGTTGCGGCTGGCCCAGTTTCTTTGAAGCAGATAAGGAGGGCGTTTATTACAAAAGAGACCAGTCTTATGGAATGGACAGGGTAGAGGTACTTTGCAAAAGATGTGATTCCCATCTTGGGCATGTCTTTGATGACGGTCCGAAGCCCACCGGATTAAGATATTGTATGAATTCTATAAGTCTGGAATTTGTTCCGGATTCTCAAAAATAACCACTTTAATTCACAAAATCAGGACGTTAAAGTTTCTTAAATAGCGTTAAACTTTTTAGAGTTATAACCCCCTGGTAATTATGTTTTTATAATTTTGCCCCACTAATTTGGATTTATATATTATTGAATGAAAGGATTTTATAGCGTACTAGGCCTTGTTTACATGGTGACGACTTCATTCTACATTTCTCCAAGAGTGATGGTGAAAAGTGAGAATGTCAAAACAACGAAAACTGTAAAAGCAGCTGACACGAAATCTGAGAAGGGCACAACAGCCATATCTTCATCAGAAGCACTATACCAATCAATCGCATTTGACCCTGAACATGAGCTGAATTATGAAGTGTTCTCAAAAGCATTGACTGGCTATGAAAATTTAAAAAAAGCAGGATTGCTTACCCAGGACTCGCATTTATTGACTATCTGCGATTTTTCTATGTCTTCTAACATGAAAAGACTTTGGGTAATTGATCTTGAAGACAAGAAAGTTCTGTTTAACTCATTAGTGGCACACGGAAAAAACACAGGCGAAGAATTTGCGACGAATTTTTCTAACAGGGAAAGTTCGCTGCAGAGCAGCCTTGGATTTTATATCACAGATGCAACCTATCAGGGAGATAACGGATATTCTTTGAAATTGCTTGGAATGGACAAAGGCTTTAATGATGCTGCCTACAGAAGAGCAATTGTACTTCATGGAGCAGATTACGTAAGTGATGCATTTGCAGCCATGCACAAAAGAATCGGAAGAAGCTGGGGATGTCCGGCTGTACCAAGAGAGCTGACGCAGTCTATCATTAATACCATTAAAGGACGAAACTGCCTCTTCATCTATTATCCCGATCAGAACTATCTTTCTTCTTCAGAATGGTTGAAAGCATAAAAATAAAAAAGCAGTCAGTTTTTGGCTGCTTTTTTAAGTTTTAAACTATAAAAGAATCCCTGCATGGTTTTCATACAGGGATTTTGAATAATTATTTAATCAGATTAGCTGAATTTCTTAAATACTACAGTCGCATTATGTCCTCCGAATCCAAAGGCATTGCTCAATGCAAAATTAATATTCTTTTCTTTCGCCTCACCAAATACAATATTGATATCCTTAGGAATACTCTCATCAATATTGTGAAGATTGATCGTTGGTGGAATGATCCCATTCTGAATCGCTTTGATTGAGAGGATGGCTTCTACCGCACCGGCAGCACCGAGCAAATGGCCGGTCATGGATTTTGTGGCACTGATGTCAAGATTTTTACTTCCTTTAAATGCTTTGTTGATAGCTGTTAATTCAATTGTATCTCCAATCGGTGTAGACGTAGCGTGCGGATTAATGTAATCAATATCTTCCATATTGGCTCCTGCTTCTTTCACTGCCAGCTGCATTGCTTTAATAGCTCCGACACCGTCAGGATGAGGTGCTGTCATATGGTAAGCATCCGCAGTCATGGCTGCTCCGGCTAATTCTGCATAGATTTTTGCTCCTCTGGCAACAGCATGCTCATATTCCTCAAGCACCAATGCTCCTGCGCCTTCACCCATTACAAATCCGTCTCTGTCTGTATCATAAGGACGGCTGGCTGTCGCAAAATCATCATTTCTTGTAGACATGGCCTTCATAATAGAAAATCCTCCGATGGAAGCCGGTGTAATAGCTGCCTCAGAACCACCGCTGATGATAACTTTGGCTTTTCCGAGACGGATATAGTTGAAAGCATCCATTAATGCCGTATTTCCTGTAGCACAGGCAGATACCGTAGTATAATTGATTCCCTGAAGGCCATATTTCATAGAAATCATTCCTGATGCCATATTGGCAATGAACTTTGGTACAAAGAACGGATTAAAACGTGGTGTACCATCACCTGCAGCAAAATCCATCACTTCTTTTTCGAAGGTCCACATTCCACCTTGTCCTGTTCCCCAGATAACTCCGGTATCGAACGGATCTATTTTTTCAAGTTCCAGTCCGGAATCCTGAATCGCTTCCGCAGAAGCATACATTGCATATTGCGTAAACAGATCGCTTCTTTTGATTTCGTTATGGTTCAGATATACTTTTGGATCAAAGCCTTTTACCTCACAGGCAAAATGTACTTTAAATTTTTCTGTGTCAAAATGGGTAATGAGTCCTGCTCCGCTGACTCCTTTAATACTGTTTTGCCAAAATTCTTCGACATTATTTCCCAAAGGCGTCACTGCGCCCAGACCTGTAATGACAACTCTCTTCATACTTAGTTATTGATTTTGAATAAATTTGAGGTTCCTCTTGCGATTAATCTTGTTTTGTCTGCGTTCCATATTTCGCATTGTGCATTGACGAATTGCTTACCTCTTTTAATGATTTTAGTTTCGGCTACAATATTATCATTTTCTTTTGCAGTTGAAAAATAATCGATGACATTATTTATAGTGGTAATGAAAGAATTTTCATTTAAAGAAAACATGGTGGCACCAATGATATCATCTACAATAGCAGCGGTAACTCCACCGTGAAGGTTTCCGACAGGGTTCAGCCATTCCGGTCTTACGGTATATTGAAACTCCAGCTGACCTTCTTCAGCAGAAATAACAACAGGATTAAGCCATTTCATAAAAGGAGAGGGTGACTGGTCAAATTCTTTTCCGATGAATTGTTTTAATTGTGCTAATCTATCCATACTTACGTTTTTATTTTTCTAAAATCATCGTTACTCCCTGTCCACGGGCGGCACAGATGGATATAAACCCTTTTCCGCTGCCTTTTTCATGAAGTAATTTTGCCAGGGTTGCAATAATTCTTCCACCTGTTGCGGCAAAAGGATGCGCGGCTGCAAGACTTCCTCCTTTTACATTCAGTTTACTTCTGTCTATTTTTCCTAGGGCTTTCTCCAGTCCGAATTTTTTGGCAAGCTCATCATTTTCCCAAATCTTTATGGTAGCTAAAACCTGTGCGGCAAATGCTTCATGAATTTCATAATAATCGAAATCAGAAAGATTCATACCTGCTTTTTTCAGCATTCTTTCTGCTGCAAAAACCGGCGCCAGGAGCAGATCCTGTTTATTTTCAACATATTCTATTCCGGCAAGCTCTGAAAAGCTGATATAAGCTAAAACAGGAAGATCATTGGCTTTTGCCCATTCCTCACTGGCCAGCAAAACTGCTGAAGCTCCGTCTGTAAATGGAGTTGAATTTCCGGCCGTTAAAGTTCCGTTCTGCTTGTCGAAAGCAGGTTTCAGCTGTGAAAGCTTTTCAATACTGCTGTCACGTCTTAGGTTATTATCTTTATCCAGACCGAAAGCTGGAGTGACCATATCATCAAAGAATCCTTCATCATAAGCTTTTGCCATATTCTGGTGGCTTTTTAATGCTAATTCATCCTGTTCCTGTCTTGATATATTGTAATATTTTGCAGTAATTTCTGTATGTTCACCCATAACAAGGCCTGTCTTGGGTTCCTGTCCTTTATAGGGAATAGGCATCCAGTCTTTCAGTTTCGGGCTCAGTAATTGTTTTAATTTTCCGAATGCTGACTTTTCTTTGTTAGCCTTCAGCAGGGCTTTTCTCAAACGGGGTGAAGATTCAAAAGGAATATTGCTCATGGCTTCCACACCACATGCAATACCACAGTCTATCTGGCCCAGGGCAATTTTATTTCCAATATAAATAGCTGCCTCAATTCCAGTGTCGCATGCCTGTTGAAGATCACATGCAGGAGTTGCAGGATCCAGCGTTGTATTCATCACGGTTTCTCTGATGAGGTTGCTTTCAGAAATGTGTTTAATTACAGCACCGCCGGCCACTTCCCCGAGTCGTTTTCCTTTAAGACGATAACGGTCTATCAATCCGTTCAGAGAAGCAAGAAGGAGATCCTGGTTCCCCTGTTCCGAATAAGCGGTATTCATTCTGGCAAAAGGAATTCTGTTGTATCCTACAATAGCCACTTTTTTTGTTTCCATATGGTATAATTTATGATGGAAGAATGTTGAGTTCATGATCAATCATTTGGGCAACTTTATCTAAAGCATGGTTGAGATAACTTTGATCACCCATTGTTTTTGACAGCAGAATGCCGCCTTCAATAAGCATAATGAAAAGGGAAGCATACTGCTCAGCACTGATCCTTTTATCAATTTCCCCCTTACTTTGTCCTGCTGCAATTGTATCTGATATTTTTATCATCCACTGCTCAAAAGACCTTTTTACCTGGGCTCTTAAGGCTGGAAAGGAATCATCTGCTTCTGTTGCAGCATTCATCAAAGGACATCCTCCGTTCGCAAAGACAAACTTCCAGTTTTTTCTGTAGAAATCTACAAATGCATGAAGTTTATCCAGAGACGTGGGGAATTCATCACCAAAGGAACGGCTGAGCGTTTTACTCAATACTCCGGCATTATATTTATAAACCTCAATGGCCACTTCATCTTTATTTTCAAAATTTCCGTAAATACTGCCTTTCGTCAGTCCGGTTGCCTGGGTAATGTCTGACAGCGATGTGGAAATGTAACCCTTGGTATTAAAAAGAGTTGCTGTTTTCTCAATGATATGCTGTTTTGTTTTTTCTGCCTTCGACATTATAAATGTTTAAATATGCTGCAAATATACAAAAATATACCATTCGGTATATTTTATCTGAAAAAGTTTATTCCGATAAATATTTAGCTTATAGGCTTTGGCCAAAGTCAATGGATTCTTGTTTTAAATAAAAAACGGGCTAAAGCCCGTTCCTTATGATGTTGAATGAAAACCTGGATTAGTTTTCCAAAGTAGCATTCAATGTAATTTCAAAGTTGAATGCAGCACTTACAGGGCATCCTTCTTCTGCAATTTTAGCGAATTTCTGGAATTCTTCTTCTGAGATTCCAGGAACCTTAGCGGTTAATGTCAGTTCAGATTTTGTAATCTTTCCAATGTTGGGATCTAAAGTGATGACAGAAGTTGTTTTTAATTCTTCAGGGTTATATCCGGCTTGTGAAAGCTCTGCATCCAGTTTCATAGTGAAACATCCTGCATGGGCTGCTGCCAGCAATTCTTCAGGATTTGTCCCTACACCATCTGCAAAACGGCTGTTGAAAGAATATTGAGTCTGGTTTAAAGTTGTACTCTGAGTAGTTAAGTGTCCTTTTCCTTCTTTGATAGTACCGTTCCAAACGGCTGTTGCGTTACGTCTCATAATGTTTGTTTTTTATTTTTAATATTGTTTGATTTTGATGTTACAAAGGTAGGTCAGAGGTTGGGCGTATTCAATAGATAAAAAGACTTAAATATTGTACTTTTTTCCCGAAGTGTAATTTTTTTTAAAATTGGCCGGTGTATTTCCTGTTTTGTTGGTGAAAAGGCGGTTGAAATAAGCAGGATCTTCATATCCCAGGTCGTAGGCAATTTCTTTTACAGGCTTGTCTGTATAAAAAAGCAATCGTTTTGCTTCCAGTAAAATTCTGTTGATGATAAACTGATTGGGAGATTCGAGATTTAGATGTTTAAATTTATGGGTTAAAGTTTTCGGAGCCATATGAAGCAGTTCTGCATAATCAGCGACGTTATGCTTTTCCCTGAAATGAATTTCAAGAAGCCTGCTGAAATCCCTGAAAATATCAAGCTCGCTGCCAGGAATTCTGAAGCTATCATTATCTAAATTTTGTTTTTTCCATTTCCGCGTAGCCCGGATGATAATCTGTTTTACATAGGTTCTTATCATTTCTTCTGCTGAGGAATCTTTCCATTCAAGTTCATCCTGAATATTCTGAAACAGGGATTTTATAAGAGCCGTTTCAGAATGATCAAGCTCCACAAAAGGAATTTCAAATACATTATGAAAGAGTAGCCCGTCACAAGCCACTTCTTTATCATGAATCTGGATGCAGTAAAAATCGCGGTTATAAAAGAGAAGAATTGATTCCTCTTTCCCTTTTTGTATGCTTAGATGCTGGTTGGTTAGAAAAAACAGGGAAGGTTTTTGGGTTTTGTAATGGTTAAAATCGACCGTAAGTTCATATCCGGCAGGAATAAAAAATATTTTAATATCTGTTCTGAACCGATCCCCGCTGAAATCCTTCAGGCTTCCCTCTGAAAATATCTCCAGTCCGAGTCTTTTATAATGATCTTCAAAAATAAGCGGTTGCGGCATACTTTAACTTTAGTTTAAAGATACAAAAATGCAGGATTTGAACGATATTAAATTACTGAAACCCAAATTTCTGATATCTGATCTACAGAATTTGGAACAAAATAAATCGAAAATAAGTTTTTACATTGATATTATTTTATCATTTTTACAAAGATTTGTACTGTGATCCCTATTCGTAAACCCTTTTTTCAAAACTGCCTGTATGAGCAAATTAGAAAATATTCTGAGAGAAATAACTCCACTATCTCCCGAGGATAGCTTTCTCGTATTTGACAGGATTAAAGCTTCTTTTGACTTTCCTTACCATTACCATCCTGAGATTGAAATTAATTTTGTTTATAAAGGAAAGGGTTATCGTAGGATGATAGGTGATCATACAGGAGAAATTGGTAATCTGGAATTGGTTCTTGTAGGGCCCAATTTACCGCATTGCTGGGCAAACTACCGGTGTAAAAACAGAAAAACCCACGAAATCACCATACAGTTCAATCAGGATTTCTTTAATCAGTCCATGATGCAGAAAAATATCCTGAAACCCATCAATAACCTGATGAAAGACTCTATCAGAGGGATTCTTTTTTCTGAGGAAACAGCTGAAAAACTAAAAGACTCGTTTCTCAACCTGTCGAAAATGAACAGTTTTGAATCTTTCATAGAAATTATGAAAATTCTGAATGAACTTGCTATTGCAGAAAATAAAACGCTTCTTTCATCATACAGTATTGAGCTTGAAACTTTTGATGATAATGACAAGATGAAGATTATACATGACTTTGTGCACAAGAACTTTGAAAATAAAATAACACTGGACAAAGTAGCGTCATTGGTGAATATGAGTAATGTTACTTTCAACAGGTTTATTAAAAAAAGAACAGGGAAAACCTTTGTCAATTATCTGAATGAAATAAGGATCAGCTATGCTGCACGCTGGCTGATGGAAAAAAATCTTACTGTTTTCGAGATTGCTTTTGAAGCAGGTTTTAATAATATTGCCAATTTCAATAAGGTATTTAAGTCCATCAAAAAGACAACACCAACTGAATTTAAAGAACAATTTAAAGGAGTGAAAAAAATCGAGTGATTTTTGGAATTTGCTTTTTGATAGTAATTAATTCAGCATAAAACGTAATGAAAACCGGGTATTCGTATCCAGTTTTATTTTGGCGAAAACTAAGATAAATCCTATTTTTCTCATTGTTGATAAAGTAGTGTATTATATTGATATGTAGCCTGTTAGTTGTATTAAAATAAAAATACTGAAAAAATAATATCGTTTTATGATAAAATAGTATTATATCAGACTGGATACAAAATTTAGATTTGTGAATGTGAATTAAATCTTAACAAAACTTTAAATAATTTAATACATAAACGGAAAAATTTTGCTGAAAAAACAATAATTTTTTTTGTATTAAAAAATAAAGTAATGTCACTGATTCTCAATTAAATCTAACGAATCTATACCTTATGAGAAAAGCAGTTATACCCGTTCTGTTCGTTTTTTCACTTACTGCGAATGCACAGGAGAAAAAAACAGCCGACACTACGAAGACAACCAGTATTGAGGAGGTCGTGGTCACCTCTTTGGGGATAAAAAGGCAGGCCCGCTCTTTAACGTATTCCAGTCAGCAGATTGGCGGGGATGAGCTTACAGAAGTAAAAACTCCCAATCTATTAAATTCGATCAACGGAAAAGTTTCCAATGTGCAGATCAACAGAACCAATGGTGTAGGTAGCTCCGTAAGGGTGATTATGAGAGGAAATAAGTCTGTATCAAACAGTCAGCCACTGTATGTAATTGACGGAATTCCAATTATCAATGGCACAGGGAAATCTGCTGATATAAGTCAGTATTCCAATATGCCGGATCCAGGCGACGTGCTAAGTTCCATTAATCCTGATGATATTGAAAGCATCAACTTTCTGAAAGGAGCTTCTGCTTCTGCATTGTATGGATCTGCGGGGGGAAACGGTGCCATCCTGATCACAACAAGAAAAGGGAAATTAGGCAAGAGTTCTATTTCTTACAGTACAAGTTTAACAGTAGACAGAGCTTATAGTCTTCCAAAACTGCAGCACAGTTATCTGTCTTATGATCCCTCTGTGCCTAATCAATCTCCAGGCGATAACATTGAGAGCTGGGGAGCAAAAGGAGCATCGAAGGACTATCTTAAAGACTTTCTGCAAACCGGAACAACATGGGTAAATAGCCTTTCTTTCCAATCGGGAAATGAAAAATCAACCAATTATTTTTCCGTTGGAAATACGACAAACAAGGGGATAATTCCGATGTCTTATTTTGATCAATATAATATTTCTTTCAGAAACTCAAGTAAGTTCCTGGATGATAAATTAACATTGGATGCCAACTTTATAGGTTCTTTGCAGGACAGTAAAAACAGACAAACACCGGGAGCTTCTTTTTCACCTTTGACAAGCTTATACTGGTTACCAAGAGGAGTAGATTTTGATCAATACGGACCGGATAACTACTCTTACCTTGATAAGAAAAGACTTTTACCTGCACAAAACTGGTGGGAAGTGAAACCTGACGGAAGTTTCAAAGGAAACCCGGAAACCCAAAACCCATATTGGATTTTAAACAGAAATCCGGTTACGGTTAAAAATAAAAATGCATATAGTGCTGTTACGTTATCTTATGAAATTAATCCATGGCTGACAGCGAGAGTAAGAGGTAATTACAGCTGGAATATTTCAGACAGCCAGCGTGATATTTCTGCATACTCAGCACCAAGTTTATTAGCAGGTGGACAAAATGGAAGAATGCTTAAAAATGTTTATGAAAATTCTTCTACCTACGGTGATGTTTTGCTTGTTGGTAGCCCAAAATTAAGCGAATCTATTTCTTTAGATTTTACGCTTGGAGGAAGTGTGAATACAACCAGTAATAAAGTAACACAGGTTGACAATGCATATCTGTCTAACCCTAATTTGTTTGCATTAAACAACCTTCAATGGAACGTAGAAAGAAGTCCGGGAGATGGATACCACAATATCTATTGGAATTTAAAAAAACAAGTACGATCGGTATTTGCAAGTGCTTCCGTAGGATATAAAAATATGTTTTATGTAGATATGACCTTTAGAAATGATTGGGATTCTACTTTGGCATTAACAGGAAGAAGCGGATTTGATTATGAGTCTGTAGGAGCTAATGCGATCTTATCTTCTATTTTTAAACTTCCGGAAGTAATTAATTTCTGGAAGGTGAGAGGTTCTTATGCAACTGTAGGGTTAGGATTACCTGCCAATATTTCTAATGCAATGGTGGCATATTACAATGCATATTCGTATGGAGTAGATGCAGGAACTATTGTATATCCAAAAAGTTCATTTGTTACCAGCCGTCCAGACCTTATTCCACGACCGGAGCTTAATAAAACTTTTGAGGCAGGAACTGAGTTGAGAATGCTCAATAACAGATTAAATTTTGACATTACTTATTATAATTCCAATGCAACTAATCAGTTGTTAGAAACTACTATAGGGTCAAACTTTGGAGGAATTCCGTCAGGTTCATATTATATTAATGCCGGGAAAATACGTAACACAGGCTTTGAAGCTTCATTATCATACAAAATCTTTGGTGGCGAAAAATTCGGCTGGACAACTACATTGAATGCTTCAGCGAATAAGAATACGATTGTAGAATTATTTCCATCAAGTCTGCCCATATCAGAAAGTCAGCTGTTTGCATTAACAGGAGGAGGAGACTTTACAAAACTGAGGTTAGGTGGATCATTTGGAGATCTCTACGGAGTTAAATTCAAAAGAGATGATCAGGGGCGAATCTTGGTAGATGAAAATGGTGTTCCTCTGGGTACTACAGGAGATCCTCAGTATTTGGGCAACCCGAATCCTAAGTTTATTCTGGGTTTTAATAACTCTTTTAATATTGGTAAACTGGGAATATCTTTCCTTATCGATGGTAAATTTGGAGGCAAAGTATTGTCTCTTACGGAGAAAGCAAATGATTTATACGGAGTGAGCCAGGCTACTGCTGATGCAAGAGACGCCGGCGGAGTATCTATTCCAAATGCTGTATATGCTCCAGGCACTCCTAATGCTGGACAGGCTTATAATGGAGTTACTGATGCAAAAGCTTATTATAAAAGAACAGGTGGTGCCGGTGGTATCGGGACAGGAATTGATGAAGCTTATCTGTATAGCGCAACAACAGTTCGTCTACGTCAGGCATCAATTTCATATAGCTTTGATATTAATTCCAAATATATGAGAAATGCTACAGTAAGTCTTGTTGGAACCAATTTATTCTTCTTTTATAAAAAAGCTCCATTCGATCCGGAACAAGTATCCGGAAATACACCAGGTGGGGTAGGAGTTGATTCATTTGGACTTCCAATTACACGATCTATCGGACTATCATTAAAGGCTAACTTCTAATTTAACGAAAATGAAATTCAAAAATATTAAAATACTGGTATTAGGTGCGGTAGTTCTGATGACAGCTTCAGGATGCGGTGATCTTGATCAATATAACCAGGAGAAACTTGGAAATCCTGAGATTTTTTATGCTGATTATAATGCGGTTGTTAATCCTTTAAAATCTATTCAAAGAGGATTACAGTCAGACTATCAGTTATATCCTAATTTAAGTGCAGATATGTTCAGTGGTATGTTCAGCACAGCAACTCCTTTTAATGGAGGCAAGAACAATTTGACATATTTTATGATGGATGGTTGGAACAACAGAATTATTGCCAGACAACAGGATATTTTCAATTATTCCATCATCATAGATAATGCAGCTAAAAACTTTTATCCTGACGTAGACTTTACAGCTACATTTGCGGTAAAGAAAATATTAAAAGTAATCACAGCGGCCAGAGTATCAGATAGCCATGGTCCGGTAGTGTACAGCAAATATGAGACACCTAATGCAAACGGTGTCACTGATTTTGACTCTCAACAGGAGGCTTACCTGCATTTTATTAATGATCTTAGTGCTGCTATTATAGACCTTCAAAAGGTACAGAATATGCCAGCTAACCAAAATGAAGGTGATAAGGCTGCATTGAAAAAAGCTGATCTGGTATTTAATGGAAATATTTCTCAATGGGCCAAGCTTGCGAATTCACTAAAGCTGAGATTAGCGATGAGAATGAGTTATGCAGATCCGGCAAAATCTAAGCAATATGCTGAAGAGGCATTAGCTTCATCTGCAGGATTGATTACTGATAATGCGGATAATGCCTTGATCAGTGTAGGACAATCAGAATTGAGTTTTATCATTTACTCATGGGGAGATTGTTTAATTGGAGCACCTTTGATGGCTTATATGAACGGATATAATGATCCAAGGCTTCCTGCGTATGCTATTCCGGCATCTGATCCAAGCTTACAGGGAAAATATATAGGAATCCGTCAGGGAATAGATTTATTAAATGGTAAATCAACATACGGAGGGTTCTCACAGCCACAGGCAAAATCTGCTAACGGAGATTATTTCTCTGCTACAGATGGTAAAATGAAATTATTCACCGCTGCAGAAACATGGTTCCTTAAAGCAGAAGCTGCTTTGAGAGGATATGCAGGAGCGGGCGATATTCAAACGAACTATACCACAGGGGTTCAGCAATCTTTCGGCGAATGGGGGAAAAGTGCAAGCGTTGCTGCTTACCTTGCTGATACAACTTCTACTGAAGCTCCTTATATTGATCCGAAAAATCCGGATAATAACGTACCTGTTGGAAATCCACAGTTAAGTACCATTACCATTGCATGGAATAACAGTGATACTAACGAAAGAAAATTAGAAAGAATTATTACCCAGAAATGGCTTTCCCTTTATCCAAACGGACCGGAAGCCTGGGCAGAGCAGAGAAGAACAGGATATCCGGTTCTTTTCAAGGTAAGAAAAAATGACAGTGGAGGAGCCATCAGTACAGAGGCAATGATCAGAAGAATTCCTTTCACTATTGATACCAAAACATCATTGTATAATTACCAGCAGGCTGCTCAAATGCTGAACGGCCCTGATACCGGAGGAACCAAGCTTTGGTGGGATAAGAAATAAAAATATTCAGAATCACTCATTAATAAAGAGACATCTCAAAATCAGTTTTTTTCTGAAACAAACATTGAGGCGGGAGGATAGAGTAGAACCTCCGAAAAATTTATAGTTTCGTTTTTTAAGCCTGAATGAATCTTTTGAGATGTTCTCTTTTTCTTTAGAATCTTACTTTTAAATATGGGAAAAAACAATTCCGGAACCCGTCGGATCCAGCCAATTCTCTGGATATCCACATTATATTTTGCAATGGGAGTTCCCTTTGTAACCATTAATGCGGTTTCAGGAATTATGTATAAAGATATGGGTGTTTCGGATTCGCAGATCACATTCTGGACAGCTCTTATTCTGTTTGCATGGACATTGAAGCCGCTTTGGAGCCCTTTTCTGGAGATCTATAAAACTAAAAAGTTCTTTGTTGTTTTTACCCAGTTTGCCATAGGAATTCTGTTTGCTCTGATTGCTTTAAGTCTGCCGATGCACGACTTTTTCAAATACAGTATTGCCCTTTTTGCAGTAGTGGCATTTTGCGGAGCGACCCATGATGTTGTAGCAGATGGAACGTATATTGGCTTCCTGACCAATAAAGAACAGGCAAGATATATCGGCTGGCAGGGTGCTTTTTATAATCTGGCCAAGATTATCAGCAGTGGGGCGCTCGTTTATTTTGCCGGAGTTTTGGAAAAAACGAAAGGAGTTACCAATGCCTGGATGATCATTATGGTGATTTATGCCTTACTGTTTTTTGCATTAGCCATTTATCACTATTTCATTCTGCCGAACGAGAATAAAGAAGAGCAGAAAAAAGAAAAAACAGCCGGAAATGTCCGTAGAGAATTATTGGAAGTCATTACCTCTTTCTTTACCAAAAAAAATATTGTATGGTCTGTGCTTTTCATTATTCTGTACCGTTTTGCAGAAGGATTCGCGATCAAAATTGCCCCATTATTTTTTAAAGCTCCAAGAACTTCCGGAGGGTTAGGCTTATCAACATCAGATATAGGGCTTGTGTATGGAACTTATGGTTCTGCAGCATTTATTTTAGGTTCTGTACTGGCCGGATATTTTATCTCAGCCCGCGGACTGAAAAGATCTTTGATATGGCTGTGCTGTGCATTCAATATTCCGTTTGTGGTATATGCTTTACTGGCTTATTATCAGCCGGCTGACCTTTTACCTGTAGGAATTGCTGTAGTAGTGGAATATTTTGGATATGGATTTGGTTTTGTAGGATTAATGCTCTACATGATGCAGCAGATTGCTCCCGGAAAACACAAAACAGCGCATTATGCATTTGCAACAGGAATTATGAACCTTGGTGTCATGATTCCCGGAATGTTCAGCGGAACGATCAGTGACTGGATCGGATATAAAATGTTCTTTATCTGGGTGTTGATTGCTACCATACCCGCATTTTTGGTCACCCTATTTGTTCCTTTCCCTTATCCTGAAAATCAGAAAGAACAAGAACACAATTAATAAACAAATTTTAAATAAAAAGTTAAAAACTTTATGACAGCTCAATCAGTAATGATCCCTTGGCAGGATCGCCCGGAAGGTTGCAGTGATATTATGTGGAGGTTTTCCGAAAACCCGATCATTAACAGATACGCGATACCAACATCCAACAGTATATTCAACAGTGCGGTAATTCCTTTTGAAGATGGATTTGCCGGAGTATTCCGTTGTGATAACAAAGCAGTACAAATGAATATTTTTGCCGGTTTCAGTAAAGATGGAATCAATTGGGATATCAACCATGACCCTATTGAAATGCAGGCAGGAAATACGGATATGATTGAATCCGATTACAAATATGATCCCCGCGTAACTTTCATTGAAGACCGTTACTGGATCACATGGTGCAACGGATACAACGGTCCAACCATCGGAATCGGGTATACTTTTGATTTTAAAGAATTTTTCCAGTGCGAAAATGCCTTTCTTCCCTTCAACAGAAACGGGGTTTTATTCCCTGAAAAAATCAATGGTAAATATGCCATGTTGAGCCGTCCCAGTGATAACGGACATACACCTTTCGGAGATATTTATATCAGCTACAGCCCTGATATGAAGTACTGGGGAGAACACCGTTGCGTGATGAAAGTAACGCCTTTTGAAGACAGTGCATGGCAGTGTACAAAAATCGGAGGTGGACCGGTTCCTATCAAAACAGAAGAAGGATGGCTGCTTTTCTATCATGGAGTGATCAATACCTGCAGGGGATTCAGATATTCAATGGGAGCAGCTTTGCTTGATCTTGAAGATCCTACGAAAGTATTGTACAGAACGAAGCCTTATCTATTAGCTCCGGCAGAGTCATATGAACTGACAGGAGATGTACCGAATGTGGTTTTCCCTTGCGCCGCATTGACAGAAGGAGATAAAGTAGCGGTATATTACGGTGCTGCTGATACTGTGGTTGCTATTGCTTTTGGATATATCTCAGAAATCATTGATTTTATGAAAAAGAATTCAATTTAATACAGTAATATAAGTTTAGGAAAAATAGGTTAATCATTTTAATTTTCCTTTGTTTTCTGGGAATTGTATAATGGTTTTCCTATTTTTAAACCAACTTTAAAACAAAAAAATTCCGATACCTCTCTTATCATGAAAAAAGAACTGTTAATCTGCTTTTTTACCACCTTGATTTCTGTAGCTAATGCCCAGCAAAATAAAAATGATGTTTTATCATGGGTAGATCCTTTCATAGGAACAGGAGGTCATGGACATACATTTCCCGGGGCAACCACACCATTCGGGATGATTCAGTTAAGCCCGGATCAGAATACAAAAAGTGGCGACTGGGACTGGTGCTCAGGATACCACTACAGCAGCAAAACGATCATGGGATTCAGTCATAACCATCTTAGCGGAACAGGTTGGGCAGACCTTGGAGATATTCTAGTAATGCCAACGGTAGGACAGGTAAAAATGGTTCCGGGATCAGAAGACCAACCGGAAACAGGTTATCGTTCAAAATTTACCCATGATAAAGAAGTAGCGTCTCCCGGATATTACTCTGTAATGCTGGATAGCTATGGAATTAAAGCAGAGCTCACTGCTTCTCCAAGAGTCGGATTTCATAAATATACTTTCCCAAAGAGTAGTGAAGCCAATATCATTATTGATCCTACCAATAAGATCTTCGGAAATATCTACCATACTTTAGTGAGTGTGGAAGGCAATAATAAAATCAAAGGATACTGCTACAGCAACGGCTGGGGAGGTAAACGGTTTGCTTACTTTGTGATGGAGTTTTCCAAACCGTTTAAGTCTTATGGCGTTTATGCTGACGGAAAAATCAAAAATGATGAAAAAATTGCCCTTGCCAAAGATGCTAAAGCTTTTGTAAGATTTTCCACAGAAGATCAGGAAAGCATTGAAGTAAAAGTATCTTTATCTCCGGTAAGCACAGAAAATGCACAGGAAAATTTCGATACCGAAGCAAAAAATATTGATTTTGCGAAAGCGAAAGAAACAGCACAAAAAACCTGGAGAGATCTGATCGGCAGATTTCAGGTGACAGGAGGAACGGATAGCCAGAGAAAAATTTTCTACACGGGAGTTTACCATACCTTCATTGCACCAAATTTATACATGGACGTGAATGGAGATTATGTTGCCGCTCAGGAAAACATGAATACCAAATGGTTCACCAACTACAGCACGTATTCTTACTGGGATGGATTCAGAGCGACACATCCATTATTGACCATTATGGATCAGAAACATACAAAAGAATTTGCCAATTCTCTGATCAGCAGATACACAGATCGTAAAGATCACATGCCAATCTGGGAGCTTTGCGGATATGATAACTTCTGTATGTTAGGATATCACAGTGCCTCGGTAATCTGGGATGCGATTTCAAAAGGGGTTCCCGGCATTGATGCCGAAAAAGCATTTGCTGCAATGAAAGATGCTTCTTTAACGGATAAAATGAGCAGCAGCGACGGTGGCGGAGGTCTTAATGATTATATCAGATTAGGATACACACCATCAGAAAACGGAGCTTCAGTTTCAGCAACGCTGGAATATGCCTATGATGACTGGTGTATTCAACAGCTGGCAGAAAAATTGGGTAAAAAAGAAGAGTCGGAAGTGTATAAAAAACGTTCTATGAACTTCCTGAATACTTTTAATAAAGAAAATAATCACTTCTGGCCAAGACAAAAAGACGGAAAATTCTTAGCGGATTTTGTTCTTAATGACTGGAAAAAACTGCAGCCACACTGGGTTTCCGGGAATATCTGGGCCTATGATTTCTTTGTTCCGCACCAGATTGATGAAATGATGAATCTGTATGGCGGGAAAAAAGGATTTGAAGAAAAACTGGATAAAACCTTCACAGAAGCACTTCATATGGAAGGTGAACAGCACGTAGATATTTCAGGATTCATTGGATCTTTGGGATTTGGGGATGAACCGGGACATCATGTTCCGTACCTGTATAACTATGCAGGAAGTCCTTATAAGACTCAGAAAATGGTAAAATACATCCGTGACAATATGTATGCAGCAAAACCTGATGGAATTGTGAATAACGAAGACTGCGGTCAAATGTCAGCATGGTATATCTTCTCATCATTAGGATTCTATCCTGTAACACCTGGGAAACCTGTTTATGCCATCGGAGCCCCACAATTCACGAAAGCTTCTTTAAAATTAGAAAATGGGAAAACTTTTACTGTAATCGCTGACAAGATCTCTGACAAGAATATCTATGTTCAGAAAATGTTCCTGAACGGAAAAGAATACAAAAGCTGGGAGCTGAACCACAGCGACATCATGAACGGTGGCGAACTGAGATTCGTAATGGGAAGTAAACCGGTAAAATAAGAATCATAAAATAAACGAAATAAAAGTATCAATGGAAAGGAGAAATTTTATTAAAACAAGTGCACTGGCAGGAGCCGGACTGCTGTTTACCCAAAATGTTTTTGCTAAAAATTTAGTGCTGGACGATTTTCCTGTTGTCCGTGTTCCTAAAGATAAAAGACATTTTACCAGCGAATCCGTAGAAAGTGCTATTGCAGCGTTTAAGAAGAAAGTAAAAAACAAAGAGCTGAGCTGGCTTTTTGAAAACTGCTTCCCGAATACATTAGATACTACTGTTTACTATACAGAAACCAATGGAGCTCCGGATACTTACGTCATCACCGGGGACATTGATGCCATGTGGCTTCGTGATAGCTCGGCACAGGTTTTTCCTTACCTGCAGTTCTCTAAGAAAGATGAAAAGCTACACAAGCTGATCTCGGGAGTTATCCACAAACAGACGACTTTCATCCTGAAAGATCCTTATGCGAACGCTTTCTACAACGATGACCAAAAGATCAGCAAATGGAAAGAATATGACCATACCGATATGAAGCCGGGAACCCATGAAAGAAAATGGGAAATCGACTCCCTTTGCTATCCTATCCGCCTTGCATACCACTTCTGGAAAACAACAGGAGATACAAAACCTTTTGATGCCAACTGGCTGAAAGGAATTCAACTTACCCTGCAGACCTTTACAGAACAGCAGAGAAAACATGACCTAGGGCCTTACAAATTCGAGCGTACAACGGCTTGGGCAACAGACGGCGTTCCTATGGGAGGATATGGTTACCCAACAAAACCTGTGGGGTTGATCAGCTCTATGTTCCGTCCAAGTGATGATGCTACCATTTACGGATTCCTGATCCCTTCCAACTTATTTGCAGTGGTAAGCTTACGCCAGGCTGCGGAAATGGTTTCACAGATTAAAAATGAAAGAACGTTGGCTCAGCAGTTGAACAGCCTTGCTGATGAGGTAGAGGCAGCCATCAAAAAATATGGAATTTATAATCATCCTGAATTTGGAAAAATTTATGCTTTTGAAGTAAATGGCTTCGGAAGCTACAACCTGATGGATGACGCGAACTGTCCAAGCTTGCTGGGACTACCTTATCTGGATGCGGTGAAAGCTGATGACCCTGTATATTTGAATACAAGAAAATTTGTGTGGTCAGAAAACAACCCGTTCTTCTTCAAAGGTAAGCTGGCAGAGGGAATAGGAGGTCCGCATATCGGACTTGACATGATCTGGCCAATGAGTATCATCATGAAGGCACTCACTACCAAAGATAAAAGTGAGATCAGATGGTGTATTGATACTCTACAGAAAACGCACGGCGGGACAGGCTTTATGCATGAATCCTTCCATAAAGACGATGCCAAAAAATTCACCAGAGAATGGTTTGCATGGGCCAATACATTATTCGGTGAATTGCTATGGAAAACCTTTAACGAAAACCCTGAGCTACTGACATAGCACACCCTTTTATATGGCATATTTATCTGAGATTCCTTTCCGAAAAAGAAGGTATCAGGGGAATGCTATATAAAATTCAGACACCAAAACACCTTAAAAAAATTATACAATGAAAAAAAAATCCATCTTTGCCACACTGATTGCCATGATGCTTCAGTCAGGTTCTCTGATCAACGCACAGCAGCTTAGCCCTACAGGGATATGCTATGTGGAAGTGAATAACAACAACCTCCTGAATGCGGGAGCGTACAAACTGCAGACATCAAACAGCTACCTGTTTAATGTTGTGAATATCTTTGCGGCCAATATTAATTATGATACCAGCCGTGGAAGAGCCTATCTCTATTCCAATAATAATGTTACCAAGGTTCTTACCAATGCAGATACCTACATAAAGCCCCTTCAGCAGAAAGGAATGAAAGTAGTACTCACTATTTTGGGGAACCATCAGGGAGCGGGAATCTGTAATTTTCCTACCCGTGAAGCAGCAAAAGACTTTGCATTACAGCTTGCCAATACAGTGAATACTTACGGTCTTGATGGAATTGATTTTGATGATGAATACTCAGAATATGGAAATAACGGAACAGGGCAGCCTAATGACAGTTCCTTTGTAATGCTTGTTCAGGAACTCAGAGCATTATTACCGAATAAGATTATTTCATTCTACTATTATGGTCCCGCAGCTTCAAGACTTTCCTGGAACGGAGCCAGAGTAGGAGATAATGTTAACTACAGCTGGAATGCGATGTATGGAACCTTCTCCGCTCCCAATGTACCTCCTCTCACCAAAGCACAAATTTCTCCTGCAGCGGTTTGGATGGGAAATACTTCCAATTCTACCACCACCAGCCTGGCCACTCAAACTAAAAACGGCGGATACGGCGTATTCATGTGGTATGATTTGCATGGAACCAATGAAACAGCACAGCTTTCAGCAGGAACTCAGACATTGTACGGAGAACCTACTGTTTTAAGCGGTACTTTACAGTCCTGGACACAGGGAACCAATTGTGATGCCCCTATCGGATTATATACAAGCAATCTTACAGGAACAAGCGCGAAACTGAATTGGTCAGCTGTAGGAACCAATACCTATGATGTTGATTATAAACCCGCTTCTTCAACTACCTGGACAAATGCAGTAACAGCAACAAGTTCTACTTCTGTAACGATTTCCGGATTAACAGCTAATACTGATTACGACTGGAGAATCAGAACCAATTGCAGCGTGAAAAGTGCCTATATGTTTGCGCCAAGATTTACCAGTGCCTCAGGAACCACTCCTACAGGATCTTATGCTTTGTCTCTGGATGGAAGTACAGAATCAGGAGCTGCCGGAAGTATGAATCTAAGCGGTTCAGCATTGTCTTTTGAAGGTTGGATCAAACCTTCTTCATTCAAATCGGCTTCTCCATATATTTCTTCTATTATGGGAACTGAAGTAAGCGACAGCAATTCTGCGTTCTTACGATTAGGAGACGCCGGTCTGGCCAATAATAAACTGCAATTTGTAGTCAGTATTAATAATGTACAGCAAAAACTGGCCTCTGCAACAGCTTTAAATGCCAATACATGGTATCATGTAGCTGCAACGTATGATGGAGCCAATATGAAAATCTATATCAATGGTGTTCTGGATGCCACTAAAGCACAAACCGGAAGTGTAAATTCAACAGGAGCATTCAATGTAGGATATTTATACAACACGTCAAGGAACTTCAATGGAAAAATAGATGAGGTAAGAGTATGGAAACGTGCACTAAGCCAAACGGAAATCAGTCAGAATATGTGTAATGTATCTGTTCCGGCTACTTCACTGGCTGCTTACTGGAAGTTTAACGAAGGAAGTGGTTCTACCGTTCAGGATACTTCAGGAAACGGAGTGACTTTAACGTTGACAGGCGTAGACTCTTCTAATTGGGGAACAGATCTGCCATGTGCAACGGGAAGTTCCCTATTGGCAAGAAATGCTTCGAGCCAAAAGACAATAAGTGAAGGGCAGATAAATGGTAAAAATCAAATCAAATTATATCCTAATCCGGTAAGCAAATCTTCATCACTTACGGTCTCTGTTCCGGATGAATATAGTAAAGGAAAATTAACGGTTTATGATTATAACGGAAGAATTGTAGACACCCAATCACTGAACTCAGGAAACAATCAATATGAATTGAACAGAATTTCAGCAGGAAACTACATTGTTCAGTTTGAATCTCATGACGGAAACCTGAAACAGTCAGAAAAACTAATTGTAAAATAATAACCAGGTCATTGGGCTTCGGCCCAATGATTTTTTCTACTATAAAATTGATATACTATGAGAAAAAAATCCTTTTTTATTCCCTTAATGGCACTCATGCTTCAATCTGCTCCATTGCTCAAAGCACAGCAGCTTGATCCTTTGGGAGTCTGCTATGTGGAAGTGAACAACAATAATATGCTGAATGCAGGTTCATATACCTTGCAGAATACGAACAGACAGCTTTTTGATGTTGCGATTATCTTTGCAGCTAATATCAATTATGATGTTTCCAAAAACAGAGCTTACATCTCAAACAATAACAACGTTACCAAAGTCCTGAACGATGTTAATACCTACGTAAAACCTTTACAACAAAAAGGAATAAAAGTATTGCTGGATCTTTTAGGAAACCACCAGGGAGCAGGAATCTCCAATTTTCCTGACCGTGCAGCGGCAAAAGATTTCGCAATGCAGGTGGCTCATACTGTTTATACCTACGGACTGGATGGGGTGGACCTTGATGATGAATATGCAGGATACGGAAATAACGGAACAGGACAGCCTAATAACAGTTCTTTTGTAATGCTTTTGCAGGAATTGAAAGCCGCAATGCCGGATAAATTGATAACTTTTTATTACTACGGTCCGGCTACCACAAGGCAGAGTTATAACGGAGATTTAGCAGGAAATTATATCAATTATACATGGAATGCGATGTACAGCACCTACAATGCTCCGGTTGTTCCACCTCTTGATAAATCTAAAATTTCTGCTGCAGCAACATGGATCCAAAACTCGAATCCAGGTTCTACATCTGCAACAATATTGGCAAGCTTAGCGACCAGCACCAAGAATGACCAATATGGAGTATTTATGTGGTATGATTTGCCGGGAACCAATGTAGCCAGTTATCTGAGCACAGGTTCCAATATCCTTTACAACGAAAATACGCTCTTAAGCGGTCAGCTATATTCATGGTCTCAGGGGCAAACCTGTGATCCGCCATTGGGACTTGATGTTTCCAATGTAACAGGAACTTCAGCAAAACTGAACTGGACTTCCAATGCTTCCCAATCTTATAATATTGATTACAAGCCGGTCAACTCAACAGTATGGACGAATGTAGCCAGCAATTATTCAGGAAATAATATTGTGATCAATAATCTTACCCTGAATACAGATTATGACTGGAGAATTCAGTCCAATTGCTCACCGACATTAACAAGTACTTATATTTTTGCACCAAGGTTTAACTCCGGAAGTGGTTGCACTACACCATCAGGATTAACTTCCGGAGGTTTCCTTGGTAATACGGCACAACTGTCATGGGATGCAGGAAATGCCACTTCATATACACTGCAATACAAAACAGCTTCAGCAACAACATGGTCTGAAATTCCGAATATTACCACCAACTCCTACTCATTACAGAATTTAACGCCTAACACAAACTATGTATGGAAAGTACAGGCTTCATGTGCGGGAGGAACTGCAAGTACCTATTCAGGAGAAGGATCATTTAATAGTGGTTTCGCACCGGTTACAAGTCCCGGAGCAAGGTCACTTTCTTTTAACGGAAGCACACACTATCTTAATGCAGGACAATTTAACCTGAGTGGAAATGCAGTGAGCTTTGAGGGCTGGGTAAAAGTAAATGCTTTCAAAACAGCTTTCCCTTACATTTCATCAGTGTTAGGAGTGGAAGTAGGAGATAATAACTCTGCGATGCTTCGTTTCGGAGACGGCAACCTCGCGAATAATAAGCTTCAATTCATATTGAGCTTTGGTTCATCACAGGTGAAATTGAATACGAATACAGCATTCAACACCAATACATGGTATCATATAGCAGCCACTTATGATGGTACAGCCATGAAAATTTATGTCAACGGTAATCTTGATGCAACCTTTGCGGTGACAGGAAACTTTACGGCAAACGGAATTCTTTATCTGGGAAGAAACTATGACAATTCCCGTACACTCAACGGCTTCCTTGATGAATTCAGAGTTTGGAAACGAGCACTGACCCCACAGGAAATTTTAAGTAACAGCTGTAATGTTCCTGCCAATTCCACGGGGCTTGAAGCCAACTGGAAAATGGATGAAGGCAGTGGAATGGGAGCCTTGGATGCTACGGCAAATACCCATTTTGCAACCCTGATCAATATGACAGACGCAAACTGGAGAACAGACGTTGCCTGTACTTCATCTCTTGCGGTAAAAGATCTTGAATCTGTAAAAGAGAACAGTGCGGCCTATCCGAATCCTGTCAAACGCGGAAATGATATTCATTTTGTCATTAACGACAACGCTGCAACTGAAGTGGCCTTGTATGATGTTTCAGGAAAATTATTTAAAAAACAGAATATTAATCAAAATAATAATGCAGTCAATACGCAGGATTTAATCAGTGGTACTTATATTTACAAAATTACATCCTCAAACAGTAAAGTACTATCAACGGGTAAAGTAATCGTGAAGTAAAATTCAGATAATGATGTAGTTATCAGAATTGAAAATATAAAGTCTGAAATACAAAGCAGACAGACAGGGGGATGCTTCTGTTTGTCTGTTTTTTCAGTCACAGGAAATTAAAAATAAAAAATAATGCAGAATATAGTAGGAATTGATATTGGAGGGTCGCACATTACGCTGGCTCAGGTAGATCCGGAAAAACGTGAAATCATTTCTTCCACTTATGTAAGAGAACATGTAGATGCTTTCGAAAATAAAGAAGTTATTTTTGAAGCATGGGTTTCAGCCATTCATAAAGTGGCTCATGATCTGGTAAAAGAAGATCTTCTGATTGGTATCGCAATGCCGGGACCTTTCGATTATGAAAACGGGATATCCCTTATGCAGCATGGAAAATTTATCGATATCTATCAGGTGAATATTAAGGAAGAACTGGCGAAAAGACTGGCTATTTCTCAGAAACAGATTCATTTTGTAAACGATGCGGCAGCCTTTATGGAAGGTGAAGTATTCGGAGGGTGTGCTCAGGGATTCAACAGGATATTTGGGGTCACTCTTGGAACAGGATTGGGAACAACTTTCTATAACGGAGAATTGGCTACCGATGAAGACCTGTGGGATTCGCCTTTTAAAGACTCTATCAGTGAAGAATATCTGGCGACGCGATGGTTCGTGAATCGTTATAAAGAACTGACTGGTGAAGAAATTTCAGGAACAAAAGACCTTCTGAATAAACCGGCGGAAATACAGAAAAGAATGTTTGATGAATATGCAGACTCTTTCTCTGAATTTATTGTGAAATATGTGGATTATTACAAACCGGAAGTTTTAGTTATAGGAGGAAATATTGCCAAGGCTTATCCTCATTTTGAACAAAGATTTATTCAGAATTTAACAAAGAATAATATTAACTTGCAGGTTAAAATTTCAGCCATATTTGAAGATGCGGCCATTCTTGGAGCTGCCAGCTATGCATTAAAAAAGCTTTTATAAATTAACAAACGAAAAGATACAATGAAGTTTATATTTTCCACTTGCTTACTGCTATTACAGGCCTGGGCGTTAGGTCAGAATGTATCTCCCGTAGATTATGTGAATCCTTTGATGGGAACACAATCCAAACCTTCATTATCTAATGGAAATACCTATCCTGCTGTAGGACTTCCATGGGGAATGAATATCTGGACGCCACAGACCGGTAAAATGGGTGACGGATGGGCATATACCTACGATGCAGATAAAATAAAAGGATTTAAACAAACCCACCAACCCTCTCCATGGATGAATGATTATGGCGCATTTACCATCATGCCGGGAGTTGGAAAAGTGAAATTTAAAGAAGACGAAAGAGCAAGCTGGTTCAGTCATAAAGCTGAGGTTACCACACCTTACTTTTATAGTGTTTATCTGGCTGACATCAACGTCACGACAGAATTTACCCCTACGGAAAGAGCTTCTTATTTTAAATTTGATTTTCCCAAAACAGACAGTGCTTATGTAGTTGTCGACGCTTTGAACAAAGGCTCTTACATCAAAATTTTACCAAAAGAAAGAAAGATCCTTGGATACACAACGAGATATTCTACCGGGAAATATGAGAATTTTAAAAACTACTTTGTCATTCAGTTTGATAAAGACTTTGAACTGACGAAAACCTGGAAAGATGATAAACTGGTGAATGATCAATTGGAAATTACCAGCGATCACACCGGTGCTGTAGTAGGGTTTAAACTTAAAAATAAAGAAACGGTTTATGCAAAAGTAGCCTCTTCTTTCATCAGCTTTGAACAGGCAGAACTTAACCTTAAAAGAGAGATCGGAACCAGAAACTTTGAGCAGGTAAAAACCGATGCGAAAAATATCTGGAACAAAACTCTAGGAAAAATAGACGTAAAAGGAGGAACAGATCAGCAGATGAGAACCTTTTACTCTTCTTTATACAGAACTTTATTCTTCCCGCAAAAGTTATATGAAATTGATGCTCAAAACAAAATAAAACACTGGAGCCCTTATAATGGTAAAATTGTTGACGGAAGAATGTTTGCAGGAACCGGTTTCTGGGATACTTTCCGTGCTTTGTACCCTTTCCTGAACCTTGTTTACCCAAGCATCAATATAGAAATGCAGGAAGGATTGGCCAATGCTTACAAAGAAGGAGGATTCTTGCCAGAGTGGAGTAGCCCGGGATATTCCGATATTATGATTGGAAACAATTCCGCATCCGTAGTAGCAGACGCTTACATCAAAGGACTTCGCGGGTATGATGCGGAAACACTTTGGCAGGCTGTAAAACACGGAGCGAATAATGAAGGACCTATAGAAGCTGTAGGACGTGCAGGAGTAAAGTATTATAATGAACTGGGTTATGTCCCTTACGATGTAAATATCAATGAAAATGCAGCAAGAACATTAGAATACGCTTATGATGATTTTTCAATCTATCAGTTAGGAAAAGCATTAGGAAAACCTGCTTCAGAAATTGATATCTATAAGAAAAGAGCTTATAATTATAAAAATGTATTCGACAAGGAGACAGGCTTAATGCGTGGTAAAAATAAAGACGGTAATTTCCAGAAGCCTTTCAATCCTTTCAAATGGGGAGATGCTTTCACAGAAGGAAACAGCTGGCATTACACTTGGTCAGTTTTTCAGGACATTGATGGTCTGGCAGAACTGATGGGTGGGAAAAAGAAATTTGAAGCCAAATTAGATGAAGTATTTTCATTGCCTCCGGTTTTTGATGACAGTTACTATGGAGGTGTGATCCATGAAATCAGAGAAATGCAGATCATGAATATGGGACAGTATGCCCACGGAAACCAGCCTATTCAGCACATGATCTATCTGTACAATTATGCAGGAGCACCTTACAAAACCCAATATTGGGCAAGACAGGTGATGAATAAGTTGTATCATGCTACACCTGATGGATATTGCGGTGATGAAGACAACGGACAGACTTCTGCGTGGTATATTTTCTCAGCCCTTGGATTTTACCCGGTAACACCGGCAACAGATCAGTATGTATTAGGAGCACCTTTGTTTAAAGAAGCTACCATCCATTTGGAAAATGGTAAGAAAATTGAAATAAAAGCTCCGGAAAATACTGCTGAAAACTTATATGTAAAATCATTGAATGTAAATCAGCAGCCTTATTCCAAAAACTGGCTAAGTCATAAAGAACTGATGAAAGGAGCTGTTTTAGACTTTAAAATGGACAGCAAACCCAATAAAGAAAGAGGTTCGCAGGAAAAAGATTTCCCATATTCAATGTCAAAAGAAGAATCAAATAAATAAACTTTAAATTAAAAATATAGCTGTATGAGTACAGAAAAAAAAGAAATATTCGAGAGAGTAGAGAATATGCTGCAGACACAAGGTTTTAACATCGCAGCAAAAGATGATACAAGACCATGGGGAGGTTTCTTTGTGATCGATGAAACACAGGCACAGGATTTTGCCAACCAATATTTCGATGGAATTGATGTAGACAACCTTAGAATAGGAGGGAAGCTGAGCCCGAAAATTCTTATTGTTGCCCCTGAAGCAAGATTAAGCTGGCAGTACCACCACAGAAGAGCCGAAATCTGGCAGGTAGTGGAAGGAACTGTAGGCATCAAAAGAAGTAATACCGATGAAGAAGGAGAATTAGGAGAATATGGTCCAAAAGATCAGGTGAAACTTCAGCAAGGAGAAAGACACAGATTAATCGGTCTTGCAGGCTGGGGAATTGTAGCTGAAATCTGGCAGCATACCGATGCGTCCAATCCTTCAGATGAAGATGATATCGTAAGAGTACAGGACGACTTTGGAAGATAAATAAAAAATCCGCTTCATTGAAGCGGATTTTTATTGGTAAGGAAGCTCGAGGTTGGAAGAGGGAAGTTTCTGGAAGTGATCAGAAGTTTTTATTCTCCTCCGTTATTACTGATAAATTTTACCTGCTGATGGTAAAAATCAAACCTTATAGGTCTCAAAGATCTATAAGGTTTTGTTTATTCAGAGAACATTTCAGTAATTATTATACCCAATAAGAACTTTAGTGGCTACCAGTACTTCCAGCTTCATTCTTCCATCTTCCCGCCTTTAAAACGTCACATCCAGCCCCACATAGAAGTTGGCCTTCATAATCGGTGCATATACCATCCCGCCGTCAAAATAACTTCCGAAAGGATTTTTAAAATCTACAATCGCATTTTTCTGATAATAAGAAGTCAGGTTTTCTCCTCCCAGGTATGCTCTGATCTTTTTATTGAAATTTCTTGAAATCTGAGCATTCAGCACAGCGTAAGATTCAGAATAGGCTGGCAGCTGAAACTCTGCCGGATTCGCTGATGTGTCCGGAAGTCTCTGTTTTCCTACCCAGTTTAAAGTAGTATCAAAACTCCAGAATCCTCCATTATTATTTTTATTGGTTGAATACGCTAAGTTTACAAACCCTCTGTGCTTCGCCATAAAAGGAACTTCTCTTCTTCCACGGATATAATCTGCCTGTACATTATAATATTTATAAGCCAGTCTTACCTCAAGGTTTTTTACAGGCATGAAATCCCATTGGGTCTGGAATGAATTCGCAAAAGATTTCCCATCCAGATTATAGAATGTCAGCTGTTGAGGAGACTGATCCAGATCTACCAATACCTGATCCTGGAAGTCTGTTCTGAAGAAGTCCGCAATAATGCTTGATTTCCTTCCGAATAACTTAAATTCCTGCTGTAAACTTGCTCCGTAGTTCCATGCAATTTCAGGTTTTAATCCATAAATATTTCCTCCGTTAGATAAAATATTGATAGCCCTGTTTGATGCAAAATACTGCTGGCTTTCCGCAAATACATTTGCTGTTCTGAAACCTCTTCCCGCAGAAAGTCTTAAAATTGTCTGAGGCGTGAAGTCATATTTGAAATTAAGTCTTGGTGTAAACTGAGTTCCTGCCAGATTATGAAAATCTACTCTTGAACCTGCTACCAAAGTATATTTTAAACCTGTTAAAGTATATTCGGCAAAAATACCCGGTACAATTTCGTTTCTTCTCAAATCGTTCAATAAATACGTTTCTTTATAACCGTCATATAAGAAACTTGCCCCTGCTTTATACTTATGATTGGTATTTCCAATGATGCTTTCAAAGATTAAATTGGAATAATAGGTATGCTGCTGTCCGGAATAATTTCTCAATCCAAAAAAGCTGTCCTGCTGATGATAAACGTACTGATTCATCCAGCCGATACTTTGATAAGGTTTTCCTTTAAAAATATATCCTGTTTTATTCCAGACCTGAAATCTTGAAATATCAATGCCTACCCCATAAAAAGGCTGTTTGTCCTGGCCTAATTTTTTATCAAAACCAATTTCTCCTGCCGTTCTTTCATCTCTGATAAAGTTAATTCCGAAATGAGACCCGAACCCCGACTTTTCAAGATCGTTATAATTCAGCAGATATGCTGCGTTGATCTGCGTTCCTTTTGGTCTGTCCAGAAAACCGTCATGATTCATATCCGTATTTCCGAAAGTTCCGTTTCCGTGCAGGAGGAACGTCTGTGACCATTTATCATTGATAGGAGAAACATTGGTAATATTGATTTCAGCCCTTCCATTGAAATCGGAAAAAAGATTCAGGGATGTTTCCGGCGTCTTTGCATTCTTCAAAAGTTCAGTATTGATCTGCCCTGTGATACTTTCATATCCGTTTGTTACAGTACTTCCTCCCTTGGTAAGCTGGATGCTTTCAATCCATCTGCCCGGGATAAAATTTAGACCATAGGCAGAAGCCAATCCTCTGATTTCTGGCAATTGTTCTTTTGTTAAGCTGGTATATTTCTGATCCAGACCAAGCATTTTCAGCTGTTTTGTTCCTGTAACGGCATTACTGAAAGAAACGTCCACTGTTGCATTGGTTTCGAAACTTTCAGAAAGATTACAACAAGCTGCCTTTAACAGCTCTTTTTTATCAATATTAAAAACAAGTCCGGCTTCTTTCTTACTTAAAGCTGTTGACGCCTTGGAACCGGTTACGACAACTCCATCAATATTCTTTTCATGCTGGGAATGATCTTCTTTAGCTGATGAGGTTTCATTGTTTTTATGATCTTCATGCTTTGTTTCTTCTTCGTAATGTGCTTTTGGATTAGGTTCACCAAAAGTAAAATCCCTGTCGTACAGACAACATGCCGGAAGTGCGTTGTAAACAGCATCCGAAGCTTTATATTTTTCATTGTCGTGACCAGCATCGGCAATAGCCTTTAAAATTTTATCTGATGAGGTTTTTGACGGATCAAAGTTTAAAATAACTGTTTGTTTCTCTGCATCCCATTCAGCAGTATCGGCACCGGCTTCTCTTGCTGCTTTTTCAATTCTGGCTTTACATGACGCACAGTTTCCTCTTACATAGAATTCATTTTCTTTTTTACCGGAAATCTTGGTGTCCGAATGATGTTCATGATGAGTTTCTGCCTTTGAAGGCTGCAGATCTCTATCATAATGACAGCATCCAGGAAGCCCTTCGTATGTTGTATCAGAAGCTTTGAACTTCTCATTATCATGGCCGGCTTCTGCTACTTTTTTTAAAATATCATCAGCAGATACCTTGTCTGTTTCTAATGTTAATGTTTGCAGATCAATGGAGTAAACTGCTGTTTTGGCACCTGCTTTTTTAGCTGCACTCTCAATTCTTGTTTTGCACATTTCACAGTTCCCTTTTACCTTGAACTGATTTTTTGAAAGTGTTTGAGCAGATATCAATTGTGTAAATAAGAATAATGCACCAAGTATCAACCTGGAAATATATAATTTCATTTTGTTTAAAGTTTTAATTAATTAAAAAACAGTTCACTATACGACATAATGAACCCTGGATATTTTAATTAACCTATCTTGGGCGGCTGCCAGATTTCTTTTAAACGGTCTGAGAGATAAGGGTCTGAATATTGAAACTGAGGATTCTTATTGGCTTTGTAATAAGACAGTTCCAAACGTAGATTTTTTGAGAAAGGGGTTTCAATAAAAGTGTAGCAGGCAACACATGATGAGCAGCAGTCATCATTACATGATTTTGTTTTATCATGTTTGCTTTCCTTTTTTGAAGAATGGTTTTTACAGCAGTCCATTTTCTTGGAAGACTCTGCTTTACAGCATGTTTCCTGCATTCCCTGCGCATAGAAATTATCCTTGGGAACCAGAAAGATTCCCAGACAAAATACTATTGCAAGTAGGTGAAACAGCTTCATATCTGCAAAAATAAGAAATTTATGGCAAAGGATCACCAACTTTCAGAGAACAGCTGTGCCACGGTTCACCATGGGCAGGATTTAATTTTGGTTTTTCTCCCATTGCGAGATTCTGTGCAGCAGGTGCAGGAGCTGGGGCCGAAGTTGTCTGTACTGCATTTTGAGCAGGTTGAGGAGCCGGAGCAGGCTTGCTGTTTAATGGTTGTCCTACAGGAATATCACACCGATGTCCGGGCTGCCCGTGGGGCGGATTCATTCCCGGAGCCGTTTTTACCTGTTTTCCGTTGTTATCAAGGGTAATTTTTCCAGGTGATAAAGCATTCGGGTCAATCTGTATGGTGTTGCCTCCGTTCACATTTACATTTTGTGTTGAAGGAGCAGCTGCAGCAGGTTGTCCGTTCAAAGGTTGTCCCACAGGAATATCGCATCGGTGTCCCGGCTGTCCGTGTGGAGGATTCATCCCCGGAGCTGTAGCCATAGGAGCGGGGGTCGGATTAGACTGAATGCCCGCCTGATCCATCAGCGTTGTTTTTGAGGTGGTATTAAAGGCTACGTTCGGTTGTCCGGCGTTAGCTTCTTCTTTTAAATAGGTAGCTCTTTCATCCTTTTTACAGGATGCAGCTAATAGTGATACGGCGATCAAACCTATAAATGTATTCTTCATATCCATGGGTATGAAAACAAAATTAGCAAAACATTTTCAATTGTTTTGCTAATTTTATACTTATAATTTGATTTTTGGATTAATTTTTTACCAAAAGTCTAAATCCTTCTCCGTGAACATTGATGATTTCCAATCCCTCGTCATCTTTTAACAGCTTACGAAGTTTTGCAATATATACGTCCATACTTCTTGCAGTAAAATAATTTTCTTTTTTCCAGATCTTTCTTAAAGCAAGATCTCTCGGCATGAAATCATTTCTGTGAATGCAAAGAAGCTTCAATAATTCATTTTCTTTAGGAGAAAGTTTGTATTCTTTATCTCCTACTTTCAGCTGTCTCAGCATAGAGTCGAAGAAAATGTTACTGATCTTAAACTGCTCCTGTTCTTCATTTTCCAAAGTGGAACTTCTCTGAAGAATTGCCTTGATTTTGTATAAAAGAAGCTCAGTATCGAAAGGTTTTGTGATATAATCATCAGCGCCTAACTGGTATCCCTTTAAGATATCTTCTCTCATATTTCTTGCGGTAAGGAATATGATCGGTGTATTTTTATCAATCTTTTTTACGTCTTCTGCTAATGAAAACCCGTCTTTTTTAGGCATCATTACATCAAATATGCAGATGTCGAATTCATTTTCTGTAAATTCTTTAAGTCCCTGCTCCCCGTCAGTGGCAAGAGTTACTTCAAAATTATTGATGGTCAAATAATCTTTAAGCACCGCCCCGAAACTCTGATCGTCCTCTACTAATAATATTCTGTTGCTCATAATTTTAATAATTAAAAATTAACAATTAAGAATGAACTTTCTCACTCTATCTTCTATATTTTGATATTTGGTTTTACTTTTTATAATTGATGAATGATCGTTGATAATTGATGTAAAAGAGATTTTTTATCATTTATCGCTTATCACCTGTCATTTATCTTTCTAGCTCATCGGCAGCTTGATCGTAAACGTACTTCCTTTTCCTTTATGGGAGTCCACGATAATCTGTCCTTTGTGCAGTTCTACAATTTTTTTAACGTAGGAAAGTCCTAATCCCTGTCCCTTTACGTTGTGTATATTTCCGGTTTCTTCCCTGAAGAATTTCTCGAAAATTTTGGTTTTATTCTGAGTATCCATTCCCATTCCTTTATCAGAAATTTCAATCACATACCAGTGTCCTTCATTTCTTGTTTTCACATGTATTTCCGGTGCTTCAGGAGAATATTTATTGGCATTATCCAGTAAGTTGACCAGCATGTTTGAGATATGGAATTCGTCTATTTTAAAATTATAATGATTGGCATTGAACTCCTGTGTAAGGGTACCGTTTCTTTGCTGTACAATCAGATTGAAAGATTCTGTAGTTTTTTTGATAAGTTCCCTGACATTGGTTTCTTTTAGGAAAAGCTCTACTTCATTTCTTTCAAGCTTAGACATATTAAGCACATTTTCCACCTGCTTTTTCATCCTCAGATTCTCCTGTTTGATCAGTTCGGAATAATATTTCACCTTATCCGGATTGGTAGCAATTTTGTCATTAGCCAATGAATCTGTTGCGACAGAAATGGTTGCCAATGGTGTTTTAAATTCATGGGACATATTGTTGATGAAGTCGGTTTTTACTTCAGCAAGCTTCTTCTGCCTCATCATATAATTGATGGAAATAATGTAAATCCCAAGAATTGTAAGAAGAGAAAGGAATGTTCCGAGCAGCATTGGCCAGTTGTTCATCGCCAGGGAATATTCTTTTTTAGGGAATACCAATGCAAGGCTGTATAAGGTATTTTTCTTATCTGCAAATAAAGGGAAGCTGTAGGTATTGCTGTCTTTTTTCTCTTTGTAAGCTTTGTTTGCTATACTTGTAAGCTTGTTGTTACGGTCAAGAACTCCGTATCCGAATTTAGCTGTAATTCCTCTTATTTTAAGCTCCTTCGCAATAACGGAATCAAGCGTTTTCGAATCAACTCTTTTGGTAATGGGAAGATTATTTCCGTATACCTTTACAAACTCCTTCATGGAATAATCACCGGTTTCAATTTCCTGGTTAATATCCGTGGTAAGAAGTTCGCGATTGGTCGTATCTCTCTTTATTTTGTAGGCTGCCTCGTCTGTATATAGCGTTGTCAGCTTAATAGAATCTCCTTTTTGAGAAATCGGAAGCTGCGTTTTTTCAATAATATTTTTGGAGTAGATGATCTGTCTCTGGGTGCCGGAGTCCTCCACCTGCTGAATCGTAGTTAAGGATGGCTGCTTACTGTTGGCAATAATATTTTTTCTGAAATCTTTGTAATCCTGATTCAGGTATTTGTCAGCTTCAATCTCTTCAATACTTTTTGAAGTACTTTCCAAAACCGCATACACTTTATTTGAAAAATCCTGTTCCAGTACGCCGTAATAGCCTTTCAACCAATAAAATTGGAGCGTCACAAAGACAATCAGTGAGATTGTCATAAACACCGAAATTATTGGGATGAATTTGTTATTCATTATTTAATTATATATGTTTTGGAAATATGAATGTTAAAATTAATTGTTTTAAGACTACGTAAACAAAAAACGAGCCAAAAAATTGTCTTTTTTTTCTTAAAAGAGTGTTTTTTAACAATTATTTATGAATTATCCTTTACTTGTCATATGAAAAGTCCTTTCAATAAATAAAGTCCTAACTTTAATAAAAATTATTATGTATGGAATCTAATATTATTTTCAACAAAGATTTTGATGCACTCAGTACTTATGTCATGAAAATTTATAAGGCTGATGTTTCAACGGTATGGAATCATTTTACGAAGGCAGAGTTATTGGATCAATGGTGGGGACCTAAACCCTGGAGATGTGAGACAGTAAGTCAGGACTTCAGGGAAGGAGGGATCTGGTTTTACGCCATGGTAGGGCCTAACGGAGAAAAGGGATATTCCCGTTCTGAATACGGAGAAATTACAGAGCACAGAAGTCTTGACTGGATGAGTGCTTTCTGTGATGAGAAAGGAAATGTTAATGAAGATTTTCCAAAATCAAAATGGCTGATCGGCTTTACAGGAGTGGAAGAGGGAACCAAAGTAACTATTAATATTCACTACCAGTCTGAGGAAGTAATGAAAAAGATGCTGGATATGGGTTTTGAACAGGGATTTACTATGGGGTTGAACCAACTGGAAGAATTGATTGGATGAATTGAAGATGTAAAAATACTTATTTATAAAAAAGAGGATTTCCCATGGAAAATCCTCTTTTTATTTATCAACAGGGATTAACTTCCTGCTTCCATCTTCACGCTTCCTGCTTTTACAAGAGCTCTTCCTCCTGAAAATACTGAATAATAGCCTTTTTCATCAGCAGGGTTTGCTCATTTGGCTTTAATTCCGGAAGTTCTTCCAGTTTATCAAACTGCGGCCATCCGTCTTCATAATGGGTGAATTTATAATATCCAAAAGGCTCAAGCAGCCTGCACACAGCAATGTGAATCAGGTTTACTTTGTCGTCTTTTGTATATTTTTGCTGACCGCTTCCCAGCTCCTGTAACCCAATCAGAAATAAAAGGGTTTCAATGGGAGGGTTCTTCTCTGTCTGAAAGTTGTCTTCGAAGAACTGTTCTATTTTTTTCCAATATTCGGACTCGTTAATCATAGTTTTATCAATTACCATTTATTTTTAAAAGAAATGCATACTCCAATGCATCTTCTTTCAGGGATTCAAATCTTCCGCTTGCCCCTCCGTGCCCGGAGCTCATATCCGTTTTAAAAATTAATATATTATCATCTGTTTTTAGCTCTCTAAGTTTTGCGGTCCATTTTGCCGGTTCCCAATACTGCACCTGAGAATCATGGAATCCTGTAGTGATAAGCATATGCGGATAATCTTTTGCTTCTACATTATCATAAGGAGAGTACTCTTTCATATACTGATAGTATTCCTTATCATTGGGATTTCCCCATTCGTCATATTCTCCGGTTGTCAAAGGAATAGTATCATCCAGCATGGTGGTAACAACATCTACAAAAGGAACCTGTGCTACAATTCCGTTAAATAACTGAGGCTCATAATTGACCACAGCACCTACCAGCAGTCCTCCTGCGCTTCCCCCCATCGCATACATATGTCTTGAAGAAGTATAATTTTCCCTGATCAGATATTTTCCTGCATCAATGAAATCGAAGAATGTATTTTTCTTGAACAGCATTTTTCCGTCTTCGTACCATTCTCTTCCCAGATATTCTCCACCGCGGATATGAGCAATAGCATAAATAAATCCCCGATCAAGAATCGATAATCTTACATTTGAGAAGCTTGCGTCCACGGTATGTCCATAACTTCCGTATCCATACAGAAGAAGAGGAGTGTCAGCTGATTTTTTGGTGTTTTTATGATACACTAAAGAAATAGGAATTTTTGTCTTACCGTCCCTTGAATCTGCCCATATTCTTTCCGAAACATAGTTTTCAGGAACAAATTTTCCCCCCAGGACTTCCTGCTGCTTCAGCAGTTTTGTAGTCTTATCCTTCATGTTATACTCATAAGTTGAGCTTGGCTGGGTAAGAGAAGTATAACCGTAACGTAAAATTTCTGTATCGAATTCCAGATTGACACCAATATAAGCCGTGTATGTAGGATCAGAAAAAGGCAAATAATGAGATTCCTGTGTGGTCTCATCAATGATTTTGATCTGAAGCAATCCTTTTTCTCTTTCTTCAAGAACAAGATAATCTTTAAAGATTTCAAAACCTTCCAGCAAAACTTCTGCACGGTGTGGAATGACATTCACCCAGTTTTCCATACCACAATTGTCAATTTTTGTTTTTACAATTTTGAAATTGATGGCGTCATCGGCGTTGGTGATGATATAAAACTCATCTTCATAATGTTCTACTGAATATTCAAGGTCGTCTATTCTTGGCTGGATCACCGTCCATTCTGCAAATACATCGTCAGAAGGAATAAAGCGGTGCTCATCAGAAATAGTACTTGAGCTTGCAATAAAAATATATTGTAAAGATTTTGTCTTAAACACATTTACATCAAACGTTTCATCCTCTTCATGGAAGATCAGAACATCTTCCGCTGAATCTGTCCCCAATTGATGTCTGTACACCTGAAATGCACGAAGATTCTTATCTTTTCTGATATAAAAAATATGCTGGTTGTCATTAGCCCAGACAGCTTTTCCTGTAGTATTTGGAATTGTATCAGGAAGAATTTCTCCGGTTTTTAAGTTTTTGAAATTCAACGTGTAAATTCTCCTTCCTACATTATCTGATGAAAAAGAAGCAAGTTCGTTATTGGGACTTACGGCTACACTTCCTACTTCAAAGAAGTTTTCTCCTTCTGCCAGGATATTAACATCAAGTACAATTTCCTCTTCATTTTCAAGGCTTTTATACTTTCTGCAGAAGATAGGATATTCTTTGCCTTCTTCATAACGCACAATATACCAGTATTCATTAAAGAAATAAGGCAGAGATTCATCATCTTTTTTATAGCGTGCCTTCATTTCTTCGAAAAGCTCTTCCTGAAGAGCTTCAGTATCTTTCATGATAAATTCCGCGTAGGCATTTTCTTCCTCAATGTATTTGATAACTTCAGGGTTTTCTCTTTCATTCAGCCAGAAATAATTATCAATTCTTTTATCGCCGTGGGTTTCTAGTATTTTTTCAATTTTTTTTGCCTGTGGAGCTTTCATCCGGGGTATTTTATTTTTTTTATCGAATTGGAATTCTATACTTTTTTCTTCTGAAACTAAGTAATTTAAGTATAAATCAATTCAATATTAATTTTTGTTCAAATTTAGGTAAAAAAAAACCATCTTCCCTTTATTGAAAAGATGGTTGATTGTATTTTTATAGTAAAGACTATTTGTGAAGTGCTTTAATATACTTTTCCAGGGCCATTGTCATGGAAGGAGTTTCCTTCGTAGGCGCCATTAAATCTACTTTTAATCCTGCTTCTTCCGCCGCTGCCAAAGTCGTGTTTCCAAAAACTCCGATTTTGGTTTCTTCCTGCTTGAAGTCAGGGAAATTTTGTTGCAGTGATTTGATTCCCTGCGGACTGAAGAAAATCAACATGTCATAATCTTTGACGTTGATATCTGTAAGGTCGCTGCATACGGTGCGGTACATAATTGCTCTTGTCCAGTCTACATTAGATGCATCCATGGTTTTTACAATATCCGGACTTAGAACATCTGAAGATGGCAACAGATATTTTTCAGTAGGGAATTTTTTGAAAAGAGGAAGCAGGTCTGAGAAATTTTTCTCCCCAAAGCTGATTTTTCTTTTTCTGTACACAATATGCTTTTGAAGATAGTTGGCAATTGCTTCCGACTGGCAGATGTATCTCATCGTGTCCGGAACGGCAAAACGCAATTCCTCTGCGAGTCTGAAGTAATGGTCAATCGCATTTTTACTGGTAAAAATAATACCGGTATACTGCGTCAGATCTATTTTCTGTGTTCTGAGCTCTTTATTGTCAACCCCTTCGACGTGGATAAATGGACGGAAATCAATCTTTATTTTTTCCTTCTTCGCTATATCCAGATATGGAGAAGACTCACTAGGCGCTGGTTGAGAAACCAATATAGACTTTATTCTCATCATTGACTTTTATTAAAAAAATAACAACTTCCAAAGCAATAATAATGGTGCAATTTGGAGGGTGCAAATATACAAAAATTTATAATACCATTTCTCCGGAAGAATCTTGTTCTTGTGAAATAAATAGAAAAAAACCTTGAAAATGAATACAAAAGAAAAGAAGCAGAAATAATATAAAAACATTTTATTTCTGTCTATCGGGAAGTAATAGTGGGCTACACAAAGAATTATTAGCAAAAAAGAAAGAATGAAATAAAATTTTGTGGAGGTAAAATAAAAAATAGTCCATTTTTTTCCATCCCCTATACTTTGATAAAATAAAAACCCTAATGTGGATTTTATTAAATAAAAAAACATCACAACCAGCAAAGTATACCCGAATTTATTAAGCTGATATCCTAAAAGCTGAAGATCCGCAATAAATTTCGGTACAACAGGAACATATTGTGAGATTAATACAGAAAGGGTAAGGGTGGTTACACAGGATGTAATTATCCAGCTGGGAAGGTTATTACTTGCATCAAAATATTTCTGAAGCAGAAAATCTTTGAGACTGGCATCCCTTTCTATGACGTTCATCATAAAAACATACAAAAAGATACAGCCCACAAGGATGAAGATTACCCAATCATTATTCTCAGGTATTCTTACGTGATTGATGAAGTGTTGTTGTGATGATGGCAAAATTTAAGTTTTTTATTTATTATTTAACTTCGGATTACACAGTGCGGCATAGATTTTCCTATCACCTGATCCATGAATCTGCAGTTAAAATATTTGCTCTCATCGATTTTACGTATTGTTCAGATCTGTTGAATAAAAGTTTCTGTTTCATCCGCTTAATCCCCGAGAAATATTTTTGCAAAATTATAGATTATTTTGTATAAAATAAAAAGGTTAAATAAACTATCTTTGCAAACTGAAATGAAAAAACTCGTCATCATCCCAACCTATAACGAAAAGGAAAATATTGAAAATATTATTTCCGCGGTTTTTGCTTTGGAAGATGACTTTCATATTTTAGTAGTAGACGATACTTCTCCGGACGGAACAGCAGAGGTTGTAAAGGAATTGCAGAAGAAATATCCGCATTATCTCCACCTGTCAGTAAGGCATGTGAAAGATGGTCTGGGAAAAGCATATATTCATGGGTTTAAATGGGCTATTGAAAATAAATACGATTATATTTTTGAAATGGATGCCGATTTTTCACATAATCCGAATGACCTGCCAAGGCTTTTCGAAGCCTGTTTAAATGCCGATATGGCCATCGGTTCCCGCTACTCAAAAGGGGTAAATGTGGTGAACTGGCCTATGGGAAGAGTATTGCTTTCTTACTTTGCCTCAAAATATGTAAGGTTTGTGCTGGGACTGCCAATTCATGATACGACAGCAGGATTTGTCTGCTTTTCAAGAAAGGTATTGGAAGAAATAGGGTTGGATAATGTAAAATTAAAAGGTTATGGGTTTCAGATAGAAATGAAATTCAGAGCATTTAAAAAAGGCTTCAGAATTGTAGAAGTTCCCATTATATTTACCAACAGAATTTTAGGAGAGAGCAAAATGAACGGCGGAATTATCCATGAGGCCGTTTTCGGAGTATTGAACTTAAAATGGAAATCAATCATCAACAGACTATGAAACTGATGAAAAAGCTGATCCTTATTTTCGTTTTGCTGGGGCTGTTTTCGTGTGGCGATTATATTGATAAGCCTAAAAATCTTATTGATAAAGGTATGATGGCAGAAATAATTGCCGATCTTGCGATCAATGATCAGGCTATCTATGTATATCCTGACAAAAATATGGAAGCAGGTACAAGAGCTGTCCTGAAATCATATAAGGTAAAGCCTGATGATTTTGTAGACAGTTTCAAATACTATGTAATTAAAGAAGAAATGGATGGGATTGCCAATGATGCACAGGAAATATTACTGAAAAAAGATCCCAAAGCAGATAAATACGTAAAGGATAAAATAAAACAGAATGGTGCTGTAATGCCTTTAGTAAGGTAAAAGGGCATACAGGTTCTGTCCGCAAGGAATCACTGATAAAACAGTGCATTAAAAAAGTATAGAGATGAAATTTTTTAATATAGAAAAAACCTCTGAAGGAAAAGCAAGAGCAGGGGAAATTACCACAGATCACGGGAAGATACAGACGCCTATTTTTATGCCTGTGGGAACTGTAGCAAGTGTAAAAACAGTTCATCAGAGAGAATTAAAAGAAGACATTAAAGCCCAGATCATTCTGGGAAATACTTATCACCTTTACCTTCGTCCCGGTATGGAGACGATGCAGGATGCGGGTGGTTTACATAAATTCATGAACTGGGACCTTCCTATTCTTACCGATTCAGGAGGTTTTCAGGTATTTTCACTGGCCAGTAACAGAAAGATGACGGAAGAAGGGGCAAGATTCAAGTCTCATATCGACGGAAGTTATCACATGTTTTCCCCGGAGAGATCAATGGAAATTCAAAGACAGATCGGAGCCGATATTTTCATGGCTTTCGATGAATGTACTCCTTATCCGTGCGATTATAACCAGGCAAAATCATCTATGGAGCTTACCCACCGATGGCTAAAGAGATGTATTGAATGGACCAACAATAATCCTGAATTATACGGACATAAGCAAAGACTTTTTCCGATTGTTCAGGGATCTACCTATTCCGATCTTAGAAAAATTTCTGCAGAAGTGATTTCCGAAGCAGGAGCAGAAGGAAATGCTATCGGAGGACTTTCCGTTGGAGAGCCTGAAGAAGAAATGTACAGAATCACAGATGAAGTAACAGATATTCTTCCTAAAGAAAAACCAAGATACCTGATGGGAGTGGGAACTCCTTGGAATATCCTTGAATCTATAGGGTTGGGGATTGATATGATGGATTGCGTAATGCCAACAAGAAATGCAAGAAATGCAATGCTTTTCACATGGCAGGGGGTGATGAATCTTAAAAATGAAAAATGGAAGCGTGACTTTTCTCCTTTGGATGAATTCGGGACCAGCTTTGTAGATCGTGAATATTCAAAAGCGTATCTTCGTCACTTGTTTGTATCTAAAGAATATCTGGCAAAACAGATTGCTTCAATTCATAATCTTGCATTCTATCTGGATCTGGTAAAAGTAGCCAGAGAACATATCATTGCAGGTGACTTCTATGAATGGAAAAACTCTGTGGTACCGGTTCTCAGACAAAGACTATAAGAAAATATGCTTAAAATTGTAGACAGATATATCATAAAAAAATACCTTGGAACTTTCAGTTTCATGCTTGTATTGTTGTCTATAGTTGTCCTGGTAATTGATGTACAGCAGAAAATTCCAAGGATAGAAAATGCCAAAGCCATTGATCCGAAACTGGATCTGATGTATTTCCTGATCCATTTCTATCCCTTCTGGATTATTAATCTGGTGGTGACCTTTCTTTCCATCCTGGTTTTTATTTCGGTGATTTATTTTACCTCCAGAATGGCAAATAATACCGAAATTGTCGCCATCATCAGTAGTGGAGCCAGCTTCCACAGATTTTCCAAGCCTTATCTGGTTACTTCCATTTTTATTGGATTGATCGCCCTTGTGGTGTACCATATGGTGCTGCCATGGGCCAATATCAAGAAAAATGAATTGGAAGCGTATACGTATAATGCAGCCAATAAAGAAAAGATTTTAGGAACAGCACCTGCTTCTTCACAGCTGAGTAAAACCGAATATATCTTCATTGATTCCTGGAATAAAAGAGAAAAAAGAGGATCAAGTTTTGTCTATCAGAAATATGATAAAGACAGAAAAATGACCTACGAGCTAAAAGCCAGTGAAGTATATTGGGACAAAGCCAAAAAGCAGTTTGTCTTAAATAATTATTTGGAAAAAACAATCAATAAAGACAATTCTGAAAAGCTTAATAACGGAATAGAATTAAGGAAAAACTATGGGCATTCCCCGGAAGAGCTTTTCCCGAACGAGCTTTTGGGCCAAAATAAAACCACTCCGGAACTTTTAAAATTTATTGAAAGAGAAAAGGCAAGAGGAAACAGCAATCTCAATTCTTATCTGAATGAGCTTCATCAAAGAACTTCAATGCCTGTATCAATCATCATTCTGACGTTCCTGGCCCTTTCCCTGTCATCACAAAAGAAAAGAGGTGGATTGGGAATTAACCTGGCGATAGGGATTTCATTAGCCTTTATTTTTGTGTTTTCATTTGAAGCCTTAAAGGTAGTTTCGGAAAATAAAAGTTTGTCTCCGGCATTAGCAATGTGGCTGCCCAATCTTGTATTCCTTCCGCTTACTCTTTATCTTTATATCAAAAGAGCCAATCAGTAAAGTAATTTTACTTCCTTGTGGTAAAAGGAATGCATCCCGTCTTCCAGCTCAATCCAGAGTTCACCTTTTTCGTCTGCTTTTCGGATGATGCCATTTTGTCGCTCTTTTTCAATTTCAAAGACTGATATCTGATCTTTTCTGAAAAGGTTGGTATTGAATCCGTCCAGTATTTCCTGATCAGATGGAATGTCTTTCAGTTTTTCAGTAAGGAATTCATGAAGGTTTTGGGCAAAGTCTTCAAGGTCAAATTCTATTCCTGTTTGCGTCAGGAGTGATCCTGCGTTGGATATTTCATCAAAATTTTCCTGCAGAATATTGATTCCGGCTCCTATGATGAAATAATTATTTTGATTAAATTTTTTCTTTTCTATTAAAATTCCAACGATTTTTTTACCTTTAAGGATAATATCATTCGGCCATTTGATTTTTACCTCTGAGTCAGACAATTTGGCAAGGAAATCCCGGATTATCATTGCGGTATAGTAATTGAATATAAAGTCAGAGCACAAGATGTTCTGAGTATTCACTGCCAGCGTATACGCCAGGTTTTTACCGGCAGTCTGAGTCCAGGTATTTCCATACTGACCACGGCCTTTAGTCTGATTAAAAGTATGAAGCCCTGTAAAATCTGAATTTCCGTAAAGTAAAAACTTTGATATTTCGTCATTAGTAGAAGAACATTCTTTCAGGTAGAAGAGTTGGCTCATTTAAGAAAACTTTAAGACATTAAGAGGGTAAAAGTAAGGTTAAAGTAAAGAAAAAACAATAAATTTGCAGATTATAGTATTTTTTTAATGAATAAAACAGCAGAAAAACAAGCATTAATAGATAAAATCGTTGAAGCTATCCAGGACGTAAAAGGTGAAGATATTATGATCTTTGATCTTTCCAACATCGAAAACTCCGTAGCAGAAACATTCGTAATATGTAGTGGAAACTCAAATACACAGGTGGCTGCATTGGCAGGAAGTGTTGAGAAAAAAGTAAGAAACGAGTTGCACGACAGACCTTGGCACGTAGAAGGTGCTGAAAATGCGATGTGGGTACTGGTAGATTACGTTTCAGTGGTGGTTCATATATTCCAGAAACAGGTACGTGAGTACTACGATATAGAAGAGCTTTGGGGTGACGCAGTCATTACCAGAATTGAAAATGAATAATAAAAATTTTAAAAAGTTTAAATGAATAATAAAGGATTCAACTGGTTCTTTCCTATTGCAATCATAGCTCTTTTGCTATTCTTTGGCTCCAATTTCCTTGGAGGTGACAGTGCAAAATCTATTGATGAAGATGGTTTCTTTAGAGAAATGCAGGCGGGGAAAGTCCAGAATATAATTATATACAAAGACATAGAGAAAGCTGATGTTTTCCTGACAAAAGAAGCAAAATCGGCAATGGTTTCCAAAGCCGGAAAAGAAAACAACCCTTTTTCGGCGTTAGATATGGCTCCTAAAGCAGATTTTTCTGTAAAATATGGAGACCTTCAGCTTTTCCTTCAAAAATTTGAACAGATCAAAGCGACCAACCCGGCAATCAAAACAACCAAAGATTACGGAACAGGTAAAAGTGCCTTAATGGATATTTTAGTTCCAGCGCTGGTTTGGATTTCAATTTTAGGACTATTCTATTTCCTTCTTTTCAGAAAGATGGGAGGTGGCGGAGGTCCCGGTGGACAAATTTTCTCTATCGGAAAATCCAAAGCGAAACTTTTTGATGAAAAAGAAAGAATTCAGGTGACATTTAAAGATGTTGCAGGATTGGAAGGAGCGAAAGAAGAAGTTCAGGAGGTTGTGGATTTCCTTAAAAACTCTGAAAAATATACTAAACTGGGAGGTAAAATTCCTAAAGGAGTTCTATTGGTAGGGCCTCCGGGAACCGGTAAAACCTTATTGGCAAAAGCTGTTGCAGGGGAAGCTAAAGTTCCGTTTTTCTCACTTTCAGGTTCTGATTTCGTTGAAATGTTTGTTGGGGTAGGAGCTTCAAGGGTTAGAGACCTTTTTGCTCAGGCTAAAGCCAAATCTCCTGCGATCATCTTCATTGATGAGATTGATGCTATCGGACGTGCAAGAGGAAAAAATAATTTCTCAGGCGGAAATGACGAAAGAGAAAATACATTGAATCAGCTTCTTACTGAAATGGATGGTTTCGGAACCGATACAAATGTTATCGTAATGGCTGCAACCAACAGAGCAGATATCCTTGATAAAGCTTTGATGAGAGCAGGACGTTTTGACCGTTCTATTTTCGTAGATCTTCCGGAACTTCACGAAAGAAGACAGATCTTTGATGTTCATTTGAAAAAGATCAAACTTGATGATAATGTAGACAGAGAATTCCTTGCTAAGCAAACCCCTGGATTCAGTGGAGCGGACATTGCAAACGTTTGTAACGAAGCAGCGCTTATCGCAGCAAGAAATAACCATACTTCAGTTACAAAACAGGATTTCCTTGATGCTGTAGACAGAATCATCGGAGGTCTTGAGAAGAAAAATAAGGCTATTAAACCTTCTGAAAAAAGAAGAGTTGCTTATCACGAAGCAGGACATGCAACAATTTCCTGGCTGGTAGAGCATGCATCTCCACTTTTAAAAGTAACGATTGTTCCGAGAGGACGTTCATTAGGAGCAGCATGGTATCTTCCTGAAGAAAGACAGCTTACCACTACTGAGCAGATGCTGGACGAAATGTGTGCAACACTGGGAGGAAGAGCTGCAGAGCAGGTAATATTCAATAATATTTCCACAGGAGCACTTTCTGATCTTGAAACAGTAACGAAGAGAGCTCAGGCTATGGTAACGATCTACGGATTAAGCCCGAATATCGGTAATATTTCTTACTATGACAGCTCAGGCCAATCTGAATATAATTTCGGAAAGCCTTATTCTGAGGAAACAGCTACAAAAATTGATGCAGAGATCAAGTCAATTATTGAGAATCAATATGACAGAGCTGTAAGAATCCTTGCAGATAATAAAGATAAGCTGGATGCTTTAGCTAATAAACTTCTTGAAAAAGAAGTAATCTTCCGCGAAGATCTTGAAGAAATTTTCGGAAAGAGAGCTTGGGATCCGGAATTGACAGAGAAGCCTGTTACCAACACTATTCCTGAAAAAGATCAGCCAATAGCAGAGGTAGCACCTCAGATCAAAGAAAAAGAAGAAGAAAGCGAAATTCAGGCTCCTGAAAGCCCAACGCAGCTTTAAGACTCTTAAAAAATAGAATTATCAAAAACCTGGCAACTGTAAAATTGCCAGGTTTTTTCATATTTCAAGAGATATTTTGAATACTATTGTAATTTATTTTCTATTTTTGTATAAAGTTGACTAAAAATAGATTAAGTTGAATTTATTCAAGAGGATTGTAAGCAAACTTACCAACCAGCCTGAAGAAGAGGAAAAACAGAGCCTGGAGAAGCTTGGGGATTCGCTGAAAAATGCGGATCTTGACTATAAGTTTGCGCAATTATTTACGCATTCGGGGGGATTTTTTAATTATTGTGCAGATGAAGCGGAGGCTCTACAAACTTTAAATCAAATTATCAAAATAGAAGGCATCCACAATTTATTCTGCTGGGATAAAGAACTTCAGAACTTTCTGAACGTTGTGAAGACTTCTTACACTTCAGAACTGCAGCAGTCTAATGATGCCGCATTCATTACCTGTGAGTACCTCATTGCCTATGACGGCAGAATCATGCTTTCTCATAATAATATCCTTCATTATCATTCTTCCAGGCTTCCGGATAAAATTATCATCATTGCCAATGTTTCTCAGATTGTAAACAACCTGAATGATGCTATGGGAAAAATAAAAAGAAACGGAAATATCAAGAACCTTACTTCCATCAGCGGAAGCCAGTCTAAAATGGACAGTTCTTCCAATTCCAGTACAAAACTGTTTTTATTGCTGCTTGAAGATTAAGCAACCACTTCTAAATTTTAAATTTTGGACAAAAATCTCATTCAAAGAACCGTATCAGGTATTGTTTATGTAGCCATTATTATTCTTTGTTCTACTCCCTTAGGAGCGCAATTGCTGAACAGTATTGCTCCTGGTTTGATCAAACAGCAATATCTTTATCATGGCCTAATGAGCTTACTTCTGATCGTAGGGACCTGGGAATGTGTTAAAATTATGAAATTTGGAAACGGGTATGAAAAGTGGGTGGTATATCCACTGGTCATCTTCATTTTTTATATGTTCTCCAAAAGATATTTCAACCACGATTTCTTTTTTGATTTCAGGCTTAGTGAAATACTGGCGCTCGCTCTGATTGGGATTGCTGTGGTGACTTTATTCAAATATCCTAACGAATTATACTTTGACAGCGGGAAACTTATTTTTACGGTCATTTATGTGGCTCTGCCGTTCAGTTTTGCTTTAGGTTTGCCTAAGTTCTCCAGTTATAGTGATCATTTTTCTCTCGAGGTTCTGTTCCTGTTTATTCTGATCTGGAGCAGTGATACTTTTGCCTATCTGGTAGGGAAATTCTTCGGTAAACATAAAATGGCTCCCAAAATCTCTCCCAAAAAAACATGGGAAGGATATGCAGGAGGAGTTGTCTTGACACTGGTTTTATCTTACTTTATTGAACATTATCAGCCTGAATTGAGAGGAAACTGGATGATCGTCGGATTTCTGGTTGCAGCCTTTGCTCCATTAGGGGATCTTGTAGAAAGTCAGTTGAAGAGAAACTTCGGTGTGAAGGACAGTGGAAACATCATTCCGGGGCATGGAGGAGTTTTAGACAGACTGGATAGTTTTATTATCTGCGTTCCTGTCGTATATTTGTACTTTATTTTAGAAAAATTTATTTAATCTCATGAAATTACATAGAGAATCAAAAGGAACGATAACCGTTGCTACCATACTTTTTATCATTCTGGGAGCTTTAGCGATTTATTTCCTTAAAATATGGTCCCTGCTGATCATTATGCCTTTGTTGGTTATTTACAGTTTAGTCTTCTGGTTTTTCAGAGTTCCGGACCGTACCATTCTTGACCACAGAGAAAACGTAATTGCTCCGGTGGACGGAAAAGTGGTAATGATCAAAGAAGTGGAAGAAGATGAATTTATAAAAGGAAAAGCAATCCAGGTTTCCATTTTCATGTCTCCATTGAATGTTCATATCTGCAGATATCCGGTTTCGGGAGAAGTGATTTACAAAAAATACCATCCCGGAAAATATCTGGTAGCATGGCATGAAAAGTCTTCTACAGAGAATGAAAGAACTACGGTAGCAATTCAGACTCTGACCAATCATAAAGTGGTTTTCAGACAGATTGCAGGATACGTGGCCAGAAGGATTGTTTTCTATTGTAATGAAGGAGATAAAGCAAAAGCCGGACATGAGTTCGGATTTATCAAATTCGGTTCCAGAATGGATGTATTCCTTCCTTTAGATACTGAAATTATCTGTAAGATCGGAGATATTACAAAAGGAGGTCTGGATGTAATTGCCAAACTGAAAGAAAATTAAAATCCTTATCGTAGATAAAAAACCAAAAGAGAGCTTTTAAAGCTCTCTTTTTTATTTGAGGTATAAAGGTAATATTTTGTTGTTTGAGTTTAATTACGCATGAGTATTATTGCGTACTGGAAGAGTTATACTTTTCCATAAGGAACAATAATTTTGCATGCTTAAAAACACAAGCTCATGCTTTGTAAGTGATTGAAGGTAAATGATTGTTAATTTATTGTCAAAAATGGTATTTCATTTGATAATTTTAACATCGGATTTTAGTAAATTGTAGCTAGAAAAACACCTTACTCATCTTCTTTTTAATGCTGAAAAAGACTGATACATTTCGTTTTGTAGATTTCTATTTTGCATGAAAGGCTGTTAATATTGGAAAATTTATACTTTCAGGAGTACAAATGCCAACTTAAGCTTGTGAGAGCATAAAAAAACAACAAGATGATTTATAAGTTTTTCTTTAAGATGATTAACGACGAAACTGAGAAGATGGATGATGATTTTGAAAGTAGTTATCTTCATCTTATTAACCGGTATTTGCTTTTATTGTTTTTCATATTTCTGTTTTACTCCATTTTTATTATTACTTTTTTTGGGGATATGCTGATCTCCATATTTCTTACCATTATTACCTTCTTCTGGTTACTCCTCATGGCCATCAAAGGAAAAACCAAACGGTTCAGAAAGGTTTTAAAACCTTTCATTATCGGGATATTTGTTTTACTCACATTTATCGTAAGTTTTTTTCATATTTATACTTACAAAAACGCAGGTGTAGAATACTTTTACTTTTGTCTTCTGTTTGCTGTTCCGTTCTTTCTGAAATATAAACAGGACTCTCTTACAATCTTTTTTATTACATTTATCATCAGTATCAATTTTATTGCCTGTCTGTATTTTGATTTTGATTTCCTGCCAAAAAGCAGATTCATAGAAAAAGAGGATTTTAAAACTATAAAGCTGTTAAATATTTTATTTTCCATAGCCTCTTTTCTGATGGATATCGTTTTTATTACCCAGAAGGATGGGCTTATTCATGGCTTGATTACCGACAGGAAAGTGAAGGATTCTACCATCAAGGATCTGGTAAAAACAAATTCGGAACTGATGAAACATCAGATGTTGATTAACCATCTTTCTGAAGAAAATATCCAGGAAATCTTAAGTCTGGCAGAAAATAACTCTCCGGTGTTTTTTGAAAAATTCCAGGTATTTTTTCCTCATTTTATCCCGGATATATTAAAAATAAATCCCAACCTTATTCATTCTGAACTGTATTTCTGTGCTTTGATGAAGCTTGATTTTGATACCAAGAAAATAGCACAGTGTACTAACAATAGTATTCGTGCTGTAGAGAGCAAAAAATACAGGATAAGAAAAAAGCTGAATATCTCTTCTGAGATCAATATCAACAGCTTTCTTATTAAAATTTAAATAAATTCTGATTTTTGTTACTTATACGTAGTGTTGAGTAGTGTCTGATGATATTTTTTGTCATTCTAGTCAATATTTTTAAGTAAAAATATTGTGATGAATATTAAGAACATTCATATTGGAAATATGATCAGATGCAAAGTGGAAGAGCATCAGATTTCAATAGAAAGAATTTCCCGGTTTTTAAACAGGACAGATGATGAAATAGAAATGATGTATCAGGCAAAAAGTATTGATACCGATGTTCTGCTGAAATGGTGTAAGCTTTTAAAATTTGATTTCTTCAGATTTTATACCGGTCATCTGATTTTATACGCCCCACAGGCGAGAATTGATAACACAACCGGCAAAAACGGAAATACAATGGTTTTTCGGAAAAGCATCTACACACAGGAAGTGAAAGATTTCATCCTTGAAAAAATAGAACGTGGAACAATGACAGCCAGCGAAGTGGTGGATAGGTATAAAATTCCGAAGACAACTTTATATAAATGGTTGAAAAAAATATAACATGATACCTGATTACAAACAGATTTACACTGATATTCTCAAAGAAAAGTTTCCAGAAAAATTAATTGATACAGCTATCAGGCTTAAACTGGAATCCTTACATTCTGCTATTGATATTCTGAAATTTAATCAGCTGATTTTTGGTGAACCGGAATTTACAGTCGGGTTCAATAATCAAAGGCTGCGATCTTATGACGAAGAATCTATTTTAAAAATTCTCAGATATCAGAAAAAGAATGAGCTTACCAATCTTCAGCTCAGCCATCATTTTAAGATAAGCCGGAATACAATCACCAAATGGAAAACTATTTTTAAATTATAACCAGAATTACGTTTAGTTAATTCTTCTGTTTTATTGTTTAAAATAAATGGGTAATAATGATTTTTAAATTGTTTTTGTTTGTGTTTTTGAATTTATGGTTAGTGTTTGTTGAATAATTCTGTTTTTTATTAATGCTATTTTGTGATTGTAATTATTAATGTTTTGTGAGTTTTACTACGCGTGAGTAGTATTGCGTAGTGTGAATTGATCTGTAATTGTCTGTGGGTGATAATTTTGTGACGGTTAAATGACTTAGTTGAAAATTTTAATCATTAAACAATTATAAATATACAATGATGGACACAAAATTTACACTGCCCCGGATCAAAGTCTTGCTGATTGCAATGCTCTTTGTTTTTGGAAAATTTTTTTCACAGACTAATAACGGTGCCGTTGGGATCAATACTACCACACCCAATTCAAATTCCGTTTTGGATGTTGTTTCAGGCAATAATAACAAAGGAGTTCTTATTCCAAGGCTTACTGAAACCCAGAGAAATGCTATTGTAATTAATACTGCCAAGGATGATGGTTTGACAATTTATAACATTACTGAGGACTGTATTAATTACTGGAGTCTTGCTGATAACGAATGGAAAAGTGTCTGCGGACAAATAGGCAAAGCTGTTTTTACGGTCGACTGTGCCAGTACAAAAGCAATGGGAACCTATGTTCAGACAAAAGAGCTTACAGCATCCAATTATTTAAGTGTGTCTGTAAACGTAACTAAAGTTGGAAATTATACGATTACAGGTACTACAACAAATGGATATAATTTCTACGGAACAGGTGTTTTTCTTAATACAGGAACGCAAACTATCCAAGTTCCGGGACAGGGAACACCTGCTGCGATACAGGTGGATACCGTAGGACTAAATGCCAACGGGACAGATGTTACATGTACACCTGCTGTTACAGTGAATGTATTAAGTCCTGCAGGAACCTATACCATGAGTTGCGGAAGTGCAACGGTAAACGGAGTATACAAGGTTGGTACAGCTTTAACAGCTTCCAATACAATTACTCTTCCAGTTAATGTAGCAGCACTGGGAAGTTATACTGTTACAACTAATACTGTTGACGGAATTTCTTTCAGTGGGTCAGGAACATTTACTTCCACTGGAAATCAGAATGTTACATTGAGCGGAAAAGGAACTCCAACTTCTACCTCGGTGAAAACAATTACAATTACTTCGGACAGCCAGGGTGGAGTGTCTACAACATGTTCTGTAAATGTAGTAGTTGTTATTCCTAAGAAAACGGTTCTTCATATCGGATTAGAAACAGCTTACGGTTATAGTGCCTATACCGGTCCGTCAAGAAGTCTGATGGATTCTCCGACAAATTTCGGTACTACTGCTTCAAGTATTGTTAAATATGAAGGCTTTACGCATACCTCGTTAGGGAACTCACCTTCTTCAGCTGCTCTTCAGACGGCTCTTAATAATAAACCGGATATTGTTATCATTGGTTACAACTATACACCTAATGCTACAGATGCAGGTTATATTGCTTCCTATCTTAATAAAAAAGGAGTTGTCATTGCGATGACAGATGATACGGGCACTGCACAGAATTTATTCAGAGGAATATTCTCCGATCCTACCATTTCAGCATCATATGGAGGCGGTGCAGGTTCTGTGTATGCTCTTACCAATTCTGATGATCCCATCCTTAACGGGCCTTTTGGAGACGTAAGAGGGAAAAACTGGGGTGAAGATGCTTCTACCACAGTAAATATTTCAGGGTTGACAAGTGGATTTGTTCCTTACAGCTACGCGCAGCCAATCAACAGTACAACTGCCAGAACAGGAATTTCAGGATTAAGAAATACCAGCCTAAACTTTATATGGTTTGGTGACGGTGGATTCTTAAGTAATGAAAATGCCAATGGAAATCAGTACCCAAGTAATACTATCGAGCCTTTTGTAGCGCCAAGTTCAGGAGGGTACTTCCCGGTTCAGAAGTCTTCTTACGGATACGCAGGAAACGGATATACAGCAGGTGGAATGCAGGTTCAGAATTCAATCCTTTTTGCTAATATGATTGCCTGGGCAATTAAGCAGGCGGAATTCAACGGAATAAACACACAATGATAAAAGTTTTTTAAAGATGGCTCCGGCACGATGATTCGTGCCGGAGTTTTTTATTTTATATGCTTTTTAATCTCCTGTATCAGGTTTAATATAAATTCTACAGGAATGTCTTCTGCCGCATCAATGAGAAGGATTTTGAACTTCTTTCTGCCATCCTGGATCAGTTCAGGGTAATCAAGCCTGTCACCATGATAAAAACTCAGATAATGTTTTTGGTATTTTTTGCTGTAGTAGAAATAACACAGCATTTTCTTTTTGTATTTGATAAACGGAAGTCCGAAACTGAAGGTTTCTGTAATGTTTTCCGGATCAGAAGCCAGGATCTTATCGCGCAAAAACAAAAGAGTACTTCTTTCAGGCTCTCCGATTCTGTAGAAATACTCTTGTATAGGGTTCATTTTAATTTGATTAAAAGATTAGTCGAAGTTTTGAAGTTCAACAAGTTTGTGATACATTCCTCTTTTTGCAATCAGGTCGTGGTGGGTTCCCTGTTCCACGATATCACCTTTTTCCATCACCACAATCCAGTCTGCTTTCTGAATGGTCGAAAGACGGTGGGCAATCACTAAAGAAGTCCTGTTTTCCATCATTTTCTCCAGGGCATCCTGTACGAATCTTTCAGATTCCGTATCCAGGGCAGATGTGGCTTCGTCAAGGATCATAATCGGTGGGTTTTTCAATACGGCTCTTGCTATAGAAACCCTCTGTTTCTGGCCTCCGGAAAGCTTGTTTCCATCATCACCGATATTGGTATCGTATCCTTCGGAAAGATTAGAAATAAAAGAATCTGCATTGGCAATTTTAGCAGCGGCAATTACTTCTTCTTTGGTGGCATCAGGTTTACCCATCAGGATATTGTTGTATACAGAATCGTTGAATAATACAGATTCCTGTGTTACCATTCCCAGCAGCTGGCGGTATTCCTGTAATTTTAAATGTTTAATATTTGTCCCATCAATCAGGATTTCACCTTCTGAAACGTCATAGAATCTCGCTAACAGATTGGCGATTGTTGTTTTACCACTTCCGCTTTGCCCTACCAAAGCAACCGTTTTTCCTTTAGGAATGGTTAAGTTAAAATTTTTAAGAATAAGATTTGCTTTGTCATAATAGAACCCAATATCCTTGAATTCAATGTTGTTCTTAAGTGTTGTAATAGAAACAGGCTCTGCAATTTCTTCAATTTTCACATCGGCTTCAAGGATTTCCAATACTCTTTTCAGGGAAGCTTCTCCTTTCTGTACATTGGAAATAGAAGTAGATAAACTTTTTGCAGGAGGAAGGATCTGGAAGAACATTCCTAAAAATACAAGGAAATCTGCCGGAGAAATACTCTGCTCAACAATAATTTGTTTCCCACCGTACCATGCAATAATCAGGAAGGTAATAGAACCTAAGAATTCGCTCATTGGAGATGCCAATTCTTTCTTTTTACCCAAATTGATAGAACTTGAGATCCATTTATTCATAGAATGCATGAATCTGTTATTCATGATTTTCTCCCCATTGAATATTTTAATAACCTTTGAAGATTTCAATGTTTCATCCACAATAGAGAAGATGGTTCCCAGTTCGCTTTGTGCTTCGTGTGAGTCTTTCTTAAGGCTTTTTCCGATCAATGCAATCATTGTTCCCATCACAGGAAGAACCAATAGCGAGAAAAGAGTCATTTCCGGACTCAGGAAAAATAAGGTAACCAATGTACTGATCAGCATAAAAGGTGCATTTATCAGTTCAATCAAGCTTCCTAAAATATTTCCTTCCACTTCTCCTACGTCATTGGACATGCGGGACATCATATCTCCTTTTCTGCTCTCTGTAAAGAATGAAACTGGAAGAGAAAGTATTTTTCTGTACATCGCTCCACGCAGGTCTTTGGTTACTCCTACACGGTAATTGATCAGTAATAAAGAACCGAAATAACGGAATGCATTTCTTAAAAAGAACATGAATGCAGTAATGATACACAGCCAGGCAAGAACAGTAAGTGCTCCGTAATTGCTCACCAGTGTCTGTACATAATAATTGGAATATTCTTTTACATAAGAGAAAAAATCAACAATATCACCGGAATATACTGGTGCTTTCTCATATTTTTCAGGTTTTATAGTGCCAAAAAGCATTCCCAGAACCGGTAGAATAGTCCCCAGGGAAGCAATCTGAAATACAGAATACAGTATATTGAAAAATAAACTTCCGTAGATATATTTTTGATGCGGCCTCGCGAACTTTAAGATTTTTTTATATTCGTTCATTCAATGAAAAAATTGGATAGCAAAATTACGTAAAATTAAAAGATAAGACGTTCTTAATCCTGTTTTACTTTAATGGATATGTTCCAAAAATCGTTTTTTTGTTACAGCTCAGGGCTGTTAAACTTTATTTTTAAAATAAATAAAGGAAAGTTTCGTACCGGAACAAGAGGTAAAACAGCAAAGCAGTCTAATAAAAAAACCGCTTATTCAGCGGTTCCTTTTATAGTGGTTTCCTTAAAATTTCACCTGGTCATTATATTTTGGAGCAAAATTTTTAGGACTCAGTTTATCCAATGTCTTTCCAAAATTATTGATGATCTGTGTCATATTATCAAAATCAACAATATTGATGTCGTCATTTTCGTGGTGATAATGAGAAGCTTTCGTCATATCAACCGTAGAGAATGAATGGGCAATAATTTTCTTTTTTACAAAACTTACATTGTCCGAACGGTAAAACAGCTGCTGTTTTGCATAAGGATCAGCATTAATTTTTAATCCGTTTACTGCATTTTTATTGAAAAGCTCATCAAGATCTGAGAATCCGTCTCCTGTCATATATAATGTATTTTTACCCCATTGGGATTCTGTAGCTACCATTTCAAAATTGAAAAGAGCAGTCATTTTATTATAAATATGATCCAGATTAGAATCTGTTGAAATAGCTCTTGAACCCAGCATCCCTTTTTCCTCTCCATTGAATGCCATAAAAACCATAGAAAAATCAGACTTTTTATTTTTAAAATAATCGGCAATACCTACGAGTGTGGTGATTCCGCTGGCATCATCGTCTGCTCCGTTGTAAATATTATCACCACTTTTATTACTGGTTCCGATATGGTCGAAATGCCCTGAAAACCCAAGATACTGATCAGATTTTCCTTTTTTAATTCCACAAACGTTGTATACTGTTTTTCCATTGTAGTCAAATGGCACCAGGTAAGAATTTCCTGTACAATATTCCAGATTATTTTCTTTAAAAAGTTTAGCGATATAATGAGCTGCATTTTCATTTTCCTGGGTTCCTATTTCACGGCCTTTCATTTCATCTGAGGCAAGAGTGGAGAGAACTGTTTTTACTCTTTCCCTGGAAACTTCCTGTGCAAAAGTAAATATGGAGAATAATGATAAGGTAAGATACGTTAGCTTTTTCATTGTCTTTTATTAAAAGTTATATGATCTGTCGTATTTCTGACTAAAAAGTTGCAATGAATTTACATAAATTAATAAGAAAGTATGAAAAATAAAAAACAGCTCCTGAAAAGAAGCTGTTCTCACTCAAAAAATCGTTGTAAGGCTATCGAAGTCTGTCTACAGATTTTACGAGCCTCTCATCTTTGCGGATGTAAACGTTTGCAATAAGCAGACAGATCACCGCCATCAATGGGAAAATCGGCTCAATACCCTTCTCAGGAAACTGAATTCCTCCGGATAAGTTTAGTAACCAGTACGCCAATACACCAATCAACAAAGCGTTTATAATGATGCTGATGATATTCAGCAAAATTTGTCTTTTTCTGTTTTTGAAACTGAAAATACTTAATGCTCCAATAATAACAAGGACTATACAGCCGATATTAAGCAAAGGAATACTGTCTGAAATGACAACATCCTGACCTGTTATGAAAAGGAAAACAGCAGCCAAAACTGCTAATAAAGTCCATATAGTTTGTATTCTCTGTAGCATTGAATATTAAATTCTTGGCAAAAATAATATAAATTTTGCACAATTCAAAAATAAGTGTAGATTTGCATTATACAATGTACTTGAAAACAAAAGTCACCGGACTTACTTTTCTTACTCACAATTAATTACATTTTTACATTAAATATGTTTAACATAGAAACGTTAAGGTCAAAATCCGTAACGGAACTGACTAAAATCTTAAAAGATTTAGGCGTTAAAGTTGCAAGAAACAGCAATGAAAATGACAAGATCTTTGCTATTCTTGACTTTCAGGCTTCTAACCCTAAAGTTGCAAAAGATTATTTCAACGCCACTGAAACCGCCAGTATAACTACTGAAGAGGCTCCGGCAGAAAAACCTGCCAAAGCCCCGGCAAAAAAAGCTGCCCCGAAAAAAACGGCAGCCAAGCCAAAAGCAAATGCAAAAGCTCCGGTAGAACCTGATGCAGAGGAAAAAACAGAAGAAAAGGTGCCGGCTTCCGAAGAAGTAAAACAGGAAGAACCAAAAGCTGAAGCTGCTGCAGTAACAGAAGAACCCACAGCAACAGCCCAGGCAAAAAAGAAAAGAAAAAGAGTTTCTGCCAATACAGCTAGTTCAGAAACAGCCCAGGAAAGAACAGAAGTTCCCAAAAACACAGAATCCCCAGAGCCTGCCCAGGCTGAAGAAAAGCCTAACAATTCTCAACAACCACAGGCTAACAGACCTCAAAAAGGACAAAACCACCCACAGAACAGTGGAAACCAGCATAAAAACCAAAACCAGCACCAACAGCACCAAAACCAGAATCAGAACAGACATTCTGAAAAGGCAGAGGAGCAGAACGATCCTAAAAAAGAATTTAATTTCGATGGATTGGTAAGTATTGAAGGGGTTTTGGAAATCCTACCGGATAACTACGGATTTTTACGTTCCTCAGATTTCAGTTATATCTCTTCTCCTGATGATGTGTATGTTTCTACAGCACAGATCAGAAATTTCGGTTTGAAAACCGGAGATACAGTGAAAGGAATTGTAAGACTTCCTAAAGAAGGGGAGAAATACTTCTCATTATTAAGACCTACAGAAGTTAACGGACGTGATCTTGCATTTATCAAAGACCGTGTAGCTTTTGAATATCTGACACCACTTTTCCCTGAAGAAAAATTTAACCTTGCGGGAAGCGGTTCTACAGTGTCCACAAGAATTGTAGATTTATTTGCACCTATCGGAAAAGGTCAGAGAGCAATGATTGTTGCACAGCCTAAGACAGGTAAGACAATGTTGCTTAAAGACATTGCCAATTCTATTGCAGCGAATCACCCGGAAGTATATATGATGGTTCTTCTGATCGATGAACGTCCGGAAGAGGTTACTGACATGGAAAGAAGTGTGAATGCAGAAGTAATTGCTTCTACATTTGACGAAGCCGCTGAAAAACATGTAAAAGTAGCTAACCTTGTTCTTGCAAAAGCACAAAGAATGGTTGAGTGCGGACATGATGTAGTCATCTTACTGGACTCTATTACAAGACTGGCAAGAGCATACAACACCGTAACACCTGCATCAGGTAAAGTTCTTTCCGGTGGGGTAGATGCGAATGCTCTTCATAAACCGAAAAGATTCTTCGGAGCAGCAAGAAAAATCGAAGGCGGAGGGTCTCTTACAATTATTGCTACTGCATTGATTGATACAGGATCCAAAATGGATGAAGTAATCTTTGAAGAATTTAAAGGTACAGGTAACATGGAACTTCAGCTGGACAGAAAAATTGCTAACAGAAGAATTTATCCTGCTATTGACCTTGTAGCATCAAGCACCCGTAGAGATGATCTTCTTCTGGATGAAGTAACTTCACAGAGAATGTGGATTCTTAGAAAATATCTTTCTGAGATGAATCCTGTAGAAGCAATGGAATTTGTAGATAAAAACATTAAAGGAACCCTTAATAATGAGGAATTCCTGATGTCTATGAATAAATAAATTAATTTAATTATTGTTAAATGGAAAGCACGGACTGATTTCGGTTCGTGCTTTTTTTAACTTCTTCTTTTATCTTCAAACTTATTGATCCAAAAATTAATTCATTCTAAATCAATGTATCAATGTTAAAGATTTATTAAAGTAATCCCCAATCTTTGATAATACCTTAAATATTGGCTATTTTTGGGTATAACATTAAAAATAAAAATTATGTCATTTGAATTACCAAAATTAGGATATGCATATGATGCATTAGAGCCAACTATTGATGCAAGAACTATGGAAATCCACCATACAAAACACCACCAGGCATACATTGACAATTTAAATAAAGCAATTGAAGGTACTGAACTAGCAGGAAAAACAATTGAAGAAATCTGCCAGACAGGAACTGATAAGCCAGCAGTAAGAAATAACGGAGGAGGCCACTTCAACCACTCTTTATTCTGGGAAATTTTAATACCTGGAGGAAGCAAAGAACCTGTAGGAAATGTAAAAGCTGCCATCGAAAACTATGGAGGTTTTGATAAATTCAAAACTGATTTTTCTGAAGCTGCTAAAACAAGATTCGGTTCAGGATGGGCTTGGTTGGTAAAAAATGCTGATGGTTCTGTATCTGTTTCTTCTACACCCAACCAGGATAACCCATTAATGCCTGTAGCAGACGTTAAAGGAACTCCGGTTTTAGGATTAGACGTTTGGGAGCATGCTTATTATTTAAACTACCAGAACAGAAGACCTGACTATGTTTCTGCTTTCTTCGATGTAGTAAACTGGGATAAAGTAGAAGAATTATTCAATAAATAATTTTCAGCTATTATAAAATAAAAGGTTCAGAATTATTCTGAACCTTTTTGTTTTATCTAACAATTATAATTTTTGAGGCTTGCGTTTTCTCTAAATTAATTTTTAATAGATAGCTACCTCTTAAGATAGACCGAACATCTATTGGTGAAGTGCTACCTTTTAAAACGGATTTTCCTGACATATCATATAGCTCCCATGAAACCAGTTTTTGATTACCTGGATTAATATTAATATTATTAGTAGCAGGGTTAGGATATATCTTTATTTCCGGTTCTAAAAGTATTGCTGACTCAGAACTCTTTTCTGTCATTTTTGCAATATTTCCTTTAGGAATTTGAGTTTGTTCACATGGTGCAATATAAGCATGAAAAATCCCCACATCCGTTCCTGATGCATAAAAGCCCTCTTTAAGTTGTATTTCAAGAACAGCTCTATAGTTCACCAAGAGATTGGGATGAATTGCAGAGCTGGCATTAATTGTATAAGCTTGAAAATTTTGTGATGATGTTACCGGTTGATTTTGATTAATTTCAATAAATTCAAAGCATGGTGTTGTACAGCCTTCAAAAGAAATATCCGGTCCAGAAGGGTTATTAGTGGTGGCTTGCATCACATATTGGGTACTACCGATTGAATAAAGAAGACGAACCTTGAAGTTAAATTTTGTGATGGAGTTTATAAATCCATTGTAAAAGTAATAATCGGATAGGTTGAATACAAAGTTTGTTCCTGACGTAGTAGGGTATAATACCGTTGTAACAAGATTTCCAGTTACAGCATCTAATATGTCAAGCTCCAAACTGTTGTAGGTCGCTCCAGCAGGAAGAATATAATTTCCGGAAACCGGGATTGGAGTAGTAGGACATTTTTCAGTCTTTATGGGATTCAGACTTAAATTCCCATCTAGAGAAGATTTGTCACATTCAAATCCGCAGAAATCGTCAAAGTAGCCGTATCCAAAATGGCCTCCTTCTCCACAATCTGCAAGAATAATTTCAAGGGTCACTGTTTGGCCCATAAATCTTGCGGTAGGAATTTTTTCACAGAGCCAGTTAGTATATAAAATACTGTTTCCATTAGCCCCATTGAAAAGTGTTGTATTGGCAGGATCAGCAATTATATTTCTCTGGAAAAGAATATTGTTTGACAAGTCCCGCAAAATCACCTGGTAGTATGGATTTTTATTTTTTCCAGAAATTCCAGGGCTGTTTATATGTCCGGCATTTTCCATTACCAAAGCAAATGCAAAGCTGATGGAGTTCTGATTGACTACAAATTGTCTTGTCATTTTAGTTACGTCAAAATCCCCATCGTCTTTATTAAGCCTAATGGCATATTTCCCACTATGCGTACGGGGAATACCTACTATAGGATCTACAACAGAATTATTGACTACCGTGGCAAAGCCATTTGCGGAAGGTGTTATAGTTGTCAAAGGATTATTATTAAATTCAAACCAAAGTGGATTTGATGTATAGTTGAATGGAGCATTATAATTTTGTCCGTTAAACTTTTTAGTCATAAAGCTATAGCCTCCACTGGCTGTTCCATCTTCAAAACCTCCGTTCACACATTGTTGCATAATTTTTGCAAAATAATATGAAATTTTCTCGGGGTTCTTTTGAAAGTAATAATCCCTTAATTGTTCTTTTTTAGCATATAACAAAGCTTTTTGGTAATCATTTTCTGTAAGAGGATTCCCATTCTCTGCCTTAATCTTATCTATTTTATTGATAATATTTGTAAAATCAAACGTATTTATGTTGAGGTTTATAAAATTATCAATATCAATTTCTGTTGTTTTTACTTTTTCTAGACGCTCCTTCTCACTCTGAAGATAGGTTTCTTCATAGCTTTGTGCAGCAATCTTTATAAAAGTAAAAAAGAAAGCTGCTATTATTAAAAAAAATTTCACGGAAGTAGCGATTTAGTTTTTATTCTCCAAAGCTTCAATTCTCTTTTGCTGCTCCTTAATAAGCTTATTTTGCTCGATTGTATAAAGAGTAAGCTCTTCTATTTTTTGAAGTAGTAAATTGGAAATTTCTCCAATATTTAATCCTTTTTCTTGTATTTCCTTTGCTGAAGGAATACCGGGAAGATGATTGTTTTCTTTGGTAAATTTTTCTACCTCATCAAGTGTCGGCATTATATATTCAGGCTTTAAATGTGAAACTCCAGTGTAGTGCTTCTGAAATACATAATCGGCAGGTACATTAAGATCTATTTTTACTTCTGTAGCATGAATGAGTCCTTTTACTGTTAACGGAGCGTCCGGATTTTTGGAACCTATACCTACGTTACCATTTGCTGCTATTCTCATTCTCTCAATATTATCAGTTCCAATAACGATAGGACGGTCTAAAAATGTTTTCATATTTAACGTTCCCAGATTATCTCTTGCAAATGAAAGCTCAAAGACATCTGCTCCTAGCTCATTAATTAAATAGCCTACTTTATTGGTGGGAGTGACATTTGTATCTGCAATTTTTGCAGTAATCATCCCATCATTTACCTGAAGTCTGTATTGGGGATAATCGCTGGTTCCTATTGCAACATTTCCTGTGGAAGTTACAGTAAATTGCCGGTTTTGATAATCTCCTTTTCCTATCGTCCAAAGATCTGTTCCAATATTTCCAGAGAACCAGTTATTTGTTCCATCCAATAATTGAGATTGAACTCCCTGAATATAGCCCCCGGTACTTTGATTTCTTTGTAAGTAGAGAAGGGGTGAGTAGGCTTGAATTGTTACTGATGATGTAGTTATAGGAGTTTGTGCAGATAGAGCAGTTGCAGCAAAAAGACTTACCGCAAGAAAAGTTTTTCTCATGAGTTTAATTTTGAACTATTAGTTTATTGGTCACGGTTTATTAACCTGTGATTTTACAAATATAATTAAAACTTTAAGCAGATGTTAAAATTATCTATGAATTTTGATTAACATCTTGTAATAGAAAATGGTTTTAAAATATTTTTATTGTCTCGCAGTATCAGTCATGGATAGCCCATTCATTTTAATTCCATACTTCCAGTTGACATATACAAAAACCTGGTATAATTTATATTCAAACTTGATCCCGTAATTCTCTTTTGGATCATAATCTATTCCTGATTCAATAATATTTCTATATCTGCCGGAATAGTAATAACTGTTCCATTCGTTGACCAGAAATGTGTTTTTTGTCTTCAGATAAGATTCTGAGTATTGGCTGATAGGTTTAGCCACAGCACTCAGAAAATAATCAAACTGCGTATCAATGACTGTAAGATCCCATTCTCCGTCTTCATTTTTGGAAGGCTTCATCTCATGCTGCTCTTTGTCTTTCTTTGGTGTTTCCTGAGAAAAACAGCTAAAAGGAATCAATGCAATCATTACTAATAAAATAATATTTTTCATGATTGAGATATTTGTATAAAAAAAGCACTCCAATAAGAGTGCCTAACTTTTTTATGGTTCTTTCTGGAGAACTACAAACGCCGGAAAGTGGTCACTGTAGCCTCCTGTAAACTGGTCTCCGTTCCAGGATCTGAAAGGATAGCCTTTATAATTACCTTCTTTATTCACCAGATACGCCGGTGCAAAGATTTCTGTCTTATATACGGAATATTCTTTTGTTACCTGATCTGAAATTAGGTTTTTAGAAACAATAATCTGGTCAAACAGATTGGGAGCATCCTGATAAGCCAGAGAAGCAACTCCTTTTTTATATAAAGGATACATCAGATTAAGGTATGGTGTTTCTTCACTTAAATCTTTTGGATTAGCCTGTGCCTTCAGATGGTTTTTTAAACTGGGACTTACAGGATCATCATTAAAGTCACCCATCGCAAAAAGCTTTGTTGTTGGGTCGGCTGCTCTTACGCTGTCCATTTGTTGTTTTAATAATGCAGCGGCTGCATTTCTTTTGGGTAAGGAAATTGCTTCACCGCCTCTTCTTGATGGCCAGTGATTCATGAAGAAAGCTACTTTTTCATTGTCTAAAAATCCTGTTACCACAAGGATATCTCTCGTATATTCTCTTTTCCCGTTGTCACCGTAAATGACCAGCTCCTTTTTTAATGAATTGGTGGGAGTGAATCTTCGTTTCTGATAGATCAGTGCAACGTCAATTCCTCTGTAATCATAAGAATTGTAGTGAATAATTCCATAATCATATTTTTTTAAAGCAGGTTCATTGACAAGATCCTGGATTACCTGTCTGTTTTCAACCTCAATAAGGCCAACTACTGCAGGAGCTGTTTTGGTATACTGTGCTCCCATTTCAGAAATTACTTTAGCTTCATTGGCCAGCTTTGCTTTATAAATTTTAGTTCCGTAGTTTTTTGCACTTTTTGGGGTGAATTCTTCAGAACCACTTTGTAGTCTTACTGCTTTTTTCCCTTTTAAAGCTCCATCACTCCATGGGCCGTCATATTTTTCTGCTTCCAGAAATTGGATAGAATCCATAGGGATACTTCTGTGAAAAGCAGGATTTTTAATGTCTTTGGTTCCGTCAATATAATCTGCTGAGCGGATAGTGTCCCAAAGGTTTTCTACATTTAAAAAACCAACGGTAGCTACTTTTCTCAGTTTTCCCTGTTGTTGTGAGAATGCCACAATTGAAAGAAATAGGGCAAACAGACTCGAAAATCTCTTCATCTCTTAGAGTTTTATTATACTATTAATTGCAAATTTACCTTTTTTTAATTCACTGCGTTTTAAATATTTGTAAATTTAAAAGCAGTAATCCGAATCACTCTTTTATAATGATTCTTAAAAGATTGCAATGTTAAGAAAAAATAATGTTAAAAAAGTTCTGAATTACAAAATTTGATTAAATTTGTGCCCCCAACTTTTAAACTGTTGAAAATTAACAAGAAAAGTATTAAAAAATAAATATACTCATGATTAAAAAACTATCATTGATCTCTTTATTTACTTTGCTGCCTGCTTCATATTATTATGCGCAGACAACAGTGTTTGCGTATCTTAAGGATGCAGACGGTAAGCCTGTTGAGCAAGCAAATGTAGATTTAAAAGGAGCAGGAAATGATGCAAAGGCAGACAAAATCGGATATTTCCAATTTACGGATTTGATGCCCGGACATTATCAGATTATGGTTACAAAACCCAATTTTGAAACTAAAATGTTTGAATTTGATGTAACCAGTGATGAGAAAAGAAAAGATCTTGGAGTAATTACTCTTTATTCTGCATTGAATGGTGCAGACCAGGGATTAGCTATTGTAGAAGATTCCGGAGAGAGTGACAGCGGTGGTGCACAGCAAACGGCGACTGTAGGATTATTACAGTCTTCACAAGATGTTTTCAACAGAATTGCAAGTTTCGATTTAGGACCATACTGGTTCCGTCCGAGAGGAATTGATAGCAGAACAGGTGAGAATATGATCAATGGGGTTTCTATGGCCGCTGCAGATAATGGGGACGTAGACTTCAGTACGTGGGGAGGATTGAACGAAATTACCCGTTACCCGGAAATTTCAGCTAACCATGCTCCTTCAGAATATGCTTTCGGAGGAACTACCGGAGTATTTTATAAGAATACAAAAGCCAGCGAGTACAGAAAAGGAAGCCAGCTGACATACTCTCTTACCAACAGAAATTATAGAAACAGATTATCCTACAGATTCTCTTCCGGGATGAATAAGAACGGATGGGCATTTACAGGAATGATCGCCAGAAGATGGGCACAGGAAGGGATCCAGGATGGTACTGCTTATGATGCATACAGTGGGTATATTGGTATTGAGAAGAAATTCAGCGATAGCCATACGATGACTTTAAATGCTATTGGATCTAAATACGCAAGAAGCTCTTCAAGTCCTAGTACACAGGAAGTATACGACTTCAGAGGAGTTCATTATAACTCTTACTGGGGATGGCAGAATGGAGATAAAAGAAATGAAAGGGTAAAAAGAGGATTCCAGCCGATGATCCAATTACAGGATTTCTGGAAAATTAATAAAAACTCTCAATTATGGACCTCTGTTTCTTATCAGTTTGGAAAAGAATACAGTTCCCGATTAGACTGGTACAGAGCGAATAACCCATCACCAACTTATTACCGTAATTTGCCGAGTTACTGGTTAAATTATAAAGATCCTTCTCCGGAACAGGCTGCTAACATCGGAATTACGAGAGACTGGTGGACGAATGATGATCAGTCACACACACAGATCAACTGGGATAATCTTTATAATGCCAACCGAAACGTAGAATACAATGCGTTATTAGGGGGAAGAAGAGCAGCTTATTATCTTGTTGATGATGTAAAAGATGATAAAGTATGGAATGTATCTACGCACTATACTTATAACTTCACCGATACTTCCCGATTTATCTTAAACTTATCTTACCAGAACTACAGATCTGAACAGTACAGAGAAGTAAATGATCTTTTGGGTGCTGATTTTGCTCTTAATATGGACCCGTTTGCATCCAATACGAATGCTGGAAGTGTTTGGGGAAAATTCAATACAAGAGAAAGCGATACTGATGTTGCCAAAAGAGAAGGTGATAAAATCGGATACAGCTATATTTTCAGAAGACAGGAATTCAAAATAAATCCTGCTTTTAAATTCTCAACAGGAAAGTTTGATGTGTTTGTTTCCGGATTATTCGGGTATACGACAAACAGCAGAGAAGGATTGTTCCAGCACTATCTGTATGAATCTTCTTATGGAAAAGGTGCAGATCAAAACTTCTGGAATGCAGGTATCAAAGGACAGGTTACCTATAAAATCAATGGTAGAAACTTCCTTGTTTATAACGGAGCTTACTTTTCACAGTCTCCTTTCCTGAATGATATTTATTTTAATACAAGAGTAAGTGGCGTTACAACGCCGGGAATCAAAAATGTTGTTGTTGATGCCAATGATCTGAGTTATGTAATTTCTACTCCGATTATTAAACTTAGACTGACAGGTTATCTTGTTAATACACAAAACGAAACAAGTGTACAGAGATACTTCGCACAGGGAGTTAAACTGACCAATCTTACTGAAAGCGGAGATCAGGCTCCTATTCAGGATGGTGCTTTCATTACTCAGGTTCTGGCAGGTGCCAACAAAAGAAATATGGGTGTTGAGCTTGGTGCACAGGTGAAACTTACTCCTACTTTAGCAGCCAGTGGATTATTAAGCTTAGGACAGTATACTTATACTAATAATCCTACCGTTTATTTTGCATCTGATGCTGTTGGAACTTTCAGAGAGCTTGACGGGAACGGAAATATCGTTTCAAGATCTTATACCAATATGGGGGAAGCAACGCTTAAAAACTACAGACAGGGCGGAACTCCTCAGGAGGCATATACGCTAGGTCTTCGTTACAGCAGCCCTAAATACTGGTGGTTAGGAGCAACATGGAACTATTTCGGACATTCATTCCTGGATCCTTCTCCTGTAACCAGAACAGAAAGATTCTACACAAATCCTAATACGCCGGGAGTACCTTATGATCAGGTAAATGATGAAGAACTAGCAAGAGTTCTTACACCTACAAAACTGCCTTCAGCATTCTTCTTCAATGTGAATGCAGGGAAATCGTGGATGATCGGTAAGTATTATGTGCTGGTGTCTGCATCTGTCAATAATATCCTTAATAACAGAAATTATATTACAGGAGGATTTGAACAGACCAGAAACGTTAACTATATTGATTATGCTAATGATTATGACAGCGGAAATATGGTATTCGCTCCTAAATATTGGTATAATCAGGGGAGATCTTATTTTGTTAACCTTCAATTCAGATTCTAAAAAAAATTAAATTAAAAATCGAAAACAATGAAAAATATATATTTTAAAGCGGCGATTTTCAGTGCTATTTCAATGCTGACCTTCTCATCTTGTGTAAAAACTGATGATTATGAGGTGCCGGAAATCAAGTGTACCAATAAATTTGCAGCGGCAAATCACCCTCTGACTGACCTTGCTGCGATTGCAAAAGCAAAACCAACTGAAGCTGATATCATTAAAGAAGATTACATTGTTGAAGCATATGTTTCCTCAAGCGATGAATCAGGAAATATCTATAAAATGATGTTCCTTCAGGATAAACCTGAAAACCCGACACAAGGGATTGAAATTGACATCGATGGTGGAAATCAGTATCTTGATTATCCTATCGGATCTTTAGTAAGAATCAACCTGAAAGGATTGATCGTTCAGGGAGTTAATGGAAACATTAAAGTAGGTTCTTTTGATCCTAATTATCCTATCGGTAGAATCAACCCTAATAAACTATCCAATTACATGGCAAGGGTTTGTGACGGACAAAAGGCTGTAGTAACTGCAATAAAGCCATTAGAGTTTAATTCTATTGCTGATGCCCTTAAAAATGGAGCTCACATCAATCAGCTTGTAAAAATTAAAAACGTTCAGTTTGAAGAACCGGAACTGACAAAAACTTTTGCTGATGAATCAGCTACAGGTGACCGTTATATTACGGATAAAAAAGCAGGAAGATTGGATCTTCGTTTCAGTAACTATGCAACTTTTGCAAAATCTCCGATCTCTCCTAAATATGAAAAAAGTGGTGATATCGTTCTTCTTTTGAGCCGTTTTACAAGTTCAAGTAACGCAACTATTTTCACAGATCAGGCTTATATCAGAACTCTTGATGATATTAACTTCCCGAACCCAAGATTCAATCCGGGTGAACCAGATGCTCCTTCAGCTTCTGCTGTAAACCTTTTTGCTGGTTCAGATTTTGAAAACTGGGCAACTTTCTTATCAAGTGTAAACGGTTTCGGACTTAAGCCTTACGCTACACAAGGTCTTGGTTTAGGATATAACGGTACAAATTCACTTCAGATCAAAGGTACTCCTACAGCTAATGATTATGTATTTACATCTGTTGCTGCTACAGGAATACCAGCTGTACCAAAAAGAATTACAATGTATATCAAAGGTAATGCAACAGGAAAATCACTGTCTTTCAACGTATATAAAGCAGGTGGAGGTTTCTACGTATTTAACTTAGGGACATTCTCTACTGGTGCTACTTTAGGAGTAGAAAGTGCTAACTCTTACAACGGTTCTATCAATACAAACGGACAATGGAGACTAGTTGAGCTTACCCTTACAGGTATTGCAGACGTTAACACTACAGCCGGAAAAGATATGTTTGCCATCAAAACCGGAAATGGTGGAGTATATGATGTTCAGATTGACAATATCACAATTGAGTAATAAATTTTTTTATTAAAAACAACTGATTAGTCCAAATAAAAAGGCTGTCTTCACAATTGAAGATAGCCTTTTTTATCATTTTGAGGTTTTTTGGTTTATCAAACTATAAACTTATTCACTTCTCAGATGCATCTTTACTTCTTGCTCAATATCACTTTTATCACATTTAAATGGTATTCCAGATAATGACCATCCTACATCATAATGATCATAATTTTTATAAATGTGGTATTTATTTAAAGAATCAGTAATATCAAATTTGTCTAATATCAAATATCCATTTCTAATATTCACAGAATCGTAAACAACGAGATATTTTCGCCCATAAATAAATTCTCCGTCTTGATGTGCTTTTCTAATAACGCCTTCCTTATAACTAAATGTAAAATCATTTCCCTTTCCATGTGCTCTGTCACCATAATAAGCAGAAGTAACTTCTCCCACAGTATATTTGGCATTTTTAATTATTAATGCCGTTGGTGGGCTTATAGCCTTATACTTTAAAAAATAGATGATCCAGCCTATACCACATATTATGATTATTAATAAAATCTTATTCTCTCTCTTCATTGAATAAAAATTATTTTACTTGCTGATGTAAGAATTTTGTTTGCAACATCCTGTGAAGGTAATCATTTTAGGAGTTCCATTAAGAAGTATATTAAAATTATTGTTCACCTATTTAAAAAAATACCCTGAAAAATTTAACTTTCCAGGGTACCCATTTATAATGGTTAAATCTAATTTACATTTTAAAAAGAAACCTCATTCACTTCTTTTCCTCTTTGGAAGTTCATCGTTTTCTGGCTGCCTTTATAGGCAATGTTAACAATGTTGATCTGCTTAGGAAAAGCGCTTAAAAGGATCGTATTTTTAATTTTTAAGGTGTTGATATCTGAAACGCCTCCGGTTTCAAAATACACCCATACAGTTTCTCCGCTGACCTGACTTCCTGTGAAGGTTATCGTTTTAGGAGCCCCATTGACAAATACATCAAAATTATTGTTCACATATTTTTTTACCTCCGCTTCAAATCCAGCCGTGTTAGGGTTTATTTTAATAGCATCAGAGATATGGCTTGTATTCATTTTTGTGGTAAACTTCAATGTCTTGCTTCCATCAATATAATCCACTTTGGTCATTGAAGAGAAAAAGTCTACATACATAAAACTCATTAACACAAAAAATGTTAAAATTCCTGATATATATAAAAGTTTTTTCATCTTAATTAATAGATTTACAATCATACTTGTTCGTTATAAGTCACAAATAATATGCCAATTAAAAATTTACATTCACAGAATATTTATCATAAAAGGCCTTAATATGTGCCACCGCCTCGTCAGCACTGTCTACCACACGATAAAGATCCAGATCATCTTCAGCAATCATTCCTTCTTTTAACAGCGTTGCCTTAAACCAATCCAGCAGTCCTCCCCAGAATTCACTTCCTACAAGAACAATCGGGAATTTCCCGATTTTATTGGTCTGAATAAGAGTCATCGCCTCAGTGAGCTCATCCAGTGTCCCGAAACCTCCGGGCATTACCACAAACCCCTGAGAATATTTTACAAACATTACTTTTCTCACGAAAAAGTAATCGAAATTCATAGAATAGGATTTGTTGATGTAAGGATTAAAATGCTGTTCAAACGGAAGATCAATATTAAGTCCGATAGATTTTCCCTTAGCATTGAAAGCTCCTTTATTTCCTGCTTCCATAATTCCGGGCCCGCCTCCGGTAATAATTCCGAAGCCAAGTTTGGTAATTTTTTCAGCAATATCAACAGCCATTTCATAATATTTGTTCTCCGGCTTCAATCGGGCAGAACCAAATATTGAAACGCACGGACCAATTTTAGCTAGTTTTTCATAACCGTCTACAAATTCAGCCATTATCTTAAAGACCATCCAGCTGTCTTTAGTGATCGTTTCATCCCATGTTTTTTGTCTGAAGCTATTATGTAGTTTTGTTTCGTTAATATCAAGTTCTGGATTTACCAAACTTTCATCTCTGGTTCCATCAATTTCCATTGCAAAATTTATTTAAAATGTTTTTCGGCTTCTATTATGGATGAAGGTCTTCCGACATCAATAAGAATACTGTCATGCACAAAGCCATGTATATGCTCGGTCTGCATCAGATCCAGATATTCTTCCATAACAGAAAATTTGCCTGTTCTTTTTATTTTTTCAAAGATGATAGGATTGATACAATGGATGCCGCTGAAAGCTAGTGCTTTAAAGCCTTTGTTGAATTCTGCAAGCCTTTGTTCTCCGGTTTGGACATTCAGCCAGCCTCTTAATACCATATCATCATTGAAAAGGAGTTTTCTCGAACTTTCTCTGTCCGAAACCGCTAAAGTAGCAAAATCTTTTATCTTTTTGTGGTATTCTACCAAAGTGTTGATATTCAGGTCAGTCAGAATATCAGCATTCATGATTAAAAAATCTTCTCCGTGATCAAGAAATTTTCTTGCAAAAATCAAGCCGCCACCGGTCTCCAGAAGTTCGTGGGTTTCATCCGAAATTTCGATCTTACACCCGAAATTATTATTTTTATTTAAAAAATCAACAATCTGATCTCCAAAGTGATGGATGTTGATCACAAAATCCGTTATTCCGAAACTTTTCAGATAATTGATATTTCTTTCCAGAAGCGGAACTTCATTTACTTTTGCCAGTGCTTTAGGATGATGGTCGGTAAACGGTTTAAGTCTGGTACCTTTCCCTGCTGCGAAAATTAGAGCTTTCATAATAGTGTAAGTAATGAGTGATGAATAATGAGTAATGAATAGCTGTAATATGAAAATTACTTATTGCTCATTACTGATTACTAATATTGAGTTGTGGCTGTTCATCGTGTTGAAGGGTGATCTCAGTCCCGTCAGGATATTTTTCTTGGATAAATTCAGCGATTTTTATTGCGCAGTATACCGATCTGTGCTGTCCGCCGGTACATCCGAAATTGATCTGCAGATGCTCAAAGCCTCTTTCTAAATAATTGTCGATATTAATTGAAACAAGAGATTTTACGAGTTCCAGAAACTTTGGCATTTCTGTTTTTGTTTCCAGATACTCCTGAACTCCTATATCATTTCCGGTCTGGCTTTTATATTCTTCAATTCTTCCCGGATTTAAAATTCCACGGCAGTCAAAGGCAAAACCTCCTCCATTTCCGGAATTATCTTTGGGAATTCCTCCTTTTTTGTAAGAAAAACTGTGTATCTCGATGTGTAGCATATTCTTTCTTTTAAATTTTTAAACCATTAAGGCTTATTTAGTTTTTAAGGTAAGTTAAGATTTTGATAAATCAAAATTTAGTCAGGAAGTTCTTTGAAAAATTCATTAATAAAGGGTTTCATTGACTTTGTAATATTGTTAGTAAAAAAATTAATAAGAAGACCTTGTGGTTTTTTAAGAACTTTCATGTAAGTGAGTAATTGTGCTTCGTGGATTGGTAATACGTCTTCCACAGCTTTTAACTCTATAATAATTGTATCATTTACTAGGAGATCTACAACAAGTTTTGTCTCAATTTCTACTCCTTCATAATTGATGGGAAAATATAATTGTTGTTTAACATCATACCCATTTTTAACAAGCTCAATTTTTAAGCACTCTTCATAAACGCTTTCAAGTAGACCAGGACCAAGAGTCTTATGGACTTTGATAGCAAAGCCAGTAATTTCATATGACAGTTGAGTAATTTCTTTTTTGGTCATAACCTTAATGTTCTTAATGACTTAAAGCATTCTTAATGGTTTAAATTTATAATTTCTTCAACTTTTTGTTGTGCCTTTTCCGATGCCAATTGCTGAATAACCTTATTCAATTCAGGATAATCCTTCATGTGTTCCCAGGAATTTGAAAACTGTATGATATTCCGGATTCCTTTTTCCAGGCTGGCCATGAAATGCTGTTTCCTCTGTATCAAACCTCTGAATCCGTAAGCACCTAAAACCTGTAAAAATCTCATCATCTGAATAGGCATCACTGCATTTTTCAACTGAATTCTTGTTGCAGGATCATCAAACTGCTCAATATAAAAATCCAGCATTTCTTGTTTGAAATCTTCAGGAAAATTGGCTTTGGCCTGAAAAAGGAAAGAGATGACATCATACATCAACGGACCTTTCATTGCTGACTGATAATCGATAAAAGAGACTTCATTCTGTTCATTGACCATGATGTTTCTTGCCTGGAAATCACGGATCATAATTCCTTTAGGTTCAAGATTCTCAATAAGGACTGCAATTTTTTTGAATTCTTTCAGAAGAGCCGACTTATTATATTCAATCTCCAGAAAATCTGCTACAAAGTTTTTAAAATAATAAAGATCATGAATCACGGGAAGTTCATCATAACTTTCATACTCAAAGGTTTTTGAAAAATCAATTTTCCCCCGAGTCTGGATCTGCAGCTGGTAAAGCTTTTCTAACGTTTGCTGCACCAAAGATCTTACAGCGGGAGACTGCTGTTCTTTTGCAATCACTTCAGAAAGGGTATGCTGTCCTAAAAATTCCTGGATATACATCTTCCGGTCTTCTGAAACGGCAAGAATAGAAGGAGTATTAAGATTCAGGCCCGAAAATATTTCAGAATAGTAAAGAAAACTTTCATTTTCCGGAATATTTTCATTGTACGTAATGATGTATTTTTCTGTACCGGCAGTGGCCAGGAAATTTACCCTCGCAGAGCCGCTTTGAGCTAATGTGACGAATTCAGAAGATTTTTTACCTAACTGGTTTTCAAAAAATCGTTTTGCGTTTTCAGAAGTCATAATATGGAAACAAATATACTAAATTAACATGAGTTGGAAATTATAGTTTAAGGAATTGAATATCAACAGGGAAGTCTCTTATAATAAATCTGTAGGATACTACTTTTATTGAATGTATTAGTGGGAATTTTTCCTTTTAACTCCATAATTGTAGACTTTATTCTATTATTCTTAAGTTTTCTGATTCAGATTCAGGATATTACATGCTAATTTTTATCTTTGCATTATGCTGAAAGACTTTAAACCTGTTTTAGGTATTTTATTGCGCTTTATTGTTATTTATCTGGTGTTGCTTTTCGCTTATCAGTTCTATCTGAACAGTGGGAAAGATTCCGGGCTGGATTTGTTTTCAAGGATGATTGCCAATCAGGTGACTTCCCTGCAGAACGCCATAGGATATCCTACAGAAATCTATGATGATGTAAAAAACGAACAGGTTTGGTTTTATGTTAAACAAAATTATGCAACAAGAATGGTAGAAGGCTGTAATGCGGTTTCTGTCATCATTTTATTTGTGTCTTTTGTATTTGCCTTCTATAAAGGAATAAAGACTTTTGTTTTTGTGGGTGCAGGATTGGTAATCCTGTATATTATGAATCTCTTGAGAATTATGGGATTAAATATCGTGATGACCGATCATAAAGAGTATGGAAAAATATTTCACGATTTTGTTTTTCCTGCTGTTATTTATGGGAGTGTTGTTGTTCTTTGGCTGATCTGGATTAAATTTTTTGCTTTAAAACATGAAAATTCTTAACTGGCTTCTGGTTATCGCAGGGATCTGCGGGTTGATTGGGGTAAGAATCCTGGAAGGAACTATTTTTTATGATCCTTTCCTTGATTACTTTCATGAGGCCAATAAGAATATTGATTTTCCTGCATTTGAATGGGGCAAACTGATTGCCGGACATGTTTTCAGATTTATTTTAAACTTATTTTTTTCCTGTCTGATTATTTACGGTTTATTTAAAAATAAGGGATGGACAATACAGGGAGCAATAATGATGACTGTTGTTTTTGTCATTACATTGCCTATTTATCTGTATTGTATTCATGACAGATTTGAAGTAGGGTATCTTTTTTCTTTTTATATGAGGCGATTCGTAATCCAGCCGTTAATCATACTTCTGATTGTACCGATGTTCTATTACAGAAAACAAATGGTTAGTAAAGAAAGCTGAACCAGACCTATTTATTTCTTACTCATCTTCAGTTGCTGTGTGTTTATCCACACTGGTTACATTTTCCGGAGTCCATTCGACGCGTTTAATGAAATCTTTTTCCCGGACAGGGCATTCTTTGATCTGGCAGATCGGGCATGAGATTGGTTTGCAGTCATCCATATGGAAATTGAACTCAATACTGCGTTTTATATTTCCGGCAAGAAGTAGAATGACGTTTTCCATTTCACTATGTGCATCACGCAGATCGTAATACCAGGGAAGGGTAATATGAGCATCAATATGCAAAGAAGACCCGAACTGCTGGATTTTCATATTGTGTACGTCAATCCATTCTGTATGTCTGTTTTCTTCGAGGATTTTAATGATCTGATTTAATATTTCAGGATCCTGTTCGTCCATAATACCGCTTAATGACTTTCGGACGATTTTATAGCCTACAAATATGATATAAAGCCCAAAACTTAATGCTACTGCAGAATCCAGCCAATAGATTTTAGTAAAATAAACAATAACTAAACTGGCAACCACACCAAGCGTTGTAATGGTATCGGACTGAAGATGTTTTCCGGATGAAATAAGAACCAGAGAATTTTCTCTTTCTCCTTTTTTTATGGAGATATATCCCAGAAGATAATTCACAACTGCGGTGCCTGCAATAATCCAGATTCCTAGATCAATCTTGCTTAGCGTTTTTCCTACAATAAGGCTATGAACTCCTTCATAAATGATCATAACACCGGCAATAGCAATAAGGGCGCCTTCAATACCGGATGTTACAAATTCTACCTTTCCATGGCCGTACGGATGGTCTTCATCTTTGGGTTTGGCAGCAAGGTGCAATGAATAAAGCCCCATGAACGCACTAATGACATTGACGATACTTTCCATGGCATCGGAAAAGACCGCATCAGAACTGGTAAGCTTCCATGCAATAATTTTTCCGACAAAAAGGATGATTCCAAATATGGCGATGAGCTTTTGAAATCCTATTTTCTCCTGATGGGCATTTTTCTGGGTATTCATAAATGTGTTTGATAAAAAAAAGAATCTCAATTCTGAGACTCTTTTTATTTTGTTAGTTTATACTAAGTTGTTTGCTACAAGGTACTCTGCGATTTGTACAGCGTTTGTTGCCGCTCCTTTCCTCAGGTTGTCTGCTACGATCCAGAGATTGAGTGTTTTCGGCTGTGATAAATCCCTTCTGATTCTTCCCACAAAAACTTCGTCTTTTCCTTCTGAGTACAGAGGCATAGGGTAGTGGTTGTTTTTTACATCATCCATTACAATTACGCCAGGTGTTTCAGATAAGATTTTTCTTACTTCATCCAGTTCAAATTCATTTTCGAATTCGATATTTACACTTTCAGAATGTCCTCCCTGAACAGGTACTCTTACAGCAGTTGCTGTCAGGTTGAAAGTATCATCTCCTAAAATTTTCTTAGGCTCTTTCATCAGTTTGATCTCTTCTTTCGTGTAATCATCATCAGCAAATACATCACAGTGTGGCAATGCATTTTTGAAGATCTGATAAGGGTATACTTTTTCAGTAGATTCATTTCCACTAATCTCACCGTTTAACTGGTCTACAGCAGCTTTACCTGTTCCTGTTACAGATTGATACGTAGAAACGATTACTCTTTTTAAATCATATTTCTTGTTCAATGGTCCAAGAACCATTACCAATTGGATGGTAGAACAATTCGGATTGGCGATGATTTTATCTTCTTTTGTTAAAACATCAGCATTGATCTCAGGAACGACTAATTTTTTATCAGGATCCATTCTCCATGCAGAAGAATTATCAATTACTGTTGTTCCTGCTTCTGCAAACAGAGGAGCGAATTCAAGGGAAGTAGAACCTCCTGCAGAGAAGATGGCAATATCCGGTTTGGCAGCTATAGCGTCCTTCATGCTTACAATCGTAAATTCCTTCTGTTTATACTTCACCTTCTTACCTACAGATTTTTCGGATGCTACCGGAATTAATTCTGTTACAGGGAAGTTTCTCTCCTCCAAAACTTTAAGCATGACTTGTCCAACCATTCCTGTTGAACCTACTACAGCTACTTTCATTGATTTAATTAAAAATTTAAGATTAAACTATTTATAAATTATAACGCATATAATTTCTTTATCTTTTTTAAGCCCCAAAGACTCTTGTCCAAGGGAATGCGAATGCAAATAAACCTACTGCAATCAGTCCCATAATAACTACTCCTAAAGAAATAGTATCGTTGGATTTTACTTTTTTGTTGACAATGGTCATCAAAACCGCAGCAATAAGCATAGAGAATGGATGTTCAACATATTGAAATCTTAATGCTGCATTTTTCATTACTTCTCCCATATTTAATCCTTTGCTGAAAGTGGTGATTAACATAATGATCCCCAATAAAAACTGAACATGGAAGAAAATCATTGTAAAAAGAGTCGTTTTCTTCAAAAATTTGTTCACTTTTCCACTGTAACCGAACATGGTAGCTAAAAGTGCAATGATAAATAATGTTACCAAAAGAATCTCAAGATACCCGAATCCTTTGTGGGCATTAAGTAAAATGTTGTAAAAATCCATAATCCTATTTTTTTGTACACAAAGATAACAAAAATCCCGGCTCAAAGCCGGGAATGATATTGAGAAAATCTAATATTGTGATATTATTAGAAGTTGAATGATAATGTTGCTGCCCAGGTAGTTCCGAAACCGAAATAAGCACGGTTACCAGTTGCTAGACCTTTGTACATCATACCAAGCTGTTCGTAAGTCTGATTTTGAGAATTAAGTGTTTTTCCATCAGCCAGATATTTTGGTTTATCATCAGCAAATACACTTGTAGCAGAATCAGAAATATATACAGTATCAAATAGGTTGTAAACGTTAGCTCCGATTGTGAAATACTGAGCTTCGTTTTGCAATCTGATTTTGTAGGAGAAACCTATATCGAATAAGTTGAAGTCAGGTAATTTCAATACTCCTCTATCCTGTGCAGAAACGTTAGTAAATGTTCCAGCATCAATAGTAGAATAAAGTTTACCTACATATCTCCAGGTTCCGAAGATATTAAGATCTTTTACCGGTTTTACTGTAAGACCTAATGATGCTGTCATCTGAGGAATACTGTTATTGCTTGAACCTCCTACTTTTACTTTATCCAAGTATAGTTCGTTACCTGCTGAACCAGCTAAAGTAACAGGGTTGTTGTTATCATCGAAAGAAGCTACACTAGCATTTCCTTTATAATAGTAATCTCCCCAAGAGAACATCCCCTGAACTTCCAAGAAACGGTTAGGTCTGTATACTCCATCAAATTCTACTCCCTGGTGAATTTCGGTAATACCATTGATTTCAGAATAACCTGTAGTCGTTGAACCGTCTGCTAAAGTGAAAGTCTGACCTGTTTTTCTTAACCATCTGTCTTTCCACTGTGTTCTATATACGTTAACATTTGCAGTGAATTTTGCGGATCTGAATCCATATCCAACTTCAGCAGAAGAAATTTTCTCATTAGTTAGATAAGGGTTAATAAGCTGTTGGTTACTTGGGTAAACAGTGTTAAGGAATGGCTGCTTGCTATAATAACCTAAATTAGCAAAAACATTATGTTGTTCATTAATGTTATAGTTAGCCCCCCCTTTAATATTGTATCCGAAAATATTTTTAAATCCAGTTTTAGTGTTTATTGTCTGACCTTTTACTGTGCTTCCATCTACTACGAAGTTATCAATTCTCTGGTAACCTTGGTTAGATACGGAACCTTGTAAGAATGCAGATAAGTTATCTTTAGTATACTCTACTTGCGCAAATCCACTGTACCAAAGAACTTCTCCGTCATTGCTATATCCAATCTGGTCTTCAGATGGAGCTAATTTACCTCCAAAAGGATTCCAGCTAAGCTTTTTATAATCATAAGTATTGCTTACGATTCTTGGAGCTAAATTTTGGTTCGCTTTGTCTTTATATCCTGCTGCTCCATAAAGGTCACTAACAACCTGATAGTGGTAACCATAGTAATATCTATCATCTGTTCCTACTGAGAAATTCCAGTTGTCATTGATTTTATGTTGGAAGTTTGCCAAGATACCATACCAGTTGTGAGAGTTGATACTTGATCTACGAATTAGAGTACTTCCAGCACCTGCAGTATTTAAGTTAACAGCTGCATTAGCCGCGAAAATAGCATCATAGTTAAAGTGACCAGCTGTATCATAGAAATCAGTCATTCCTTTTCCTCCTACTTTACCTAAATCACCTGTTCCACCACCTCTACCATTTGACATGTATAAAACTGTACTTAACTTAGACTTCTCACTCATCGTCCAATCCCAGTTTAACATCATTACCGGCTTAGAATAATAGTTAGATCTGTTTGCTAAAGCAACTTTATTTCCTGAAGCATCAGTATAATATCCGAAGTCAGAGTTATATCTTCTGTAAGGACTTTTTCCATCATATTCAGGGTTATAGTTGATGTAATTTTGAATTGTTGGAGCAAAAGTTCTTTGATCGTGCCACTGAGGAGCAGAAGTTATGGTAAACTGTAAGTTATGTTTTTTATTGATTTCATAACCTAATGCAAAGAAATATGCATAAGATTCATAATCTGTATTTTCAATATAAGTACCTCCGGCTTGTCTGCTCATTAAGAATGATGCAGAAACTCCATCTTTAGATTTTCCTGTATTATAAGAAAATGAAGTTTTTAAATAATCATTATTTCCAACACCTAATCTGATTACCCCTCCTTTTTTCATATCTGCAGAGCGGGTAAGGAAGTTTACTGTTCCTCCTACAGAAGCAATAGCTAATTTAGATGAACCTAAACCTCTCTGAACCTGTAGTGTACTTGTAACATCAGATAATCCAGTCCAGTTTGAGAAATAAACAGTACCACCTTCCATATCATTTACAGGCATACCGTTTACCATTACAGCGATGTTTCTTGATTCGAAACCTCTGATTGTAAGACCTCCATCACCAAAACCACCTCCGGATTTTGTAGCATAAACAGATGGAGTAGTGTTCAAAATCTCAGGTAATTCCTGGTTACCTAATCTTTCTGCAAGTTGTGCTGCTTTAATGGTAGATGCAGCAACAGGTGTCTTTCTATCTTTAGCGATATCCGTAACACCTCTTAAGATTACCTCTTCAATATCTTTGGACTTAGTTTGTACTGTGTCCTGAACTTGTTGAGCGTAATAAACACTAGCTGTAGATAATGTAATTACCGCAGTTAGTATTGATTTGTTGATTAATTTCATAATCGTTAGTAATAATTAGATTTAATTTTCTGCAAAATTCGCAAAATTAAATTTAACTATTATTAACTCAATGTTAATTTTTAATCAGTCTTAATAATCTTAAAGTGTTAAAAATCAGTGCTATGGCTAAAAATTGAATTTTTGTATGAAAAAAGTCATGTTATTGAATTTTTAACAAAGTGGGGGTGTTTTTGTTAAAAATTCAACGCTATTTCACTGCTTTGAGACTCAAATCTATATTCTCTGCAGAGTGTGTAAGGGCTCCTACGGAGATGTAAGTAACGCCTGTTGCTGCAATATCTTTCAGCATATCACGGGTAATTCCACCTGAAGCTTCAGACTCACAGGAGCCGTTGATCATTTTTACAGCTTCTTTCATGGTTTTCACATCCATATTATCAAGCATAATTCTGTCAACCTTAGCGTTGATGGCTTCCTGAACTTCTTCAAGATTCCTCGTTTCAACCTCTATTTTTAACTTTTTCTTATTCCTTTTAACATAGTCTTTCGCCATTGCCACAGCATTGGAGATACTTCCATTATAATCAATATGGTTGTCCTTCAGCATAATCATATCATAAAGACCATATCTGTGATTGGTTCCTCCACCAATAGCTACTGCCCATTTTTCACACATTCTGAAGTTGGGAGTCGTTTTTCTTGTATCTAGAAGTTTAGTTTTAGTACCTACCAATCTGGAATCCCAATCGTGGGTAAGCGTAGCAATGCCGCTCATTCTTTGCATGCAGTTAAGAACAAATCTTTCAGTAGACAGGATAGATCTTGCGCTTCCGGTTACAATAAGTGCCACATCCCCGACTTTACAAGGAGTTCCGTCTTTAATAAAAACTTCAACTTTTAAGTTTTTGTCAAAAGTGTGGAAAATGATTTCTGCCAGTTCAACACCTGCAAGAATACAATCCTGTTTTACCAAAAGCTTGGCACTTTGTACAAGATCCTGTGGAATGGTAGACAGGGTAGAGTGGTCTCCATCCTGAATATCCTCTTCAAGGGCATTTTTTATAAATGTCTTTAATGCTTTATCTGTAACGTAGCTTGGTCTTTTCATTATATTTTGCTTTTAGGCTAAATCTTTATTATAAAATGCTCCCTTATTCTCTGTCATTTCCATAGATTGAGTAATGATGAGGTGCGCAACGGTTGTTAAGTTTCTTAATTCTGATAATTGCGGGGAAAGAATAGAGTAGTGGTATATTTCATCAACGGCAGCGGCAATCTCCTGGTGTTTTTGCAGAGCCATATTCAAACGTCGGTTGCTCCTTACAATACCTACCAGGTCACTCATCATTTCCTGAAGCTGTTTTCTCAGATAACTGATGATGACCATTTCATCCATGATTTTCATTCCTTCTTCATCCCATTCAGGAACGGCTTTCAGATCATCGAAGTTGAAGTTGTTTTCGTTCAGAAGATCTACGGTTTTCATGGCAGCATTGTGTCCGAAAACCAAACCTTCAAGAAGTGAATTTGAAGCAAGTCTGTTGGCACCGTGAAGTCCTGAGTTGGTACATTCTCCTACGGCGAAAAGGTTTCTGATGGAAGACTGTCCGTCCCTGTCTACTTCAATACCTCCCATCAGATAGTGGCAGGCAGGTACAACAGGAATCAGCTGGGTGAAAGGATCAATTCCTTCATCTTTGCATTTTTTATAAATATTCGGGAAATGTTCTAAAAATTTTTCATGATTCATTTCCTTACAGTCTAAACCAACAAATTCATCTCCGGTAATTTTCATTTCAGCGTCGATAGCTCTTGCTACAATATCTCTGGAGGCCAATTCTTCACGTTCATCATATTTGTGCATGAATTTTTCCCCCTTTTTTGTTCTTAGTTTTGCTCCGTCTCCACGTACCGCCTCTGAAATTAGAAATAGCATTCCGTCCATTTTGCTGTATAAAGCTGTTGGATGGAACTGGTAATACTGCATATTGGAAACCTTACCTTTGGCACGGGCTACGAAAGCAATTCCGTCTCCTGTTGCAATTGTAGGGTTGGTGGTGTTTTTATATACATGTCCGGCACCTCCTGTGGCCACCAGTGTTATTTTCGAAGTAATTTTTTTGATGGTCTTGGATTTTTCATCCAGAATGTAGGCTCCATAGCAGTGGATGTCCCCTTCATTGAGCTCTTTTCCCGGAACATGGTGCTGGGTAATGATATCAATGACATAGTGATGATCAAGAATTTCAATATTCGGGCTGTTGTTGGCTGTTTGCAAAAGAGCTCTTTCAATTTCAAAACCTGTGATATCTTTATGATGGACGATTCTGTTTTCAGTATGGCCTCCTTCTCTTCCTAAAGCGAATTTACCATTCTTCATATCAAACTGAGCTCCCCACTCAACGATTTCATTAAACCTCGCCGGAGCCTCTCTTACTACCATTTCTACGACATCGCGTTTGTTTTCCCCGTCGCCGGCACGCATTGTATCGTCAATATGCTTTTGGAAATTGTCATTCTGGAAATCTGTAACAACAGCGAGACCGCCCTGTGCATATTTGGTGTTGCTTTCGTCTTCGTCAGACTTGGTTACGATAATGATTTTGGCATCAGGGAGCTGTTCAGAAACTTTAATGGCATAGGAAAGTCCGGAAATGCCGGAACCGATTACTAATACATCCGCTTTTATCATATGCTGGCTTTAGGTACAATCGTTTAAAATATTAAATAAATTTAAACAATTTTTCGTTTGGTTTTCTTACTTTTTTCATGTGCTGGAAATGATCTTCTTCAGAACGGTAGCCTAAAGCGAGGGTAACGGTTACTTTTTCTGTTTCAGGATTGATATCCAGAATTTCTTCAATAATATCCTGACGGAAACCTTCCATGGGACATGAGTCTATATTTTCAATAGCAGCGGCATACATAAGATTGGCCAATACTATATAGGACTGCTTTTCTGCCCAGTTGAAAATTTCCTCATGTGTTTTCTGGCTGATATGCTGATTAATGCTGTTTCTGAAGGGATCCAGTTTTTCAATGGGAGTATCCCGTACTTCAGAAATATGATTAAAATAACCACGGATATAATTCTCTTCAATTGTTTTCTTCGAAATAATAACAATAAGATGAGAACAGGTGGAAATCTGTGATGGATTATAGAAGGCAGGAATCAGTTTCTGTTTCATCTCCTCACTCTCAACAACGATGATCTTGTAAGGCTGAAGTCCCAGCGAACTGGCAGACAGCTTTCCTGACTCAAGAATGTTGTGAAGGGTTTCCTGAGGAATAATCTGATGATTGAATTTTTTTACAGAATATCTTCTGCTTAAAGCTTCCAAATAATTCATAGGACAAATTTAAGAATTGAATATGAATAAAGGGTCTTTAAAATGAAATATCTCCTTGTTGTTAATACAAAAAATCACCCCGGCCAGCGGAGTGATTCTTTTGATGTGTTGGAAAGTGTAATTATTCTCTGTTCTTGACAACAATCCAGCCTGAGAATTTTATCGGAGTACTGTTTTTATTATTTTCATTCCATGAAATAGAATACCAGTAATTTCCTGTAGGAACTTTTTTGCTTCCGTTAGTGGTTCCTGTCCATTTGTAACCATTGGTTTTATCTGCCTGGAACATTTTGTAGCCATATCGGTCGAAAATTGCTATTTCCAGATTCTGTTTATTGGCAAGCGCTGAATAATCAATAAAATCATTCTTGCCGTCATCATTTGGCGTAATTACATTGATCAGATTAGGTACTGTGATATTGACTTCAACAGGGACGCAGTTATACCCATCTCTTACATATACTTTTGCTTCTCCTCTTGCAATATTGGTAAAGACATTGGAATCCTGCCAGTTGATATTATCCATTGAATACTGGTACGGAGGAGTTCCGCCATTGGCGTATACTGTTACAGTGCTTCCTGCAATATCAATCGTGGTAATAACCGGATTGTCGGAAGGATATACCGTTACTTTTTGCGTTGCAATACAATCGCCTGTTTTAAGTTTTACCCAATAAGTGCCAACTCCTACATTCTTTATAGATTGGGTAGTCGCTCCTGTGCTCCATTCGTAGCTTTTGAAACCTGCTCCGGCATCTAAAGTGGTTGTATTTTCTATACAAATTGTTTTGTCAAGTAAAGTTCTTGAGTAAACAGGTGGTATTACGGTTAATGTAACTTTAGCAATAGAGTAGCAACCGTTTGCACTGAACACTTTAATATAAGCCACTCCATTAGGAGCAATGTATGCTGCCGGAGTAGATATTGCATTAGTTCCACTGATAGCATCAGTTAATGAAGGATAATATTCCTTTGTAAGTCCACCCTGTGAAACGACGGCTCCTACCAGATTAAAGGAGGCCATAGACGGATTGCTTTCAATAAAGCAGGATTTGATTTCAATATCATTGACAACCACAACAGGGTAAATATTCAATGTAATTTTAGCTATACTCACACAACCCTGAGGAGTGGTTACTTTTACATATATTGTTGCTGCTGCAGATGCGTAAGCAGAAGGATTGGTAATCTGGTTGGTTCCATTATTAAGATCATATAAAGTAGGATAGAATTCTTTGGTAACTCCTGCAACATTAGTTACGGCAGCTGTATTAAGATCGAAGGTTGCTGTCCCGGCATTGTTATTATTACACCCGGTAAGACTGGCATCAGTTGCTGCAAATGGAGTAGGGTTTAGCTGGATAACTCCATCACCGTTATCACAAAGAGTAGAAGTAGGGTCTTTGATGACTACTTTAATTGTAGTATTTCCTGAATACTGAAAGCTTGCAGGATTGGCAATAGGAGTGGAACTTCCCAGTAAATAATAAGTAAAAATATAGTTACCGGGATTATTTACAAATTGAGAATTATAAGAAGTAAGATCTACAACTCCATTTCCGGTAGCTGGATTGGTACATACGAACGGTGTTACGGTGTTGCTTAAGATAGGAACTTTATCCACAAAAACTTTAACATTTTTAATGGAATGTCTTGCACTGGCGCCTCCCGTTGCTGCAGAGAAACCGAAATATCCCTGTGACATTCCCACAGCGCCTCCGGAAGGAGCAAAAGACTGATCTACAATAAGAGCACCATTTATCCTTACTTTGATAATCCAGTTGGTAGGATTGCTAAGGTCTGTTTCTCCGTTTACTTCAACATGTCTGTAAGTATCTCCTACAAATGGATTGGTAGCAATAAGATCCGGTGAATGAAAAGTACTTCCCGGAGTTGTGTTGTATTCGATATTATTACCTGCTGTATTATTGGTGCCGTAAAGAATATGAACTTTACTCATCTGCCCTTCAGTTGTATTGTTGAAGATATCAAAACCAACCATCAGTCCTGAGGCATTGGCCGGAATACCCAATCCTCCTCCTGAGACGAATCCTGTTGGCGGATTTGCAAGGTACCAGAAAGTAAAGCCGTCTCCTCTTCCAAACTGTGCGGTTCCGTTCCCATCAATTCTGAAATCGAATTCCACTTTCCATTTATCACAGTAGCTCAGGGTGATTGGAGTGGATAGTTTTATAGCCCCGTATCTGCTGGTCTGATCACTCGTAAGTCTTACAAAGTCTCCGCTTACCACAGCGTCAGAGACCAGATCCCAGCCAGTTGTATTTACAGGGTTTCCTGTTAATTGATAGGTTTGTGAAAATAATCTTCCCGGAAGACAGAGTAAGATAGCCAAAAATAAAATGAGTATATCTTTTTTCATAGTGGATGGATTATGATGTTATTTGTTCTTGGTTATAAATTGTTTCTTTTATGTTTATATTAATTACGAACGTAATGTATGGTTTCAATTTCGGATAGAATAAAGTCTCCTTTAATACCGAAACTACCCCAAAGGAGGTAGTTTCAGATAGTAAATTTTATTCTCTGTTTTTTACCAATACCCAGCCTGAGTATTTGGTTTCAGTATTGTCTTTGTTGTTTTCATTCCATGAGATGGTGTACCAGTAAGTCCCTGTGAGGACTTTTTTACCGGAAGCAGTTCCGTCCCATGTGAAGTTTCTCATTTTTCCAGCCTCATAAAGTTTGTTGCCATATCTGTCATAAACAATGAACAGCAGGTTTTTCTTGTAGGCAAGTGCTGAGTAGTCAATAAAGTCATTTACATTATCGCCGTTTGGCGTGATGGCATTGATAAGGTTAGGTACTGTAATCTGAACTTCAACAGGTGTACAGTCATAAACATCTTTTACATAAACTCTTACCTCTCCTCTTGCAAGGCCTGTGAATATATTGCTGGTCTGCCAGTTAACTCCATCTACAGAAAACTGATAAGGAGGGGTTCCGCCCGCTACATTTACAGTGATTGTGTTGTTGTCAATATTGATGCTGGAAATCACAGGGTTTGCAGATGCTTTTACATTGACAATCTGTGTAGTAATACAGTTGCCGGTTTTAAGTTTTACCCAATAAGGCCCCACGCCTACATCCTTAATAGATGAGGTTGTTTCTCCGGTGCTCCATTCATAACCATCGAATCCGGGACCTGCATCCAGATCTGTTTTTTCGCCAATACAAATGATTTTGTCTTTCAGAACAGAGGACGTTACAGGAGGTAATACGATAAGGTTGATTTTAGCAATATTAAAGCATCCGTTGGCATCTGTTACTTTTGCATACACGGCTGTACTTGTTGATAAATACTGAAGAGGATTCATGATCTCATTGGTTCCGTCTAAAGCATTTGCTATTGAAGTATAATATTTTTTTGCGGCTCCTGTTCCCAAAGTGGTAACATCTGCAGTAGTCAGATTAAAAATAGCACTGGTAATATTATTTTCAATGAAACATGATCTAAGGGTAGCCTCTTTCACAGGGGTGTCAGGGTAAAATGCCAGTGTGATTTTTGCTGTGCCTGTACATCCCTGAGGCGTCGTTACTTTTACATAAACAACTCCCGGTGCAGATATATAATTGGTTGGATTTTGAATCTCATTACTATCAGCATTGAGGTCGGCCAGCGTTTTATAATATTTTTTAATGACGCCGGGAACATCCGTAACATTCGCGGTATTCAGGTTGAATGTAGCGGTTCCGGCTTTGTTGTTATTACATGCTGTAATCGTTTTGTCTTCAGCTTTGAAAGGGGCAAGAACCAGTAATATTTTCCCATCCGGGTTATCACAGAGCAGTCCTGCGTTATCTTTAACAACAACGGTAACAGTGGTGTTGGCATTAAACTGATAATTGGCTGGGTTTGCGATAGGCGTTGAGCTTCCAAAAGGATAGTAAGTGAATGTATAATTGGAAGGATTGCTGACAAACTGCGAATTGAAAGAAGTCAGGTTTACGGAGCCATATCCTGTAGTGGGATTGGGGCAGAACGACTGGGTTGCTGAATTCTGTAAAATAGGAACTTTATCCGTATAAATTTTTACATTTTTAATGGAATGTCTTGATCTTGCACCTCCTGTAGATGCTGAAAATCCAAAATATCCTACTGTCATTGCAGCAGCCGTTCCGGAAGGGGCAAAAGACTGATTGCATATTACATTACCATCTATTGTTATTTTTATAATCCAGCTGGTTGGAGCAGCAGGATCTACCTGTGCCGTTACTTCAACGTGCTTAAAGGTAGTTCCCTGAAAAGGCTGTGTCGTATTTAAATCCGGTGAGTGAAAGGAGCTTCCGGGAACATTGAAGAATTCAACGTTATTGGTATCTGTTGTATTTTGAACCTGCCCGTAAGCTACATGTACCTTACTCATAGTAGCTGTAGTGGTATTGTTATAAGTGTCCAGCCCTACGATAAGGCCAACTGCATTCTGAGAAACTCCAAGACCGGAACCTAATACGCTGGCAACAGGCGGATTGGCAAGATACCAGAAGGCGATTCCATCTCCGTTGGAGGTTTGGTTGGAGTCCATTCTGAAGTCAAATTCCACTCTCCATTTGTCGCAATATTTTAGATTGATAGGGTCATTCAGCCTGATGGAGCCGGATTGGTTGTTGGTATCCGGAGTAAGCTGAATAAAATCTGTGTTTACCACGGTGGGAGAAACCATTGTCCAACCGGTCGTTGTTACAGGGTTTCCCACAAGCTGATAAGTCTGGGCAAAGGACTTCCCGGCTATACAGAGTAAAAAAACAGATAAATACAATAATAGATTTTTATTCATTTATAATGGGACTTATTTAATATGTAAAGATATTAAATCCCAATCAATTAATATGTATTTAATGTTAATTTTGCTAAAATTTTAATAATTTTTTAAAAATTTATCGCTTATTATGATATAATGGTGAATATTCTAGTAGTGATTACGTATTTGTACTAATTAAGCTAGAATAAGGAATTATTGTCAAGATTCTCAAAATAAGTATCAATTTCGAGGTCGGAAGAATTGGCAGCCGCAACCGCTAATTTATCACAAAGTTCGTTCTCAAAGTGCCCGGCGTGACCTTTTATCCAATGCATTTTAGGATTGTGTTTATTGTAAAGCTCAACGAATTTTTTCCAGAGATCCGGGTTTTTTACATTTTTCCATCCTCTTTTGATCCAACCTGCAATCCAGTTTTGATTGATCGCATCAGATACGTATTTGCTGTCTGTATAAATATGGATCTCATTTTCTGTTGACTTCAGTTTTTCCAATGCTGTGATGACAGCCAGAAGTTCCATTCTGTTATTGGTAGTTTTCCTGAAACCCCTGGAAAAAGTTTTCTGGTAATTTTTTTCCGGAACACGCATGAGGATTCCGTATCCGCCTTTCCCCGGATTTCCGCTGCAAGCGCCATCGGTATAAATTTCGATTCTCAAATCTGCTTTTTAAAAATGATTTATTGACAGTACATTAAACTGATCTGGTTTGAATTTCAATCTTCCTTAAAACGGAAAATCATCATCATCGTCGAAATCATTCATTGATGATCCCGAAAGTTTTGAGCTGTCCGGAAGGTCAAATGCGGCTCCTGGCTGAATTGTTGTTTTGATCCTGTCAAATCCGCTTGGCTCCCCGAAATTGGAAGGATATCCTCCTCCGGCTCCGCCATCAAACGCTGCTTCTATATCACCGAATTTTGCAAAATGTTTTAAGAATGATAATCTGACATCTGCAGTAGCACCATTTCTGTGTTTTGCAATAATAAGTTCAGCCTGGTTTTCAGTAGATGTTTCCTGTCCTTCTTCATCATTATCCCAAACAGAAATTTTATAATATTCCGGTCTGAAGATGAAAGATACAATATCCGCATCCTGCTCAATCGCTCCGGATTCCCTCAGGTCTGAGAGCTGAGGTCTTTTTCCGGGACGGGCTTCCACGCTTCTTGAAAGCTGGGAAAGAGCAATTACGGGTACATTAAGTTCTTTCGCAATCGCCTTTAATGAACGTGAAATCATGGAGATTTCCTGCTCACGGTTTCCGACTCCTTTACCGCCACCGCCAGCAGTCATCAGCTGAAGGTAGTCGACCATGATAAGTCTCACGCCGTGCTGCATTACCAGTCTTCGGCATTTTGCACGGAAGTCGAATATTGAAAGGGAAGGGGTTTCGTCAATATATAAAGGAGCATTCTCCAGTTCAGATACATTGGAGAACAGTCTTTGCCATTCTTCATCATCCAGTGTTCCTTTTCTTAATTTCTCAGAAGAAATTCTTGTTTCCGAAGCAATCATTCTGGTGATAAGCTGTACAGACGCCATCTCGAGGGAGAACAGTGCCATAGGAATTTTGTGACCCACTGCAATATTTCTTGCCATGGAAAGAAGGAATGCGGTTTTACCCATCGCCGGACGGGCGGCAATAATAATGAGGTCAGAGTTCTGCCATCCACCGGTTTCCTTATCCACATCTCTGAATCCTGATGGAACTCCTGAAAGTCCCTGTTTATCTTTTAAAGATTTAATGGTATCGATAGCCTGCTTTACCAATGAATTGGCAGTGTCGAATCCCTTCTTAATTGTTCCGTTGGTGATTTCGAAGAAAGACTGCTCTGCTTTGTCCAGAAGTTCAAAAACATCTGTTGATTCTTTGTAGGAAGAATCAATAACATTGGCAGAAACGTTGATAAGGCTTCTTAAAATATATTTTTCAAGAATAACGCGTACATGGTATTCAATATGAGCAGATGAGCTTACTCCCATTGTAAGATCAATGATGTAGTGATCTCCACCTGCCTGGCTTAGTTTGTCTTCTTTTTTTAGATCCTGAATAATCGTCATTAAGTCTACCGGATGGTTGCCTTCATAAAGTTTCAGGATAGTAGAAAAGATGACCTGATGTCTCGGGTCATAAAATACCTCCGGGGTAAGGAGGTCAATGGAATGATCAAGACCTTTTTTGTCAATCAAAAAAGTTCCGATAACAAGTCTTTCAAAGTCCACTGCATTGGGAGGCATTTTTCCATCCGCAATAGACAATTCTTTTGCAAAGTTTCCGTGTGTCAGGGATGATAATGTTTCTTTCTGCGCCATGATGCAAAGATAGTTTATTTAAAAAATAATTAAAAAATAGTATTCAACAAATTATTAGCAGTCTTTCGGAAAATGCTGTAAACAGGAGGTTGAATCTGTTGATAAAAAAATCACCTCAAACCGAGGTGATTTTATAAAATAGTTTTAACGGAGTTTATTCTCTGTTTTTTACCAATACCCATCCTGAATATTTGGTTTCGGTATTGTTTTTATTATTTTCATTCCATGAGATCGTGTACCAGTAAGTTCCGGTTGGAATTTTCTTACCGAAGGCTGTTCCGTCCCAGGTAAAGTTTCTCATTTTATTGGCTTCGTGAAGCTTGTTTCCATATCTGTCATACACGATGAAGATAAGGTTCTTCTTGTATGCTAATGCAGAGTAGTCGATAACATCATTTACATTATCTCCGTTCGGAGTGATAGCGTTAATAAGGTTAGGAACCGTTACAGTCACCTGAATAGGAGTACAGTTGTAAGTATCCTTTACATATATTGTGTTCTCACCTCTTGGAAGTCCTGTAAATATATTGGAATCCTGCCATGTAACGCCATCTACAGAATACTTGTAAGGAGGAACGCCTCCCGTAGCTGTTACAGTGATGTTGTTGTTGGTAATTTCTATTCCTGAAATCACCGGCTGAAGGCTTGGGTGCACACGTACTTCCTGAAGTGTGAAACATTTCCCGGTCTGAAGTTTTACCCAATAAGCACCAACTCCCACGTTGCTGATAGATTGTGTAGTTTCACCTGTGCTCCATTCGTAGCTTACAAATCCAGGTCCTGCATCCAGAGTGGTTTTGGCTTCTGCACAAATTGTTTTGTCTTTTAGTACGGCTGATTTTACCGGAGGCAATACCACCAGTTCTATCTTGGCAATTGAATAACATTGTTTGTCATTGTCTACTCTTGCATATACCGTTTTGCTTTCTGAAAGATAATTTAATGCTCCTACAATAGGATTTGCCTGAGCTTTGGCATCGGCTATCGAGGTATAATATTTAATAATAGTTCCTGTAGGAGTTGGAACGGCTACCCCGATATCAGCTTTGGAAAGATCAAATGTTGAACGGGTAACATCATTTTCAATATAGCAGTTCTGAAGTACAGCATCTTTTAATACAACTGTTGGATAGAATAGCAATCTGATCGTAGTAGTTGCAATACATCCGAAGTTAGAAACAATTTTTGCATATATAGTAGTTTCAGCAGAAACGTAGTTGGCAGGATCAGTAATTTCATTGATGTCTGCATTCATATCGGCAACCGAAGTATAATACTTAATTGTTGCTCCAGAGCCTCCGAATATATTGGCTGTTGTTAAATTGTATTTTGCGGTACCGGCTCCATTGTTGTTACAGGAATATAAAGTGGCTGAATTAGCTGTAATACCGACATTGACAAACTTGAACTTCCCGGTAATGAAGCACCCGTTGATTGGGTTATTCGGATTGCTTGGATCATGGTATACAATTCGGTAATAGTAAGTTGTTGTTCCGTCTACAGTAGTTACTGTAAGAGGGTTGGCGCCTGTAAGGGCGTCATTGGTAGTTTTGTGATAAGTAACGGAGAAGTTAGAGCTGTTACCGTTAATAATAGATGCTGTCAGTGTTGTAAAATCAAACTGAGTTGGTAATGAACAAACCATCACCTGGCTTGGATCATTAGGATTAGTTCCCGGAATTCCCGGAGTAATAAATGGGTGAGGTGAAAGTACAGGATCGTTAAATGCTGAACTTAAGCTGGCAGTACCTGTCCATTCTAAAGAAAAACCATTAACGGATCTACTGAAGTTGTCAATAACCAGATAGTAAGTCTGACCTACCAGTACATTCATATAAGGACTCCATTTTCCATTATTCATACTCGCTGTGGTACCAGGAGGATTGGTTGGGAATACTGCTGGTGGAGCAAGAGCAAGATCCAGTCCTGTGTCTCCCGGAGTACCGCTATAGTTACATCTTATTGGCTGTATGAAAACATGATTTGCGTCCTGTAAAGAAGCACAGCCGTTTGTAGTTGGACCATAGACAGCGAAATCGTAATCATCACTCTGGTCGTTAGGTTTTATTGTAAACGCTAGGGTGCCTGGTGTAGATACAGTGAAGGTATACCAAACAGTAAATCTTTCATTGGTGCTGAGGCAGCCTCCGTTTTGATTAAGAATTTCTATGATGCTCCCCGGGCCTGACGGGGTATAAGAAATGTCAGAGTTACCACAGATAGGGATTGCTGTGACACAGTCTGACTGTGAGTAGGCCATTTGAGTTATCAATAAAATAAAAAGAAGTAATATTTTTTTCATTGTTAAAACTATTTTTGTTAAACAAGTTAGAAAATCAATAAATTTTTTATCACTATTTGTAAAAGAAAAAGCCGCCAAAGCGGCTTTTTTATGTAAAGATTATTCTCTGTTTTTTACCACAATCCAACCTGAAAACTTGAAAGGAGTGTTCTTTTTATCATTCTCATTCCAAGTTACAGAATACCAGTATGTACCTGTTGGAATTTTCTTCCCTGCAATAGTTCCGTCCCATTTGTAACCGTTTGATTTATCTCCCTGGTGGATTTTTGTTCCGTATCTGTCAAATATACTCAAAATAAGATTTTGTTTATCTGCCATAGCAGAATAATCTACAACATCATTCACACCATCACCATTTGGAGTAATCATATTGATAAGGTTTGGAACAACTACTGTAACTTCAATAGGATCACAGTCATAAGCATCTTTTACATATACTTTATAAGTGCCTCTGGCAACATTTGTGAAAATATTTGAGTTCTGCCATGTGATTTTATCCATTGAATACTGATAATCCGGTGTTCCTCCTATAACGTTTATTGTAAGAGTTGTATTGGAAACATCAACACCGTTTACTACAGGTTGTTCAGAAGGATATACAGTGACTTTCTGTGTTGCGATACAATCTCCTGTTTTCAGTTTTACCCAGTAGACTCCTACCCCTACATTTTTGATTGACTGGGTAGTTGCTCCAGTGCTCCACTCGTAACCGTTGAATCCTGGTCCTGCATCAAGAGTTGTAGTGTCCTCCATACAGATGATCTTGTCTTTCAGAACACTTGATGTCACAGGAGGGATTACTGTTAAAGTGATTTTTGCAACGGTATAGCATCCTCTTGTGTCTGATACTCTCACATACACAAATCCGTTCGGCGCTATATAATTATTAAATCCTAAAATTTCGTTTGTTGCATCTATAGCATCTGTCAGTGATGGGAAATATTTCTTGGTTGTAGTTCCCGTAGGGCTTGTCACCGGTGCATTTGCAAGATTGAATAGAGCAGTAGCCGGGTTGGATTCTATAAAACAGGATCTTAATGAAGCATCTGTTGCTGTAACCAAAGGATAGAATTTAAGAGTAATTTCTGCAGATGCAGTACATCCAAATTCGTTGATTGCTTTTACAAAAACTGAACCTTCTGCCGAAACAAACATGTAAGGATTGGTGATCTCATTGGTTCCGTTATTAAGATCATACATAGAAGGATAATACTTTAATATATGATTAGGAGCAGCTCCTACAGTTGCTGTAGATAGATCATACATTGCCGTCCCTGAATTGTTGTTGCTGCAAGAAGTCAGTGTTGCGGGATTAAGCGTAAAAGATTTATCAAGGAATTTTATCTGTCCATATTCTCTACACTGGTTTAAGAAGCTGGTTGGGCTGTTTGGATCAACATAGCTGATTGCATAAGTATAAGTGGTCGCTACATTAATGTTCGTAGGTGTAGTAATTGCGTTTGTATCGTCTAATGCATCTGTTGCAGAAGCATAATACTTTACTATAAAATTAGGGTTAGCATTTAAGATTTGTGAGGAAAGTGTAGAAAAATCATAGCTTACAATTTTTCCACATACCGGGATCTCGCCGTTTTGCGTAGGACCAGGCTGTAAAAACGGATTAGGTTGATAAACGTGCGCTGAATTATGGTCAAACGGTGTAAGGAGCTTAGCTGTCCCCCCGAAAGTTAAGTTAAATGGAGCAATTTGTGTCGAATAATTATTTAAAAGAAGATGGTATACTTGTCCGGGAAGTACGTCGATATATTTTACATAACCATCGCCACCAGCTCCTTCAGTTGTGTCTGTGGAGGTCATATTAAGACCGGTAGGATTGATGATGGTTGAGTTAACGCCAGCGTAAGAACATCTCAATGGAGTAGCTGTTGTATTCGCACAGTTATGATTGGGGCCATACAGGGCAAAATCATAGTCAATACCCACAGCATTAGGACCCGTTGGAGTTACTAAAAAAGTAAGTGTTCCGGCTGTTTCTATGCTGAAAGTAAGCCATATGGAATTACTCTCTCCGTTAGGACCAAGACAGCCCACCTGACCTTCTTTCACATTTCCCCAGCCATTAGGTGTAAGAGAAATGGCGGCATCGCTGCATATCGGTATGGCAGTAGCACAGTCCTGCTGTGCAAAAGCCACTTGAGCTATAAAAAATAGAAAAACGAGTAGATATTTTTCATGTTGATCATTTTAATTTTGTCTTCAGATTATTGGAAAGGTATCAGCTGCTTTCCCCATGTTGGAGATTTACTGTCTGAAGAGCTTGGGTTGGAAAATTCGTTTAAAGCTTTACGGTATAAAATGTCGGCATTAGATTTATCACCTGATTTTTCTTTGATTTTTGCCTGAAGAACGGTCAGCCTCGGGTTATTGACAGCGTTGGCTTCAGCTTTTGCTATACTTTGAGAGATAACATTCTGGTCCGGCTGGCTGCTTTGAGAATTGTCTATCTGCATTTTCTGAACATACAGTAAGCCTAGTAATATGTTGATCTCAGCATTGTCTCTTTGTGCAGTCCATACTCCTGTGGCTATTTTTCTTGCTAAAGCATTGTCGTCCATAAGACTTGCTCCGGATGATTTCTTTAGCAAGGTTTCGTTTTTAAGGTATAAAGCAACGGCTGCGTAATAATTGGACGGCCATGTTTCTGACGTTTTTGCTCCGGAAAATTTATTGAAAAGATTGTCGTAATCATTGGCTGTTTTGGAAGCGTTGAGCTGCAATACAGCTTGGTTTAACGCTTTGTCAGAGAAAATCTGGGCTTCTGCCCAATAATTTACAATGAGAAAGCTCATAATTAGTAAAAGTTTAGTCATAGGGGGATAGTTTATGAGGCAAATATAAAAAATTATTAACGTTAAATTAAAGATTTTGAGATATATTTAATGAAAGTAATGTATTGGTTTTAAATGTGGTATTTTATTCTTGGGTTTAAATTATGCGGACATCGTAAAGATATGAGCGGTTTTTATAAATTTTTGAGATTTAATTCTTTTATTAATTTAAAAAAAATGGCTATAAAATAAAAATCAGAATAGAAAACGTTCTATTCTGATTTTAAGTATTTCGAATTCCGGTTTTTGATATATCGGTATTTTAAAACAATTGATAAACAATAAATTAATATTGCATTTTTCTCAGTTTAGGATTGGTGCTCCCTACCACCAATGCAACCAGGACAGTCATACATCCTCCGAATACAACAGAGCGTACAACCCCCAGTAGTTTAGCCATAAGCCCGCTTTCAAACTGTCCCATTTCATTGCTGGACATGATGAAAATTGAATTCACACTCAGAACACGGCCTCTTATATGATCGGGAGTTTTAAGCTGCACAATGGTACCGCGGATAACGACGGATATCCCATCCAGCATTCCGCTCATTACCAAAAACATAAAAGACAGCCAGTATATTTTGGACAGGCCAAATCCAATGATACAAAGCCCGAATCCGGTAACAACAGCAAGTAGAATTTTTCCTTGATTTTTTCGAAGCGGAACAATAGATAAAATAGTAATGATACACATAGAGCCAATATCAGAGGCTGCATTCAGCAATCCGAAGCCTTCCGCTCCTGACTTTAAAATATCCGTAGCAAATACAGGGATCATAGCCACTGCACCACCAAAAAGTACAGCAAACATATCAAGGCATAACGCTCCCAGGATTTCTTTAGTTTTAAAGATATAAGAAATTCCTTCACGCATACTTTCCACAACATTTACCGTTTCTTTTTTGTATTCTGAATGCTGTTTATGAAGCTGCCAGAAAAATAATGAAGCAACAAATATCAATGATAAAATAACAACCAGGGTCCATTTTACACCGATAAATCCAATAAGGACACCTCCAATAGCGTGCCCGCAAACAGAAGATATAAGGAATGTAGCCTGGTTCAGAGTTACAGCATTGGGAAGATTTTCCTTCTTTACAATTTTAGGAATCATGGAAGGAACAATAGGCCCGATAAAAGCTCTTGCAATCCCTGTAAAAAAGATAACTCCATAAATAAAATAAGTAATCTGATGGCCGGTAAAATGCATTTCTACATTAAAAAACGCAGGAATCAGCAGAAGTCCGATCAGAAAAATATAAGCATAATTACAAATGAGGAGCAGCCTCTTTTTCTCATTCATATCAATAACATGTCCTGCATACAGCGCACAGCTTACGGCAGGAATTACTTCTGAAAGACCGATAAGGCCAATTGAAAAAGGATCTTTTGTTAACTGATATACCCACCATCCCAATAAAGTGGCAAGCATTCTGAAGGCTAAAACAATAAAAAATCTCCCGGTGAGAAGATTTCTGAACTCAACATTTTGTAATGTTTGTAACGGGGTAAAGGAAATCATGAACAAAAATAGCCCTAAAAATTTATTTAGGACTATTCATATGCTGATTTTTAAAAGATATAGTAAATATATCCCAAAAGATAAAATCTATTTTAGTCGGCTCTTGTGGAACTCAATACAATTGCAGCAACACCTGCAGCGCCGATAAGAGTAGCGCCCGCAGCAATTCTGGCCTTTCTTCTGTCTTTTACGGCAGCTACATTTGCTTTAGGAATAATTACCTCTGTACTGTCTTTTTTACCCGCTGTGCCTACAAGATTTTCACCAACGACGTTTCTGAATAAAATGGTCTGTTTCGGAGAACCATCCCTCATGGTGACTTTGTAAATTTTTCCGGCTTCAAGATTAGAGTAATTGTTTTTTGAAATATCTTCGCTGTATTTTGTCGTAGCACAAGATGTAATAACAAATAAAGACGTTAGTAAGGATGATTTCAACAGTACAGATGCTTTCATTATTTTCTTTTAGTTTTTCAAATTTATAATTTTTTTCGAATATACGTTTCTGGAATTGAAAAAATATGATTAAAGTTTGTAAATTTCTAAGAGATCTGCAATCTTCCTGTCATTAGCCAATCTTGGGGTCTTGTTTTGGCCGCCCAATTTTCCCTGGGATTTGGCATACTCATGAAAAGCATTCCTTTTAAGCCTGGTGATCTGTAGTTTCTGTAAAATATTTCCCGAAATCAGATCGTCATAGTAAGTGTTTCTTGCCCTTAGCTGCTGATCAAGCTCATTTCTGAATACATCCAAATGCTCAGGTTCCTTTTCAAACTCTATCAGCCATTCATGATAAGGAAGTCCTTCAGTTGGATTTACCTGAGGTGCAAGATGAAACTCTGTAATCTGTGCCGGATATTTTTCAAGGGTTGCTTTCATTGCTTCTTCCACTTCAAAAGCAATTACGTGTTCCCCAAAAGCAGAAGTGAAATGTTTGGTTCTTCCACTTACCAGAATTCTGTATGGATCTTTGCTGATAAACCTTACAACATCTCCTATGGAGTAAGCCCATAATCCGGAATTGGTGGTAAGGATCAGTGCATAATCTTTATGCAGCTCAATTTCTTTTAACGTTAATCTTCTTGCTTCGGGCTTGCCATATTCCTCCAGGGGGATAAATTCATAGAAAATTCCATGGTTAGTAAGGAGCAGCAGTCCTTCTCTGCTATAATCATCCTGAAAAGCAAAGAAGCCTTCAGACGCCGGAAAGGTCTGGATGATATCTACTTTGCTTCCCAAAAGTTCTTCCATTTTATCACGATAAGGCTCGTAATTGACTCCTCCGGTAACAATAAGCTGAAGGTTCGGGAAAAGCTGTTTGATCTTTTTACCATGTTTTTCCGTCAGCTTCTCAAAATACATGATCAGCCATGGCGGAATTCCGGAGATCAGCGTCATATTTTCATGTTCCGTTTCCTCTATGATTTTGTCTACCTTGGCTTCCCAGTCTTCCATAATATTGGTTTCCCAGCTTGGCAGGCGGTTTTTCTGAAGGTAATTGGGGATATGATGCGCTACAATGCCGGATAACCTTCCTGTTTTTATTCCGAATACTTCCTCCAGTTCAGGGCTGCCCTGAAGAAAAATCATTTTTCCGTTTACAAAATCTGCATTATTTTTTTTGCTGATGTAATGGAAAAGAGCACTTTGCGCACCGGCAATCTGAAATGGCATTCCTTCTTTGGAAATAGGAATGTATTTAGAACCTGAAGTTGTCCCCGAAGTTTTGGCAAAGTATTCAGGAGTTTCTGTCCAGAGAATATTTGCCTGTCCTTTCTTTACTCTTTCAATATAAGGTTTCAGATCTTCATAATCGGCTACCGGAACTCTATCCTGAAACTCTTTTACAGTATGGATGTTTTCAAAATCATGCTCACGCCCAAAAAGTGTTTTTTGAGCTGTATTTACAAGAGATAGTAACAGGTTCTCCTGGTCTCTTTCAGCATTTTTTTTGAAATCCTCTGCTTTTCGGACATGTTTCTTTGCCCAGATCAGTGCTGCATTTTTCTTGAAGAAGTTTAACATGGGTCAAATTTATAAATAAGTAGAGAATCTGGAATCATTTTTTATAAAGCATCACATAAAAAAACCGATGGAACAGATTCCACCGGCTTTTCGAAATTTGATTATGAAAATAACAACTATATGTTGATGTTATGCTTATTTGTTCTCCTTATATCTTTTATCAGGAGTACCGTCTTTTTTCAAGTGTTTGTTTTGTTTATACCTCTTGTCCGGAGTACCGTCTTTTTTCATTTTGGCAGCCGGTTGTGCAGGTTTTGCTGCTTTTGCATCCATTGCAGGTTTGGCAGCTTTTACTTCTGCCGGTTTAGCAGCAGCCTTTACAGCAGTTGCTTTTACAGGTGGATGTGTTGTTGTGCTTTTAGCGGGAGCAGTCTGCTGGGCAGTTGCAAGTCCTAATCCAAGGATCAATGACATTGCAGATAATAATTTTTTCATAAGAATTATTGTTTGTTTTTGTTGAATAAAGATATACAAAAAGCAGGCTAGAAAATTAGGATTTTCAAACTTAACTAAAGTTTATTACAGCTTAAAAAAAGATTAAAACACTTCATTTACAATTAAAAAGCCTGCCTTCAAAAGATGAAGGCAGGCTTGCATAATATATAAATAGACAAATCTAGCGTGTACAGTTGGCTGTCCACGTTTTGCCGTCCTTTGCAAATAATATTTTTAAAGTATTGTTGTCAATTCTGATGTAAGAGGTCGCAGTAGAACCAATCATCACAAGCGTATGATCTCCTTCCTGATTAAACTCTACTCCATTAATGTCAGGAATGCTGTTTGAGAAAGCAAAGTTGTATTTGGTACCACTTGCTATCTTTGTTACAAATACACTTCCGTTGTCCGTACTGATGTTGGTAGAGCCTCCGTCATTATAAGAGACACTTCCCTTGTAGGTTCCTGCAAAAAATTCATTGTTAACAGGGTCGTCATCTTTGCTGCACGACGAAAAAGATAATGCTGTAAATACCAACAGCATCATAACTCCTAAGATTTTAATTGCTTTTTTCATAATACTATTCTTAATGTTTGGTTCTGACTTAAAAGCCAAACACTGTGCCACGGAGAAAATACTTGAATTTTTTTAACAGGTTATTAAATAAAATTGTAAAAAATTAAGAATAATTAATGTAAGTTATTCATTTTAAACTATCAGTCTTTCTGTTTTTCAGAGGAACACAAAAAATATCCGTACCTTTGTATATCATAAACGGTTTCGGAAAACTCCCGAAATCGCTTTTGTCGTTTATACCATTACTATTTATGCAGTTAAAATCCATCAATGAAAAGTTCCTTCCAGACCTTTTACAGAAAGAATTTGGAAAAGAAATTTTTACCAAGCTAGAAAATAATCAGCATATTGCCGTAAAAGGAAGTGCCGGATCTTCGGTTTCTATTTTTGTGGCTGAGCTCTTTTTGGTCCAGAAGAAAAATATTCTTTATCTGGTAGATGATAAGGAGGATGCTTTGTATGCCAATACGGAGATGGAGGATCTTTTGGGTAAAGATAAAGTGTTATACTTTCCGGCAACCCATCTTGAACCTTACCAGGTAGAAAAAACACAGAATGCCAATCTGGTTTTAAGAACTGAGGTTTTAAATAAAATCAATTCCGGGAGGTCTCCCAAAGTGATTGTTGCCTATGCTGGAGCCTTATCTGAAAAGGTTTTGAAAAAGGAAGATTTTAAAGCAATATCCCATCATATTAAAGTGGGTGATCAGCTGGATTTTGATTTTGTGGATGAACTGCTTAATCATTATCATTTCCAGCAGGCTGATTTTGTTTCTGAACCGGGAGAATTTTCTGTAAGAGGCGGTATTGTGGATGTCTTTTCCTATTCGCATGAAAAGCCGTATAGGATTACGTTCTTCGGTAATGAAGTGGAAAGCATCAAAACTTTTGATATTGAAACACAGCTTTCTGTAGATAAAGTAAAGGATTTCCAATTGGTTTCCAATATGAACTTTTCAGTGACAGGAACAAGGGTGTCTTTGCTGCAATTATTGCCTCATGAAAGCTTTGTTGTTTCTAAAAACGGCATGGTAGGAATGCAGAAGATCAGAACATTCTATGAAAAGTCCCTGGAAAAGTATGATACACTGAGTAAAGATATCGCTCACAGAACTCCGCAGGAACTTTTTATTTCTGACCAGGAGTTTTTATTTGATTATAAAAAATTCAAAACAGTTGATTTTGGAGGAGTGGTGATTGAAGGGCTGAAAGAAGTTACTGAAGTAAAAATGGATCAGCTTCCACAACCATCTTTTCATAAAAACTTTGAGTTATTGATTGAAGATATTGAGGAAAAGCAGAACAATGGATTCGATACCTGGATTTCCTTTTCAACAGAAAAACAGAAAGAAAGACTGGAATCTATTTTTGAAGAACTTGAGCATGAGCTTCCTTTTAAAAGTTTTAAATCTGAACTTCATGAAGGATTTGTAGATAACGGACATAAACTGATGGTTTATACGGATCACCAGATCTTTGACCGTTACCAGAGGTACAAAGCTAAAAATACTTTTGCCAAATCTGAACAGCTCACTCTGAAGGATCTGATGTCTCTGAAAATCGGAGATTATATCGCCCATATCGATCATGGGATCGGAAAATTTATGGGTTTGGTAAAAGTGAACAATGACGGGAAAATCCAGGAATGTTTTAAACTGACCTATAAAAACGGAGACTTATTGTATGTAAGTATTCACTCTTTACATAAAATTTCGAAGTACAACGGACCAGATGGAAGAGAGGTTGTACTGAGCAAGCTTGGATCTCCAACCTGGAAATCCTTAAAGCAGAAAACGAAAGCGAAGGTTAAGCAGATTGCTTTTGACCTTATTAAATTATATGCTCAGAGAAAAACGGCCAAAGGTTTTGCATATACACCGGATTCTTATCTGCAGAACGAGCTGGAAGCGAGCTTTATTTACGAAGATACGCCGGATCAGGAAAAAGCGACTATCGATGTAAAAAGAGATATGGAGGCTGATACGGTGATGGACAGGCTTGTTTGTGGGGATGTTGGTTTCGGAAAAACGGAAGTAGCAATACGGGCAGCATTTAAAGCGGCTACGGATGGCAAGCAGGTAGCAGTGTTGGTGCCTACAACTATTCTGGCTTTCCAGCATTACAGAAGCTTTAAAGAAAGGCTAAAAGATTTTCCGGTAAATGTTGCTTATGTCAACAGATTCAGAACGGCGAAGCAGAAATCAGAGACTTTGGAAGCACTGAAGAATGGGAAGGTAGACATTATTATTGGTACGCATCAATTGGTAAGCAGTTCTGTTAAATTTAAAGATCTTGGATTGCTGATTATTGATGAAGAGCACAAATTCGGGGTATCAGTAAAAGATAAACTGAAAACTTTAAAGAATAATGTTGATACTCTTACGCTTACGGCAACTCCTATTCCGAGAACCTTACAGTTTTCATTAATGGCGGCAAGAGATTTATCTGTTATCAAAACGCCACCACCAAACAGGCAGCCTGTAGAGACACAACTGATCGGATTCAATGAAGAAACCCTTCGTGATGCTGTTTCTTATGAACTACAGAGAGATGGACAGGTGTATTTTATTAATAACAGGATTGAAAACCTTAAAGATATTGCTGGTCTTATCCAGAGGTTGGTTCCGGATGCAAGAGTGATTACAGGACACGGACAGATGGAAGGGAAACAGCTTGAAAAAAATGTCCTGGATTTTATGGAAGGAAAATATGACGTCCTTGTATCTACCACCATTGTAGAAAGTGGAGTAGATGTACCCAATGCCAATACTATTTTCATCAATGATGCGCAGAGATTCGGTATGGCAGACCTGCACCAGATGAGAGGAAGGGTAGGGCGAAGCAACAGAAAGGCTTTCTGCTACCTGATTACTCCTCCTTATGATATGATGACTTCCGATGCGAGGAAACGTCTGGAAGCGATAGAGCAGTTTTCTGATCTTGGAAGTGGTTTCCAGATTGCAATGAAAGACCTTGAAATCCGTGGAGCCGGTGATCTTCTGGGGGCTGAGCAGAGTGGTTTTATCAACGAAATGGGATTTGAAACGTATCAGAAGTTAATGCAGGAAGCATTGGAAGAGTTAAAAGATGATGCTGATTTTGAAAACCTGTTTGAAAATGAAGAAGACAGGCAGAAGCTTTTCAAATCTGTGAAGGATGTCAATATCGATACAGATTTAGAGTTGATGCTGCCGGATTCATATATATCCAATACGGAAGAAAGGCTGTTATTATATCAGAAAATTGCCGAGATCAATAATGAGGCGGATCTTCATCAGTTTGAGCTGGAGTTGATTGACCGTTTCGGACCATTGCCTAAAGAAGCAATAAATCTGTTGAAGAGTGTTTCCCTGAAATGGCTTGCGGCAGAGATCGGTTTTGAAAAAATTGTTATGAAAAACGGTGTCTTTTTAGGGTACTTTCCGGGAAATCCTCAGGACAAGTTTTATCAGACAGACAGATTCAGGCATATTATTAATTATCTGACCAGAAACCCTGCTGAAGCTCAGCTGAAAGAAAAGTCAGGAAAAGAAGGCAATCAGCTGATGATGAGGAAGGAAAAGGTTAAAAATGTAGATGAGGTAAATCTACTGTTGAAAGCTATCATTGAGCATAATTAAATTTTACGATTTGTTCTTTAGGAACAACTTTATAAAAATTGTGAAAAACGTATAAAAGCTTTAAATTTTTATACGTTTTTTTGTGATTGTTATCATGTTTTTCTTTTGCAATATTCCTGATGAAGAGAATTAAGGCCTGTTTTGAGGCTATAAAATCACTCTTTAATGAGTAAAGAAGTTTTGTAAATCCCCGTACAGTAAGGGTTTGAGACCTTATGTAATATTTTTTGAATATAAAAAGTGGAGTTATGTAGAAATAATTCTACTTTTATGTGTGATTAATTCTATTCTGTAATGTGTTTATTTCTATAGGTTTACCGATATATAACTGGAATTTTTTGGACTTCATTGTGTACCTTTGCAGTCCTTATTATGAAAAAAATTATATATTGCTGCGTGGCTGGACTTCTATCATTCTATGCCAACGCACAGGTGGGAATCGGTACTGCTAAACCGAAGTCCGTTCTTGATGTGAACGGAAAAACCACCTTAAGAAAAGAACTTAGAGTAGGCGGGACTTCAACCCAGGCTGGAGATGCTGGATTGAACGGCCAGGTTTTGGTTTCTCAGGGTGAGGGCTTACCTCCTGTGTGGAAATCTTTGAATGTTTCCTTTATGGAAGAGGGACAGTATAAGCTGATTGATTCTTATCTGTCGTCGGATCAAACGGGTATTATATCACTTACCGATGGAGTTGCAGGTGATGGGATCTACACCAACAAAGTTGGGGACGATATCACGGATATTACCAAAGGAAACTGGAAGAAAATTAACGGGCTTAGCAATACTTTTACCATCAAAAACGGTAAGAACAGGCTTACGTATCAGTTCCAGACTGGTATTGAAATGAAGGCTTCCACATCTACTACAGTACAGAGTGTAAGATTTGCCTGTGGTGTTTTCAGAAACGGAGCACTGGTAGCTGTACGTCCGGATAGAATAGCTTCCAATAATAACAGCGGAAAAGCAGGGCTTCAGGATTATATCTTTACGCTCAATTATACTGAGCAGAACGTTCCTGTAGGCGTTCATAATATTGACATTGCATGCAGAAAGATTGATACTTCAAGTGCATCTTCACAATTTGCGATCGGACGTAATGTGCAGTCTTCAAATGGTGCTTCCAGTGCGTTTACGCTGGAATCTACAATGAAAATAGATGTTATCGAATACGTGAGCTATAAAAACAACTAATGATGAAAAAACTATTATCCACGCTGCTTCTTACCATGGGACTTTTAATATCAGCTCAGGTAGGAATAAAAACAGAGTCTCCAAAAGCCAAACTTGATGTAAACGGAGATGTGAATTTCAGAAATAAAATCGGGGTTTTTAATTCTACTGATAACTCCGTTTTCCATGGAAATAATGACCAGTTGCTGGTTTCTCAGGGGGAAGGTTTTCCGCCGGTGTGGAAATCACTCCGAATTCCTGAATACGAGCCTAATAAATTTTACCTGATTTATAACAATTCTTTCTCGGATGATGTAGGGATTACCTTTACCTCTTCGGAAGATTCTTCAGTAAGTATGGCTTCCAGAGGAGGAACATTTACACAAGGAAAACAATATAGTACTCTTACCAACTTCAAAAAAATAAATGGGCTTTCACAAGTAATCAGTGTATTCAGTACCCAAAGTAAGGCCTATTTTCAGTTTGAAACTGTTGTACAGGCAGATTTTGGGGGAGCAGGAAGTACAGATAATTCAATAGATTATGCTTGTGGAATTTTTGTGGATGACAAACTGGTCAACCTGAGACAGCGAAACCTAAAGGCCATTACTACCTCATATCCTTTCCTTACCCACACCCAGATCGGTATTGTAGATAATCTTTCCAAAGGAAACCATACGGTAAGTGTTGCATGTACAAGATTAGGTTCTTATGGAGGTTCAGGAAATACGCTGAGCATAGGCACCAATGTATATAGTAATATCAATAAGTTTATTGCCCAGTCTTCTCTTAAAATAGACGTATATGAAGTTCCGGAGGTATTTAACAATATTATAAATTAAGAAGGATTATGAAAAAAATATTATTTGTTACATCTCTTTTGTTAGCAGCTGCAACAAATGCCCAGGTGGGTATCAATACTCCTAATCCGACTAATATGCTGGATGTGAACGGAGATCTTAATGTTGGGAAAGAATTAAGAACAGGAGGTACTGATTTACTGAAAGGTTCTGCTGGTACAGCCGGTGATATATTTCACAATAATGCAGATTTAAGTACAAACGACTGGAAAGCTATTAAAATTGCTGATGGACAGGGAAGTATGTCTTTGTTTTCCATCAATACTGTTTCGGATAAAACCGGAATAAGCTTTTCTGGTGCCAGTGGTTCTACTAATCCTTATAGCAATGGAGATCCTCTGACGGGAGGCTGGACTGTAATCCCTGGGACGGTAGATACATTTTCTGTTACCAACGGTACAAACAAAGCTACTTTTTCATTTCAGACAACTGTTCAGAAAACAGGAACAAATTCTGCAAGTTTTGCCTGTGGTGTTTTTGTAAATGATGCACTTAGAGCGGTGAGAACAGATGTGCTTCTGGGAGACAGCGGGGCTTATAAGATTTTTAACCTTAATGCTACCCTTACCAATCTTACCCCTCAAAATCAGTATTCTGTTAAAGTAGCCTGTATAAAAAGAGCTATTGCCGGAACAGTGCTTGGGATAGGAAGAGCTGTAGACGCTACTTTCCTCAATAGTGATATGTCACAGTCTGTTTTGACGACATCAATATTGCAGCCTTATTAATTTTCATAATGATACAATATTTGGAAATCTAAAAACGTTATGTTTTTAGATTTTTTTTGTTTATTAACTCTGTTTATTGTGAATTTGTTCAGATAAAGTAAAGTGTATTATCGAAAATTGAATTATATTTGGACAAGCTAAAAAAATTCTATATGGTAAAAAACTATTTTTTTAAAATGTTTGCTGGTATTGCTTTTCTTGGGATGCTGACAGCATGTAATACTACCTCGGATCCTACAGAATCCATCCCGAATCCTGATGATGGTCCACCGCCTAAAAAGATTTTGGCAAAGGTCAGCTCCAATAATTTTACTCAGGAAGAATATACTACTACAGCAGTAACCGGAGACTTGCAGACTGCCGTGTCTAAAGATGAATTTGCTTCGGGAAGTGCTTATTTTACCGGAACAGTAACCTATACGGATAAGAATATTACTAAAATTAAATATGTAAGTTCTGCGTCATCCAGTCTTGTGTATGAATTCAACATTGTTCCTGATGCTACCGGTAAAAAGATTTACAATGCTACTTCTACAGCAACAGGAGCAACCCCGTCTGTATCTGTTGTAAGTGACTATGCATTTACTTATAGCGCAACTACTGATAAGCTTACCAAAATTCTTGAGAAGAGAAAAGAAGGAGGAATCAGTGCCTATAACAGATTTATTGACTATAGTTTTGTATACAATGGTGATAATGTTATACAGGTGGTTTGTTCCAAAGGTATACTGGATATCAACGGAAACCCGAATATGAGCACAGCTGTGATTAGTAAGTACAGCTTCCAGAACTATGATGCCCAGAAAAGCCCGTATTCAACACTTCCGTCAGTATATTTTATCACACGAAGCCTGATCAATCCGGCCCAGTTCTATAAAATATCTCCGAACAATCCTACTTCAATGTTCATAGAACTGCCGTCACCGGCTACACCTGTAAATACAGCCCAAAGTTATTCATATGATAATCAGGGGTATGTAACCGTTGAAAAAAACCAGAATTTAACTTTTACCTATAAAAATTTATAGGAGAAATATAGTTATTAATCTTACCATAATATAAATAATAATACAATTTTTAGGCAAAAAAAAATTATATTTGTCAAAAAAATAATCAATTACAAGGAAATGAAACAAATTTTCTATTTTATTTTACTGATCGCAGGGTTTTCCTCAATTCATTCCTGCAAGGACATGTTGGATGAGGATGGAAATCCATTGTTGGATCTTAACGATACAGGAGGATTAAGCGGTCCCAGAGCATTATACAGAGAAATTACAGATAAAGATACTATCGCAGAATATCGTTACAGCGGACTTCTTGTGACCAAAGTAATCACAGACAGTGCTTCTGTTACTGATATTATGTACAGTGGTGATAAAATCAGCCAGATTAACTTCAATGGTTTTCTTGATCTTGACGGAAACGGGAAGCTGGATAAAGACAGTGTATCATACACTCAATTATTCACTTATGCCAATAATAACAAGCTGCAGAAGATTTCTGAAAACCGTTCTATCTTCAGAAGACCCCCACCTGTTCCGCCTGCAACAACTCCAGGGCCACAGACTTTGCTGAGAAAAGAGAAAACATCTTATGAAACATACTACAGCACTTCTACTGGGAAATTGGATTCAATAATTATGAGAAATGGACCTGATGCCCCTGGAGCGCAGTTTATCTTTACTGATTATTCCAGAACAGCTTATACTTATGTGGGAGATAACGTATCTAAAGTAATAAGATATTATGGTAAAATAATTGGTACTTCTGGAAATAATTTTGGAGCTGCTACAGGAAAATATAGCTACGAATATTATGCCTATGATGAACAGGTGAGCCCATTCACATTATTACCACATGTCTATAAGATTTCAAGATTATTATCTACAGAAATCAATGACAAAGAAAGTCTTATCTTATCTCCAAACAATCCTAAGAGATGGTCGGTGACAGATCTTACGCCACCAATTCCGACTCCGATTGTTAAGAGTACAAATTACGTTTACGATCCTCAGACTTATATGACAAAAGGATATGGCGTTAATTACATCTACAAACCACAATAAAGAATTTTTTTAACAATATTCAAACTCAATCTTACTAGGATTGAGTTTTTTATTTTTTATCCCTTAATTTTGCAAAAAATTTCTGATGAAATATTTAATCGTAGGGCTTGGGAACAAAGGCTCAGAATATGAAAATACACGACATAATATAGGCTTTAAAGTAGCCGATAAAATAGCAGAAACCCTTGAAGTATCATTCAATACATCGAATTTCGGATGTCTGGCAGAAGGAAAACATAAAGGAAGAAAAGTTTTTGTCCTTAAACCTGATACTTATATGAATCTTTCGGGAAATGCTGTGAAGTACTGGATGCAGAAAGAAAACATTCCTTTGGAGAATGTGCTCATTGTTACCGATGACCTTGCCCTTCCTTTCGGAACTTTAAGATTGAAAGGAAAAGGATCTGATGCGGGTCATAACGGACTTAAAAATATCAATGAAGTATTGCAGACTCAAAACTACGCCAGGCTTCGCTTCGGGATCTCTGCAGACTTTGCTGCCGGTCGACAGGTAGATTATGTATTAGGAACCTGGAATGAAGAAGAAGCTGAAAAGCTTACCGAAAGAATTGAAACCTTTTCCAAAGCCGCTCTTTCTTTCGTTTTTGCCGGATTGAATAATACGATGTCTGCTTTTAACGGAAAATAATTCAGAATTAGAATCAAGAGGAGCTAAATATAATAATATTTTATTTAAAAGAATGACTACCTCAAAAAAGAGGTAGTCATCTTTGATCATTTTAAGAGTGATTTATTAGCCAAATCTATACTGGATTTCCTAAAATCTTAGGTAAAATCTTCTGATTTAGAAATATCAATTTTTTCCACTTTGCTAAAATGTTTGACTCTTCAAATCATTTATAATATTATTTTGCTAAACTTGTGAATTTTTTATAAGTTTTTTCATATATAATTGAGATCGGGTTTTCCAAAAGGTTCCCCCATTATTTGAAGAGTATTTTTTGCCATTTCTCTTACTTTATTCCACTCTGAATTTGAAAAATCATCCAAATCAACATTTCTTAAACACCATTGTATTTTAATATTCAAACGTAAAATCGATGCTATTGAAGCGTTGGAAAATTTATTATTTTCGATAAGAGAAGGTAATAATAAAAAGACATTTTCAAAACTTGATGTAACATCATCTGGAACATCTGCAAAATCGGGTAAATATTTCTCCTGTTCCTCTAACGAAGATGCTAATAATTTTAAACTTTCTACTATTTTTTTATATTGATTTTTCATATTTATGGATTTAAGGGTATTCTAAAAGTTCCATTTCCTGATGATACTTTCCAATATGGCATACCATTGAAATGTCTTGGGGTACCTGGATGATATTGTATCATTCTTCCTGTAAAATCATTACCTGTCTGATTCATTTCACGAAGTACCCAACCATTTGCTCGAGTACTTCGTCTCATAACATCATTAACCCAATTCTTTGAATTACCTAAAATGCTACGTACATATCCATAGGATTTTCCATCTAAAAGATTAGGGTTAGCCATAACATCATCAACACTTTCTAAAACTGTGCCAACTTTGCGTAATGAAGTGGTTGTCTTTGATGCTCCTTCATTACTAGCATAATTTCCTTTGAATATTTTTTGTGGCCCTTCCTCATAAACTTTTACTGGTTGTTCGTTCACAATCTTTGTCGCTACATATTGATCAGTACTGACACCAATATCCCCAATTTCTATAGGGGTAGTTTTCACAGGAGTTGCTCCAACAGTGGTAGTTTTTGGTGTATTGTTTAGAGTCCATTGAGTTCTTCCTACTTCAATTGGAGCACCTTTTAAGATTGTTCCTTGTGGAGCTCCTATTTGAGCTGCCTTTGCATTTTGGAGAATTTGGCCAATACCTCCAGTGATTGCACCTGCAGCTCCTCCTATAGCAGCACCGGATAAGCCGCCCATTACCGTTCCCTCTATCACATCTTCTCCAAACATTACGGCAGTGGCAAATCCGTTAATAGCTCCTGCAACGGCTCCTCCTGAAGCTCCTGCAATAGCTCCTCCCAGAAGACCGCCCTGGATTCCATAGGCGCCTGCGGCAGCAAGGGATGCTGAACCAACAGCTGCTCCAACACCTCCGGTGAATGCCCCTACAGCAGCTCCCATCGCAATTTTTCCCCAGGTCGCTCCCCAGTTCCATTTTACTGGATTCCATGAACCATTCGCTTTTACTCCTGTTAAATAGCCACCTACAATTGCTCCTACAACAATCCATGCAAATTCTCCATTTGGATCATTGTAGATTAGTGGATTATTCATCACATACCCATACCTGTTATAGATCTGAGTATTGAATGGGTCCTGGATATTTTCATCCGCATTCAGGAACCTTCTGAGAAGCGGATCATAGAGCCTTCCATTCATGTGGATGATGCCTACTTCCATAAAATGCTCGTGACCGGTATAGCCTCTGTCTATCAGAAGTGGTGTTCCCCACGCCTCTAAAGTTTCTTCAATATTGGCTTTACCAACAGCTATTATACTGGTCCCAATCTGTAAGTGGGTAAAGTTTCCCCACGCATCATAATGCCTTTGTTCCTGTACATAGCCTTCCTCATCACTGATGGCTAATATACTTCCGAGATAATCCTTATGTAGGAATTTAAATGATCCTGTGATCTCATCAAAGTTTTTCAAAAATACAATATTGCTTTCATATGGGCTTCCCTCAATATAAATGATGCGTTTTTCTTCTCCGGTAAGATTATTTTTTACCACTTCAAAGCTTCCTTCCTCACTATACAACCGGGTAAATTTCCCACTGTCATCTGCATTAAAGTTTCCTCCATAGGTAACTCTTTGTCTCATCCCGGTTAATCCGTACTCAAATGCAACATCGCCTCTTTCCCCATTAATGAATACTGGGTCATTATTCTCATTATAAAGTACAGTTTGCACTAAATCCTGATCATAATTTTGTATCCCTTCATTGTTCAGAGTCATACCAGTAGCTTGGTAAATCTTGTCTGCATTTTCATATTTAATAGTCCCCACCTGATCATTTACCAAGATTCTGCCTTTTACATCATAGATATTTCTGTTTGTTGAAGGCATATTTCCTGTTATCGGATCTATCCAATTTACTAGGCGGTTGTTATCATCATAATAAAAGTATTCCGTAGTAAGGCTACCTGATTTTCTATTCTTAAGCTCATTTTTAATTGCATCAAAAGAATAAGAGATTTTAAGGATATCTGGCTTAACTGTGGAAGAATGATTAACATTGATCAAAAATCCGTTAGAATCATAAGCATTCACTATCTCTGCTGCACCCAGCTTAGCTTTTACTAGCAGTCCTTTTGCATTGGTTTCTTTAAGTTCCCATAAAACTTTTCCTGATGTCTTTTCCTTAACCTGGTAGAGCTCACCATTCCAGGCATTGTACAGATTTTCAATAGAAACATTAGTTGTTCCGGTAGATGTTTGTATTGCCTTTTCATAGGAACTTACTCTTCCCTTGCTGTCATAGACAACATTCTTGTGTGAAAAGTAGGCTTCAGGAGTTTCCTGGAAAGAAGCAATTGTCCGTCCTTGCGGATCATAATTTATGGTATACGAATATTTTTTTCCATTGGAGGTTCCTTCTTTTACAGTAAGTCTTCCCTTATTGTTATAGGAGAAATTTATCGCTTTATCAGTTTCGCTTCCAGTGGTAGACTTTTCATTCTGTAGGATAAGCTGCCCAAGACTGTTGTATTGAAACCTTTTTTCACCTTTTGGGCTTATTACTCTTGACAAAGCCCCCATATAACCAAGATATTGGTATTCATATACACCGGTTGAAGGATCTTCTACCCGTATTTTATTGCCCCAGTCATCGTATAGGGTAGTCACAATATGCTCCGCATATTTTGCTTGGATTTGCTGACCTACTGCATTATAAGAAAATTGTACTGTTCCGCCTTTATCGGTGGATGATAGTACATTTCCTAAAGCATCAAGTGTCCGGGAAGTTGTCCTGCCGTAATCCAACGGACTGGTTTCTTTCACTGTTGTGGTAAGCCCAGATATAATGGTCTCTGTCTGCTTGCCGGTAAATGCTGTAGCTTTAACCTTAGCAGGAAATACCGTATCATCATATACAAAAGTGTTCCACTGAGTGGCTCCCTGGCCGTCAAAATAAGGTTCAGATTCCTTGATCATTCTCCCAAGTACGTCATACTGCGCATCCTTAGAAACATACTGTCCCTGAGCAAAGGCTTTGGAAGATGTTTTGTATTCCTGTCCAAGCTTGTTGGTAAAAACTTTTGCTATATCTCCATCAGGATCATTGCGGGTAATGGTTTCATTGTATTGGTTGTCTTTAGCATACTGGTAAGTTGTTGTTCCTGCTAAGCTGGATGCAGAACTCAGGAGTTTACCCCATACATCATAGATATTGGTGAGGGTATTTCCACTCGGATCTGTTTGGGTCAGGACCTGTCCCAGGCTGTTATAGGTAAACCCGGTTTCCAGTCCGAGATTATCCGTTTTTTTAATGATAAATCTTCCCGTAGGATCATACTCATCTTTCTGAGTTTTTGAATTTCCATCTAAGCCTGAAATTGTCTTTTTACTCGTAATATTCCCAAAGCCATCATACGAATATTCTTCTGTTAATGCTTGAGTCGCATTATTTCCTGGGAAAAACTGGCTGTTTTGCAAAAGGTTATTGTCATAGGTATAAGTTGTAAAAGTACTCTGTACATCACCATATGCTTCTATCTTTTCAGCCTTGTTTGTTGGTCTTCCAACGTAATAATTATTTCCTGTTCCTCCAATATTATGGGTGTAGTCGAACTCAGTGGTAGATACTCCGTAACCATTGTTGGTATTGATTTCAATTTTGGCAGGAAGGTAATAGTTCTCATAGGTCGTTACTTTCTGAGTGAATGTTCCGGTTAAAAAATCTTTAGTTTTTGTAAACTTGGGAACAATCGCAGTAACAATTTTGGATTGATATCCTGAAGGTATAGAGGTAACGACTTGCCCGTTTAGCAGCTTATCTACTTTGTATTGTACGGATTCAAAACTCAACAGCTGGGTATTATTCTCTGAAATATCTGCCGGGAAAATATTACTTTCATTGTTGGTCCTGATACTCCATTCTTTTACTGGCGCTCCATCTAAGTTTGGATCTATTTCTGATCCAGACCAGATTTTAGTATTTTCAAATCCGTCAGCATACCAGGAAGAGCGGGCAATCTGCTGAAAGCCTAATAATTTTTTTCCCTGCAGGTTTCCTACAAGCCCCCTGTAACGGAAATCCTGCTTTCTGCCTTCTTCTATAAGCTGAGACACGGCATAAGCTTGATCTACCCTTGTCATGGCATAATTAGGATAAATTTCTTTCTTTTCTTTCTTGTAGAAGTCAGGAGTTATGGTATTGCCTGGAACTACTTCCAGGTATTTTACATTGGTAGTTACTCCTCCTTGTGTAATAGAAGTCATCCTGGCCAATTCAGAAACAGGAGTAGGCCCTTTTATTTTTTTCAGGAACTGCTTCCAGTATAAAAAGACATTATAATAGTTATTCCCGGACTTTATTGAATTGGTAATGGGAGTAAACAAGGTAAGATCAAGCAGGTCCTGTGTGCTATATGTTGGACTTTGAAATGACCAGTTGGGAGTAAAGCCCGGTGTTCCGTTAACATCTGATCCATTAGCCATCTTCGCACTTACAACATAACCGAAATCCCTTGATCCACCTGCGTTGAACATATTGATCTGGTTATAGGAAAATACTTGTACAATATCAGATTTTCCATCCTTGTTCATATCGGTAACCGAAAAGAAATATTCTTTAACAAATTTTGCATAATTACTAGTCATCTCTTTCTGGAACTTTCTGTAGGTAAAAAATTCCTGTTTTAAGAAAGGATTAAACCCTTTATCGGTTCCCATGTAAAACCTCCAGTCATCAGGTTTTCCTATAGCATAATCAGTAATAGGAATAGCAAAATCGAGTTTTCCATCTCCATTATAATCTCCATATAACACAGGAAATTCTGGATCTTTGGCTTCCAGCAGGTTTCCGGAAAATTTTATTTTCTGCAGGTATGTATTAGTACTGTATTTTACAAATTCAAAAACGGTATATTGTGAATCTGCTACGCTAATAATTTCTACCTTTCCGTCTCCATCTATATCCAAATACTTCCGATCCTTATATCCGCTTTCATTAATTCCGGCATCAAGCAGCAATCCAATTAAAGGAGTAGCCGGGTTTTTTAGGTCTACAATACCTTTTACATTAAACCCTGTCGGGGCACCATCATCAAGAAAAGCATCGGGTATACCATCCCCATTAAAATCGCCTACTTCAAGAATTAAATTATCACCTTGTCCGTTAAAAACAGTATTCCCCAGACTTTTATCGAATACTTTTACAAAATCATTGTTTCTAAAAATATATCCATAAATTCTACTGTCTTTATATTCAACAATTCCATTTCCATTATAGACCTGACCTTCTTCGTCTAATAGTGTACTAACTACTTTAGCATTACCAGCAAAAGTTTTACCTGTAGAAACGGTTGTAAAAGTTTCGTTAAAAGCCCCTAGCTTTACTGTACCGTTATTCATCAGGAAGTCCAGATAAGAATCTCCATTAAAATCTGCTACCAATTTAACGTCATTAAAGGGATCAGGCTCTGCCGTATATTCTGCATAAGAAGAATTGACCATAGATGGGTAACCGAAAGTAACCGGATTAGCCGCTTCATTATTGGCGTTATACTCGGTAATTTTTCCCACAAACTGATAATTGGTTCCATTGCCAGTATACTCTATGCTGTACCGCTTAAATTGACTATTATTGGTAAGTACCTTTACCTCAGAAAGAATCTTGCTTTGGTAAGATTTGAGGCCCTGCACATAAGATTCTTCTTTCAATTCTCTGTCATTATAGGAGAACTGGATGGTGTTCATATGAGGGGTATTCAGATCCATATTCCCACCCCAGCTGATGCTGCTTATCATGGCAGTACGGGTTCCCTGGACATAACTGTAAGTAATGTAATTTCCTTGCGGATCTTTCCATTCGCTTATATTATATTCATTTGGTACTCTGGCAACTGGATTACGGCCATACCACGCCTGAGAACCATCCTCAAAAGTAACTTCCCAATATTCCGGGCCATACCATCCGGCAGCAGTTCCTATAGATCTAAATTTTGTATTGGAATATTTTTCTGTAACATACTCAGCACCGTCTTTGCCGTATACACCTGATTTTAGTACCAGTCTTTTACCGTTAAAACTGTAATAATCAGAGAAATCCATCTGAACTCCCTTTACCTCTCCTTCGTTTTCAATATTCTTACCTGTTCTGCTGATAGTAGTTATTCCGGAAATACTCCATCCATAACCGGCTATACCATTACCAGATTCACTGTTATACACTAAACCTATCTGGGGTGATACTGTTTTAATGCCAGGAGGTAAGTCCAGTGGTAAAGAGAACTCTAACTGTCCAACTCTGTTGACTTCAATATTTCCCTTAGTATCATGAAAATTCTGTGAAAAGCAGAATATCGAAGTGAAAGATAATAGCAACGCAGAAAATATCTGTATCTTCTTATTATTAGTTTTTTTCATGATGCACTTTATCTTTTAGTGATGTTTTTACTGAATATCCTTCCGTCTTTCAGAGTAAAGCGTAGTACGTATACACCCCAATCGTAACCTGTCATGTTAATTTTCAACTGCCTGTTAAGGCCAGGAATATTTTGTTGTTGAAATTTCCAGTGAATTGTGCTATGCTGATAAAGAGAAACAGATTCTATGAGTTTGTCTGTTTCCTCTGTCCAATCGATGGTTAAAACATCATTAACAGGAACCGGATATAAACGAACCTGCTTCCAAAATGTTTTTTCATCCATCATCTGTGTTGTGAACAGTGAGGCGGTTTTTAGTTGTGACGAAGATTTTCCTGCAATGTCTTCAGGTCCACGGTATTTCTGGCTGCCTGCTTCGTCATATTTGAAATAAACTTCCGTTTGGGAATATCCCCAAATTCCGATCATTAAACAAATTAATGGAAAGATTTTCCTTTGTAATAAAATTCTCTGAGCCGACATACCCAGAGTGACATATCCAGAAGGTGTATCCATATAAAGTTTCTTCATTGTGTATTGTTTTTAAAATTAAAATTAGATTTGCCATCCTATATCGAATTACTTAATAGTATCTTGAGTGACAGAAAATTATTATCCTGAGCGATAGAAACTTTTCATAGCTTTTGTTTTTAGGTTAATGGTATAGCCTGATTTCAATCAGTGCATCAAATAAATAGTCTAAGGACCTTAGGCTTTATAAGCCCTGCACGTAAGATATAAGGAGATTCTGTGCATATAAGAAATTAAGTATAGAAACATAATTTCTCTTATTCATCTGTTATAGTTTTTATTCGGCTGACTTATTGTCTCACCTTATCAATCAATTAAATTCCCTTTTTTTGTAATAATTATCCTTATTATGTTCATTTTCTGTTCATTTGAGATCTTGGTATTTTAGTCTTTCTCAGTAATAGAGCATAGCAACAAATCATATCGTATTTTTTTTCTCTTTATACTAAAATATATAAGAAGAAAAATTACTAATACTATTGAAACAGTGTAATTACGAATAATTACATTAACTATCTTTCTAGTATTGATTTTTAAAAGCTTCTTTATTAAAAAAAATAATATTGCAATATATAATTAATCATTTGATAATGAAAATTAAATCTCTTTAAAATGAAATATATCGTTGATCTTGTCAGTTCAACACAATTTCTTTTTAAATATTTACTTTTATAATATATATAACGTAATAAAAAATAAATGCCATCGGATTCCGATGGCATTTCTGTAAACTATAATTGGAATTAAATGAATTTGCTTCTTATAACCAGGTTACAGCACCTGTTTCAACATCGTAATTGGCGCCAACGATTTTAATTTTACCTTCAGCTTCAAGATTTTTAAGTGTTGAACTTTGCTTGCGGATATCTTCAATCGCACTTCTTACATTTTGCTGATTAAGCCTTTCAAGAAGAGAGCTGTTGTTAGATGAACGCTCTTCATTCTCTTCAATAATTTCATTGATGATTGGATTGAAGTGATTGATAAGGTGGTTCAGGTTGTCCATTCCCATACCTTCAATTTTTGCAGCGTCAAGACCTCCTTTCAAAGCTCCACACTTGGTATGCCCTAATACGACAATAAGTTTGGACCCTGCAACATTACACCCAAATTCCATAGATCCCAGAATGTCCTGATTCACAAAGTTACCGGCAATTCTGATACTGAAGATGTCTCCTAATCCCTGATCAAAGATAAGCTCTGCAGAGGTACGGCTGTCTATACAGCTTAATACTACAGCAAAAGGCCACTGTCCCTCACGGGTTGCATTCACCTGTTCAAGAAGGTCTCTGTTTGCTTTAAGATTGTTCACAAATCTCTGGTTTCCTTCTTTTAAGAACTCTAACGCTTTCTCAGGGGTAATAGTAGATTGGGTTTCGTGTGTATGTGCTTTCATATTTTTATTGTTTTCGAATTTAAAGTTAAAAAAATTAATTAATAATGGAGATTACATAGCCCTTTTGTGGGTAACCAGAATATGGGAATCCTGACTTCTTTCGTAATCTCTGTATGAAGTTTTAAAGCCTATCAGTTCTACATTGATGTCTTGTTCCTTGGCGCGGATATTGGCAAAGTCCTGAATCATTTCCAGTACATCGGTTGCAATGTAGGAAGTGCTTCTTGCATCAATGATTACTGTAGAGTTAGGTTTTATGTTTTTAAGTGTTTTTTTGATAGCTGCCTTATTTAAAAATGATACTTCTTCAGCCAGCTTGATATTGATCCCGTCTGCATCATCCAGCCTTTCTCTGCTTAAATAATACGCTCTTTTCATATTTCCCTGAAGGATATAGAAAATAGAGATTGCGAGACCAATTCCCACCCCTTTTAAAAGATCTGTTGCCACTACGGCTACCACCGTTGCTACAAACGGAATAAACTGAAATTTTCCCAAATGCCAGAAATGTTTGAATGTGGCCGGCTTTGCCAGTTTATATCCTACCAGAATTAACACCGCAGCCAATGTTGCTAGCGGAATTAAATTTAAAACAACAGGAATAGACAATACGCAGATCAATAAGAAGACACCATGAATAATGGTGGACATTTTGGAGGTCGCTCCTGCATTGGCATTGGCAGAACTTCTTACGACAACAGAAGTCATTGGAAGCCCACCAATGAATGAACTTACAAGGTTTCCGATTCCCTGCGCCTTAAGCTCAAGATTGGTATCCGTAATCCTTCTCTGTCTGTCCAGACGATCTGAAGCTTCAATACAAAGCAAGGTTTCAATAGAAGCTACAATCGCAATTGTTGCCCCTACAATCCATACTTTAGGATTGGTAAAGCCGTTAAGATCAGGAGTCGTAATCAGGTTCTTAAAGTCATCAAAAGACTTTGGTACCGGTAAAGAAACCAAATGCTGGGTTTCGATAGCCAATGAGCTTCCGGACATCTTAAACAATTGGTTCAAAAGAATGCTTACAATGACGGCAACCAATGCTCCAGGAAGCATTTTCATCCTTTTCAGAACGTGGATTTTATCCCATGCGATAAGTATCGCTACAGAAATTAAAGTAATAACAACCGCACCGGGATGAATCGCTCCAAACAATTCTGTAAAATATCCGAAATTCAGGCCGTTATCAAAAATGGATTCGTGCCCTTCATAATCTTTATCAAATCCCAATGCATGCGGAATCTGTTTTAAAATAATAATGATTCCTATGGCTGCCAGCATTCCTTCAATGACATTATTCGGAAAATAGTTGGAGATGCTTCCGGCTCTCACAAACCCTAAAACCAATTGAATAAGTCCTGCAATAATCCCTGCACAAAGAAAAAGCTCAAATGCGCCAAGATCTGTTATTGCTGTTAAAACGATAGCTGTCAGACCTGCTGCGGGACCTGATACTGAAATATTTGAATTACTGATTGTTCCTACTACCAGACCGCCTACGATACCGGAAATAATACCGGATAAGGGTGGGGCGCCTGATGCTAAAGCAATTCCTAAACACAACGGAAGTGCTACTAAAAATACCACGAGTCCTGAAGGAAAATTCTCCTTGATTCCTCCTATTAATGATGTCTTTTTCATAATGTGAAGCTGTAAGGTATAACCGGCTTATCTGCTTTAAATAAGTCTGTTATAAAAGTTGAAAAAATAATTTTTTAAAGTACGTGTGTATCCGATATCAAAAATGATATGGAAATAGTATCAAAAAATCTAACTATAGAATTACGCTTCCGGAGGGGGAGAAAATATAGTAAGTAAAGGTGATAGATGAAAAGAATCATCAATCAGAACAAAAGACACGCCCTGAGTATCAGGTTCGGAAAACTTCAGATAATCGAAAACATCTAAAGGTTTCGGAATAGTCTTTTCGTAAACAATGAATGAGGATGGGTGAGAATGAGGTTCTTCTTCATTGATTATTACATTCGTTCTTGCAATATCCCAGCCCGCAACCGCAGCAATGCCTGGCAGCGCTGTAAAATTCAGAAAAAACGTTAATACAATAATACTCCAGAATTTCATTTTACCTTCTTTTTAGAAAAACTATTTAGTCTTTCTGCTCATTACCCAATCAGAACTTGTAAGATTGTAGATCTTTTGGATGTCTTTCAGGATTTTCTCAAAATCAATCTCCAGATCAATAATTTTACCTGTTCTAAGGTCAAATACCCAGCCATGCACAATAGGATACTCTTCTAAAATGTATCTTTCCTGCACACAGGCCATTTTGATCACATTGATGCACTGCTCCTGAACGTTAAGCTCTACAAGTCTGTCATAACGCTTGCTTTCATCTTCAATAGAATCCAGCTCTGCCTGGTGCAGTCTGTACACATCACGGATGGTTCTCAGCCATGGATTCAGTAATCCCAGATCCTGAGGAGTCATTGCTGCTTTCACACCACCGCAGTTGTAATGTCCGCAAACAATAATGTGTTTTACTTTCAAATGTTCTACAGCATACTGAATAACGGCTGTGGAACTCATATCTAACGTATTGACCACATTGGCAATGTTTCTGTAAACAAATACCTCACCTGGTTTTGCCCCCATCAGTTCTTCTGCAGTGGCTCTGCTATCCGAACATCCGATATACAGATAATCCGGATGCTGAGTTTTTGCAAGTTCATGAAAGAAGTCAGCATCCTCAGCTAATTTGGACTCTACCCATTTTTTGTTGTTTTCGAAAATAACTTCGTACGATTGTGCCATAATTTAAATTTTAAGGTTTATAATTATTTATTTCGTTTAAATTATTTTCAAAATCAATAGACCAAATCAATAATTATGCAAAAATATAATTTTTGTTAAAGAATCAATCACTTTTAACAAAGTTTAATATTAAAATATGCTTAAAATCATATTCAATATTCCAGTATACTTTTATTTTGAAACTATTGAGATCTATAAGTTTAATCCAAACGTTTAAAAAACAGTATAAAATTACAAAGTATAAATCAAAATCTGAGACTTGTGAATTAAAATATTCTAAATTTTCAATAAACAATCATAAGAATACCGAGAATGATTGTTCCTTAATAATTTCAATTAGTCTCTGCACATTGTTGATCCGCTCCGGATACCAAAGAAGATGCCGGTCTGCCTGTTTGGAAAAAGCTGTAGATCTGAAATTAATATCTTTTGCTATTGACGGATTTATATCTTATTGTTGATATAACCCTGTGTCGCTTTTGAATTTGGAAAGATTTTTCCAGGGTTTCCCATTACTATAGAATCCTGTGGTACATCGAAATTAACATAAGAATTCGGAACAATAAGTACATTATTGCCAATAGTAATACCTCCTACGACTACAGCATTGGTGCCTATCCAAACTTCATCCCCAATAACAGGAGAACCTTCATTTTTTCCGCGGTTTTGCTGGCCAATAGTGACTCCATGAGCGATATTGCAGTTTTTACCGATCACTGTTTTCGGGTTGATGACAAGGCTTCCGAAATGTCCTAAATAAAAACCTTCGCCAATCTGGGTCTCCGGATAAATCTGAAAACCATATTTGATCTGATAATGTCTGAGTACGATTTTCCAGAAAAAATTCAGAACAGGGGTTTTCTGATATTTCTGAGCTTTTCTCAAAATGTAGACAAAATGAAGATTGGGGTTGATGCACTTTTTCCAGATCTGAAATGTTGAAAGCCATTTTCCGCTTTCCCTGTAAAAGTCTTTTTGAATAATCGAATAATCAGCCATTGTCAATGTTTTATACTTCATCAATTATTTTCTGAAGGTGTTCCACGGATTTTTCCAGAACAAAAGGAAGCTCGGTTTCGGAGATTCGTTTTTTGTATTCTTCAGTGATATTTTTATTCGTAAGAAACTTTTTCATTCCTTCATATATTCCTTCTTCAGAATTCGGGGTAATATTTCCCAGTTTTCCATCCTGCAGAAGATCCCGGATTCCGGAAATGTCTGTTGCCGAAATAGGTTTGTTAAGAATAAGAGCTTCAGCAATAATTGTAGGAAACCCCTCATGCCGTGAAGACATAATATAAAAATCCGCCTTTTTCATGTATGGATATGGATTACTGCTGAAACCAAGCATTTTTGCAGTTTCCTGAAGTCCAAGCTTATTGAGCTGATCCTGAATATTATTGAAATCATACCCGTCTCCAATAATCAGAAGTTGATGTTTAAATCCTTCATCAATAAGTCTTTTATGCACATTAAGCAATCTGTCGTAGCCTTTCTGGGGATATACGGTTCCTACCGTTACAAAAGTAGGAAGATCATTGTTGAAAGGATAATCCTCAACTTCAATATCTGCCTTTCTTAATGTATCATTTTTGTCAATCGGGTTGTAAATCTTAATTACAGATGCTTTTTCAGCTTCATTTTTTGCCAGTTCAAACATGCCTTCCTGCAGCTTATTGGAAATCACCAGAATTTTGTCAAACTTAAAAAACTGTCTGATCAGCTCAGGAGTGTATCCTTTCAGATTAAAAATGTCATTCTGTACCCAGATAATTTTTTTTGAATCTTTTTGAGGGCTGGAGAGAATTTCCTGATGCATTGCATGGATAGCAGCAATTTCTACATCGTATTTTTTATTTTTTAAAACAAATTTATAAAGAAGAGAAGGAAACCAAAGAAACATTTTCTGATAAAGCACTCTGTAAGCTTTCACTGGAATATCCTGCGGCCTGTTGGTTGTGATCATTTCTCCTTTTGTCAAATAGTACAGCGTCACCCATGACGGAACCTCTTTTATGTATAATCCCGAATAGAGATTTACTAAAAGGTCTACTTCATATTTATCCGGAGGAAGATTTTTCAAAAAATTGATTAATACTTTCTCAGCACCACCATGACGTAATGAACCTATACGAATGAGGAGTTTTTTCTTTTTCAAATTTGTTTATTTTATGATTTTACAAGATTAATTTATTTAATTTTTCTTGCTTTTTTATACTTGTAAGGAAGATTTTCTTTGATATAAGCATCCAGCTTTTTTCTGTCTTTCTCAAGTTCACGGGGATATTCCGGGTTGTTTTTAAGAACAATATCTCCATAATCTTCAATGGTGCAGAGAAATTGTGCCGGGTTTCCAATAAAGACCGTATTGTCCGGCATAGACTGTGATAGTACAGAATTAGCTCCCAGAATACAGTTGTTTCCAATCTGTACATCCTGCATGATTACACAATTAAGTCCTATGGTACAGTTATTTCCGATTTTTATTCTTCCCAGTATTCTTGCATCTTCATAGCCCGGAAGTTTTCTGAGAAGAGTAGTGGTTCCCCCGTGATTTACAAACCTTACATCTCCGGCAATATTCACATTATCACCAATTTCGATAAGGTAAGGTTCTGTTCCGAAATACACTTTGTCAGGCATGTTGAAGTTTTTACCTACCTTCATCCCTCTGTATTTTGCCACTTCAAGACTGGCTCTGTTCAAAAAAGAATGATAGAGAGCGTCTATTTTTAACAAGATTCTGAATATAAAAATCATCACAAGTGTAAATTTGTTTTCGTTACTTTTGCAAAGAAAGAGAATTTATTAATATGATGAAAATTTCAAAAATAGAATATTATCTGCCTCAGCAGGTGTTAACTAACGACGATCTTGAAAAACAGTTCCCTGAATGGAGCTCAGAACGTATCCAGGAGAAAGTAGGCATTTCCCAGCGACACATCTCTTCTGATAATGAAACCGTACTGGATATGGCAGTACAATCTTCAGAAAAAATTTTCGAAAACTACGACAGGAGCAAAGTAGATTTTATTTTGTTCTGTACCCAGAGTCCCGAATATTTTCTGCCTACAACGGCCTGTCTTTTGCAGGACAGATTAGGGCTTAGAAAAAATATCGGAGCCATAGATTTTAACCTGGGCTGTTCAGGATTTGTGTACGGGCTGGCTTTTGCAAAAGGATTGATCTCTGCAGGAATTGCAAAGAGTATTCTTTTGGTTACTTCAGAAACATATACCAAGCACATTCACCCTGACGATAAAGGAAACCGAAGCATATTTGGGGATGCCTCTGCTTCTGCCATTATTGAGAAGTCTGAAGGTAATGATTATCAATTCTGTCTGGGAACAGATGGAAGCGGAGCGGAAAATCTTATTGTGAAGAAAGGAGCTTTCAAAAAAGATTTTAAACTGAATCCTGAGCATGAATTCAGCCCTGAAAATATTTATATGAATGGTCCTGAAATTTTTAATTTCACGATTGAAAACATTCCCGGGTTGGTAAAAGAGACGTTGGAGGTGAATGGAATGACGATGGATGATATTGACCATTTTGTTTTTCATCAGGCCAATTCTTTTATGTTGAATTATTTGAGAAAGAAAACGAAAATTCCGGCGGAAAAGTTTTATATTGATATGGAAAAAACCGGGAATACAGTTTCTGCAACCATTCCTATTGCTCTTAAAAATATGATGGATAAAGGAATGCTCAAAGAGGGAGATAAAGTTTTAATGGCAGGATTTGGAGTAGGATATTCATGGGGAGCTACAATTATGGAAATTTAATAAACAAACATTTAAAATTATACAATATGAAAACATCCGTTTTTTTAGAAAAACTACAAGAGGAATTAGAAGAAGATGAAACATTAACTACTGAAACGAATCTGAAGTCTCTGGAAAGCTACGATTCTATCAGTTTACTTTCTGTTATTGCGTTTGTAGATGAAAATTTCAGCAAGAAAATTGATACCAAGCACTTTAAAGATATCGAAACCGTATCAGATTTAATGGATGTTATAGGGAAAGAAAATTTTGAAGATTAATGGATGCTTTCTCATTAAAAAATAAAATTATTCTCATTACAGGCGCTTCTTCCGGCATCGGGAGAAGCTGTTCTGTAGAATGCAGCAAAAGCGGTGCAGACCTGATCCTTGTGGGTAGAAATCATGAAGAACTTATGAAAACCGTCTCCATGCTGGATCCTGAAACAAAAGTGGAAACGGTTACTGAAGATATTACTCAGTCTGAAAATCTTGAAGCAATTATAGCAGAGAAAGTTTCGGCTTTGGGTAAGATAGCAGGATTTATACACTGTGCCGGTATCGAAAAAACATTACCGCTAAAAAAGCATAATCCGCAGCTGTATCAGGAGATATTTGCTGTAAATGTCATTGCAGGACTCGAAATTGCTAAAATTTTATCCTTAAAAAAATATAAAGACGAAACCTCCAGTTTTGTATTTATTTCTTCAGTTGCAGGAATGGTAGGAGAGGCAGGAAAAGCTGCATACTCTGCGAGTAAAGGAGCGGTAATTTCCGCAGCCCGTTCGTTGGCTATGGAGCTTTCAAGAAGTAATATCCGGGTTAACAGTGTAAGCCCAGCCATGGTAAACACTCCGATTTTAGAAAAAATGTTTGAAGATATTGGTGAAGAAGCTTCATCAGAGATCATAAAAAAGCATCCGCTGGGAATAGGTGAACCTAAAGATGTAGCGAATGCCTGTATTTTTCTGCTGTCTGATGCCTCAAGATGGGTTACGGGTTCCAATCTTGTGATTGACGGAGGATATGCCGCACAGTAATTTATTTTTTGTGTAACGTCTCTATGATGTTTTCCACACTGTCAAATATTTTCTTATTATCAAACTGACTTTCAATAGTTTTGAGGTTCTCCCTGATATGGAGAACAAGGCCGGGATCAGTAAGAAATTTTTTCATAGCCGAATACATTTCATCGATGTCATAATTAATGAGGTATCCCGTTTCCCTGTCTTTAATCATGAAACCAACATCCCCAACATTGGTGGCAATAATAGGCTTCTGAAGTATTAATGCTTCAGCAATGACCAATGGCCATGCTTCAGATTCGGAAGGAAGAATAAAATAATCTGCCTTTTTAATGTAAGGATAAGGATTCATCTTGTTTCCAGCCAGGATAAAGCTTTTCGTTACATTGTTACGTTGGATCTGCTCAGTCAGGTTTTTCATTTCTTCACCATTTCCTATAATTATAATATTATGGTGAAAACCTTCACTAATAAGTCGTGTATGAGCCTCAATTAGTTTGTGGTAGCCTTTTCTGCTATGAAGACGCCCAACAGAAACGAATACTGGTCCTTCCGGGAAATCTTCTATTTGCTCTTCCGCTTTCTTTTTAATTTCTTCAATAGGAATTGCATTGATGATTACACTTTCGGCGGGATATTTAAGTTCCGGGTAACACTGATGCATGATATCTTTGATTTTTTGCGAGCAGTAAATCATGTGATCAAACTTTGGAAAATTTTTAAGAATGTCCGGGATTAAAGTTTTCATGCCTGGAATATTAATCTCAGAATGGAACCATCCTATTTTTTTTGAAGCTTTATTGCTGGAATTGATTACGGATGAAAATGCACTGTATGTAGGAGCAATTTCAATATCAAATTTTTGATTTCCTAAAATACGGTCAGAAATTGCATGATTTTTTAATGCCCTCGATAGCTTTATCCTCCTTCGCAATAGCTGTAGTTTATGAAGGAATGGATTCTGAGAAAACTCTTCTTTGCCATCAGTAAGAAAGACTTTCTTTACGTGATTTGGAAACTCATCCCGAAGTTCACCCTGGTTGAGGTTAAGACAAACCGTAATTTCAAATTTGTCAGGATTAAGATTGTTAAGTATACTTAATATTACTTTTTCTACCCCGCCCATTTCCATAGAACGATGTCTAAAAAGAACTTTTATTTTATTGTTTGCCGACATTATCAGAAAATTTTATGTAAAGTAATGAAGATTTTTTTCTTTAGCCTATACACAAATTTAGTTTGATATTCCAGAAGATCAAAGATTTCTTTGCTGTCAGAGTATTGCTCCGGGATTTTTTTTCCATTGATTTTTTTAAGGTTTCTGCGTTTCATGGCCTTAAAAATGACCTGTGCGAAATAGTCGTAAGATTTTCCTTTATTATCATTTTGTGAAATACCTTTGTCATGAGTTCTATAGAGATAGTTGACATCGTTAATAAAGTAAGTATTACCTTTTTCGTACATCTTAAGGTAAAGATCCTGATCTTCAGCAATTTTAAGCTCCGGATTCATTTTTTCAGTTTGCTCATAAATACTTTTTCTGAAAGTTACAAAATGTGCAATCTGAATAGGAAAATTGAAAAAAAACATATCATTGTTGATGACCTGCTTTGGGGACTTGAAGGGCTTAATAGGCTTAAGGTCTTTATCACAAATCATTAATCTGGAATAGGTAAGAACAACATCCTTTTTTTGTTCATAAACCCGAATCGCAGTTTCAATGGCAGTCGGAAGAATAGCATCGTCCGGATCTACAAAACCACATATTTCTCCTGCAGCAAGCTCAATAAGTTTACTTTTTGTAATTCCGACCCCGGAATTTTTTTCATTTTCAAAAAATTTAAACCTTTCGTCTCCGTGAATAATATCCAGAATCTCTTTTTTCTCTTTTTCTGTGGAAGCATCATCCAGAATAATAGCTTCCCAATTGGGATACGTTTGTTTAATTAAATAGTCATAACAATCCCTGAATAAAGCTGCATTGTTATAATGAGCAATGAGTACCGAAAATTTCATTATTTAAAATCTCTGAATAAAAGGTCCTGTTTGTTTATCACCTGAGTATTGGGAGGAACGTCCTTATAAATGGTACATCCGGCACCAATGATACAGTTATCACCAATAGTGACTCCTTTTAAAACAGTTACATTGCTCCCGAGCCAGCAATTGCTCCCTATTTTTATAGGTGCTTTAGAAAATAAGGAGGGATATACTTTCATAGTAGGAGAGGTTTCGTATAAATGGTTATGATCATAAAGTTTAACGTTTTCGCCAAACAAGGTGTTGTTACCAATTGATATATATTCCAGGCAGTTTATAGAGCAGAAATTATTCATGAAAAAGTGGCTGCCTATTTCTAAAGTAGCGTTTTTAGAGATCAGAATACTGGTATAGTTTCTGAAGTCTGCAGCGGGACCAATACTTAATTTTTTTAAGTCTTTATCCAGAATAAAACGATTACCAACACCTAATTTAAGGTCTTCAAAATAAACATTTGGATGTCTTTTCAGAAGAAATAATTGCTTCATTCTGCTTATTTTTTCGAAAAAATCATAGATCATATCCTATCTTTTTGATCATTTGAGCTTTACAAATATAATCTGTTTTTGTAGAAATCAAAAACAATATCTCCTTTATCTATCCGGATATGGCCAATAAAAATACCAGCCTTACAATGTTTTTGTTTATACAAAGAAAAATAGCAGATTACTTTTTTCATTTCTCTTTTTGGAAGTTATTATAAAAACCTCTACCAATTGTTTAAAAATGATTTATTCAATTGTAAATTAACCTATAATGTTTCGGACAGGTAGAAGGTTTTTTTATAAAAATAAAAAAAAAATCTTTATTTTTGCCTCTTATCAAAGACAACACAATGGGTGAAATTACAAGAGTTCTCAAAACTTTTATCGGCTATTTGAAAAGACCTGATCTTTATCCCGAATTAGGCCGAAAAATTATTAAAAACACAGTTAATAGAGGTAATGCCTTTAAAGGAAAGGAAAAAACAAATTCCTGGGCCGCAGAAAGATGCATTTCACAAGAAGAGGCAGTGTCCAGACTTTTTGGACTTGATATTAAACCTTTTCGCGTTGAATACCATGAAATTTTAAGTTTTGCAGAACAAAGAGAAAAAGAATGTCCTGTAAAAATGGGTGGGCCTGGAGCATTGGAGCTTATTTATTATGCCTGTGAATTTACAAAAGCACAGCATGTAGTGGAAACAGGGGTCGCTTACGGATGGTCTTCACTGGCATCTCTTTTATCTCTTGCAAAAAGAGGAGGACGTTTGTATAGCTCGGACATGCCTTATCTGGCACAGGATGGAGATCAATATGTAGGATATGTAGTTCCTGAAAAGCTAAAAAGTAATTGGAAATTATTTCGTTTTGCCGATAAAGAATCACTTCCGAAAATCTTCGCTGAAAATGCTGTATTTGATGTTCTTCATTATGATTCTGATAAAAGCTATAATGGAAGAATATGGGCTTATGATGAGCTTTATAAGCATTTGAGAAAAGGAGGGGTTTTCATTAGTGATGATATTGGTGATAATTCCGCTTACCAGGATTTTTGTGAAAAAAATAATATTAACACAACTGTAGTAGAGTTTGAAGGCAAATACGTAGGTGTCTTTATCAAATAAACTTTAAAGTTATACAGCATTGAATGATCAGTGAAAATAAGTCAGATTACCTTTACGAGATTTGTAGCAGCTATTGCGATTGTCATTTCGCATTTTAATAAAGACTTATTTTTATATCAGATCAATTATCTGTCAGATATTTTCCTGCGGGCCAATGTTGGCGTAAGCTACTTTTTTATTCTTTCGGGATTCATTATGATGGTTGCCTACCATAAAAAGAATTCCATTGATTACCTGGATTTTTACCGGAACAGATTCGCCAGGATTTATCCTTTATATGTTGTAGGGCTTTTGTTATATCTTGTTACCAGGTCCTCCGACTTCAGTTTATATAAACTGATATTGTATCTGTTTGGCATTCAAAGCTGGATCCCTGGCGAAGCTTTAGTCCTGAATTTTCCCGGATGGTCTATTTCTGTAGAATTCCTTTTCTATTTGCTGTTTCCTCTATTATACAACAGATATTATTCGAAAAAGAATAAGAGCATTTGGGTGATTACAATCTTAATATGGCTGATCACACAGGTATTCTCGAATTTTTATGTAAAATCTTTATGGTATGAAGGACCTCATACAAAAAGCCATGAATTTGGATTTTATTTTCCACTCATGCACCTTAATGAATTTTTAATAGGAAATCTGGCAGGAATGTATTTTGTGAAGAATTTTAAGCAAAAGAACTATGACGTTCCTGTTATTATTTTATTTATGGCAGTATTGCTGGCTCTTATTTTTATTCCGCTTAATTTTCATAATGGCCTTATGGCAGTGCTTTTCATCCCATTAATTATTCTGATCTCTTATAATAATGGGGTACTCACCAAGCTTTTCTCTTTAAAACCTTTGGAATATCTTGGAGAAATAAGTTATGCAATCTATATTGTGCATATTCCGGTTTTGTATATCATAAGGGAGATTTTGAAATGGCAGCATATGTTGCTTGACATTGATACGGTTTTCTGGATATATATAGCTGTTTTGCTTATTATATCTGCTTTGTTCTATCAGTGGATTGAAAAGCCTTTAAGAGATTACCTGAAAAAACTAAAAATAGGCTGAAAATATTTACTTTTGCTATAATTACACAAATATATAAACACATGAATGAATTAATAGTTCCCATCTTTTCCGGATATTTTTTAACTGCTGAAAATCTAAGTTAGTATTAACGCATTGAAGAATATCTATGTTATTTAATTCCATTGGCTTTTTAATTTTCCTGCCGATTGTATTTATATTATATTGGTTTGTTTTCAGGAAAAAATACCAGCATCAGAACCTGATGCTACTGGTAGCAAGCTTCTATTTCTATGCCTGCTGGGACTGGAGATTTTTATTTTTGCTGATGTTTTCTATAGGACTGGATTTTGTGTCCGGGCTCCAGATAGAAAAAAGTAAAACAAAAAAAGAAGCGACATTCTGGTTGACCCTAAGTATTGTAATCAATTTAGGCTTTCTTGGCTTTTTTAAATATTACAACTTCTTTGCTGAAAGTTTTGCCGATCTGTTAAGCGGATTCGGGTTTACGGTAAATGTCTGGTTACTCAATATTGTGCTTCCTGTCGGGATCTCTTTTTATACATTCCATGGTCTTTCTTACGTGATCGATATTTATAAAAAAAGGATCAAAGCAGAGACCAATTTTATAGATTACGCTCTGTTTGTAAGCTATTTCCCGTTACTTGTTGCGGGACCTATTGAAAGAGCTACCCATCTTTTACCGCAGATACAAAAGAAAAGAGTGTTCAATTATGAGCAGGCTGCAGATGGGATGAGACAGATTTTATGGGGATTCTTCAAGAAAATGGTAATTGCAGATAATTGTGCACCATTAGTTAATGAGATTTTTACTAATTATCAAACTGAAAGTCCTGCTAATCTCTTAATGGGAGCTGTTTTGTTTGCCTTTCAGATTTATGGGGATTTTTCAGGATATTCAGATATTGCATTGGGTGTTTCAAGGCTGTTTGGAATAGAACTTCTGAAGAACTTTGCCTTTCCTTATTTCTCAAGGGATATTGCTGAGTTTTGGAGAAGGTGGCATATTTCATTGTCTTCATGGTTCAGAGATTATCTTTATATTCCTTTAGGAGGAAGTAAAGGAGGGCTGATGATGAAGGTCAGAAATACATTCATTATCTTTCTTGTTTCCGGATTCTGGCATGGAGCTAACTGGACCTTTATCATTTGGGGAGGGTTGAATGCCTTATATTTTATGCCATTGCTGCTTGCCGATAAAAATCGTCAGAACTTAGAAGTAGTTGCAATGGACAGACTTTTGCCCTCTTTTAAAGAATTTTTTAAAATATTACTCACCTTCGGTCTTACTTGTTTTGCATGGATTTTCTTCCGGGCAGAGTCTGTTACTCAGGCTGTTTTATACATTAAAAGGATCATTGACCCGGCTTTATTTATAATTCCCAAACCGTTTCCTTTTAAAGTCTTTTCGCTGGTTGCCGTCATGTTTGTCATTGAGTGGATCAACAGAGGGAAGAACCATGGGTTGGAAATTGACCAATTCAGGCCGTGGATAAGAAGAATTCTATATCTGGTTATCATCTATATTATTCTGCGGTATGCCAATTTCGGAAATAATGAATTTATTTATTTTCAGTTTTAACATGAAAAAATTTTTATTTAAAATATCATTTTATATCGTCGGAGTCCTAATCGTATTCGGGGTTTTGGGATGGTTTGCGGATGGAAATACAGATGATAATTATATGCACTTCGCCGTAAAAAAACCACAGAATATTATTCTGGGAGATTCAAGAGGGGCTCAGGCAGTTCTTCCACAGCTTTTAAATCAAAAATTAGGAAGAGATTTTGATAATTTTGCATTGAACGTTGTACAGTCTCCGTACGGACAAATCTATTATAAGGCGTTACAAAGAAAACTGGACCCGGAAACCAAAAACGGATTATTCATTATAACCGTGGACCCCTGGAATCTATCCTTAGATAAGAATGTGAAAAAAGAAGAGGACTTTCCGGAAAATCATTCTCCGTTAAAGAATATGCATTTTTATGATCTGTCCCCGAATTATGAATATCTGCTGAGAAATTACACCCGAAGCTGGTTTAAGCTTTACACGGAGAGAGAGGAAGCAGGAAGATCAAACACTTATCTGCATAAAAATGGTTGGATGGAAGTAACGGTAAACATGCAAAAAGATTCTATAGCCAAGAGGGAAATTGAGAAAATAAATTTCTATAAACAATTGGCTCAGAACCAGAATATTTCGCAAGCCAGGTTCAATGCCTTAGAAGACATTATCAGATTCCTTAAAAGTAAAGGGACTGTCTATCTTGTAAGAATTCCTGCTTCAGAAAAAATGGTAGCACTGGAACATTCCTATTCGCCTGATTTTAATGAAAAAATGAAAGAGATCTCCAAAAAATATGGTGTTTATTTCTTCGATTTCTCTTCTAAAGCCAAGGAATATCAATATACAGATGGAAATCATATGTATAAAGAATCCGGAAAAGTATTTACTACACAAATAGCGGATTCGATTCTGTCCAAAACAAAAAGATAAGATCTAAATCAGAATAGATATTTCCTGAAATTAATATTATACAATCCGGAGCGGATGCTTGGATAATCTGTGACAAGATATTTCAGAATCATATTCCATTTTTTGAAGAAGGGAGCATTGGCAATTTCAAAACTACGATGCATTCTTTTAATGTGGAGTTTCATATGAGCTGGAATTGTATCTTCGTTTTCTGACCAGTCTTTCACTTCTTTCCAAAGCAAAACTCTTGTAGTGGAAGGTTTTATTTTCTTAGAATCTACCTTTGTAATCCTGTTGTCTTCATGTACACCCCTTACCGCAACTGCTTTGTCTAAAATACCAGGATAAAGATCAAGGTAATAGGATAAACGGAATAAAAATTCGGTATCCTGGTGCAATCTTAAATTTGTTTTAAATAAAGGATTCATCTTGCGCAGCATAGATTCTTTCCTGATCGTTAAAGCGTCAATACTAAATAAACCAAAGCTTCCCAACATATTCATTTGTCCTGGGAATACATCCTTAGGGTCATGAATTTTATATACCGTCGTTAAGCGGTCCTGAAAAAGTTTATAATACTGTTCTTTTGCCTTTTCCGAGTAATAATGTACACCCAACGCACCATAAACACCTTCTATTTCAGGATTTTTAAATAATTCTCTTTCAGCATCAAATCTATTCGGAAGGTAATAATCGTCGGCATCTAAGAAAGCAATAAAATCCCCGGTTGATTTTTCTATCCCAAGATTTCTGGTAGGGCCTGCACCGTGGTTGCCTTTGTCGGGGTGCTGGTAAAGCTGAACTCTGCTATATTTTTCAGTAAGTTGCTGACAGACCTCCAAAGCGTTGTCGGGAGATTTGTCCTCTACTAATATAACCTCATGAACTTCATCAAATTGAAGCGCAGATTCTACTGCTTGGGAGACATATTTTTCTGCATTATAAACGGGAATGATGACTGAGATTTTCATTTTTTCAATTGGAAATTTTATTGTGTTTATACGTTATTTCTTACTGCAAGAATTTAAGCTTTTAATTTTATTTTTAAGTAATGAGTTATCTTTTTTTCTACAAAGTGATATAGGAATGCGGCTACTGCAATTACCACAAGTATTTTAAATATAAAATAGGGAATATTAAAATATCCTGCTACTTTGAACTTTCTGAAGAATATTTCTACAAAAGGATGGGATAGATAGAGAGAATAAGAAATATCCCCCAGAAATATCAGAAAACGGTTTCCTTTATAATGAAAGGTAAAATCAAAAAGTAGAAAAGAAAATACCAATAGTGAGACTACCATTAAGGTGATGAGCGGATTTGTGATCTTCAAAAACCCGAATAAATAGAGTAAGAAAAACGATATTCCTATGATACTGATAAAGCTTGCCCGGCTTTTATTAACTGTGAATCTATTAAAAAATACAGCCAATAATATTCCCATAACAAAATAGAGATTAAGTGAACTGGTTACCAGTTGCAAATAAGCTCCTTCGAATGGATAAATGATTCCCAGGATATAAGTACAAATAAATAAAAGAACAATAAAAGAATATTTTTTTGTATTAAATAAGAGAGAGATTCCGAAAATAAGGTAGAAAAACATCTCGTAATTAAGCGACCACCCAAGATACAGAACGGGAAAAGTATCCTTTTGGGGGAGAAAAAATACCGAATGAATAAGTCTCTTGGCTCCCTCGCCATGAAAATAAGACATAAAATTTCCACCAAGTACAATCCAGGCTAAAGTTAATATAAAATATAAAGGAATAATTCTGATTATCCTTCTTTTATAAAACAAAGTTAATTCGGAAGATTGGTTTGCTGTGAATTTCTTTTTATAGGTAGTAAAAGTGATGATAAACCCACTGATTACAAAAAAAATATTAACACCGATACTTCCTTTACTGAATAAAATTTCACCCAACCGTAGATCCTGAAAATTAATATAATCAGCAAAGTGAAAACAGCATACCAGTAATGCTGATATTCCTCTTAATATTTGTAGGTTATTAAGCTTCATGAGCGGATGTACGTAAAGCGGTATTGCGTTTTCAGGATATCTGGATTTTTTAGAATGGCAGTCAATAGATTCACCATTTTGGAAACTCCTTTTTTCTCAGAAAGTTCAAATGCTTTTTTCTGTAAATAAAGGTGATTTGCGGCATCTGTATCCATGGACACAGATCTGGACCACTCATATAATGAATTCCAGAAAAGGAATTGTCTCCTGTTGTATTGTGGCGAATATCGGACAATCTTGGTAATTCTGTTATCATCATGTATTCCTCTCATCGCAACGGCCTGGTCTATACTACCTGATTTCAGATGGCAGTGGTAAGCCAGTTTAATGATAAAATCAGAGTCCTGGTGTACGCGGAGAATATTATTAAATCTCAGATTATTCCGTTCCAGAGCAGATTTTCTGACGGTTAATCCATTCAAATGGAAAAATGTACCGAAAGTTTTCGGTGTAAGCCCGAGAAGCCCTCTGAATACTTCCTTTCCTTCTGCCGGATAATTTACTGTTGTCAATGTATTGTCACTGAACTTCGACTGAAATTCCTTTTTCCCTTTTTCAGTGAGATATTCAACCCCTATGGCATTGAAGATTCCATCTACATGAGGCTCTTTAAAAAGTTCTTTCTCCGCATCAAACCTATTGGGTAGGTAATAATCATCAGCATCCAGAAATGTAATGAAGCTTGAGGTGGCTTTTTCAATACCCAGATTTCTTGAAGCAGCAGCACCATGGTTTCCTTTGTCAGGATGCTGGAATAATTGAACTCTTTGATCTTCACCTGCTAATTCTTTACAAACTTCCAGGGAATGATCAGAAGATTTATCTTCAACTAAAATAACTTCTTTCACTTCTTCAAATTGCAGGGCAGACTGTACTGATTTCTTTAGAAAATCAGCAGCATTGTATACAGGGATAATGACAGAAATATCAAGCATCAGAGAACCGATTTATTATTATGAGCCCAAAGAGCAAGCTGCAATAAATTCCAGTGCTTATGGTCCTTGTTCAAAAATTTTTGGGTGATATCAAAATCAATATAGTTAAAAACCTTTTGAGACGAATCTTTTAGAAGATCGTTGGAGAGCTTTATAAGGTTTTCTTCATCAAACCAGTTCTTAACGCTGAGCCCGAAACCTTGTTTGTGACGTTTTCTAATTGTATCGGTCCAATAATTATTCATGGATTCACGAAGAATTATTTTATCGTTTTCATTGGTGATTTTCAGCTGATCAGGTAGCTGAATACAGAATTCTGCAAAATCGACATCAAGAAAAGGAGTTCTTATTTCTAATGAATTTGCCATCGCCATTCTGTCTGATTTGACCATCATATTGCCAGGAACATAATTTTCCAGATCTACTCTCATGATGTCATTTAATGAATCAGGATTTGGAGTAAAGCTGTATCCCTGCTGATAATCCGTTGAACATCCCAAAAGACTACGTTCCGATTTATTAAATACATTTCTGACAGAATTCAGATGAAAATCCAGAATAGAGTCATACTTTAAATTCTGTTGGGTTACAAACGAAACCGTTTTTGCTTTTTTATAAAGGTTAAGTCCGAATTTGGCGATTAAATTTTTATAACTGAAATGATTTTTCATCATATTTTCAACCGTATAAAAATGATATCCGCCGAACAGCTCATCTCCAACATCACCTGAAAGGGTTACGGTCAGATTTTTTCTTGCATTTTTACAAATCTCATAATGTGGAAGGTAAGAAGTATCAGCAAAAGGTTCGTCAAAGAAAGGAGAAACATGCAGTAATGATTCAGCCAGGTCCTTTTTTTGCTCATGAACTTCTATATGATTGGTATTGTATTTCTCTGCAATTTCTTTGGCATATTTGAGCTCGCTGTCTTTATGATCATATCCGAAACTGATTGTTGTCTGATGGGGCAGGAACTCATCTACCAGAGCAACTATAGACGAAGAATCCAGACCGCCGCTCAGAAAACTTCCGACCTGTACATCTGCTATAAGCTGTTTTTTAACAGCATTTTTCAGAAGGTACAGAAATTCTTCCTTAGCATCGGACAGGCTGATCACCCTGTCTTTTGACGGCAGACTGTAATACCTTGAAACAGTAATCTTCCCATCTTTCCAGATCAGCTGATGAGCAGGTGGTAAAGTATATATATTGCTGTAAATGCTTTGATAGGTACTTACGTAGCCATATTGAAGATAGTTGGAAATGGCTTCAGGATTTACTTTAGGATGAATTAATCCGGACGCCAGAATCGCTTTGATTTCTGAAGCAAAAATAAATTCATTATTATTTCCGATGGCATAGTAGAACGGTTTTTCACCAAAACGGTCTCTGGCAGAGAACAACTGCTGTTCACGGTCATCCCAGATGGCAAAAGCAAACATTCCCGGAAGATCATGGATGAGGTTCTGCTGTTTTCTCTGATACATTGCAAGAATCACTTCCGTATCGGAACCTCCATGGTATGGATATTCCGCATATTGTCTTTTGAGATCCAGATATCCATAGATTTCTCCGTTAAGGACAATACATTCGTTTTTTGTATTGGAGAACATCGGCTGCTTCCCGTTTTCAGACAAGTCTATAATGGAAAGTCTGCGGTGGCCTAATATAGCATTATCATAGAACTCAAAGTCTGAAGCATCCGGTCCGCGATGAATCAGAGAATCTGTCATTCTTTTGATTTCCTGCTGATAATTTGCTGCATTATTGCTTATAATTCCGGCTATTCCGCACATATGCTTTTATTTTTCATCATTAATTTTATCATTTTGTACAGCTAAATTACGATAAATTAAGGAAAGTATGATCGGTTTACATCAGCTGATCCCTCAAACTATTTGAATCTATTATGTTGAAATTGTTGAAAAATGAATACGGCTGATATATTCATTATCCACATTCATAATGAAAAAGAGCGGGATGATATTCACCATACATATCAGCCATTACAGGTGTTGATTATCTGGTGAAAGTATATTTTATAATCTTTAACAGCTGGCTTATCCCTGTTCCTATATTTTTTGAAATGGAAAAGCGTTCAAAGATGGCTGCATAAAGATTCCTGTTCCATAAAGGTGAAACAAATTCCTTTTCATAATAATATTTATTGATAAGCTGATCTAAGGTTTTTAATATCTGCTGATCTGCTCTCGGATCATTATTAATCCTTTTAATATTTTTAAAAATATCAATGGAAGTGCGGTATTGCTTTTCTGTTTCTAATGAGCTGTATACACCACCGCTGTGAAGCCTGTAGACTCCCACTACTTTATTAAAGCTTCTGCCTTTCCCGAATTCAAGGGCATGGTAAAAATAGTAAAGATCTCTGTAATTGGGATAAATGTCAATCCACTTCTCATCAATACAGTCTTTTCTGATCAGATAAGTGAAAGTTTGGGTAGGGCGCTGTACAAAAAAGCTGTCCTGGGTATAGTCAATATATTCCCGTCCGTTGAACATGGAGTCTTTTCCATCTTCTGTCATCTTATTTTCATCCTGATGAAACAGTAAATTTCTGGCAGTCACCATGACGTATTCTGAATTGTTTTCAAGGAAATCATACTGAAACTGTAGTTTTTCCGGATCAGTCCAGTAATCATCCCCTTCACAGTAGGCCAAATACTTTCCTTTAGCCTGAGCGAATGCAAATCTTTGATTTTCCACAAAACCGATATTGGTCTTATGATTAAAATACCGTATGATATTCGGGTATTGCGTTGCAAATTCTGAAATAATCCTGTCAGAATCATCCGGTGAATTGTCATTACAAATAATCAACTCAAACGGAAAGTCTGTTTTTTGAGAAAGCACACCTTCAATAGCCTCCTTTAAATAAGAGGCGTGATTGTAAGTGAGCATAATGACCGATATTTCTGGCTTCATTGATTTAGTAATGAAATCTGTTAATAAAAGATGAAAGAATGTCTTTAGGTCTCAAATTTATTAATTCCTGGGGATTATATTTAAGATTTCCCTTTTGTATTGTGTTGTTAATAAGACTGGCTCTGTTCATTTGTGTCAATTTGAATTAATATTTCATCAGTGGGATACTTTTATATATTGAGAAAAGCAGCACCTTTATTTTTAATGAGGTTTCTTGCGTTTATGATTTCATTAAATCTGTCTTTCTGATATTGATATTCTTTCAAAGTATCGGAAGCAGCAGAAAACTGCAATTGGAGAGCCTGCTTTATCATTTTAGGAATGAAATCTCTGTTCAACATTTTGGAATCAAACGCGAGCGCCGGATTCAGATAGCGCTGTTCCCGTTGCACTCTCAGGGCATTAATATGGCTGGTTTTATGGAAATCCTGTTTACCATCATGTACAACTCTACTAGGCGGACAGACGATAATTTTTTTCCCGAAAAATGAAATACGTTGTACATATTCATAGTCTTCGGAATAATGAAAGAAGTAAGGATTAAAACCACCAATTTCTTCAATGGTAGCTTTGGGAAGTAACCAATGGGCAGCATTTACAAAGTCTATTTCATAATAATCTTTCAGACTATTGGTAAAACTGTCTGAAAATATTCTGTTATCAGGTGTATTTCTTGCCAGATAACGTTCGAAAAAAATATCGAGCTTCTTTTCGCTGCCATCCATATGTATCGGACTTAAAATTCCCAGCTGATTTTTGTCTGGGTATGCGTTGTAAACATCCAATAGTTTTTGAAAGCTGTCCGGGTAAATCCATGCATCCTGATTCATCAGGTAGAAAAAATCTGCTCCTTCTTTATACGCTTTTTCTATCCCTGTATTATTCGCTTTTCCAAAACCTAGATTTTGTGGAGATTGAGTGAAGTCTACTTCAGGAAAATACGTTTTAATATATTCCTGAGTGCCGTCTGTGGATCCGTTATCTATTACAATACATTTTACAGGAACTGAAGAGGTTCTTAAACTTGAAAAACATCTTTCTGCCCACTTCATGGCATTATAAGTAACAATGATTACATGAATAGCCGCCATTTTAAATATACTTTCGGGTTAACATTTCCAGGTAATTTTCAGGACTTATACCTGAGAAGAAGGCGTGAACTTCTTCATCAAAATCTACTTTATAGAAGTCCCCTTCATTAACTTCTGAATAGAAGGCTTTTTGAAGGGTTTCTTTTTCAATGGCGCCAATAATTTCTTTTAAATCAAAATTATAGGGGAAAGAAAAGTTAATAACCTTATTAGGAAGATGCAGGCAGTGAGACTCTAAAAACTTAGAAATATCTTCTATATCCAGCAATAGCCTTCTTGCCTTTGTATGAACTGTAAACTGGTTTGAATTTTTAATCTGATTTTTAAGAAAATTGAATAAAGTATTAGGATTTCCTCCACTTCCTACAATATTCCCGATTCTGAGAATGAGGTAGTTGCTACACTTATTTTTGATGTAATTTTCAATTTCCTTTTTATGTAAAACGTAAAGGCTGTTTTGTTTTGATTGATCATGAATGCTTAGAGTAGAAAAATAAATTAATTTGTGATTACTATTACTCTCAATACATTTATCCAAAAGAGCAAATTCTCTTTCAAACTCTGAACTTCTCGTTTCCAGAGAATTTGAAACACCGGAGGCAAAAAAAAGATTTTCCTCGGAGTCTATATTTTTTAATGAATTGGCAATAAGTCCGTTTCCTATGATCATTTTTAAACAATTTTAAATAATTTTAATTCTTTGTGTTGTGTTTTTTATTGATACTTCCGGCGTATCGTATGTAGGCATAATATTTTTTTGCTATTTCCAAATGCTCATTAAAATTAAGTTTTCTTGGATAAAATTTTAATGTGAGAAATATGTTTTTTTTATTAACAGGGTAATATTTGAAAAAATTGTGCAAAAACCCTATAAATATTTTCTTTTCAGCTTCAGGGTCGATTTCTTTTTGAAAATCTGATCCTATACTTTCCCTTACTTTGATATTGGCATCTAACCAGTTTTTATCCAGATTACCGCCAGAGAAATGCTGAATCAGAATATCGTTAACTACATAATTCTGTTTTTTTTTAGAAACTCTCAAACTAAAATCAAGATCATAGCCGTGGAAGCCTTTCAGCAGATTTTCGTTGAATTTAAACTGATTAAATATTTCTTTTTTAATTCCCAGAAAAACGCCGTCAACTGCAAAGACTTTATTTCTGTTTTCCTTTGTTGTTTGAATAGGAAAATACAATGTGTTCTCTTTATTTCCCTGTAAAATATTGACAGAATTATATTTCTCTGTAACGGTCCAGCTTGATGGAGCAGAGGGAACATAAGATGACCCTGCCAGTCCTATAATTCCCGTATTTTTCTGGTTTAAATGATTTATGAGCGTATTGCCCCAATCTTCATTTTTGAATAAAATGTCTTCATGGATGAAAAGCAAATAATCAAAACCGGCTTTTTCTGCACCTTTGTTATAAGCTTCACAAATTCCCATCAATCCAGGATTGTCTATTTTAATGATTTCATAAGACACTCCAATTGTTTCCGCAATGTTTTTTTCCAGTGCAGAAAAATAGTCAGGAAGGTATGATGAGATTATGATGGAGATCATTTAATTAATTTATAAGATCATCAATAATTTGGAAAATCTCGGATGTAAGCTTGCCTTCAGAATATTCTTTTTCCAATCTGTTGTGAATCTTCAACCCATAGTTTTCTCTTAATTCCTTGTTTTGTAAAAGTTTTACTATTTCTGAGGCCATGACATCAAGATCAAGGTAAGGGGCTAAAACTCCAAAACCGTTTTCAAGAAATTCTACCGCACCTCCACTATTTTCAAATGCAACAATGGGTTTCTTAAGCTTAGCGGCAGTAAGCATTACCAAAGGGAATGGATCTTCTCTGGATAACAGTAAAAAAATATCAAATATATTTATGTAATCATTCGGGAACTTGTTATGATCTACATATATAATTTTATCCAGAACCCCCAACTTCTCTGCATCTAATTTTGAACATTTTACCGGACCAATGCTTGAAGAACCTCCCAGATTAATGAATTTAAAATTAATATCTGTTTTATCTGCGATTTTTTTGACAAGAAGCGGCACTAAATCCGTTCCCTTTCTTAATTCCTGAGAACTTGCTATTCCCATAATAATGTCCGATTCCGCAATGTTTAATTCTTTCTTTATTTGAATCTGATTTTTTTGAATCTCAAGTTTTTCATCAACAAATGAATGGATTGCTTTTACTTTTTTAGGATCTGCATTATATCTATTAATAAGGTTATTGGCTACAGCATTAGACCCTGCAATAATTGTTGAAACATTTGATATGTTTTCTTTGATAAAATCTGGTGAATATGCGCTTTCAATTCCAAAAGTAAGCTCATGGATTGCAACAACGGTAGGAATGTTTTTTTTATAAAAAGGTATTGTCCAGATTAATGTTTCTGCAGTGTTTGCATAAACCAGATCATAGTTATTCTGAAGAAGTCTTCCTGTTATTTTTTCAATCTGTTCTTCTTTGCTTTCTGTTTTTGGGAAAAAAGCATTCTGAATTTTTTTGAAATTTCGGTTTACAAACGATAAAGATTGGTTGTAATAGTTGGCAACAATGATTTTATTATCAGAAAGTTTAGCAAAATCTTCATAAAGCTGACCTGGTCTTAGTAATAAAACATCAACTTTATAGTTTTTCCTTTCTTGTCTAAGCTTTTTCAAGACACTTAAAACAAGAATTGGAGCTCCTGATAAGGATGCTTCGTGGGATATTAATAATATTTTTTTTGTTTCACTCATTTTGTAAAGATTCTGAGATTAAATATTGACTATTTTTAATAATAGTATTTGATGGAACAGACTTGTGTATTACACATCCTGCTCCAATAATACAATTGTCGCCGATTTCAACACCTTTTAATATAACAGTGTTACTTCCAATCCAACAGTTTTTTCCGATTGTTATTGCACCTGTTTTAAATGCTGTTTTATCAACAAAAAAATCAGCATTAAATCCGTATTTATGATTATGATCGTATAATTTTACTCCTTCACCAAATATTGTATTATCTCCAATAGTAATTGTATCAATACAGTTCACAGAAGAATAATTGTTGAAGAAAACTCCGTTCCCAATAATGAGATTTGCTCCGGGCAGAACCGAAATATTGCAATAGTCTCTTACAAAAAAGGTTTCACCAATTGTAATATTTCCAAATTTACCTTCATTTCCTTTGAAAATAGTTACATCCTTAGGGGCAAAAGTATGATGAATATTAATGTTGGGCAATGCTGTAAAACGCCACCACATTTTCTTTTTCTCAAGTTCTCCAAAATTGCTGACAATAGTGAAGATTTTTTTATGAAGGTAATTTTTTATCTTTTTGAACATCAGATTGTATTTATTTTTTTAGTTCTTTAGCCTCAATTTTTTTAAGAATTTAGTTTGTAACATTTTTAAAAGGTAATTTAAGCTAATATTTTTCTCTAAATAGTTATAATCCTTTATTTTTATTTCTAATGCTCTTTTTTCTTCGAAAGGTCTTAAAAGTGCTTGTTGGCAAGTGATGTATTGCGTTTTCAGGTTATCGAAAACATCTTTATTATTTTTAAAATGCTGTAATAAAAACTTCAGAGAGAACATTGTGTTTACAATCTGGTCAACTGTATTTTGTGTACTCCATATCCCGCTTCCAACTCTGTAAGCTGCCATTTCCTCTGGGAAATATTTTATAAGACCAAAAGAAGCGTTCAGTAAGTGCAAAGGGTAATCGCCGATAGGAGAATACTTCATCCATTCCGGAAGTTTTTCAAAATTTTTTCTGAATACAACTGAAACAGTAACGATAAAATTTTCTTTTGATAAATCTTCTAAAGTGTATGTTTTTTCCTCATTTGGATTATCATAAGAAAATCTCTCTTCTCTTGTTGTGATTTCCTTGATTTTATGAAAAGTAAGACTGTATTCCGGATTTTTTTCTAGAAAGTCAATCTGTTTTTGAAGTTTTAAAGCATCAATCCAGTAATCGTCACCTTCACAAATTGCAATATATTTTCCGGAACAGTTTTCATAAGTCATATTTTGATTATCTACTGCTCCTATATTATTAGGATGAAGTAAAAGCTTAAATTTCCCTGGATATAATTTTTGATAATTTAGCAGTATTTCTCTGGAATTATCTTTTGAGCAATCTTCTCCAACTACAATATCATAGTTGAAATTTGTTTTTTGCTCTAATAAACTATCAAGGCAATCTTTTAAGTATTGTCCATGGTTATATACCATTACAAAAATGCTAACGGTAGTTTTTTTAAGTTGAGATAGCTGTAATGACATCTTAACATTGCCTGGATTCTCTTCAGTAACTACAAAATTATTTCTTTTATAAGATTCTACAGCTGCAATATTTTCAGGCTTTACATATAAGTATATTTCAGAAAACTTCAATACTTCTTTAGCATAATAAAGTATCTGGTATGTTGCTAATTGAGAGATTCCTTTCCCCCAAAAGTCTTTATTGCCGATGAAAATATGAAACTCTGCAGTATTATTTTCAATATTATTAAGGTGAACATTTCCGATATATTCGCTGTCACATAAAATAGCAAATCTTTTGCTTTTTTCATCCTGAAGAACTTTTACAATCCATTCGAATTCTATTTCTTTAGTAATTTCTATATCGGGACGGGAGCCTGTAAATTTCCAAACTTCCGGATCGTTTCTCCACTGATATGAAATAAGCGCATCTTCTTTTTGAAGAGGTCTGATTAAAACATTATACATTTTCTAAAATTTTTCTCATATCATTAATAGAGTATCGCTGATCTATGGGAAGTGCTATAATTTCCTCTGCCAAAATGTAGGAGTTGGTTTCTTCACTACACCATTCAAAAACATTGGGCCAATAAGTGGCACAATAAATTTTCCTATTGATAAGTTGCTTTTTGAGATCTTTATTTTTAGTTCTGAAAGGATAAACCATAGGGACTGAATCTTCTGAAATATCAATTTTTAAAAGATTATTTTCTTTTAATTTTTCATTTAGAAATGCGAAATTTTCTTTTCTTCTTTTTTTATATCATCAAAATTTAAGGTAGAAAGAATTTTTTTGGTAAGATTGGACATTAATTTTATAGGCTGGTTTTCCAATGACCTATCATTTGTACAAAAATCAAGGTATGCTTCTTCGGCAGACAGATCAATTCTTTTCAAAAGATGGCTCATTCTATTATAGCTTTCATCTTTTTCAAAATCCAAATTAATTCTTTTATTACTGCTTAAAAGACCTCCATCAGCTACCCCTACAAATTTCCTTGGAGAATAAAAAGTATCAACGCCTGTTATTGGTAAAGAGAAAAACGCCTGAGCATTATCTATTATTATTTTATCAAAAAGTCTTTCGCACAGAATATTGATAAACTTATCTTTTATCCCAAAATAATTAGTGTACAAAAATATTTCCGAATCTTTTATTTTAGAATAATCAAATATTGGTTCCAGGTTGAAATCTATATCATAGAATTCGTAGTTAATATTAAGTTTTTTGATGGGTTCTAAGAGAACATCACAAGTATAATATGCAAGATAAATTTTTGTGCTTTTTCTCGCCAATAGGATATACTCCAAACAGTTTCTAGCTGAATTTAACTCAATGAAATCCTTATCCCAATTATTTACTGTATTGGGAAGTTCCAGCTCAAAATATCCTCCTATTGATTTCGTACTCATTAAATTAATTCAAACTGGTCCAACATATCATTTATTTCCTCCGGAGAATTAAACATCATAAGATCAATTATAGATAAGCCACTTTCAAAAGACTCTCTTTTTTGATCATAATGAGGAAGTTCCATTTTTTGAAAAGAAATATCTATATTATTAGCTTTATATTTATCTCTATCAAAAAAATCCATTCCACCAATAGGATTTATATAGTGTAAATTACCATTTACCGGAAGTTTTTTACAGATATTTAAAGCCCATTCATCAGGTGCAGTAGGTTTTTCAATTTCAAGATTCATCCTGGAAAATACAGGAAGATCTTTGTAGAAACCTAAATATTCACATATTTTTTCTAATGAATTTTTATTTAGGCTGACAATATCATTGTAATCTTCATCAAATATTTGATGTATTACCTTAAGTGTTTTGTAATAATAAGGAGCTTTTTTCTTGTAAATTTCCAACTGAGATAAAATTTTGTTTTTCCAGTTTTGCGAATTATCAATAAAACAATCTTTTATAAGAGTTTCCCGGGGACTTTTTACTAAAGGTACTTGTACATATAACCAACCTTCATTTTGTTTCAAGATTCTATTTCTCTCTATCCAGCCATGTTTTATAAATTGAACAGGATCAAAAAGAATGAAAAGATCAGAATGCTTAATAAGACTTATATAGCCAAGATATGGTAAAAAATAGGGCTGCATTATTGCTACTTTCATACTAATTATTTTGTATTCTTAACATTAATCTTGCAATATATTCAACCTCTTCAAAAGTGAGATCATAATAAAACGGAAGACATAACACTCGTTTGGCAATATCTTCAGTAACAGAAAGTTCCAGTTTTGGCAAATACGGCAATGCGGAAGCTAAACTTGGATAAAAATATCTTCTTGTAAAAATTTCCTGTTTATCCATCTCATTTTTTAATTTCAGTAATAATTCTTCACTTTCCAAAACAACAGGATAGTAAGCATGATTATTGTTAGCTTTTAAATGCCAGAGGGGCTTTACAGCGTGTAAATTTTTAAGTTTTTCATCATAGAGTTCTGCGAGTGCTTTTCTTTTTTCATGTATCTGAGAAATGTATTTTAGATTAACAAGTCCCATTGCGGCATGAAATTCTGAATTTTTACCATTAAGGCCCAATTCCGAGAATGAATCAAAGCCTGAAATTCCAAAGTTTCTGATATAGGCCAGTTTTTTTAGCAACTCAGGATCTTTTGTTATCAATAAACCTCCTTCAACACTATGATAAAGTTTTGTTGCATGCAGCGAGCAGGTCGAAATATCACCATATTCAAAAATGGATTTTCCGTTCACTTCCACTCCAAAAGCATGTGCTGCATCATAAATTACTTTTAAATTATGTTTTTTTGCAATTGCTTCTATTGCTTCTACGTCACACGGGTTTCCATAAACATGGGTTGCGAGAATTGCGCTGGTTTTTTCCGTGATAGCATCTTCAATTTTTTTAGGATCTATACATAAGCTTTTAGCATCGATATCAACAAAAACAGGGGTGCATCCTTCCCAGACAATTGAGCTGGTGGTTGCAATAAAAGAAAATGGAGTAGTAATTACTTCACCTGAAATTCCCAATGCTTTTATTGCCATCTGAATGGCAACGGTTCCGTTGGTTACAAACAGCAGATGATTAAGCTTTAAATGATCTTTAAGTTCCATTTCAAGCTGACTGGCTAGTGGTCCCATATTGGTGAGCCAGTTTCTCTTCCAGATGCCATCTATGTATTTTTCATATTCTTCCTGAGGTGGAAGAAAGGGTTGTGTTACGGGAATCATAATAAATTTTAGTGTAAAGTTATGATATTTTCGCTATCAAGCTCAAATGGTATCCATTGTTCTTTTTCTCCACCTACTGTAAACTCCAGAATGTTATTGATTCGAAGATAAGGGGATTCTGTGGCAGGGTTATATAATCCTACATCCATAATATACTTTCCTAAAGTGAAAAGAGGATTTTTTACAGTTGTTTTATAAACAATTTTTGCAGATTGGTTTATATCCTCTCTGTATTCCTGAACAGAAATTCCGGCAATTGGCTTTTGCTCCTTATCTTTAAATTCAAGATATAGAGTAGGTAATTCATCAACAGGTTTATTAATTTTGAATTCAAAAGTAAGATTAAAGTCCTGATGACGGTGTATTTCATTGTTCACCAGATCAGTTTGTAAGGATATCAATTCTAATATACCATTATCATATACTTTATTTTCGCTATTATTTGAAAACTTGCTGTAATAAAGTTGTATGCCTTTTCCTATTTCTTTTCCCTGATATTCAACTTTGCCATGATCCATTAAAATTATTTCATTACATATTCGTGATACCATTGGCATACTGTGAGAAACAAAGATAACCGCAGTATGAGGAAGCAATTCATCAATTTTACTGAAGCACTTTAAAATAAAGCCCAGATCTCCAACGGCTAATACTTCGTCAATAATTAATATATCCGGTTCAAGATGAGCTGCAACAGCAAATCCCAAACGAACTTTCATCCCTGAAGAATAATTTTGTACAGGAGTATCTATAAATTCTCTGATCTCGGAAAAATCTATTATAGAATTTAATTTCTTTTCAACTTCTTTTTTAGTAAATCCTAAAATGGACGCATTATTATAAATATTTTCCCTACCTGTAAGGATAGGATTAAAACCGGCGCCTAATTCTATCAGGGCACCTATTTTTCCTTTCATTACAATTTGCCCTTTATCAGGAGTGTATAATCCGTTCAGGACTTTTAAAAGAGTAGACTTCCCTGCACCATTATGACCAATCAAGCCAATACATTCTCCTCTTCTCAGCTCAAAGCTTACATCATGCACAGCCCAAAATTCCTGAGGCCGTAATTCTTTCTTTATTGATAATCCCAGTGTACTACGGATAATATCTGAAGCTCCATATTTCAGAGAGCTTTTCAGATTTTTGCTGAATTTTTTAGATACATTCTGTACTGAAACTAATACCTCTCTATCTTTTTCCATTATCCTGCGATTTTTTCAATAACTATTGGCATTGACTTTCGAAAAATAACCAAGCCTATCAATAAAACAATAAAGCTAACAGCCGTTAATATCATTGTAAACATTAATGACTGAGTTTCCAATCCTACCAGTGTATTTCGGGTGTCGTTAATTATATAAGTTAAAGGATTTAAATTGAATAAAACCTTAAAAATTCCTGATCTCGGTACAGCATAAACAACAGGCGTCATATACATTAATAAAGGAATACCTGTAATGAGAACTTTGCTTATATCTGTATAAATTAATCCCAGTGGAGTAATAATTAATCCTATCGCAAAAGCAAAAATGATTAAGGCCACAATATAAAATGGAAAAAGGAGCAGACTCGCTGATGGCGTAACCTGATAAATTATCAAAATAGCAACGGCAGGAATCATCTTTATTAGCATATTAAAGAGAGTGGTGTATATCCCTTTCATCAGTAATGCTTCTTTTGGGAAATTGATTTTGGATATGATTGCTTTTCCGGAGTTTACCGAATTTATAGGACTTTGTACTGCTTCTGCAAAAATATTCCAGATTGTGGTACCTAAAATAACGAAAACAGGATAAGGTATTCCTCCCGGTATATTTACATTTACGACTCCAGAACCATTCAAAAATAACCAGATTAAAGAATTTATAATTACGGGTGCTAATATCCAAAAGAAACCTAATAAAGACTGTCTGTGTTGAGATTGTATATCTCTTTTTGTCATTTGATAGGCCAGAAAATTAGATGATTTTATATCCCGAAAAATTGATTTGAGTTCTTGGAAGAAATGTGTTTTTTTATCAGATGTGTATACTACGGTTTTCAAAGTAGATTTTTTTTCAAATTTATAATAATTAATCTTATCCTGATTTTTATGTATTAGGAAATATTATTTACATACAACAGGAAAATTACAACTAATATATTAATAGTTGTATTATAATCAAAAGCTATTAACATTTTTATAGAAATAGCTTTTGATTTTTGTAGATGAATTTATTATTTTATTACCAGCTGTTTCAAGTATTTACCGTATCCGCTTTTACCATATTTGATAGCCGTTTCAAGCAGTTTTTCTTCATTAATGAATTTATTTCTGAATGCAATTTCTTCGATACAGCCTATTTTAAATCCTTGTCTTTTTTCAATAACGCTTACAAATTCTGAAGCATCATGAAGAGAGTCAAAAGTTCCTGTATCCAGCCATGCGGTACCTCTGTCAAGAACAGCCACCTCAAGTTTTCCATTCTTCAAATAAACATTGTTAATATCGGTAATTTCCAGTTCGCCTCTTGCAGAAGGTTTGATGTTTTTGGCAATTTCGACTACATTGTTATCATAAAAGTAAAGTCCGGGTACAGCGTAATTTGATTTAGGGCTTAAAGGTTTTTCTTCAATAGAAACCGCTTTCAGATCTTTGTCAAATTCTACAACACCATATCTTTCAGGATCAGCCACGTGATAGGCAAAAACAACACCTCCGTCCGGGTTGGTTTTATTTTTCAGCAAAGTTCCCATTTCAGAACCGTAAAAAATATTATCACCCAGCACTAATGCAGCAGAATCACTGCCGATAAACTGGTCGCCCAAAATAAAAGCCTGTGCCAAACCATCAGGGCTTGGCTGTACAACGTATTCTATATTGCACCCGATTTGAGAACCATCGCCCAGAAGTTTAATGAAACCTTCCTGGTCATGCGGGGTAGTGATGATCAGAATATCCTTGATTCCCGCCAAAAGTAATGTGGAAAGCGGATAATAGATCATAGGTTTGTCATAAACAGGCATCAGCTGCTTGCTTACTGCAATCGTTAGAGGGTAAAGTCTTGTTCCGGATCCTCCGGCTAATATTATTCCTTTCATCTTTTATTTTTGTATGTTTTCTATGGCATAATCCATTTGATTTTTAATATTTAAATCTATGGTGGGAGTTATGAGGAATACCGAATTGTCTTTGGATAATTTTCCTCCTATGCCTTTGTGAAATTGTATAAGTTCTTTTAAATTTTTTTCCGGAATAAAAGAGAATGAGCTGTATAGTGAAATTTTAAACTCATCAAAATTAAAACCGTTGATAATAGATCTTGCCTGTTCCTTTGTAATCAGTTCTTTGGGCGGATCCACACTGTAATCAAACATTTTCAGTTCCAGATAATCTTTTGCATAATTAATCAATGCTTCCTTATAATGGGAAACTTCTATAAACTCATCAATCAGCTTTTGCTGTGAAGAGTTTGCCATTGCCGGAGGCGGAGGGAGTGCCTGAGCATTAAAAAGAGAAGACATGACAAATAGCAATAGAAAAACCAGCTTCATGATTAATTATATTGAGTCTCGTAGTATTTCTGATAATCTCCGCTTGTTACATGCTCCAGCCATTCCTTATTTTCAAGATACCAGTCAATGGTTTTTCCCAGTCCTTCTTCAAAAGTCACGGATGGTTTCCATCCCAGATCTTTATTCAATTTTGTTGCATCAATGGCGTAACGTTTATCATGCCCCGGTCTGTCTTTTACAAAAGTAATCAGTTTTTCAGAATAGCCTTCCGGTCTTTCCAGTTTAGCGTCCATTTGTTTGATCAGTTCTTTTACAAGATCAATATTCTGCCACTCATTAAAGCCCCCGATATTATAAGTTTCTCCGGTTTTTGCTTCTTTAAAGATCTGATGAATTGCTCTTGCATGGTCAATTACAAATAACCAGTCTCTGGTATACTTTCCGTCGCCATAAATTGGAAGAGGTTTTTCATTGATGATATTCGAAATACAAAGCGGAATCAGTTTTTCCGGGAAATGATTAGGTCCATAGTTATTGGAACAGTTGGATACGATGAATGGCATTCCATATGTATTTCCATAAGCTCTTACCAAATGGTCAGAAGCAGCTTTTGAAGCAGAATATGGAGATTGGGGATCATATGGTGTTGTTTCCAGAAAGAATCCTGTTTCACCTAAGCTTCCATAGACTTCATCCGTTGAAACATGATAAAAAAGATTTGTTCTTTTTTCATCCGGGAATCTGCCGTGAGTGTGATCAGGATTTAATGTCCAGAACTCTTTACACAGGTTCAGAAGATTTGCTGTTCCGTTTACATTGGTATTGATAAATGCCATCGGATCAGTAATACTTCTGTCAACATGACTTTCTGCAGCTAAATGCACAACAGCATCCGGCTTGTATTTTTCGAAAATACGTCTAAGCTCCTCAGGTTTTGTGATGTCTGCTTTTTCGAAAACATAATTAGGTTCATTTTCTATGTCCTTTAAGTTTTCCAGATTTCCGGCGTAGGTGAGGGCATCAAGGTTGATGATTGTAGTGTCCGGATTGTTTTTTACAAATTCTCTTACAACATGGGAGCCGATGAATCCGGCACCTCCTGTAATGATAATGTTTTTCATTGATTTATTTTGAGATGGTCTTTCTTCCTATACTTTTATAATGAAATCCGTTTTGCTCAGGGATTTCCAATGGATACATGTTTCTACCGTCAAAAATGACTTTGTTTTTCATTTTTTTAGCCATAAGTTCAAAATTCGGATTTTTGAATTCCGGCCATTCTGTAGCAATAAACAGTGCGTCTACATTCTCCAGTGCATCATACATCCCTTTAGCGTATTGTATTTTATCACCTAAAAGTTTTTGAACATTGCTTTCTGCAACAGCGTCATATGCTACAATTTCTGCGCCTTTTTCCAATAAAAGAGCAATATTATCTAAAGATGAAGCTTCTCTGATGTCATCTGTATTGGCTTTAAAGGCAAGTCCCCACATGGCAATTTTCTTCCCTTCAATATTTCCTCCGAAATATTTTTCAATTTCAGATACTAAAATTACTTTCTGGTTTGTATTTACCTTTTCAGTTGCTTCCAGGATCTGGAAATTAAAATCTTCCTGTTTCCCCGATTTTATAAGTGCTTTTACATCTTTAGGAAAACAGCTCCCGCCATATCCGATTCCCGGAAACAGAAATCTGTGCCCAATTCTGTCGTCACTACCCATTCCAAGTCTTACCTTATCCACATCTGCCCCTACTTTTTCACAGTAGTTGGCAATTTCATTCATAAAGGTAATTTTTACCGCCAAAAATGAATTGGCAGCGTACTTGGTGAGTTCCGATGATTTTTCATCCATAAAGATGATGGGAATCCCGGTATTGGTAAAAGGCTGGTAGATTTTAGACATAATGTCTTTTGCTTTTTCTGAGCTGGCTCCTACAACTACTCTCGAAGGGTTCATAGAGTCTTCAACAGCAAAGCCTTCTCTTAAGAATTCAGGATTTGATACCACATCAAAAGGAATGTCTGTTCTGGAAGAGATCGTTTCTCTTACTCTTTCAGCAGTTCCTACAGGGACAGTACTTTTATTGACAATGACTTTATATTCAGTCATCAGTTCACCAATATCTTGAGCTACCTTAAGTACGTAAGACAGATCTGCAGACCCATCTTCTCCCGGAGGAGTAGGTAATGCCAGATAAATAACTTCGCTTTTGTCTAAAGCTTCTTTAAGATTGGTTGTGAAAAATAATCTTTCAGACTGAATGTTTCTCAAAAACATTTCTTCAAGATTCGGCTCATAGATGGGAACAATGCCGTTTTTCATACCTTCTACTTTTTTTTCATCAATATCAACACAGTATACTGAATTGCCAAGCTCTGCCAGAGTAGTTCCTGTAACTAATCCTACGTAGCCTGTTCCTACAATCGTTATATTCAAAATGTATGTTTTTAAATTCTAAAGACAAAAGTAATAAAAATCCCGGGACATATTCTTTTAATTTATGGTAAATGAATCTTACGCTATTTGCTTGATACTTAAGATAATTTTGCATTTTTAGAAAAAAAGCTTATATTTGCAATGGATTTACGGAAAAAATGGGAAGGCTTCGGAAGAAAGCCTTTTTTCGTACTGTAAATCAAGATAAAAATATATGGAGTTTAGAAAAAGAATTGAAGAATTATTAAATGAATTCCTTGAGACCAGAAAAGATCTGTTTCTTATTGATCTTAAAATTTCTGCAGGGGATGATATTACAGTGATTTTAGATGGTGATAACGGAGTTTCTTTGCAGGATTGCCTTGATGCGAGCCGTGCAATAGAATTCAATATGGATCGTGAAGAGCACGACTTCAGCCTTCAGGTGATGTCTGCCGGACTGAGTGAGCCATTGTCCACACCAAGACAGTTCAGTAAAAACATTGGAAGAGAGATTGAGGTGATGCTGGAGGATTCTTCTAAAATTGAAGGGGAATTGTCAAAAGTAGATGATGAGAAGATCACACTTGTTTTGCGTTACCGTAAGCCGAAAGATATCGGAAAAGGAAAAGTAGATGTAGAGGAGGAAAAAGAGATTCCTTACTCTGAGATCAAAAAAGCATTAGTAGTAATTAAATTTTAAAAAGAAAAAAGAATAGATGGATAATATAGCGTTGATTGAATCCTTTGGTGATTTTAAAGACGAAAAAGGGATCAGTAAGATTGATCTTATGGCAATTATTGAAGATTCACTGAAAACTCTTTTAAGAAAGAGATTTGATTCAGATGATCATTTTGACGTGATTGTAAACCCGGATAAAGGAGATTTTCAGATATTTTTAAATAAAACAATTGTAGAGGACGAAATGTCTGAAGATGATGACCTGGAAATTGAAATTTCTGAAGCGAAAAAGATAGACCCTACCTTCGAAGTAGGGGAAGACTTTACAATGGAAATTCCTGTTGCTCAGTTGGGAAGAAGAAATATTCTTACCCTGAAGCAGATTCTGGCTACAAAACTTCAGGAGCATAATAATGCAATGCTGTACGAACAGTTCAGAGATAAAATTGGGGAAATAGTTGTAGGGGAAATCCACCACATCCGTCATAAACACGTGATTTTGCTGGATGATGAAGGAAATGAATTTATTTTACCGAAAGAAAACCAGATCCCATCCGATTTCTTTAAAAAGGGTGAGAATATCAGAGCTATTGTTGAGACAGTAGATTTTAAAGGTTCTAAACCGCAGATTATTATTTCCAGAACTGCACCTAAATTCCTTGAGAAGTTATTAGAGCTGGAAATTCCTGAGATCCAGGACGGTACCATTATCTTGAAAAAGGTAGTAAGAATTCCTGGTGAAAAGGCGAAGATCGCAGTAGATGCTTATGATGACAGAATTGATCCGGTAGGAGCTTGTGTTGGAGTAAAAGGATCCAGAATTCATGGCGTTGTAAGAGAGTTGAGAAATGAAAACATCGATGTTATTCAGTGGTCTAAAAACCCTGAGATCTTGGTGAAGAGAGCATTAGGAAACGTTACCATTAACAAAATTGAAATCAATGAGGAGACCAACTACGCTTTGGTATATACTCCGGTTGAGGAAATTTCTAAAGTTATCGGAAAACAAGGTCAGAATATCAGACTGGCTTCTTGGTTGACAGGATATGAGATTGATGTATACAGAGAGTCCAGCGAGGATGATGATGTTGAATTGAAAGAATTTAACGATGATATCGAGCAGTGGATTTTGGATGAGTTTAAGAAAGTAGGACTTACGACTGCAAAATCAGTATTGGATAAAGAAACTGAGAGTCTTTTAAATATGGTAGACCTTGAAGAAGAAACAATCGAAGAGGTTAAACGTATTCTGAGAGAAGAATTTGAAGATTAAGATTTAAATAAATTTTAATAAACAGTAAAAAGGAAATACTTTAATTTTAAAAATTAAAAAACAGTAAATAATATAAATGCCAAAAATTAGATTAAATAAAGCGGTTAAGGAATTCAACATTTCGATGTCCAGATTAGTAGAATTTTTACAGTCAAGGGGTTTCGAGGTTGAAAGCAATCCTAACGCTCAATTGGAAGAAGCGGCATATTCTGCATTGGAAGCTGAGTTTGCTAAAGACGGCGAACAGAGAAAGGCTTCCCATGAGGTGGTGATCACTAAAGTTCCGGAAGAAAAACTGGAAATTGAAGAAAAGAAAACCCCTGAAGTGATAAGAGCTAAAGCAAATAAACCAGAAACTAGAATTTTAGGTAAAATAGACTTAGAAACTAAGAAGCCTGAAGTTGAAGAAGCTCCTGTGGCTCCTGTTGCGACACCGGTTGAAGAAAAGAAAGAAGAAATCGTGAAAGAAGAACAGCCGGAAGTTAAAGTAGCGCCTGAAAAACAGGAATTTAAGGTTTTGGATAAGATTGATTTGTCTCAAATAGAATCTAGAAACAGACCTGTGAAAAAAGACAAACCAAAAATGGAGGAGAAAAAAGAAGAAGTTAAACCGGCAGAACCGGTAAAAGAAACTCCAAAACCAGTGATTGCAGAGGAGAAAAAAGAAGAAACTCCAAAAGTAGAGACTGAGTCTGAATCTCAGGAACCACAGAAAATTGAAACAGTTTATCAGAAACTTGATGGTCCAAAGATCGTTGGAGAAAAGATAGACTTAACCCAGTTTGCGCCAAAACCAGGTGCCGGAGCAAAAAAGAAAAGAAAGAGAATTGAAAAACCTGGTGGCCAGAATAACCAGCAAGGTCAGGGGAATAATCAAAACTCAGGAAATAACAACCAGGGTGGTCAGGGCCAAGGAAACCGTCAGCATAATAACGGTGGACAAGGTGGAAACCGTCAAGGTCAGGGCGGCCAAGGAAACCGTCCTCAAGGTCAGGGTGGCCAGGGTGGAAACCGTTTTGGAAATAACCAGGGTGGTGGAAACCGCCAGGGACAAGGTGGTGGCTTCAAAAAAGGAGGTCAGAACAACAGACCTGGTCAAAGAGTTATGCCGGTTGAACTGACTGATGAACAAGTTAAGAATCAGATCAAGGAAACACTAGAAAAACTTACTAATAAAGGAGGTAAATCTAAATCTGCAAAACACAGAAAAGATAAAAGAACCTTCCGTAGAGAGCAGGATGAGCGTCAGCAGGAGCTTGAAGCACAAGACAGAACTCTTAAAGTAACAGAATTCATCACAGTAGGTGAATTGGCAAGTTTGATGAATGTTTCTCCAACTGAAGTAATCTCTGCTTGTTTCTCATTAGGGGTAATGGTTACCATGAACCAAAGACTTGAGGCTGATACTTTATTATTAGTAGCAGATGAATTTGGATATAAAATCGAATTCTCAGATGCTGATCTTGAAGATACAGATTCAGAAGATGAGGTAGATACAGAAGAAAGCCTTGTATCAAGAGCTCCTGTAGTTACTGTAATGGGACACGTTGACCACGGTAAGACTTCATTACTGGATTACATTAGAAAAACAAACGTAATTGCTGGTGAGTCCGGTGGAATTACTCAGCACATTGGTGCTTATAACGTGAAATTGGAGAATGGTCAGAGAATTACTTTCTTAGATACTCCTGGTCACGAAGCCTTTACAGCGATGAGAGCAAGAGGGGCACAGATCACGGATATTGCAATTATTGTAATTGCAGCCGATGACGATGTAATGCCACAGACAAAAGAAGCTATTGCCCACGCACAGGCTGCACAGGTTCCAATGATTATTGCAATCAATAAGGTTGATAAGCCTAACGCAAACCCTGACAACATCCGTCAACAGCTTTCTGGTTTGAATCCTCCGGTTCTTGTAGAAGAGTGGGGTGGAAATGTTCAGGCACAAGAGATCTCGGCTAAGTTCGGTAATAATGTAGACGTATTATTGGAGAAGGTTTTATTGCAGGCTGAAATGCTTGAGTTAAAAGCTAATCCTGACCGTTCAGCAAATGGAGTTGTTATTGAAGCATCTTTAGATAAAGGTAGAGGTTATGTGGCAACTATGTTGGTACAGTCCGGAACTTTAAGAGTCGGAGATTATGTGGTAGCAGGTAAAAACCATGGTAAAGTAAAAGCTTTGCTTGATGAAAGAGGGAAAAATCTTAAAGAAGCAGGCCCGTCAATTCCTGCAACCATTTTAGGTTTGGACGGAGCGCCTACTGCAGGGGATAAATTCCGTGTATATGCTGATGAAAGTGAAGGTAAAGCTATTGCCAATAAGAGAGAACAGTTACAGAGAGAATTATCAATCAGAACCAAGAAGCATACGACGCTTGAAGAATTGGGTAGACGTATTGCCTTAGGAGAATTCAAAGAATTGAATATTATCCTTAAAGGAGACGTGGATGGTTCTGTGGAAGCTCTTTCCGATCAGTTACAAAGATTATCAACAGAAGAAATCAGTGTTAAGATTCTTCACTCAGGTGTAGGTCAGATCACTGAATCTGATATCAACTTAGCAGCAGCCTCAGATGCAATTATTATTGGATTTAATGTAAGAGCAGGTGCCAATGCAAAAGAACTTGCAGATCGTGAAGAAATTGAGATCAGAACGTATTCTGTCATCTATAAAGCAATTGATGAGGTAAAAGAAGCAATGGAAGGAATGCTTTCTCCGGAAATTCAGGAGCAGGTCATCGGTAACGTTGAAATCCGTGAGGTATTCAAGATTTCTAAAGTAGGAACAATAGCAGGTTGTATGGTTCTTACCGGAAAAGTAACAAGACAGTCTAAAGTACGTTTGCTAAGAGACGGTATCGTGAAATTTGACGGAGAACTTGAAAGCTTGAAGCGTTTCAAAGATGATGTTAAAGAAGTCACAAAAGGCTACGAATGTGGTCTGAACCTGAAAGGTTATAACGATATCGAAATCGGAGATATTCTTGAAGTATACGAGGAAGTAGCGGTTAAGAAAAAACTGAAATAATAAATTATATTGGTCACTAACTATTGATCATGAGTGATAAAAAAACCATCTCTATTTCTGAGATGGTTTTTTCTTTTATTATCAATGGTTGTTAAAATGTAAAGTACTCAATATATAAAATCCGAGTACAATTTAAATGTGCTCGGATTTTTATAAAATTTAAAAGTAATTAAATGTATAATTATTGATTGATAAAATTCACTAGTTTAGCTATATCAGTATCATTGAATTTTAAATTATTAGATTTAATGTACACATTATACTCTTTTTCTTTTTCTGGAAATAGATCTGTTATTTTTTTTAACGACGATACTTTACTTATATTTCCAGAAGTTGTTTTTATATAATAAACAGGATCTTGTTTTACAAACATGGCAGGCTTGCCAGTTTGATAGGTATTAGGAGCGGGAGTGGCATCCTTAAAAATAACTTTTTCCTTTTTGTATACTGAATTTTTACCCTTTACTATTTCGATAAGATAGCCTTTGGGCTCTGAACTGTTTTTTAAGTATACAAAAACTTGTTTAGATGGAAGTACTTCAATTCTGAAAAAATCATCTTGTTTAGGTAAAACCTCTGTTTTTCCATTGTTTAAAAACTCTATATCGTCAGTGTAAGCATTATATCTTACATCAATATTTCCATATTTTTCTCCAACAGAAGCTTTTTGGAAAAGTGGTGATTGATATGGTGAACCTTGTATATCTTCGTATTTTAAAGGAGCTCCTGTTCCTGATGCTACACTTTCAAAGACAGACTGACTACCGGTTATATTATTAATATTTAAAGACTGTTGTGCCTCCATAAATGCAAATGATAAAAATAGAGCGGTAAATAATGCTTTTTTCATTTTAAGCTAATTTTTTAAATGGTTATTAATGGTAAAGTTAGTGAAAAATGATTAATACTATGATTTATTATCTATACTTATTAAGTATTTTATATAAATAACAATTTAGAGATTTGTTAGTAAGAGTTAATCACATTGTTATGCTGTTTGAAATGTAATGATGTAAAATTAAATTGAATAATATTTCCTAAATAAGTGAAAACCACTTTTTTATAATTATAAGTTTTATTTATGAATTGACATAATTTATAATTATTCTAAATAATTTTTTTTATGTTATTAATAATTTGTTAAAATAGATTCACAGCGCGCTGAAAATAGTTTTTATATAATAAAAACTGTCTATCATTAGGGAATGTTATTTGATTTGTGTAAAATTTAAATTAAATATCGAAAAAAAGCGTAGTTTAAACAAAGGTTTAATTTGTGGATATTAATATTTATTAACATATTTGCCCATTAAATATATTAAAATTTGTTAATATGAATGTTAAATTACGTGTACTGACAGCTGGTGTGTTATTTTTCACAGGGCAGGTAGTATTTGCTCAAAAAGACTCCACAGGTTCTAAAAAAGACAAGGAACAGAAAATTGAAGAAATTGTTGTCTTGGGTTATAGCAAAACATCTACCAAGGCTAAATCTAGTGCTTCTTCAGTAACCATTGGGTCTGAAACATTGGAAAATAGACCTAATATTTCTGTTCTTAACTCTATACAGGGTACAGCACCTGGTATTGTAGCGAACTCTGCATCCGGCTCTCCGGGATCTGGTAAATTTAATATTATTATCAGAGGGCTTAGTTCACTAAATGGATCTACAGATCCATTGTATGTTATTGATGGAATCATTACATCGGGATCACAGTTTAGAAACTTGAACCCTAATGATATTGATACATTCAGTATTCTTAAGGATGCCCAGGCTACTGCAATTTATGGAAACAGAGCGGCTAACGGAGTTGTAGTAATAACTACTAAAGGAGGTAAGTTTAATTCAAAACTTAGAATTTCCTATGATGCATTAACTTCTTTTTCTGTGCTGCCGAAAACAGATTACAACATGTCATCTGGAAGAGAACTATTACAGGTTCAGAAGAATGCAGGAGCTGGAAAAGGATCCACTATGTCTCAAAATGATATAAATAACTTCACTACTAATACAGACTGGAGAGATTTGTTTTCTAGAGTCGGTATGAGCCAGCAGCATACGTTGTCAGTTAGTGCAGGTGGAGAAAATATAAGTAATTTTGTTTCTTTAGGATATGTTGATAGTGAAGGTAACATTCGTGGAACAGATTTTAAAAGATTTACTTTAAGAAATAACCTTAACGGAAAAAGCAGTGATGGAAGATTAACTTTCGGTGCAATCTTAGGGTTAGGATTTTCAAAAAGAAATCAGTTGGATGACGAAACCAACACTGCTATTAATGCAAACACAGTACAGAACCCGCTATTCGGAACTGTGCTTTCTGCACCTTACTTACCAGCGCCTACATTTACCAATGGATTGGGATTATTCAATCAGATCGGGCAAGCTAGTGGTAACGGAAACGGGGCGTACATTCTTTATGATAACATCATGGGAGGTATCAGAAACCAGTTTACGGAAACCAGCTTAACAGCTAACGTAAGTGCTAACTACAAACTTACATCAGACTTAAGCATCGGAAACAGAACTGGTGTTGATTATAAAAACTATCAAAGACAATTTGCAAGAGCGGCAAACGGTTACTTATCTTTAGTAGTAGCTGCAGGTCAGGGAGCAAAATACGGTGGTTTTGAGCAGTTTAATACGATAAACGATTTAACTTTTAACACAACTACAAACATTACATATAACCATTCATTTGGGGATCATACTATTACTGCTGCTGCTTATCTAGATTATATTAAGGTAAACTGGCAGAGTTATACTCAACAACAGAACGGTCTTGATCCTTTAGTTTGGGAATTCGGTGCAGGAACAGGGTATGTTCCTTTTAATCCGGCTACACCAAACCTTTATCGACCGTCTGCAAGTGCATTGAAAGTGACTGCAGGAACGCTGGCATATTTTGGTACACTAGATTATGACTACCAAGGAAAATATGGTGTATCAGGTGTTATAAGAAGAGATGGCTCATATAGATTCCCTAAAGATAACAGATGGGAAACTTTCTGGTCAGTAGCAGCAAGATGGAATATTGATAAAGAAAGCTTTATGGAAGGATCTGGGTTCAATTTATTAAAACTTAGAGCTTCCCTTGGAACAACAGGTAACCAGAACTTATTTACGGTTGCTAATAATACCAATGTACTAACAGTAGGTCCTTCTTCATACTTAGATTATAACGGACCAAATCCTACTAGTGCCCCTGCCTACCAGAGTTTACCAGGATATTATTTGGCAAATCTAGGAAATAAGAATCTAAAATGGGAAGAGGTAAAACAACTTGATTTTGGAGTGGATTTTAATTATAAAGGGCTAGTAGAAGGTACATTTGATTATTATCAAAAAAGAACTTCAAGATTATTTAACTCTATTCCGGTAACATATGTTACAGGTCAAGGTTCTTTAAGAGGTAACAATGGTGTTATGGATAATAAAGGGGTTGAAGGATCCCTAAGAGTTCATATACTAAGAAAAGCCAATACAAAACTATCTGTATTTGGAAATATTGGTTATAACTCTAACAAGATTGTAAGTATGGAAGCGAATGATCTTACAGGTGATTTTGTTGACGGAGTTGGAGGACCTGCAGATCAATGGCAGCTTTATCCTTATTTAGGAGTTAATCCTGCTAACGGAGAACAGTTATTCTTAGATAAAAATGGAAATGTAACTCAAACACCAACAGCAGGTGATAGAAGACTTACAGGGAAAAGCCCTATGCCTAAATATACGGGTGGATTTGGATTTAATTTCCAACATGACGGGTTCTTTGTGGATGCATTATTTTCTTATCAGAAAGGAGGATATATCTATGATAACCTATATTCTTGGGTAATGAATCCTTCCTATGCTGCTTCTGGACTTAACGTGTCTTCTGACTTGTTGAATGCCTGGACTCCCAATAACCCAAATGCTACAGTACCAAGCCTATCAGCTGTGAACGCAACACTAGAAGGTTCTTCTGATAGATTCCTTTTCAAATCTGATTTTGTTAGATTAAAGAATGTAAGCGTTGGATATACTTTTAGCAAAAATGTATTAGGTAATTTGCCGGTAAACTCTATTAAAGTTTTTGCACAAGCTGAAAACGTATATACTTTCACAGGATGGAAAGGCTTTGATGTGGAGCCTATCACAACGTATTCACTTAACGTGTATCCAAACCCAAAAACATATTCTGTAGGAGTTAATGTAGATTTTTAAAAAAAAAGAAAAAATGAATAAAATATATAAAAAAGCATTAGTGATAGCAGTATGTCTATCGTCAGTCGGTTTTACTTTAAACAGTTGTAAGGATGCTATTGATATAGAGCAGCCTGGATTGCTAGATGATGCAACTTTATTTACAAGCGTATCAAATCTTAACGATTATTTAGTTGGATCTGTGTATGCCAACATGGATACTAATAATGATATTTATTTCTCTGCAGTATTTACTGATGAGGTAAAACCCGGAGCAGGTAGTGGTGGTCAGGAATATGAAATTCACCGCTATTTTATAGATCCTACTACAGGATTAACAACTGGAATTTGGGCACAACATTATTTGGTAATTAATCGTGTAAATAGGTTACTTGCAGGAGCTGCAAATATTAAGCCTGCTAATGCTGAAGAGACAAAACAATATAATTATGTAGTTGCTCAGGCGAGAGCGATAAGGGCTTTCTGTTACCTGCAATTGGAAACTTTTTTTGCTCCGGATATGAAAGATCCTAATGGTCTGGGAGTTCTGCTTCTAAAAGATGTACCGGCAGTTGATATAAAACTTCCAAGAAGCAAGAACCAAGATGTTTATGATTTTATTGAGGCAGATTTAGATTACGCTAGAAGTATTTTAACTTCTTATGCAACTCTGCCTTATCCAACTACTCCGGCTACTCCTTTAAATAGATATTATGTCAATAAAAGGTTTGTAAATGCTGTAGCTGCAAGATTTAATTTATACAGAGGAAATTATGTTTTGGCAAAACAATATGCGCAGGATGTAATATCTAACTCTGGATTATCATTAACTGCTGCTTCAGCATATCCAAATATGTGGAATGATACAAGTGAGGGAGAAATTATTTTTGCATTAAACAGATTGGCTACAGGAAATGGAAGTTCAATAGGAACAAGATGGAATACCAACAGTTCTAGTATTACCGGAAATCCAATGTGGGCTTTAGGCAGAAACCTGTTTAATATTATTAACACAACCCCAGGGGATATTAGAAGAACAGTGTATATTGATCCTTCATCTATAATTGATCCTAATTATTTAACAAGTACTTCTCCTAGGGATACTGATCAACTAGTAATAGATAAATATCCCGGTAAGACAAGTGCTGCTACAAGAAACGATTTGAAGGTATTTAGATTATCAGAAATGTATTTCATTTTAGCGGAATGTGAAACTGCAGCTAACAATTTTGCAGGTGCAGCAGCATTGATTCAACAAGTAAGAGCGAAAAGAAATACTACTGGAACAGCTCCTCTTCCGGTATATGCTTCATCAACAGCTGCTTATGCTGATATTTTGAAAGAAAGAAGAGTAGATCTTGCTTTAGAAGGGCACAGATATATCGATTTAAAAAGATTGGCTAATGCTGCGGGTGTTACCATGGATAGAAACCAAACGGATGACGTTGTTACGGTTACAAATCTTCCAAATAATAGCTATAAGTATACTTTACCTATTCCTGTTCAGGAGATTAATTTAAATCCTCAAATCCAACAAAACCCTGGTTATTAATATTAATTAAAAGCGAATTTTAGCTATGAAAATTTTAAAATATTTAAGTATTCCGATTTTTGCATTAATTATCTCTGCTTGTTCAGAGAGAGATGATGCTGTGTATGATGGTGATAATTTTGTGAGTTTTGGTGCTGAAAGCTCTGAAGCAACAGTAGTAAAAGGAACAACATCAAAAGAGGTTGCAGTAGTATATACCACTTTAAGTGAAGCAAAGCAAAATACTGAAGTAAAAATTGCTGTTGATGCCGCTAATTCTACAGCAGTAGAAGGTGTAGATTTTAAGATTCTAAATAAAACCGATAATCTTGCTGCAGGGCAAAAGGTTGGTAACTTTAAAATACAGTTATTAGAAAGTGGAGCTAAGGAAACTCAAAAAACAATTACTTTTAAGATTTCTTCTCCTTCAGTTGCTAATGCTACATTCAATCAGACTCACACATTGAAATATTCATTAGAATGTCCATTTAACATGTCTGGTTTCACTGGAACGTATAAGGTAGTAACAGATACTTGGGAAGATTATTCACCAGGAGCACTAATTACTATACAGCCAGGTCCTGCTGCTAATCAGTTTAAGATATTGTCAACCAACAATCCTTATATTAGCAATCCAAATACATCTTACATGCTTGTAACAGTTCAAACTAATGGTAACATTACAGTAGCTTCTAATGAGGCGTTTAGTTACGGTGGAACTACAGGTAATATGAATGTAAGTGGTACAGGGAGCGTTAACTTCTGTACTAATGGCATAAATATCTCAGCACTTACTTTCTCAGGTGCTGCGGGTACTTCCAGTGGTAATAAATTTGTCTTAGTGAAAAACTAAAGTTTTTCTAACAAAATATCTTAGACCCCACATTTTCTGTGGGGTTTTTTATGTCCTTTTATTTCTTATTTTTGCTGTACAATAATGAATAATGAAGTACATCCTTTTCATACTCTTCTCTTTAAGTTTTGTAGCCAGGGCTCAGGTCGTAAATAAAGCCGATGTGAAGCAACCCAAAAAACAAGACACGCTGGTGATAGACTCCGGGAAAAAAGATTCTCTGAAAATTTTCAAGCCTACGATTAATGATTACCAGTATCAGACTCAGTTTTCTGAAAAGAAAGTTTTTGATACCGTAATGACTTTTGATAAAACATACATTTTTTCACAGCAAAATAATAAAGATAACTTTGGGAGAGTACAGCCTGCCAATATTGGTTCGGGGTTCAATCCTCTTATTTTTGAAGTGAACGACGAGCAAAATCTTTCCTTACTGCCTTCCAATAAATCTTACATGATCATTGGTGCCAACGATGTGAAGTATTATGACGTAAAAACACCTACCGCATCATTTATTTATCATAATGCAATGCGTAACGGTGCAGCTCTGAAATCTACTTATACCCAGAATATAGGAAAGAGATTCAATTTTGCTCTTGAATACATGGGGCTACGTTCTCAGGGACTTTACAGAAATTCATTAGCGGCGAATAACAATACCTTATTTTCTGGACACTATGTTTCAAAAAGCGGGAATTATGAGCTTTTTGCCCACTATCTTCACCAGAATGTAAACAATCAGGAAAGTGGTGGTATTACTGAAGATAATCTGTTTCAGAGTGGTGACAGCAATTATAGCAACAGACAAAATGCTCAGGTAAGTTTAGCCTCTTCCAGCTCTCAGTTTTCTTACAGAAGATACTATCTTAGTCACCAGTTTACTCCATTCAATGCTGAAAAGTTTCCTTTCAGTATAAGGCATACTATTTCTCATCAGGGAAATAAATATTATTATAACCAGACAACTCCTGAAGCATATTGGTATAGTGCTCCTACAGATTTGGTGAATGGCTTTCCGCTGACAACCAAAAAATATTCTGAAAATTTCAGCAATACGGTAAGCCTGATCTTTAATAATGAAAAATTCAAACTGGATGCAGGTGTGCGTTATCAGATCATTAAGTTTGGGGTAACAGATATTGCGTCTATTAATAATGGATTTCCTTTCCCAAATGAACTTAAAGAAAACAGAATTGGTGCTGTAGGAAATCTGCAGGTAAAACTTTGGGATAAAATTCAATTGAATTCATTCCTGGAATTCTCAAACGGAAGCCAGTTTAAAAGCTATCTGAAAACAACCAACAATCTGAAATTTGAACCTGTTAAAGATTATTTCGTTAATGCTAAGGTGAATTTCCAAAGTGCATATCCATCATTTAATTACTTATTAAATACTTCCGTTTATAACAATTTCAACTATTATCTTGAAAATGCGAAGAACCAATCTGTCATGGAAGTGGGAGGAAGTATCAACTTGAAATGGTTTAAAACTGAAATTTTTGCCAATTACTTCAGGATCGATAACTATACTTACTTTGACAGCAACGGAGACCCGAAGCAAAGTGATAATTCTGTAAATATTTCTCAGATTGGAGGAGATGCGACGTTCAGTTTCAATAAATTCCATTTGAATACAAGATTACACTTCCAGAATACTTTAACTAACAAAGAACTACTTCCGTTACCAAGCTTTGTTGGTAGAGCTAATTTCTTCTACCAGACACAAGCGTTTAAAAAAGCAGCAGAAATTCAGGCTGGTGTTAAAGTATATTACTTCTCTAAATTCGCTTCAAGAGAATATTTCCCTATTCTTAACGAATATATTCTTCCAAGAGCAGATTCATTTTCAATTGGAGGACAGCCTATTGCCGATATTTATATTAATATGAAAGTGAAAAAAATGTTCTTTTTCATAGAAGGTCAGCAGATCGGGACTGTTATTTCCAATAACAAAGCATACGCATTTCCACATTATCCGGTATATGATTTCAGATTGAACATCGGGATCGTGTGGTATTTGTTCAACTAAAAACTGTACAGGTTGAAAACAATTAATAAAATATCATTTAACGATATAGAAAGCATTCCTCAATTAGTAAAAGATTTTTTAAATCAGAAAATCGAAGGTTTTGAAAATAATACATTTTCCTTAGAGCATTTCAGGCAGCAGATTCATCTGAAAAAAGATTCTTTCGCATCAGAGAAGAGAAATATTTTAGCTGAAGTATTCGAAAGCCAGTTAACAAGCCTTTCTCTTTCTGCAAGGCAGAAAGAAAACCTTGAGAATCTTAAATTGCCCAACACATTTACCATTACGACAGGGCATCAGCTGAACCTGTTTTCAGGGCCTGTTTTCTTTGTATATAAAATTCTTCAGACCATTAAGACATGTACTTATCTGAAAGAAAATTTTCCGGATTTTAATTTTGTTCCGATGTACTGGATGGCTTCGGAAGATCATGACTTTGCAGAGATCAATCATTTTAAAACCGAAAATAACTATTACGAAACCAATGAAAAATCGGGAGGCCCGGTAGGACGAATTGAAATCAGTGATACCTATTTTATTTCTGAATTTGAAAAAGAATTCAAAGATTCTATTTTCGGTACGGAACTTATCCTGATGATGAAGGAAGCTTACAAACAGGGAAACACGTTGACGGAAGCTATTAAAATCCTTGTCAATCGTCTTTTTTCAGAATTCGGGCTTTTGATTCTGGATGGAGATTCCGTGGAACTTAAAAATCAGATGAAGGAGATTTTTAAAGATGAGCTTCTTCATTTCAGTTTACATCAAGCTTCTGAAGCTAAAGTGAATTTTCTTACAGAAAAATATGGTAAGGTTCAGGTAAATCCCCGTGAAATAAACCTTTTTTACCTTTCTGAAACCAGAGACAGAATTGAATTTGACGGACAAAAATATATCATTGTAGATAAAGGAATTCACTTTACAGAAGAAGAAATTCTGACGGAGTTGGAAAATCATCCTGAAAAATTCAGTCCGAATGCTTTGATGCGGCCGGTATATCAGGAAAATGTACTTCCTAATCTGGCTTATATCGGAGGAAATGCCGAAATTATGTATTGGCTGGAGTTGAAAGATTACTTCTTAAAAATCAACACTCCCTTTCCGATCCTTATTCCAAGAAACTCTATGCTTTTTCTGAAAGAAAAAACTCTGGGGAAAATTGAGAAATTGGATCTGAAAATAGAAGATTTCTTTCACAATTTTACGGTTTTGACTAATCAGAAGATTTTAAAAGATAGTCTCATTTTACAATTACTGGAAGAAAAAGAAGAATTGCTGGTTAGTAATTTTTCAGCATTGAAGGCTGCGGCAGAAACTACTGAGAAATCTTTCGGAAATATGGTGAAAGCAGAAGAAGTACGACAGTTGAAATCATTTAAAAGAATGAAAAAACGCTTGCTTCATGCCGAAAAAATAAAACAGAATGAATTGCTGGAAAGACTTGAAAATCTGTTTTTAGATGTTCACCCGGCTAAAACATGGCAGGAAAGGGTGTATAACTTTAGCGTATTCTTTTCAGATTATGGCTATTCATGGCTTGAAAATTGTTTGGAAGAAATGGTGGTTCAAGATTCCAAATTAATAATTGTTGCCATTTAATTTTAAAGAAGTATTTTTGTAAATTATAATTATCGAATATGATAAAGAGGTTTTTTATTCTATCCAGTTTATGTATGGTTTTGGGAGTTTCAGCCCAGAAATCACATACGGTTGTGCAAGGTGACAATCCTTACAACATTGCAAAAAAGTATGGAATGACTGTAGATGAATTGCTGAAGCTAAACCCAAAACATAAAGATGGCAAACTGGCGATCGGAGATGTTTTAACCATAAAATCAGATAAAGCAGCCACTCCGGTTGTGACAAAATCAGCTCCGGCAGAAAAAGTAACTTCAAACACAAGTGCTTCTGCTTTAGGTAAAATTGTTTTACTTCCAAAGCAAACCATCTATGGTATTACAAAGCAATACAGAATTTCTGAAACGGATTTGAGAAAACTGAATCCTGAACTCGATTCTCATATGAAAATCGGAGATGAAATTACCTTACCTCTTGCCAGTATTAAGAAATATGGTGGTGAACAACAGGCAGTAGCAGTAGGAAAGCATGCTGAACCTGCTGTAGAAAAAAATATAACTACGATTACGCCTACAACGGTTACCACTGCTGTGGAAGGAGAATCTTATGTCATCCAGTCAAAAGATAATTATTACAGAATCACAAAACAGTTTGGTATCAGCCAGCAGGATCTTTTCGCTTTAAATCCCGGATTGGAAGAAAAAGGACTTAAGCCTGGTGATACAATTAAAGTAAAAACATCCAATACTAACAATACAAATACTGACGCCGCTGCTGAACCGGCCAATCCAAAAGCAAAAATGGATTCCGGAAACGAAAAATCAACAACCTCTTCCAATGTTGTAGCGGGAGATGATTACGTTACCTATACCGTGCAGCAGGGAGACACTGTTTTCTCTATTGTTAACAAATTTGGAGTGTCTATAGATGAGCTTATTGCTCTGAACCCGGATCTTTCACATGGTTTGAAAACCGGAATGGTTTTGAAAATTAAAAAACAAGATGCGGCATACGTAAAGAAAAATGGTGATGCCTTAAGTGTCATCTTAATGCTTCCTTTCGGATACAGTACCAACGAAACTCAGTACAGAGGAATGGCACTAGACTTTTTAACAGGAGCTAAACTTGCCATTGAAAGAAATGCAAGAGGAGGACAAAAGCTGGATATTAAAGTAGTAGACTCAGGAAATGAAGCTTCATTTAAAAATTCTCTTACGCAGATCAATCCTGATAATACAGACCTTATTATCGGACCCTTCTTTAAATCAAACGTAATTGATGTTCTTGATTTTACAAAAAATCAGAAAATCCCGGTAGTAGCACCATTTGCCAACACTCCGGAACTCTATAATTACAGTAACCTTATTATCGTAGAAACCAATAATCAGACGTATGCTGATAAAATTGTAGAAGAGGTAAAAGGAATCTATTCAGATCAGAAAATATATGTAGTGGCAGATGCCAAGAAAGAAAATGCCAATTATATCAAGGCAGGACTTGAAAAAGCAGTAAAAAATCCTAATATTATTATAGTTAATTCTCCGGCAGATATTCAGCTGGACCAGAATATGATGACAGGACAGTCTGCTCCGGTTATTGCTATTCTGGCAAATGATGATAATGCAGTAGGGGATGCTTTTGCCAACAGAATCATTGCTATTTCTAAAGAAGTTCAGGGAGTGAAGGCTTTCAGTATGTTCTACGCTCCGGTTTTTGAGAAGAAAGTGGATGAATTAAGCCAGGCAAATCTGGTTTATCTGATGGATAGAAAAATCAATACAGATGGTAGCTTTGAAAAAGAAATTCTGGCTGCCTATAAGAGCAAATACTGTAAAACTCCGCCAAAATATGCTATCGTAGGTTTTGATGTAGTAAATGACATGTTAACCAGAGAAAATAAAAAAGGAGAAATCTTTAAACAAATGAATAAAGTGCAGACTCAGCTTGCTACCAAATTTGAGTTTGTAAAATCCAAAGCTAACGGTGCTTATGTAAATACAGGTTACAGAGTAATCAGGTTAGTACCATAAATGATTCATAGCACTTAAAACGAATATTGTTAACATTATAGTTATATTTGCATAATATTTAATTCAATACATGAAAGCACTTGTATTTCCAGGGCAGGGTTCTCAGTTCGTAGGAATGGGAAAAGAATTGTATGATTCTAGAAAAGATATTAAAGATCTGATGGAATCTGCCAATGAAATTTTAGGTTTCGATATTCTTTCCATTATGTTTAACGGAACAGATGCGGATCTTAAGAAAACAGAGGTTACCCAGCCTTCTATATTTATACATTCAGTAGCAGCATTAAAAGCCGTAAATGGCCTTGGTGCTGAAATGGTAGCAGGACACTCTTTAGGAGAGTTTTCAGCTTTGGTAGCCAACGGGGTTTTATCCTTTGATGATGGTTTGAAATTAGTTTCCGAAAGAGCAAAAGCTATGCAGGAGGCTTGCGATGCAAATCCAAGTTCTATGGCGGCAATCTTAGGATTAGACGATGCAAAAGTTGAAGAAATCTGCGCACAGATCAGCGGTATTGTTGTTCCTGCAAATTATAACTGTCCGGGACAATTGGTAATTTCAGGAGAAACACCGGCAGTAGAAGAAGCTTGTGCAAAGTTGAAAGAAGCAGGAGCAAAAAGAGCTTTACTTTTACCGGTAAACGGAGCTTTCCATTCACCATTGATGCAGCCTGCACAGGAAAGACTGGCGGCAGCGATCGAAAAAACCAAATTCAGAAAAGCAACGATTCCTGTATATCAGAATATCACTACGACAGCTGTAACAAATCCTGATGAGATCAAACAAAATCTGATTGATCAGCTTACAGGTCCTGTAAAATGGACACAATCTGTTCAGAATATGATTAAAGACGGTGCGTCTAACTTCGTAGAAGTAGGGCCAGGGAAAACCCTTCAGGGATTAATCAAGAAAATTGACGGATCAGTAGAAGCAACTTCTGCAATCTAATAAAAAATATATGAACGCGATATTTTCACCGGGCAAGCTTATGCTTACTTCAGAATATTTCGCAATTGATGGAGCTCTTGTCTTAGCGGTACCTACCAGGCTGGGACAAGAGTTTTTCTTTGAAGAAAAAGAAGATGGAAAATCTCTTATTCTTTGGGAAGCTTATCATCAGAATACATTATGGCTAAAAGCTGTCATTGATTATCAAACATGGCAGATTCTGGAAACCAATATTCCATCAAGCGCTGAATTTATTACGAAAACATTGAAGAATGTTCAGCAGCTTTCCCATACTAAATTCAAAACTAACTTTACTTACCATTTAAAAACCAACCTTCAATTTCCCGCAGACTATGGTTTGGGAAGCAGTTCTACCCTGATGACCAATCTTGCGGAATGGGCGGAGATTGATCCTTTTTATCTGAATACGATAAGCCTGGGAGGAAGTGGATATGATATTGCGGTTGCAAAAGAAAAATCTGCAGTTCTTTTCCAAAGTAAACCTGAGATTAAATATGAAAAGGTAAACTTTAATCCTTCTTTTAAAAATGAACTGATTTTTATCCACTTAAATCAGAAACAGGACAGCCGGGAAGGAATCAGTTTTTACAAATCAAAAAAGAAGTCTCCGGAACTGGTAAATGAATTTTCGGAAATCACAAAGAAAATAATGTTATGCAATGAATTGGAAACTTTTTCCGAATTAATGATGATTCATGAGCGAAAAATAGCGGATTTTCTTGAAATTCTCACAGTTAAAGAGAGATTGTTCTCAGATTGTCCTTCATTTGTCAAAAGTTTAGGCGCATGGGGCGGAGATTTTGTGATGAGTGCCAAATTTGGGGACTATAAGAACTATTTTTGGGAGAAAGGTTTTCCTGCTGTTTTTGAATGGTCTGAAATAATTAGTTCATAATCAGTAATTTACAAAACCGTTTTTTTGTTTGCCATTCTGACTTATATCAGTATATTTAAACCACCTTTAACAAATAATTAATATTATTTTTGTTGAAAGCAATAAAGAAATAGAAAATATAAGTAAAATGAAAAACACTAAAATCATCCAGGATTTAGAGAAATTAGGGATTAAAGGAAACTATGAAGTAGTGTATAATCCTTCTTATGAAGAATTATATCAGGCTGAAGTTTCTCCTGAAAATCAGGGGTTTGAGAAAGCTGAGCTTACAGAATCAGGCGCAGTATCAGTAAAAACAGGAATTTTCACAGGTCGTTCACCTAAAGACAGATATATTGTTCAGGATGATGTTACAAGAGATACTATTTTCTGGGATGGTAAAGTAAATTTACCTACAACCGCGGAAATTTTCGGGTCTTGTAAAGAACTAGTGATGAATCAGCTTTCCGAAGCTAAGAAAATTTATGTTGTAGATGCTTTCTGTGGTACGAATGCAGATACACGACTTAAGGTAAGATTTATTGTTGAAGTAGCATGGCAGGCGCATTTTGTTACCAACATGTTCATCCGTCCTTCTCACTATGAGCTTGAAAACTTCGGTGAGCCGGATTTCACAGTAATCAACGGGTCAAAAACTACCAACCCGAACTGGGAAGCTCAGGGATTAAATTCTGAGAACTTCATCATGTTCAACCTTACTGAAAAACTACAGATCATCGGAGGTACATGGTATGGAGGTGAGATGAAAAAAGGGATGTTCGCAATGATGAACTACTATCTTCCATTAAAGGGTATGGCTTCAATGCACTGTTCCGCTAACGTAGGGGAAAAAGGTGATGTAGCTTTATTCTTTGGTCTTTCAGGAACTGGTAAAACAACTTTATCAGCAGATCCTAAGAGATATCTTATCGGTGATGACGAGCACGGATGGGATAACAACGGAGTATTCAACTATGAGGGCGGATGCTACGCTAAAGTTATCGACTTATCTGCAGAAAAGGAACCGGATATTTTCGCTGCCATCAAGAGAGATGCGCTTCTTGAAAATGTTGTGGTGAACAATGGAGTAGCAGATTATACAGACGGATCAATTACTGAAAATACAAGAGTTTCCTATCCAATCTATCATATCAACAAAATTGTATTACCTTCTAAAGCAGGTCACGCTAAGAAGATTGTTTACCTTTCAGCAGATGCATTCGGAGTACTTCCTCCGGTTTCTATTCTGAATGAAGATCAGGCTCAATACCACTTCCTTTGCGGATATACTTCCAAATTAGCCGGAACAGAAAGAGGAATTACAGAACCAGAACCATCTTTCTCTCCTGCATTTGGCGAAGCATTCCTTACATTGCACCCAACAATGTATTCTAAAACATTGATCGGTAAAATGAAAGAACACGGAGCTAAAGCTTATTTGGTAAATACAGGTTGGAATGGTACCGGAAAGAGAATTTCTCTGAAAGATACGAGAGCAATTATCGATTCAATCATCGACGGTTCTATTGACAATGCTCCTAAGACTCAGGTTCCGATCATGAACCTTGAAATTCCTACTGAATTGCCAAATGTTTCTGCAGGAATCTTAGATCCAAGAGATACGTATGAAAATGCTTCAGAATGGGAAGAGAAAGCAAAAGATCTTGCTTCAAGATATATCAAGAACTTTGAGCAGTACTGTGATACTGAAGAAGGAAAGAAATTAGTTGCTTCAGGACCTCAATTGCAGGAACAGACTATCTAATAGTTACCAATCAACATACAAAAAGCCTCATCATTGATGAGGCTTTTTATTTTTTAGTAATAGGAGTATTTTATTGAAATAAATTTGATTCTTTATTCATAAATTATTCTCCTGTATGCATAATTATCTATGAGAATCAGTGCGATCTGTGGGAATATAAGCGAAAAATCACTTCAAGCTTAATAAAGCTAGTCTATATCCATCCATCCCAAAACCAGATAAAACAGCATCCGTATTAGCTGCTGTTACAGATTTTTGCCTGAATTCTTCTCTTTGATAGATATTGCTGATATGAACTTCAATCTTGGGTTTACGAATATTCTTTAAACAATCCGCAATCGCATAAGAATAATGGGTATAAGCTCCCGGATTAATAATTATAGCATCAAAATCATCTTCCTGAAGTCTGTTGATAAGTTCCCCTTCAATATTGGACTGATAATATTTTAATTCGTGAGAGTGAAATTCGGTTTTTAAAATTTCCAAATAACTCTCCATAGAAATGCTTCCATAGATTTCCGGCTCTCTGGTACCTAAAAGGTTAAGATTTGGTCCGTTTATAATTAAAACTTTCATACTATAAAATTAAAAAGTTTTTCCAATAAAATCACATAGAAATTAAACTGTGCTGAATTTTTACATTATTGAATTATTAATAATGATATTTGTCATGTTTGAAAATAGTGTAACTGCTATAACTCCTTACTGTAATGGGTTTTATTAAAATTTTATGTTAATTATTAAAAATTTATCATTAAATATTAATCAGTCTACTTGTTTTGTAGACTAAAAGTTTTTAGCTTTGCAACCATATTTCGATCGGCTTATAAAGAAAGATGGAGGGAACTGACCCCGTGAAATCTTAACAACCTACCCGTGCAAGGTGTTACATTCAGCCTTTTATGGAAAAATAAGCATTTGGTTTATCGTATTTATTGATGCCCTTTGCTGACTTTTCTGCAAAGGGTGAAATTTTAATATATGATAAATAAAATTGATTATGATTAGCAAAAATTTATTCAATTCTAAAATATGGATACCACCGGTAGCTGCATTTTTTTTGGGAGTGGCTAATGTAAATGCGCAGAATTCAAAACCCAAAAAAGACAGTCTTCACGAAAAGGAGCTTGATGAAGTGGTAGTGGTAGCCTATGGAAAAGCGAAAAGAAACAGCTATACCGGTTCTGTGGCGACAATTTCCAGTGATAAGATCAATAACAGGCCTGTTACCAACATTACCAAAGCATTGGAAGGACAGGTAGCGGGTATTCAGACGACAAGTGCATCAGGTCAGCCGGGTGCGGTTTCTACCATCAGAATTAGAGGAATTGGTTCAATAAGTGCTTCCAGCGATCCATTGTATGTAGTGGATGGAATTCCTTTTGATGGTAACCTGAACTCTATCAGTCCAAGCGACATCGAATCTATCAGTGTTTTGAAAGATGCAACGGCAAGTGCACTCTATGGTTCAAGAGGAGCAAACGGGATTATTATCATTACCACAAAATCAGGGAAAAAAGGAGAAGCAAAAGTTAATTTTAATATCAGCCAGGGTTTCTCCGGAAGAGCAGTGAAAGATTACGAGCAGGTCAATACCGATCAGTACTTTCAATTATATTGGGAGGCGTTGAGAAATGGATATCAGTCCGGAAAAGTTTCTTCCCAGCAGGCAGCTCAGATGGCTACAGATAATCTTGTTTCTACCCTTGGAATCAACCCATATGGAACAGCTTATCCAAAACCTGTAGGAACAGATGGAAAGTTATTAGCTGGTGCTTCACCACTCTGGAATGATGACTGGAGAGATATTTTACAGAGAGTAGCATCAAGAAATCAGGTGGATCTTGATATCAGCGGGGGAAGTGAGAAAAGCAATTACTTCTTTTCCCTTGGTTATCTGGATGATAAAGGTATGGCTATTGAATCTGGCTTTAAAAGATATAATACCAGGCTGAAAATTAATTCTGAAGTTAAGAAATGGTTGAATGTTGGAGTAAACTTAAGTTATACCAACAGCATTCAGCAGGCACCTACTTCTTCAGATTCCAAGGCGAGCAATATCATCAATGCGGCAAGGTTTATTCCTTCATTCTATCCTTATTATGAAAGGAATGCAGATGGAACTTACGTTTTGGGTGCTGATGGAAATCCGGTTTATGATTTTGGAAAATACAGGCCTACCAATGCTTTACAGAATCAAAATGCCGCTGCAACCCTTCCATTAGATAAAAACGAAAATAAAGAAGATAACTTTTCAGGAAAGGGATTCATGGAATTTACTTTCTTACCGGAATTAAAATTCAAGACAAGCTTTTCTGTTGACCTTGTGAATTATAACGGACATTATTATTCAAATCCATTACTTGGTCAGGGAGCAGAAATTGGAGGTTCGGTAACGAAAACAAATACCAGAACGCTTTCGTATACAACCAGTAATATTCTGACGTATGATAAAAAGTTTGGAAAACACCACATTAATGCGTTAGCAGGACATGAATTCTATAAATACGATTATCAGACAATTTCCGGAACAAGAAGCCAGTTTTCACTGCCTTATTATTATGAGCCGGATGCTGCCTCACTGCTGGGAAGTTTCAGTGGAAACAGCAATAAATTAAGTTTGTTGAGTTTCCTGGGAAAAGTAGAGTATGACTACAATAATACTTACTTCTTATCTGCATCAGGAAGAGCAGACAGTTCTTCAAGATTTGCAAAAGATAACAGGTGGGGAAGATTCTGGTCAGTTGGAGGTTCATGGAAAATATCCAATGAAGAATTCATCAAAAGCTTAAATGTTTTCAATCAGTTGACATTACGTGCCAGCTATGGGGGGCAGGGGAATGATAAATTACTTCGTCCAAATGGTCAGCCACTTTATTATGCTTATCAGGAGTTGTACAGGTTTATCAGTCTTGGTGGAGAACCGGGAACAACCCTGGAAAAAACGTATACCAATAATGTGAAGTGGGAAACCAACCTTAATTTAAATGTGGGATTGGAATTCGCAATTCTAAATAACAGAGTTAAAGGAAATATTGAATATTTTAAAAGGAAAAGTCAGGATCTTCTGTTTAATATGCCGGTGGCTCCATCGTTGGGAATCAGTGATTATCCAGCCAATATCGGAACGATTCAGAATACAGGGTTTGAATTTTCATTATTCACAACACCGGTTAAAAATGATGATTTCCAGTGGAATGTGGATGTGAATCTAAGTACTTTAAACAATAAAGTAACCAAACTTCCCGGAGGTTCTTTGGTAGTAGGAACTAAGTTACTGACAGTGGGAGGTTCAGTATATGATTTCTTTATTCCGGAATGGGCAGGAGTAGATCCAAGCAACGGAAAGCCTTTGTGGAAAACGGTGACTACCGATGCCAGCGGAAACTCAGTAGAAGGAACGACTTCAGAATATTCAAAAGCTACAAAATTGCTGCAGGGTTCCGCATTGCCTAAACTGACAGGAGGAATCAGTACCAGTATTACTTATAAGAATTTTGATTTTTCAGGATTATTGACATTCAAAATCGGAGGTAAAATTCTGGATACCGATTATACTTCCATCATGCATAACGGAAGTGCCGGAGGACGCGCATGGAGTTCGGAAATATTGAACAGATGGACGCCTGATAATCCTAATACGGATGTTCCTGCATTAAGTACAACAACGAATAACTGGACATCAACGTCTTCAAGATTCCTGTATTCCGGTACGTATGCAAGACTGAAAAATGTGAGTTTAGGATATACACTTCCTGAGGATTATTTTGAGAAAATAGGACTTAAAAAATTCAGAATATATATTCAGGCGGAAAACCTTCTGACTTTCTATAAACATACGGGGATGGATCCTGAACAGGCTTTGGACGGAACAACATATTACAGATATCCTGCAATGAGAACGATCACTTTTGGTCTTCAGGCAACGCTTTAACCTTTTTAAAATTGAAATAATGAAAAAAATAAAATACATATCGTTTGCAATCATTGGATTTTTGTCACTGGCAAGCTGTGAAAGTGATCTGGACACTGCTCCGACTGATCAGGCTAACAGCGTAGAAGTTTTCAAAACCGCCGAAAGTGCTGAAACAGTTGTGAACGGTACCTGGGCAAAGTTTAATAATGACGGGACAACCTATGCCAATATCGGGTATTCCACTGTGTTAAGAGCCAGTGATGCGATGGGAAGTGATGTGGCAGTATTGACCAATAAATATGGTTTTGCTTCTACTTATGCTTTTACAGAAATGGTGAATAATACGGCTAGCCGGCCTTTGTTTATCTGGTCTCTGTTGTATTCCACCATCAATAATATGAACAATGTGATTACAAGAATTGATGGCACAGAAGGCAGCCAGGAGAAAAAAGATCAGGTGAAGGGACAGGCAAAAGCATTACGTGCTTTCTGTTATCTGAATCTGGCGAGCTTTTATCAGTTCAGCTATCTCAAAGACAAATCAGCTTTGACTGCGCCTATTTATACAGAACCTTCCACAACAAGCACGGTAGGGAAGAAAAGAGCAAGCCTTGAAGAAATCTATACATTGATTAAAAGTGATCTTACCGACGCCGATAATCTGTTGAAAAATTATACAAGAAATAATAAAGATAAAATCAACCGTTCTGTAGTGAATGGGCTTTTAGCAAGAACTTACCTGAATACGGGCGAGTGGAGTAAAGCTGCAGCATCAGCCAAAATTGCAAGAGAAGGTTTCCCGTTGATGGATCCGGAAAAGTATAAAGAAGGTTTCAATGATATCAACAATGTCGAGTGGATCTGGGGACATGCACAGACTCAGGAACAGTCTGATGAAAGTTATGCCTTCCATTATCTGGATGTATCTTCCTCAGGAAGTTATTATTACAGCTTTATGGCAGATCCTTATTTTAAAGACCTTTTTGATACCAATGACATCAGATACCAGTTGTTTTCATGGGACGGGCAGAAAGGAAGAGAAGGATTGCTGAGGTATGCCAAGTTTAAATTTAAACCTACCCTTATTGCAGATATTGTTTATATGAGAGCTGCAGAAATGTATCTGATCGAAGCTGAAGCTGAAGCAAGAAGCGGAAATGTTTCTCAGGCGGTAACCGTACTGAACCAGTTGAAATCTGCCAGAAATGCCAATATTTATTCTGGATCATTGTCACAGAATGCAGTAGTAGATGCAGTTTTGATTGAAAGAAGAAAAGAATTATTCGGAGAAGGATTCTCCCTTTCAGATATTATCAGAACACAGGGCACAGTAATAAGAAAGCCGTTTGTAGATGCTGACGGTAAACCGATAAAAGTTCAGGTAACTACACCGGATGGTACCGTGAAAACAGTAGACGGTAAAGGGCATTCTGTTCTTGATTTTCCGGATAAATCTGCTTTTGTACCGAACAGCAACTATTATTTATTCAGTATTCCACAGAGGGAATTTGAGAATAACCCGAATTTATGAGATATAGTCCATAATTAGATTGATTTTTTTAGCCACTGCTTTTGCGGTGGTTTTTTATTAAAAAACCGTTGCTAAAAGAGCAACGGTTTTATTTTAAATTTTAAGGATTACTTATATTCTGAGCTTTTGTAATAATCATACTTTTCCCTAGAAATCTTAGAAGAGATGCAATTTTATATAAATCATAACCTATTATCTCTCGTTTTCCATCTAAAACTTTTTGCAAAAACTCCCAATCCTCAATTAAGCTTCCCATTGTTAATTCTTTAGGATCCTCATATGGGTTATATAATTCTTCATCAGTAATATTCCAATGCAAGTCATTATTAAAAGTAAAAGAGGTTGAATCATTTAATTTTTCTAACTTATTAAGCAAAGCCTCAATAAGTTTTTTAATGTCTGCTTTTTTTAATTCGGGCTTATTATTTTCCATTGGATTATTAAATAATTGATTAATCCCCTGCTCTCCGGAGTCTTTCGACTTTGGAGCATCTCTTTAAAGAAATTTTTAATTACCACAAGATTAGGGAACTTTGCGGGAGAGGGTTAATATTTGTTTACTAAACTATAAAAGACTTTTTCTATATTGGGTTTTAGTATTATAGTTTCTTTTTACTCCAACCCCACAGATAATTCCTTTGTCTTCAGGAGTTGCTAATTTTTAGAAATTGGTACTAATTCCAAGATTACACTACTATAATCTTTCTATTTTTTTCTTCAACTCGTCAGCTTTTTTAACATCTTTCTCAATACCAATTCCGTTCCTATAAATCTCTTGAAGCTTGGACATACAATTAATATCATTTAAATTAGCTCCCTTTTCCAAATATTTTAAAGCCTCAGACTTTGCCTTTTCATTAATTTTTGCGAAATCTGTAATATCATAATACTCATTATTGTTATTCATTGCAATTATAGATTCAAAAACCATATTATATCCATCCCCACTATTATATTCGTTTGCCATAATAAGGGCGTATTTATATAATTCTTTATAATCAGAAAGATTGCCATAATGAATAATAAGCTTAACAAACGAATCAGGATCCCCTTTATTAATCACATTTTTTTTATATTCTTCTATTTGAAGCCTATTAAATGCTGAAGTTGTATCTATTATGATTTTCGCTGTATCGGGTTTAACCATTAATGTTGAATCTGTATTTTCTATAATATTTTTTTTATTCTTATTGCTACAACTAATTATGAAAATTAAAAGCAATGAATTGATTATTATTTTTCTCATTTTTTATAAAAGTATTTATCATATATCCCTCTTATATTTTGCCCATTGACAAAATAATTCCATCTTCCTGGCTTAATTAAATTATATTGACCTGCAACTCCGCTCCATGACCCATTTCTCGCAGCAACATAATAATTATTCGGTGCCATAACTGTAGAAAACATAAAAGATTTCGAAATTCTACTTGCAATACCATTACTTTTTCCACCAGTGTTACAAGACATTAATTCTATTTTTATAGCACCTCCATTTTCTCTGTAGTTTCTCCATGTTGGGCTTCGTTCCATTAAAACTCGATCAAATTTCTCCGGTGTATCAATCCAATATCTGTCTGCTCCTTGTATACCTTTTGCATTTCCATGTGCATAAATCCTAATCGTTCCTTTTGGAACACCCGGATCGTTTTGTGCAACTTTATATAAACCGCCATCTCCCTCATTAAACCAATTTAATACATCTCCTTTATTATCATTAGTTGCTCTTCCAGAACTACTATCAGCATCAGCATAATCTAATCCTGTATCAATTCTATTCATTACATGACTAAACCCAGCAACAAACCCTCCAATAGCAACTCCTTGCCAGAAGTTTCCTCCAGTAAGTTCAGAACCTACACCTCCTAAAATAGCACCAGAAGCAATCGTTCCTACTGCGCTGCTAGCAAATTTACCAGCAACAGCACTAAATGCCGATGCACCGTAGCTTCCCAAAAGCCCTGAAACAAAAGCGCTTTCAAAACCTTGTCCCTGTACTAAGGATATGATTCCCTGTGCTAAAGCATGTGCCGTTCCCTGTACCAAAATAGTTCCCAATTTCCCAAGCTCTGTTGCAATTTGGGTAGCAGTACCAGCCGAGGTGACAAACACACTTCCTATACCATAGGTAACAGCCGCAGAGGCTGCACCAAATAATGTAGATTTAAAGAAGCCGCCCAGATCCCAGTCTTGTCCACTAATCGAAGTCATAATCGTATAGCTGAATGATGCTACCATAGCTCCGATAATCACTGCTGATAAAAATGCAGATTCAACGATCCATTCTCCACTAGGGTCGTTAAACATCAATGGATTATTGAACACATACCCATACTTATTGTAATTTTGGGTATTATAAGGATCCTGTATATTTTCATCAGCATTTAAGAACCTTCTTAATAACGGATCATACAGTCTCCCGTTCATGTGGATAATGCCTACTTCTGCAAAATGTTCATGTGAAGTGTAACCTCTTTCTACTAATAACGAAGTGCTATCAATTATATTTTTATCGGTAATAATTGCTCCGCTTCCAATTTGTAGATGAGTGAAGTTTCCCCATGCATCAAAATGTCTCTGCTCTAGCTTGTTTCCAGCTTCATCACTGATCGCTAAGATACTGCCAATATAATCTTTGTGCAAGAATTTATAAGAACCTCCCGTTTCATTATAATTTTTAAGATAGATGATATTGCTTTCATAAGGATTTCCTCCGATATACAGAATATGCTTTTCTTTTCCGGTTGTATTATCTCTTACAATTTCATAGCTTCCATCCTCACTATAGAACTTGGTGAATTTCCCATCTCCGTCAATGCTGAAGTTCCCTCCATACGTCACTCTTTGTCTCATGCTGGTCAAGCCATACTGGAAGGCAACATCTCCTTTCATTCCATCAATGAAAACAGGGTCATTATTTTCATTATAAACAATGCTTTGGATTAGGTCATTGTTATAATTCTGAGTTCCTGCGGCATTTAATGTCATTCCTGTTGGCTGATAAATTTTAGCCGAATTTTCATACTTCATCGTTCCTACCTGATCGTTTTCCATGATCCTTCCTTTCACATCATAAATATTTCTGTTTGAAGAAGGTTTAATACCTGTTACAGGATTCGTCCAGTTGATCAATCTGTTGTTTGTATCATAATCAAACGATTCAATAATATTAAAATCTCCTAAAGTTTGCCTAAGCTTAAGCTCGTTTTTAATAGCATCGAAAGTATATCGAATATTTAAAATCCCTTGTACAGGAGAAACATGCTTGATTTCCGTTAAGAAACCAGTAGCAGTATTATATGTGTTATTAATATCCGATGCTCCTAATTTAGCTCTCACAACCTGACCTTTGGCATTGGTTTCCTTAAGTTCCCACAGGCTCTTACCCGTTATTTTGTCTTTTATTTGTGTAAGCTCTCCATTCCATGCGCTGTACACATTTTCAATCTGAACTTTTGTAAGAACACCGGAAGAATACAGCTGTTTTTCATAGGAAATTACCCTCGCTTTATCATCATAGGTAACACCTTTCTGAATAAAATATTTCCCGTTGCTGTTTTCAGAAGATGATAACACCCTTCCCTGTGGATCATAAGAAATATTTGAACTGAATGATTTTCCTTTCGAAGTTCCTGCTTTGGAAATGAGTCTTCCTTTATCATCATAGGAGAAAGAAATCAACTTATTGGTTGCTTCCCCGCCATCAGCAGTGGACAATTCTTTTAGAGAGATTAATTGACCAAGATTATTGTACGTATATTCTTTAGTTCCTTTTGGACTTATTGTTTTCTTTGGTTGTCCGAAACAATCATATTCATATTTATATAATCCGTTGGAAGGATCATTGAACTCTGATTTTCTTCCCCAAGAATCATATTTTGTGGTGACAATATTTTCTGCATACTGAGCTTTAATCTGTTCTCCGGCTGCATTGTAAGAAAATTGTATCGTTCCGCCTTTATCTGTTGAAGAAATTACATTTCCTAAGGCATCGGTTGTTTTGGTTGTTATTCTTCCATAATCAGCAAGGTTTGATTCTTTTACTGTTGTTGTCAAACCTGATACCGAAGTCTCCATTTGCTTTCCAGTATATGCCGTAGTTGTTATTTTTGCTGGGAATACGGAATCATCGTAAGCCAAAATATTCCACCCCGAAGCACTTTGCCCTTCAAAATAAGGTTCTGATTCTTTAATTTTTCTTCCTAAAACATCATACTGAGTCTCTTGGGAAACATATTGTCCTTGTCCGAATGCTTTGGTAGAAGACTTGTATTCCTGTCCTAGTTTATTGGTATATTTCTTTGAAATATCTCCATCAGAGTCGTATTGAATAACAGTAATATTTGCATTATCGTCTCTTTTATATTCATAAGTGGTTGTTCCTCCTAAGTTGGTTTTAGAAGTCAATAGTTTTCCCCAAGTATCATAAGTATTGATAAGGGTATTTCCTAAAGGATCGGTTTGTTTTTTTATTTGTCCCCAATCATTGTATTCAATATTAGTTTCTAATCCTAAATTATCTGTTTTTTGTATTACAAATCTACCTTTGGGATCATACAAAGTGCTATTGGTTTGGGTTTGGGAATCTACACTATTGCTGGTCGTTTTTCCGGTGATATTTCCAAAACCATCATAATTATAAGTTTCCAGCAAATATCCTGTATTATCCCTATTCCACGTTTTCTGTGTTTTTAAAAGATTATGTTCATACGTGTATTCTTCCTTAGCTGATTTGGTGTCACCATATGCTTGAACTGCATCTATTTTAGATTGAAGGCGACCTATATAATAATCTGCTCCAACTCCTGAAGGGTTATGACTATAATCAAAAGTAGAAGTCGTTATAGCATAACCATTACTAACATTCGTTATACTTTGCTTCGGAAGATAATAATCCCCATAGGTAATACTTCCAGTTGTGATAATCCCTGTTAAAAAATCTTTACTTTTTGTACTTTTTGGAACAAGAGCTGTTATCACCTTTGGTTTGTCGGTATCAGCGATTACCCCAGTTACGATTTGTCCGTTTAATAATTTATCGGTCTGATAAATTGTAGATTTAAAGCTTAAAAGCTGCGTATTATTCTCTGAAATATCTGCCGGGAAGATATTGTTTTCATTATTAGTTCTGATGCTCCATTCTTTTATTGTTGCGCCATCATTTAATGGATCCATTTCAATTCCTGACCATATCTTAGTATTTTCAAAACCATCGCCATACCATGAAGAACGGGAAGACTGACGGAAGCCAATCATTCCTTTGCCTTGCAAATGGCTTAAGAATCCTCTGTATCTGAAGTCCTGCTTCCTACCTTCTTGTTTAAGCTGGGATACAACAAAAGATAATGGAATCTGTTCTAATTCAAAATAAGGGAACAACTCTTTTTTTACTGGCTTGTAGAAGTTTGCATCAACATTAGAATTAAGTTCTTGATAAGAAACTTCAGTTGTAATATCACTCTGTTTAATAAATTTAATTCTTGCTAATGAAGGGGTATATGAATATCCATATTGAGTAACATAATTGTAAGGACATCCTATTACACCTGAGCAGTCATCAGGCTTTCCTATTGATATAATTTGCTGATTCGTTTTATTTAAACTTAATGTTCCGAAGGGAATAACTTTTTGGGCATATTCTCTCCTCCAATCCCTAACTCTATAAAAATTTAAATCTCCATTGGTTTGAATAGGTGAACTTTGTAAAAAAGCACTGTCTCCTCCTGCGCTTGAATAGAAAGCTTTGGCAAAATTTGCAGTATTATCCGTTGTTGTCTTATTAACTGAATAAACAAAAGTACGTAAAACCGTTTTTTCTTCATCATGGTGTTGATTCCATTCATGGTTTGTCAAAAATATGTAACTAACAATAATATCTGATTTGCCATCTGCATCTAAGTCTGCAACATTATATTGAAAATATCTGCTATCTGAATATGAACAACCTCCTCCTGATTCCACTACATGGTGACTTGTTTCCTTCAGTACTTCTGTCCCGGAACTATAGTAAATGAAATTATTGATATAGGATTGATTAAACTTCTTTCCATCCGAAAGAAATAAATTCCAGTTATAGGACTTATTAGCTTGAGGAACTAAAGCATCTACCTTATTGTCTCCATTAAAGTCACCATATAGAGTGCCGGAAGATATACCTTCCAGTTTCTGTCCGGAAAATTCTCCAATATTTACTTTCGTATAAGCTCCAGCAGTTTGTTTACGGAAATTATAGACACCGGTAATAGTACCATCAAATTTTATTTGTACAATATCTTGTATACCATCTCCATTCAAATCAATATAGTGGTTGTCTTTGTTAGGGTCTCCTGAACCATTAACACTAACTCCTTCATCATATTTGTAAATACTATTGCTAACATCTGTATTTTCATCAATATCCATAATAAATGATGAATAGTATGTGAAATTATCTACAGTGCCACCATCGGGAGGGATAATATAATTGGGAGAATTTTCTGATTCCATTTCAGCAAGAATATCGCTTCCGTATTCTACATTTGAAGAATTAATGGAAGGATGCAGAAGAGATGGTGTTTCACTGATGGGACTTATACTGCTGCTAGAAATGGAATTTGGTTCTAGTGGCGGGCTTGTACAACGATTTCGTTTGCCAAATCCTATCATTAGTTCGGAAATACCATCTCCATCATAATCATAGCTGTCTAAATAGTTTACACTTAGTTGTGATGTTTCTATACATTCAGTGCCTCCACTTAATTCTCCTCCAGGATTGTATATATTATATGGTATTAATTTTGAGAATTCTAGTTTAAAATTTAGACCAGAAACGTCTATTGAATATACCAGAAGCTCATAGTTGGGTTTCTTAGGATCTGAAGTTGCTACTTTATGTGGTATTACAACACCTAATTTATTTTTCACATAGCCATCTTTCTTAAAAGTTATAGTTGCTGCTTTTGCAAATTCACTTGATGTAAACCGATTAAGCTCATATTTTAACGGCATAATTGGCACATCTTTATATACTGAATTCCTGAAGTTAATAACCCCTACCTGCACAGAGCCGGCAGTTCCAGGGGTAGGAATATATTCAAGATAGTCAGTAATACCATCCATGTCAAAATCACCATATTTTTTTGTATTTGTATTTGCAATATTGTTTTCTTTAGTTGTTTCCTCATTGCTTGCTTGATAAGGTTCGTATTCTATGGTGATTGGATTGGCAAATTGATCATTGGAATTGTATTCTGTTACTTTGCTTACAAACTGATAACTTGTTCCATTATCTGCATAGGTAATTGCATATCTTTTAAATTGGGTTTCATTAGTTTTTACAATAACCTCTTTTAGTAATTTATTTTGTATAAACTTAACACCGTTTAAATAATTTGTTTCTTTTAAAAATCTTTCATTAAAATAATTGAATTCAATTTTATTGAAATGTGGCTTGGTTATCTTTTCATTTCCTCCCCATTCTATAGAAGAGATTAAACTAACATTGGTTGATACTTCTTGAGAATAGTTATAAGTGATATAATTTCCATTTATATCTTTCCATTTTACAATATTATAATCAACAGGAGTGATTGATGTGCTGTTCCCTGATGTTATAGCTCCATACCATGCTTGGGTTCCGTCTTCAAAAGTGACTTCCCAGTATTCAGGTCCTTTCCATAATTGCCCTGTAATTGCTCCAAATGATTTTATCTTGATATTGGAATATTTCTCAGTCACATATTCTGCGCCGTCTTTGCCATATTCTCCAGATTTTAATATCAATCGCTGTCCATTAAAACTATAATAATCAGAATAATCCAATTGTATTCCTTTTACCTCTCCATCCTTTTCAATATTCTTGCCAACTCTTGAGATTGTCGTAACCCCGGAAAGATTCCAAGAATATCCTGCAATCCCATTAGAAGAACCGCTGGTATACACTAAATTAACCTGAGGTGCTACGCTTTTCACCCCAGGAGGCAAAGCAATAGGTAAAGTAAATTGTAATTGCCCGGCTCCGTTAACTTCAATATTACCCTTGGTATCATGAAAACTCTTTCCATCTGGAGCTGTCGTTCCCGATGGATTAGTTGCTCCCGCATTTGAATCTGTGGGACCACCGCCCGGATTCTCTGTAGCTGGGCCAATTTTAGCTACGAATGGATTCGATGAACTTGAAGAAGCACGAAATCCCGGTGCCAGTACCACTGTTTGTGGATCCTGAACCGTTCTTGAGGTACTTTCTGCCTGATATAGTATGGTCTGTGAAAAGCCCAATACTGAACATAAAGACAGTATGAATGATGAAAATAGTTGTATTTTCTTATAGTAAAGTTTCATGATCTTATCGTTTGGTAATGTTTTTACTGAAAATTCTGCCATCTTTTAGCGTAAAGCGTACAACATACACTCCCCAGTCATACCCTGTCATATTGATTTTAACCTGACGGTTTAAGTCCGGGATATTCTGTTGCTGGAATTTCCAGTGAACTGTACTGTGCTGATACAATGAAACGGATTCTATGAGTCCATCCACCTCTTCTGTCCAATCTATCGTAAGATAGTCATTAACGGGAACCGGGTAGAGGCGTATTTGTTTCAGGAATGTTTTTTCATCAATAACAGGAGTTTGTCTGGTAACAGCTGCTACTTTTGAATCTTTTGAAACGATTTCTTCAGCCTTTTTACCAGCTGCGTCGATTCCTCTGTATCTCTGGTTTCCTGCTTCATCATATTTAAAGTAAACTTCGGTTTGGGAAAAGCCGAAGAATCCTATCATCAATGATGATAGTGAGAGTATTTTTCTTTTCATTTGTGGTTATTTTTGTGTTGATAAAAGTTGTTGAACCTGTTGTTCCAGTTTTTCAATTTTTGCAGACTGAACTTTTAAAGTTTTATTTTCATCTTGAAGTTGCTTTAGTTGTGCTGCCTGATGCTTTATTTGTTTATTCTGGTCAATTGAATAAAGTGTTAATTCTTCAATCTTCTCAAGAAGCTTGGAATTCATTTCAGCAACGTTAATTCCGTTTTCGAGTATTTCCTGGGCAGCCGGAATATTAGGCAAATGTCCTTTTTCAGTAATATGTTTCTCAACATCCTCTAAAGATTTTAATTGATAATCTTTTTTAAAGACATAATCTGCCCATACATTGGCTTTCACTTCAATTTCTTTAGCGTGGATTTTACCATCAAATTTGGCGATTCCATTGTTGAGAAACTTAATCCATATTCCTCGGTAAGCATCCTGAAATCCTACGAAGGAATTTCCATCATTATTATTATTAGGCTGAGCAATAATAATATTATGAGTCTGTCCTAGATTTCTTAAAACCGTATCACCTGTCGTCCCTCCGTAGCAACCATTACATCCAGATTTGGCAATTTGAAATGTTCCATATGAATTGGCAACTTCCATCATAACATCATCTTTATCATATATCCTTAATAAAGCAGCAGTATTTGTATCAGGATCATTATTACCAATTTTCACTTTTCCTTCACTTGATTGTATGAGCAGTTTGCTCCAGTTTCCCCATTGGGTATTTGTAAATAAACCATTTCTATAAAAAATACCTCCATCATTAAAGTTAAGCTGATGACGTTTATTCCCTGAATTATCAGACCAAGGGGCAATTGTTAACATACCTGAATAGTTTCCTGTTCCAGGAACTCCTACTACATCTCTGAATTTAAATTCTGCCTTAACTATATTACTATAGGCTGAGGGTAAATCATTGATAGTTCTAGTATCATGAATGGTTAGACCTGCTGCATTTTGTGCGAAAGTAAATGATGACACTAAAAGTGCAATCGAAAATAATTGTGTTTTCATAATTATTAATTAAAATTTATTTTGTAAAACTATATCTGCAAGGCGACAATTGGTGTCGTGTTTAATAATAATTTTATCAGCAATTGATAAATACCTTTTAATGGGTTATTGTTTTATTTGCAAATTTATAAAATTTATAGGGTATTTTTGGTTTTAGATTTACATATTAATATATTTTAATATAAATCGTTTACTTTTATATTTTATTTAATGAATATTTTGTTTTGTTGTTTTTTTTATGGTGACAAATGCCTATATGGTGAATTTTTTTAGCCAAAATCTGTTTTATCAAATTAACTGTAGCTAAAAATTTAGGCTTTTTATGAGCCGGTTATATAAAAAAGATCTCGACTTTACAAAAAATCTCTATCTTTGTAACAATGAATCTCTTAAGATGGATACTGGCAATTTACTTTATGGCGTTATCATTAATGCCATGTGCTGACGTGTCTCATCCGCAGAATTCAGGGAAAGTAGCTTCCCTGAGTGTTCAGGAAAATCACTCAAATGAAAAAGGAGATATCTGTTCTCCGCTGTGTGCCTGCAGCTGTTGCCAGATGACGGTTTCAGCATTTAAGATGGATCCGTTATTGGAAATTCCGGAGCAGGTCCCGGCTTACTTTTCAAAGAAGATCTTATTCCATAAAAACGATTTTGCTTACCAGGTTTATGATCCTATCTGGCAGCCTCCTAAAGTTTAATTTTTATTGATTTTTCAGAAAGTTTTGCTTTCTGATAGTTATCTGTGCTTAAAACTTTGCAATACCATTGCAGAGGTTTTCAGGATATTTTTGCTGCAGCATTTTACGCTGTATGCATTCACTTTTCAATAAAAATTAAATACAAATCGTGTTAGATAAAATTATAAAATTCAGTATCAAAAACAAGGTGATCATTGGATTGATGACCCTGGTGCTGATCATCTGGGGAACATGGAGTGCCACCAGATTACCGATAGATGCTGTACCGGATATTACCAATAACCAGGTACAGATTATTACCGTATGTCCTACATTGGCAGGACAGGAAGTGGAACAGCTGGTTACCTTTCCAATTGAACAGAGCATTGCCAATGTTCCCGATATTCAGGAGACAAGAAGTATTTCAAGATTCGGCCTCTCTGTAATTACCGTGGTGTTCAAAGAAAATGTAGATGTGTACTTTGCGAGACAGCTCATTAATGAACAGCTGAAAAATGCAGTGGAAGAAATTCCCAAAGGAGTAGGAACTCCTGAACTTGCTCCCGTAAGTACGGGCCTTGGAGAAGTGTATCAGTATATTCTTCACCCTAAAAAAGGAAGCGAGAAGAAATACAATGCCAAGGAACTTCGTACCATGCAGGACTGGATTGTCCGAAGACAGCTGAACGGAACGCCGGGAGTGGCGGAAATCAATAGTTTCGGAGGTGAATTAAAACAGTATGAAGTCGCTATTGATCCCAATCGTTTAAAAGCAATGGGAACCAGCATCACCGAAATTTTTACAGCACTTGAAAAAAATAATCAAAATACCGGAGGAGCTTATATTGATAAAAAGCCCAACGCCTATTTCATCCGTGGAATTGGTTTGGTAACTTCACTTGAGGATATCAAAAACATTGCTGTTAAAAATGAAACAGGGAGCGTCCCGATTTTTATAAAGGATGTTGCCGATGTCCGTTTAGGCAGCGCCGTTCGTTACGGGGCATTAACATATGACGGAAAAGTAGATGCTGTAGGTGGTGTGGTGATGATGCTTAAAGGGGCCAACAGTAATGAAGTAGTAAGCAATATTAAAGCAAAAATTCCCACCATTCAGAAATCTCTTCCGGATGATGTGGTGATAGAACCATTCCTTGACAGAACAGATTTGGTAGATAGGGCAATCAATACTGTAGAGAAAAACCTCATCGAAGGAGCCCTGATCGTTATTTTCGTTCTGGTGATTTTTCTTGGAAACCTGAGAGCAGGACTTATCGTGGCTTCGGCCATTCCGCTTTCCTTATTGTTTGCTTTGGGAATGATGAACGTTTTTGGGGTAAGTGCCAATCTGATGAGTCTTGGAGCTATAGACTTCGGATTGATTGTAGACGGAGCGGTAATTATTGTAGAAGCTACTTTACATCATTTGGGTGTCAGAAAATCTGTCCGCGCTTTGACGCAGTCCGAAATGGATGAAGAAGTATTCCTTTCTGCATCAAAAATCAGAAGCAGTGCCGCTTTTGGAGAAATCATCATCCTTATTGTATACATTCCGATTCTTACATTGGCCGGCGTAGAAGGAAAAATGTTTACTCCAATGGCTAAAACAGTAGGATTTGCCATTCTGGGAGCATTGATTCTGTCACTAACCTACATTCCGATGATGAGTGCCCTGTTTTTATCCAAGAAAATATCCCATAAAGAAACTTTCTCTGATAAAATGATGAACCGCCTGCAGAAGATCTATCAGCCATTATTGCAGAAAGCAATCAAAGTAAAATATATCATTGTTTCCGCAACTGCTGTAGTCTTTCTTATCTCTGCTTTTATCTTTAAAAATATGGGTGGGGAGTTTATCCCGCAGCTGCAGGAAGGAGATTTTGCTTTCCACTGTATTTTACCGCAGGGTAGCTCATTGAGTCAGAGTATAGAAACCTCCATGCAGGCATCAAGAATTATCAAACAGTTTGATGAGGTGAAAATGGTCGTCGGTAAAACAGGTTCTGCTGAGGTACCTACAGACCCAATGCCACCTGAAGCAACCGATATGATTGTTGTGTTAAAACCACAAAGCGAATGGAAAACCAAAAAATCTTATAATGAACTGGCTGATGAGATCAGTGAAAAACTGGAAACGATTCCTGGAGTATTCTTTGAAAAAAATCAACCTATCCAGATGCGTTTCAATGAGCTGATGACCGGAATCAGACAGGATGTTGCCGTAAAGATCTTCGGGGAAAACCTTGATTCTCTTGCCATATATGCAGATAAAGTTGGGAAAGTCATTCAGACTGTTGATGGGGCTACAGCTCCTCAGATTGAAAGAGTGAGTGGTCTTCCGCAGATCAATGTACAGTATGACAGAACAAGAATTGCCAATTATGGATTGAATATCGAAGATGTCAATAATGCAGTAAGCACGGCCTTTGCCGGAAAAGCTGCGGGTCAGGTCTTTGAAAATGAGAGACGCTTTGACCTGGTAGTTCGTCTCGACAGTCTTCACAGAACAGACATTTCAGACGTGAATAACCTGATGATTACATCTGCCAGCGGAGCACAGATTCCATTATCGCAGGTGGCTAATATTAGCTACAAACTTGGACCGGCACAGATCAGCCGTGAACAGGGAAAGCGTAGAATTGTGATCGGATTCAATGTGAAAGACAGGGATGTGGAAAGTGTGGTGAAAGATATTCAGGCAAAACTGGATAAAATGAAACTTCCTTCCGGATACTACTTCACCTATGGAGGGCAGTTTGAAAATCTGCAGGAAGCGAGCAAGCGTCTGATGATTGCTGTTCCCGTATCGTTGCTTCTTATTTTTATGCTGCTGTATTTTACATTCCGCTCATTTAAACAGGCTGCATTGATCTTTACTGCGATTCCTATGAGTGCTATAGGTGGAATATTTGCGCTTTTATTAAGAGATATGCCATTCAGTATCAGTGCCGGAATCGGGTTTATTGCACTTTTCGGGGTAGCAGTACTGAACGGAATTGTTTTGATCGGGACATTCAACCAATTAGAAAAAGAGGGTGAAACCGATATTCTGAAAAGAGTATTTGAAGGAACAAAAACCAGATTAAGACCTGTATTAATGACCGCTACAGTAGCTTCGTTAGGATTCTTACCGATGGCTATTTCCACCGGAGCAGGAGCAGAAGTACAGAAACCTCTTGCTACAGTAGTGATCGGAGGTTTGGTAACAGCAACTTTCCTTACGCTATTTGTTTTGCCGATGCTGTACATCATTTTTAACACAAAGATTTTGAAAAGAAAAAAGAATAATACAGGAATGTATACTGCGATCCTTGTCGTAGGGTTTATGATGCTGGGACAGACCTTCAAAGCACAGTCCAGAACGGTTTCTGTAGAACAGGCAGTAGAGCAGGCTTTGAATAATAATCTGACTTTGCAGTCAAAAGACTTAAGCATTAAATCCGCTGAAGCATTAAGACCTACGGCAAAAGAACTTCCTAAGTTAAGTTTTGAAGCTCAGCTTGGGCAATACAACAGTCCGAAATTTGACCAGTCATTTGCAATCTCACAAAGTATTCCTTTTCCAACACTATTTAAAGCAAGAAAAGACTTAATCAATGAGAATATTAAAAGCAAACAGATTGATAAGGAAATCACAGCGAATGAACTGATAAAACAGGTGCGTACCTACTATTATCAGATTGAATATCTCCAATATAATAAAGCCGAGCTGACCAGCCTGGCCCAATACTATGAGGAATTTATAAGAATTGCTTCCGTGAGATTCAAAGCAGGCGATATCAAAAAGATTGAAATCAGTACTGCAGAAACACAAAAAGGAGAAATTGATCTGCTGCTCAGACAAAATGAAGTCTTTCTGAACAATGCGTATAAGAATTTAAAAACCCTTATGAACACTTCAGAAGATATTGAAGTCCCGTTTAATAAAGACTATATTCCTCTGAAAGCGGAAAGTGTACTCGACAGTACAGTTGTTGCCAACAATCCTGCTGTAAAAGCTTTTTATCAGCAAATGGAAATTGCCGAAAAAAACAAAAAAGTTGAAAAATCGCTTGGGCTTCCCGATTTCAGTCTGGGATATACCAATCAATCGTTGATAGGTTTCCATACCATCAACGGGCAGGAGAATTTTTATAATTCCGGAAAGCGTTTTCAGTCAGCAACAGTAGGAGTAGCGATTCCGTTGACATTTGGAGCTACAAAAGCAAGAATCCAGGCATTGGAATATGAAAGGCAGGTTGCTGAAACCAATGCTAAAATGCAGCAAAAACAGCTTTCTGCACAATTGGAAAATGCTTTTAGCCAATATCAGCAGGATATCCAGCAATATGAATATTACACAGGTCAGGCGCTTCCTAACGCTGAAAAAATTGTAAAAGCAGCACAATTAGGATATAAAACAGGCGAAATTTCCTATGTAGAATATCTTTTTGCCCTGCAGACTGCCACCAATATTCAGTTAAAATACCTGGAATCTATCCAGCAGGTAAACCAATCTGTCGTTACTATTAATTCAATCATCAATAAATAACATGAAACTAAAACACAATATCATATATCTTGCAGTCACGGCCCTGTCGATCATAAGCTGCGGAAAACAGGAAAAAGAAACGGAAAATGCTGATGTAAAAACTGAGCAGTCCGAAAAAGGCCATGACGAAGAGCCCCAAAACATAGCTTCTCTTACAGAAGAACAAATGAAATCTGTAGGAGTTGCTTTGGGAACTGTAGAAATGAAAGAACTTACTTCTACGATAAAAGCAAATGGTTTGCTGAGTGTACCCAACAGCAATAAGGCTACCATCACATCTCTTTATGGTGGAATTATTAAAACCATAAATATTCAGGTAGGAAGTATTGTAAAAAAAGGGCAGGTAATTGCTACTATTGCTAACCCGGAATACATCCAGCTTCAGGAGGATTATCTTACCACCAACAGCAGAATTACCTATGCAGAGCAGGAATACAGAAGACAGAGAGAACTTTTTGATAATGATGCAGGGGCGAAGAAAAACCTTCAGAGTGCCGATGCAGAACTTAAAACATTAAGAACAAAAAGAGCTTCTCTTTTGAAACAGCTTCAGATGATGGGAATAAGCCCGGGAAAAGTCAGCAATGGCAATATGAAATCCGGTCTTGTGATCACAGCACCTATCAGTGGAACAATCAGCAGTATTACTGCACAGATAGGAAGCTATGTTGATATTTCTTCTCCGGTGGCAACAGTCATTGATAACGGTTCTATTCATCTTGATCTTCAGGTATTTGAAAAAGACCTTCCTAAAATGAGGGTAGGGCAGATTGTTCATTTTAAACTGACCAACAATCCGGAAACTGAATATGATGCAAAAATTTACAGCATAGGATCTTCTTTTGAGAACGAAAGTAAAACCATTTCTATGCATTGCGAAGTGATTGGAAACAAATCCGGACTGATCGATGGAATGAATATTACGGGAATTGTAAGCCTTGATAAAAGTACAACACCAGCCGTCCCTACAGAAGCCATTGTAGAAGCAGACGGGAAGTATTATGTGTTTATTCAGACTGATAAAAAAGTAGAAGAAGAACATGAGGAAAAAGGAAAACCACATCCGAAAACCTTAAACTTTGAAAAAATAGAAATAGTAAAAGGAACAACGGATATGGGATATACTGCGATAACTCCAGTGGGAAATATTCCTGACAATGCAAAAATTGTAGTGAAAGGAGCCTTTTTTGTGAACGCAAAACTGGTAAATTCCGGGGAGCACGAACATTAATGAAAGCAGCCGGAACCCGTAAAATGTCGATTTTTATCCTTACATTAGAGCTGTTTACGGAATTTAAAAACGGCAGGAAAAAGTAAAGAGTATCTCACCGAATTTTTAATAAATGACCTGATTATGTTACTAAACAAAAAAATATCAGTCTGGTATTTCATCCGTGAAATAAAAACCCAAATTCTGCTGATCGGAATATTTGCTATAGCCATTGGTCTTTTGGACGAATTGCCATGGTTCCGCAAAATCTCACTGCCTTTGAATATTCCGGCATTATTGGGAACAGCGGTATCATTGCTGCTGGCGTTCCGTACTTCCCAGTCCTATGAAAGATGGTGGGAAGCCAGAACAGTCTGGGGAGCTATTGTAAATGATTCCCGAACTTTTGTAAGACTGATTATCCAGTTTATGCCGGCAGGTAATGATAAAATAATCAAAGAATTCGCAGAAAGACAGATCATCTGGAACTATGCTCTTGGAGAATCTCTGAGAAAACTACCATTTTCTGAAAAAGTTCAGCAATATCTGGATAAACATCAGATCAAAGCTGTCAATATTCCCAATGCAATTCTGGACGAACACTCCAGACAACTGAAAGAAATTGCAGCTTCGAAAGGATTAACGGATTTTCAGCAGATGCAGCTGAATGATATCCTCACAAGACTCTGCGACAGTATGGGAAAATGTGAAAGATTGAAGAATACAGTTTTTCCACGTTCTTACAGTGTTTTAGTACATATTCTGATCTATGTTTTTGCGGCCATCCTTCCGTTTGGACTTGATGATTCACAGCTGTTGGTAGAAATTGCAGTGACTTTTCTGGTTCCGGTGACTTTCATTGCGATTGAAAAAACATCCATCATTATGCAGGATCCTTTTGAGAATGGTCCTGTAGATACTCCGATGACTTCTCTGGCGCAAACTATAGAAATCAATATCAGACAGATGATGGGAGAGCAGAATGTTCCGCCCAAAAAAGAGAATACATCTTATTATGAAATGTAAATAACCATACACCCTATGGAAAATATACCAACACAAACAGTTTCTGCAGGGAGCCGGCATAAAAAGAACCTGCTCATTGTACTCTGCCTTAGCGGAACTTATCTCATTGCTGAGGTAATAGGAGGAATAGTAACCAACAGTCTTGCGCTGCTGGCCGATGCAGCTCATATGCTGACCGATGTGGTAGGATTATTGTTGGCATTTATAGCCATTAAAATAGGAGAAAGAAAAGCAGATCCTTCCAAAACATATGGATATTACCGTACAGAAATATTGGCAGCAGTAATCAATGCTGTTGTATTGCTGGGAATTTCAGTCTATGTTTTATTTGAAGCTTATCAGCGGTTTCAGAATCCGCCTGAAGTACAAAGTAAATCAATGCTGATTGTAGCAGGAATTGGGTTGATTGTCAATATCGTCGGAATGGTAATCCTGAGAAAAGATTCAGAAAGCAGTCTTAATATGAAAGGTGCTTATTTTGAAGTCCTTTCAGATATGCTTACTTCTGTAGGAGTAATGATTGCCGGAATAATTATGCTGACAACCGGCTGGTACTATGCTGATCCTTTAATTTCAGCTGCCATCGGACTACTGATCTTCCCGAGAACATGGAGACTCCTGAAAGAAGCCATTAATGTTCTGCTGGAAGGAACTCCAAAAGATGTTGATATCCATGAACTTCGTGAATCATTGGAGAAAACTCCTGGTGTGAAAGATGTTCATGATCTGCATGTATGGTCGCTAACATCCAGTGTGAATGCGATGAGCGTACATGTTGTAAAAGAGAACGGATATTCACAGAATCAGTTATTAAAAATATTGAAGGATACTACTGTGAATAATTTTAAAATAAGTCATACCACTTTTCAGATAGAAGAAGAAGGCTATGAAGAAAATGAAGTCCATCTGTAACCATTTAAAAGAGTATAATGAAAAAAGATATAGAACACAAACTCATTGATAAAAATACCAAACCTACCAGTATGAGGATTCTGGTATATGATTTCTTAAGTTCTCAGGAAGCGGCTCTATCCCTTTCTGAAATAGAAAATCATTTTGACAATGCTGACCGAATTACCATTTACAGAACATTGAAAACCTTTGAAGAAAAAGGAATTGTTCACAGCATTCAGGAAAATACCACTACGAAATACAAACTGTGTGAAGATGATTGCGATGAAAAAACACATAAAGACTGGCATCTGCATTTCTACTGTAAGATTTGCAAGCAAACCACCTGCAAAGAAGATATTTCCTTTCCTGAAAACATACAGACCAATTTCAGGATTGACGAAATAAGGCTGTTTGCCAAAGGAATCTGTGAAAACTGTCTTGAAAGTTTGCAATAGCATTGCATCATTCTCATCTTTACATTTGTATAAAAATATCAGTTATGGAAAAATGCTGTAGTACAACCCCGGAAAAACCCGATACAAAAGGGCACAAACATGACCATGAAGAAGGAGACGGACATGACCACGATGGCCATGATCACTCTCATGATTCAGGAGATCAAACGGTCTTTCAGATGTTTCTTCCGGCTATTATATCCTTTGTGATCTTATTATTGGGAATTGCCTTTGATAACTATATAAAACCAGCATGGTTTACAGGCTGGGTGCGTTTGGTCTGGTATCTGGCGGCTTACATTCCCGTAGGGTTTCCGGTATTGAAAGATGCTTATAAAAGTATCATTAAGGGAGATGTATTCTCAGAATTCTTTCTGATGAGTATTGCAACCATTGGTGCTTTTGCCATCAGAGAATATCCTGAAGGAGTAGCGGTGATGCTGTTTTATGCGGTAGGAGAAGTATTCCAGTCTATGGCAGTCACCAGAGCCAAAGGAAACATAAAGGCATTATTGGACCAGCGTCCTGATGAGGTAACGGTAATGGAAAACAACCAGCCAAAGACCATAAAGGCTAAAGAAGCTAAAATTGGAGACATTATACAGCTGAAACCAGGTGAGAAGCTGGCATTGGATGGCGAATTGCTGTCAGATTCGGCTTCATTTAACACTGCAGCTTTAACGGGAGAAAGTAAACCCGACACCAAAAATAAAGGAGAAGTAGTTCTTGCCGGGATGATTAACATGAACAGTATTGCTCTGGTAAAAGTTAATACAGCCTACGAAGACAGCAAACTGAGTAAAATTCTCGAACTCGTTCAGAATGCTACAGCGCAGAAAGCACCGACAGAATTGTTCATCAGGAAATTTGCCAAAGTATATACTCCTATTGTGGTATTTCTTGCCATAGGAATCTGCTTATTGCCGTACTTCTTTGTGAACGATTATCAGTTCAGAGACTGGCTGTACAGAGCATTGATTTTCCTTGTGATTTCTTGTCCTTGTGCGCTTGTGATCTCAATTCCGTTAGGATATTTCGGAGGAATTGGGGCAGCCAGCCGAAACGGGATCTTATTTAAAGGAAGTAATTTCCTGGACAGCATTGCAGAAATTCAGAATGTAGTGATGGATAAAACAGGAACGATGACAGAAGGAGTGTTCAAAGTTCAGGAAGTAAGCATAAGCCCTGAATTTAATAAAGAAGAAATCCTCCAGATGGTAAATGTCCTTGAAAGTAAAAGTACACACCCGGTTGCAACGGCCATTCATAATTTTGTAGGAGATATCAATCATTCTATTCCTCTGGAAAATGTTGAAGAAATTGCCGGTCACGGACTGAAAGCAACCATTAACGGTAAAGAACTTCTGGTAGGGAATTTTAAGCTGATGGATAAATTCAATATCAGTTATGATCTCAACCATACCAATATTGTCTACACGCTAATTGCGGTAGCATATGATAAAAAATTTGCAGGCTATATCACGATTGCAGACAGTATAAAAGAAGATGCCAAAGAAACTGTAGACAAGCTGCATAAAATGAATGTTAAGGCAACAATGCTGAGCGGTGACAAAGGTACTGTTGTGAAATATGTAGCAGAACAGCTGAGTATTGATAACGCTTTTGGCGATCTGCTGCCTGAAGATAAAGTCAATAAGGTTAAAGAAATCAAAGCTAAAAACCAAACCGTAGCTTTCGTAGGAGATGGAGTAAATGATGCTCCGGTAGTTGCTTTAAGTGATGTAGGAATTGCAATGGGAGGATTGGGAAGTGATGCCACTATTGAAACAGCAGACGTCGTCATTCAGGATGATAAGCCGAGTAAAATTCCAATGGCAATCAATATCGGGAAACAAACAAAAAAGATAGTTTGGCAGAATATTATTCTTGCCTTTGCGGTAAAAGCAGTTGTTCTTGTTCTTGGAGCCGGAGGGCTGGCAACCATGTGGGAAGCTGTTTTTGCAGATGTAGGAGTAGCGCTGCTTGCCATTTTAAATGCGGTAAGGATTCAGAGAATGAAATTTTAAGAAGCAAATAATAAACACAACTCAATTATATTTAATAAAGCTTTGCTGAATTTTCAGCAGGGCTTTGTTTTTAATTACATATCATGTCAGCCATTCCGTATAAATCTGTATTATGCAGTTGAGACTCCTACGGATTGACAAAGGGACAGCCTTTACTTTCTGTATAAACTATATGATTAAACTATATGGCTGACAATTGCAGCTATTACAAAAATAATACACACAGCTTGTCATTTCGTAGGAATCTCTACAAAGAGAAATCAAACGAGTATTCAATTTTATCGGAGATAAAATCTTTGTGCCTTAAAACAGTAAACATTGAAAAAACTTGCGTCTTTGCGTCTACCCAACAAAACATAAAAAAAGCTCTGCCAAAAACATCAGCAAAGCTTTTATCAACAAGATTAAATTGTATATAAAGAACTAAATTTTTATTTAGGTCTAAAGTCTTACTCAAAGTTCGGAATAATATAATACCGGTGACAGGCACAGTTTTGTTATTTTTATAGGTAACAGTAGATAACCATAATGACATTCATCATAAATCTGTTATAAAACAATTTTGAAGTAGTATATTTGTAACAGAGAATACATCATTGAGGATAATACTTTCCATATTCATCATTTTTACCATTGCATTACGTCCTGTTTTGCCACTGGTAAACTATGCCGTGAACTATGATTATATTGTTAAAAACCTTTGTGAGAACAGAAATGTACCGCAATCAACCTGTAACGGGAAATGCTATGTGGAAAAAGAACTGGCCAAAACAGAAAAACAGTCCAATAGCTCTCAAACCATAAAGATTGCAGGGCTAGATGTCTTTATCTCTCATGATATTCTTTCATTTTCCACACAGCTGAACTCAGAATTAGTGACAGAGGTTCCGGATTCAAGCTACTTTAATTCTCATTCTTCAGAATATTTTTCAAGGATATTTCATCCTCCTTTAGCTTAATTTTATTTTAAACTATATTTTTAGTTTATTGGTTGAAGTTTTCATAAACATCCACCAATACATCATAAAAGGCACGCCGCATGTCTACAATAACAATTGCAAGCTGTACAGAATACATAGTTCTTTTTAAGAAGTTCTGTGTTTTTCAGACTTAACCATTTCGTAAGTTTAAGCTCGTGTCTTTGTGTTACAAATTTTTAACATTATAAATTTCAATTTAAGATTAAAATGAAATCTCTCATTATTTCGGCTGCTGTGCTGTCGATCTCATTACTGTCATGTGCGAAAGAAACGCCTAAGGTAAAGCATGCAAGCCACATGGACTCCTCAGGGAAGAAAATAGAAAATGTACAGGTAGTGAACGAAGAAGATCCTATCTGCCACATGAAAACTGCCGGATCTCTTAAAGATACTGCGGTATATAAAAATAAAACGTACGGTTTTTGCAGTGTGTACTGCAAAGGTGAATTTAAAAAAAGTCCTGAGAAATATGCCCAAAAATAAGAAGACCACAAATAAAAGTAAAGTAATCATACCCATTGCGGTATTTGCATTGCTTTTCCTTGGAATAGGGGTAGGAATGGGCTATTTTAAAAAGAATCTTTATACCGTGATGAAAGTTCCGGACTTTGAACTTACAGATCAGAATAGTAAAAAAATTACCAATAAAGACATGCTGGGAAAAGTATATCTCGTTGAGTTTTTTTACAGCAAATGCCCTACCATATGTCCGGTGATGAATACCAATATGAAGGCGATCCAGAATCAGATCAACGATCCCGGCTTCGGTATTATCTCCATCAGTATTGATCCGGAAAATGATACTCCTGCAACACTGAAAGAACATTCTGAAAGAATAGGGGCTAAATCCCCGAACTGGCATTTCCTGACCGGGGACCGTACCTATATTGGTGATCTCGCAGATAAATTTAATATCTACGTTGGTGATAAAGAAGACGAAGGAGAAAGCCTGAATCACAGCGGAATGATTGCTCTGGTAGATCAGCAAGGAAACATCCGGTGCAGATATAATAAAGAAAATATGCCGATCCTTTATTACTCAGGATTAAATTATGAAGATCCGGAAGGTAAAAAACCTATGCTGACGGGAAAATACCATCCGGACAGGGAAATCCTGATTGAGGATATTAAGAAATTATTAAAATAGAGAAGAGGGAAGCCGGAAGCTGGAAGTTATTCCAGACGATGCAGCGCTGGCGATTTTTGAGATGGCTGTAAAGATAAATAGAAGTGATGAATTGATGTTATGACATTGATTACTTCCAGCTTCCATCTCCCATCTTCCAGCTTAAAAATAAAACATTGTTCAACCATAAACAAAAAAGTTATGAAGATTATGAAAATAGCTGCCTTAAGTGCAGTTTTTGCGGCTCAGTTTGCACTGGCTCAGTTTAAGCAGACCCCTCTGCCATATGCTTATAATGCACTGGAAGGCTCTATTGATGCACAGACTATGGAAATCCATTATTCGAAGCACGGTGCAGGTTATACAGCCAATTTAAATAAAGCTATTGCAGGAACTCCACAGGAAAAAGAAACGTTGTTTCAGATTCTTTCCAATGTATCAAAATTGCCTGCGGCAGTAAGAAATAATGCTGGAGGGCATTATAACCACGAGTTGTTCTGGACGGTTCTTACGCCTCAGAAAAATACACAGCCTTCTGCAAAATTGGCAAAAGCAATCAATGAAACTTTCGGAAGTATGGATGCTTTTAAAGAAAAAATGGCAAAAGCAGGAGCAGACCGTTTCGGTTCCGGTTGGGCATGGCTTTCTGTAGATAAAAACGGAAGACTATTCGTTTCCTCAACGCCAAATCAGGACAACCCTCTGATGGATGTCGTAGAAGAAAAAGGAACTCCTATCTTCGGAATTGATGTCTGGGAACATGCCTACTATTTAAAATATCAGAATAAAAGAGCAGATTATCTTACCGCAATCTGGAATGTTACCAACTGGAAAGAAATCAGCAGAAGATATGACGAAGCTCTAAGCAAGAAATAATCTGATGAAATTATTTTACAGCATACTTTTTACTTGTTACATGGTGCTAAGACCTTTGGTGCCCGTAGTAGAGTATGCTGTAAATTATGATTATATCGCTAAAGTTCTCTGTATTAATAAAAACAGACCGGAGATTCACTGTAATGGAAAATGTTATCTGAGTAAAGAATTGGCTAAAACCAATGACTCAGAATCTTCCCCTTTTCAGAAACTCAAAAACTCAGGACAGAAAATACTAGATACTTATATTCTTCCTGAAACTACAGCGATCAATACTACGGAAAGACGTCCGTTTTTCAGTTTTAATTTCACTTACGAAACAGCCTATTCTTTCCTGTTTCTAACCCATATTTTCAAACCACCGGTTTTTTAAGTTAAAACTATCACTATTCAATCGTAAAAGTCACAAAAGCTTATTTAAATTATAAATCTTTGATTTTTAAAAGCTTAAGTGTTCTTGTTATTCTGCATAAAGCTTATCACTTAATATAGCTTAAGTGTGGGAATTTTTGTGCCTTTTACAGTAAAAACGATGCTGTTGCAGCAATTCAAATTAATTCAACTTAAAAAATCAACAATGAAAATTTCTCAATTTTTATCACTATTCTTTAGTGCCTTTATTTTATTATCCTTTACAGCCTGCGAAAGTAGCAGGGATGACGAAAATTCACAGGATACTACGCCCGGAAAACTTCAGATCAAGTTTGAAAACGGATTTAATAACGTAGGAGACATCGTCCTGAATCAGACTGTTCAGACCTCTTCCAACGGTCAGAAACATAATTTTTCTGCTTTGAAATACGTCATCAGTAATATAGCACTGATAGACGAGAACGGAAACGAGTTTAAATACAATGAAAACAATCCTGATAAAGGTGCATTTATTGTCGATCAGGCAGATGCCGTAGCCGGAATTATCTATCTTAATCTGGATGGTATTCCGAAAAACAATTATAAAAAAATAAGATTCGGATTGGGAATCAGTCAGAAAGCCTACTTATTAGGCCAGGACGGGCAGGCTGAATTCTGGACGAAAGCCAAGCAGAAAGGAATGTCCTGGTCATGGGCTGCCGGCTACGTTTTTGTAAAGCTGGAAGGGAAATATGGTACGGATGCTCCAGCTAAAGAATTCATGAATCATACCGGAAATATGGGCAATACTGCAGCCAATAATACACCGGACCTTTATCGGGAAATCACATTGAGCTTTCCTACAACAGCAAGAGTTACAGGACAGATTCGTCCATCTGTTCACATTCTGGCGGACCTGAACCAATTTCTGAGCGGAGATAAAGCACTTACTCTTACTGCAGCCAATGACATGCTGATGGGTTCAAACCAGCATCTGGTAGACGTTACCAATAATCTTACAAAAATGTTCAAAGTAGACCACGTTCACAATGATTAATTTTTTTATCAAAACGATACTGGTTCTGCTTGTATTTGTATTAAGCTGTATTTCATGTTCCGATGAGGTAATCCAGCCATTGGAAAAGGATGAAGCCTACAACCTGCAGTTTCCGTCTTATTTTCCGGAAATGACTTTTAATCAATCAGCCAATCCGGTGACAAAAAACGGAGTGGAGCTGGGACGAAAACTCTTCTATGAAGGCAGGCTTTCCAGGAATAATACCATTTCATGCGGCTTCTGCCATATCCAGGAAAATGCTTTTACCCACCACGGCCATACTGTAAGCCATGGCGTGGATGACCGAATAGGAATCCGGAATGCTCCACCTATTCAGAATATGGCTTTTTTGAAACGATATATGTGGGACGGTGTGATTCATAATCTGAATGAACAGCCCATCAGCCCGATTACCGACGTGAACGAAATGGACAGCTCTATACCGGAAGCCATTTCGAAAATAAAAGACGATCAGAAATATAAAAAACTGTTCAGAGAAGCATATGGAGACGAAACCATTACCGGTGAAAGAATTCTAAAGGCATTATCACAGTTTATGGCTTCTTTAATCTCTGCAGATTCAAAATATGACAGATTCAGACAGGGAAAAGAACAGCTGACAGCAACGGAATCTCAGGGAATGGCAGTGTTTAATCAGAAATGTGCTTCCTGTCATAGCGGAGAACTATTTACTGATGAAAGTTTTCGAAATACAGGAATGTATTACAATACAGAATTCAAGGATGCCGGACGTTACAGGGTTACTCTCAATCAGGTCGACTGGATGAAATTCCGGGTTCCAAGTTTAAGAAATGTGGAATATACTGCACCTTATATGCATGACGGAAGGTTTTACACTTTGGAAGCAGTACTCAATTTCTATTCAGATCAGGTGGAAGATAATCCCAATCTTGATCCCCGTTTGAAACAGAACGGTCATGTAGGAATTGCCATGAACAGTCAGGAAAAACAATCGATCATTGCATTCCTGAAAACATTATCGGATAAAAGTTTTATATCCAATTCAAAATTTGCAGAATAATTTATAGAAACATGAAGAAGATTATAATGATACTAAGTTTGATCCTGTTGAATCAGTATCAGGCAAAAACCATAAGAGACAGTGCTTATAGCACTCCGGAGACCTTTAGCAGATTCGATTTTGATGATGATTGTGATGCTTGTGGTTGTGCTGCAGGAAACGGATCTTCCGGTTTTGAATCTTTGCTGAATCCACAGTTTATTGGAATCAAATACTTCGCCCAGCATTACAAAGCCAAAGAGAATTTATTTGTAAAAGACCTTACGCAGGATCATTATTTTAATACCCTGCAGCTTTGGGGGAAGATTCCATTGACGAAAAAACTGAGTGTTTATGCGAGTCTGCCCTTCCATTTCCATGAAAAGAAAACGATGCAGGGAGATATTAAAATCAATGGGATAGGAGACCTGAATCTGATGGGAATTTATCAGCTGATGAGTTCTAAAGATAATTTCCATCATCTGAGCGGAGGCTTGGGTGTGAAAATTCCTCTGGGAAAATTTGATGAGAAAGGAGCATCCGGTGTCAATCCAAGTTTTCAATTGGGGACCGGAAGCTGGGATTATCAGGCCGCTTTGAATTACAAATTTCAGAAAAATAAGGTAGCAGTATTGGTTAATACAGACTATACGATCAAAACAGAGAACAAGAAAAATTACCGTTTCGGCAACCAATGGAACTATGCTGCGACAGGTTTTTATCAGGTTGCCGAAAACGAAAAATCTATATTCTCTGTAAAAACCGGAGTTCAGGGAGAAGTTTATGCTCAGAATAAACAGTTTGATGAAGCGCTACCGAATACTGCAGGAAGTGCCTTGTACGGAAAATTAGGCTTTGAAGCTTCCTACAAAAAGCTGAGCCTGGGAAGTGAAATCATGCTTCCCATGTACACTCATCTGGCAGGAGGAGATATTGAAGCCAAATCAAGATTCAGTATTTTTCTGAATATTGGAATTTAAAAAGAAACTCTTGTTGAATCATGTTAAAGCTCCTTCGGGAGCTTTAATTGTTTATAAATCATGATTTTAGTTGGGTATTAGGAATAATTATTTATCTTTGCCGGAATTTGGTGAGCCGTAAAAAGCTCTTAAAAGGGAATCCGGTGCAAATCCGGGACAGACCCGCTGCTGTAAGCTCCGCACCAAAGTTTTTGAAGAATATATCCACTGTTTTTAGGAATGGGAAGGATTTCAAAAATGGAGTAAGTCAGAAGACCTGCCAGATAATAATCGTTTGACGCTTTCGTGGAATAAAGCTTAGGACATCAATGATTCTGTGCAGTGACAGCTGTGCTTTATCGTTGTATTCTTATATCCATTAGCGTCATCATTATCCTAAATGAGCTAATGGTGGCAAAACTAACTACTTCTGCAATTCATAAAGCTGTTTTCACCATACTGGTGTTAACATCTCAGCTTTTGTTTTCCCAAACTAAGAAAAAAGACAGTCTTCAGGAGGAGACTATTAAAGGAATCAATCTTTATAAAAAGAATTTTAAAGAAATCCTTCCTGCACAAACATTACAAGGCGAGCAGCTGGAAAGGTTGAATAGTCACTCTGTTGCTGACGCTTTACGGTATTTTTCAGGTGTCCAGATTAAAGACTACGGCGGATTAGGTGGTTTAAAAACCATTAATATCCGGAGTATGGGAAGCCAGCATGTAGGGGTTTTCTATGATGGAATTCAATTGGGGAATGCCCAGAACGGACTTGTTGATCTCGGAAGATATTCTCTGGATGATCTTGAAGAAATATCATTATACAACGGACAGAAAAGTGAGATTTTTCAACCTGCAAAAGATTTCGGTTCTTCAGGATCTATTTATTTACAGCCTAAAACTCCTCTGTTTAAAGGAACAAGAAAAACCAATCTTGTGATAAGAGCCAAAAGTGCTTCCATAGATCTCTTTAATCCTTCATTCAGGCTGGAACAGAAGATTTCAGACAGAGTTTCTGCCAGCTTCAGCGGAGAATTTATGCAGAGTGACGGAATTTACAGGTTCCGGTATGCCAAGAAATACCCGGACGGCCAGCAGGCATATGATACCATCGCAAAGAGACAGGACTCAGATATCAAAGCAAAACGTTTTGAAACTTCTCTCAACGGAACTTTAAATAACGGAAGTTGGAATATCAGAGGGTATGGTTATATTTCAGACCGTGGAATGCCGGCTCCCATTGTGAATGGCCGTTTTGGAGGAAGAGGAGCGAGACTTTCCGATGAGAATTATTTTGTACAGGCCAATCTTAGGAAAAAGCTGTTCCCGAAATTCGAAACTCAGCTAAAAGCTAAATTCGCTTATGATTATACCCATTTTATGGATACGGTTCGTTCGCAGTCTATTATTCATACTGATAACACCTATATTCAAAGGGAGCTTTATCTTTCTTCATCTAATATTTATTCAATTACTCCCAATTGGGATGTCAGTCTGAGTGGGGATTTTCAGTACAATAATCTGGATGCTAATCTGGATAACTTTTCTTATCCTACACGGTATACCACATTGGTAGCCCTGGCAACAACCTATCAGTGGAACAGATTCAAAATTCTGGGAAGCCTGTTGGGAACCTTTACATTTGAAGAAGTAAGGAAAAACAAAAGGCCGGGAGATGCCAGAGAATGGACGCCAGCCGTATTTATGAGTTATCAGCCGGAGATCATTCCTGAGCTTACCCTTAGAGCATTTTATAAAAGAATCTTCAGACTTCCAACCTTTAATGATCTGTATTATACCAATATCGGGAACACGTATTTAAAACCTGAATTTACCAATCAGTATGACCTTGGATTTACCTATCAGAAGAATTATACCAATCGTTTCTTTAAAACCTTTTATGCTAAAGTAGATGGTTACTACAATAAAGTACAGGATAAAATTGTAGCCGCTCCCAACGGAAGCATGTTCCGCTGGCTGATGATGAACCTTGGAATGGTTGAAATCATTGGTGCTGATGTGAATGTACAGACAGAACTTCAGCTGGGAAAAGTAACTCTTAGACCTTTGCTTTCCTATACTTATCAGAGTGCAAGAGATGTGAGTGATCCTGAAGATACTTTCTACAAAAATCAGATTCCTTACACACCATGGCATAGCGGATCTTTCAGTCTGATGGCAGATTATAAAGACTGGAGTTTCAATTACAGTGCAATGTACGTGGGAGAAAGATATGATGTGAACCAGGACAATATTCAGTACAATTATGTGCAGCCCTGGTATACGCATGATCTCTCTGTTCAGAAAAAATTCAACTGGGCGAATCATCAATTTAAAGTAAGCCTTGAGATGAATAATATTTTCAATCAATACTATGATGTGGTCATCAATTATCCGATGCCCGGAAGAAACTTTAAACTAATTCTAAACTTCACCCTATGAGAAAACTAAACTTTTATTTTTTATTTCTTGTCTTAGCTTTTCTTACGTCATGCCGTACAGATGATATTATTGTACGCCAGGAAGTGGTGGAAGGGCTTCCCTCAGAAAATACAGCCATAAAAGGTTTTTATATGCTGAATGAGGGCAATATGGGAAGTAACAAATGTACCCTCGATTTTTTTGATTATACGAAGGGAACTTATTTCAGAAATATTTATGCGGAAATCAATCCCAATGTGGTAAAAGAACTGGGAGATGTGGGAAATGATATTAAAATCTATGGTAGCAAACTCTATATTGTTGTTAACGTTTCCAACAAAATTGAAGTGCTGGATGCCAGAACCGCGAAACGTATTACTTCAATTCCTTTGCAAAACTGCAGATATCTTACTTTCAAAAACGGGAAAGCTTATGCCAGCAGCTATGCCGGCCCGGTAGCGATTAACCCGAAAGCCCCAAAAGGAAAAGTAGTGGAAATTGACACAACATCTCTCACTATCAAGCGTGAAGTTGTAGTAGGATACCAGCCTGAAGAAATGGAAATTGTAGGAAATACATTATTTGTAGCCAATTCCGGAGGATACAAAGCGCCTGATTATGACAATACAGTTTCCGTAGTCGATCTGAATACTTTTACAGAAATTAAAAGAATAGAAGTTGCCATTAATCTTCATCACATTAAAAAAGACAATTACGGTGATCTGTATGTGAGCTCCAGAGGAGACTATTATAATGTTCCTTCCAACCTTTATGTAATAGATGCATCAACAGGAGCTGTCAAGAAAAATTTTCATCTCTCAATCAGTGAAATGACAATTGTTAATGATAAACTCTATTTCTACGGCAATGAATTCAATTACAATACCCACAGCTATAAAAAATCATTCGGGATCATTGATGTGAAAACAGAAGAGATCATCGCCAACAGTATTTTTGATAAAGAATATGAAACCGCTATTAAAACCCCTTACGGAATAGCCGTAAACCCCATTACAAAAGATATCTACATCACAGATGCCAGAAATTACGTTTCCATGGGATTTGTGTACTGCTTTGATAAAAACGGACACTTTAAATGGAAAACGGAAGGGGGAAATATCCCTGCCCATTTCGCTTTTTTATACAAATAACCAAACATTAAAGAAATGAACAGAAATAGCTTTACTTATTTAAAAGCCGGAATCCTATCATGCTTCCTTATAGGAGTAATAGCGTGTAAACACGATGACGAAGATGAATTTATATTTAAAGGGCTTGATGATTCTTACACTATTGAACGCTTGAAAGTATTAAGTATTCCTACGAATGCATCAGGATCGGTTACGTGGAGTATTAACGATTCTATTATTTCTCAAAACCCTGAGCTTGAATTTATAAGTCTGAATGCAGATGCTTATCCTCTGACTTTAAAGATTAACAGTAAAGGAAACGAACAGGTTTTTCATTCTAAAATCATTGTTACCAAAGAAAAAACACCTTATAGTAAATACATTTCAAAAGTATTGGAGTTCCGTCCTGCGGTAGGGCAGTTCATGAATGAAATCCCGGAATATTTACCAGGAAATACTGCTGCGAATATGCTTCAGAAAGCCAATGAATCTTTGGTGGGAGGAAATTCTACCATGATCAGCCTGGGAGGATATGGAGGATATGTAGTGTTCGGTTTTGATCATACCATTCCGAATTTAAATGGACGTGATTTTAAAATACTCGGAAATGCATTCTTTGGAAATGATGCCGCGGATCAACGTTCTGGATCTTGCGAACCGGGAATTATTATGGTAGCCTACGACAGAAATAAAAATGGGAAACCGGATAATGATGAATGGTATGAAATTGCTGGCAGTGAATATTTTAAAAACACAACCGTAAAAGATTACAGCATAACCTATTATAAACCTAACGAAAATAAAACACCTGTAGCCGGAACTGAATTCTGGCAGACGGATGTGGAATATATCAGGTGGAGTGACAATCTGGGGAATCAGGGATTTAAAACCAAAAATACCTTTCACGCACAAAGCTATTATCCTTTGTGGTTTACCGATAGTTCTTACGGCTTTTCGGGAACAAGGCTTGCAAATAATTTCTTCGATCAGAATGGAGACGGTTCCTATTGGGTAGGAAAATCGTATGAGTTTGGATATGCTGATAATGCTCCGAATAATGATGAAGCTTCCAATATCGATATTTCCTGGGCAGTAGACAGAAGCGGAAAATATGTAAAACTTCCCGGAATTGATTTTATGAAAATATATACAGGAGTCAATCAGGAAGCCGGCTGGCTTGGAGAAGTTTCTACAGAAGTGGCAGGAGCTTACGATTTACATTTTAAATAATAAGTCAATAATACAATCTATTTAAATTAATAAAAAATGAAAAAGTTTTATCTTTTTATGATGCTTTTTCTGTTTGCATGTTTATCCAATGCACAGATAAAAGTTCAGGGTGTACCCAGAAATGATATTTCAGGGATCAGTCAACTTAATACCACTACGATCAGTTTTTCTGATATTCAGTATTGGGTAGGATCAGGAGCCAACCAGGCTGCTTTTGTAGTACAGTGGAATGACGCTAAAAATCCTGATGCTATGGTCTGGGGATTCAAATGGGATGGAAATGCCACAGGAGAAGACATGCTGAAAGCCATTGCTAAAGCAGATCACAGGCTGTACACATTGCTGTATCAGGGAACACAGTTCGGATCAGCAGTCGGGGGAATAGGTTTTGATCTTAACGGTCAAGGTACCAATGCTCTCATTAAAAACGGAAATACCACATATCCGTTATATCCTGTAAACGGTTTTGTAAACACAACGGCTTATGATTTTGACAGCTATACAATTGTAGACGCTGCCAATGATCACTGGCAGTCAGGATGGACCGTTAACGGATACTGGGCGTATTGGGTGAAAAATCCGGCTGATGCAGATTTCGGATATTCCAGTGTTGGAGCTTCCTCACGTACATTGCAAAATGGTTCATGGGATGTATGGAATTTCAATGTAGGATTTAATGAAACACCTGTTTCCTCTACCATTACTCCGGTTTCTCCATATATAGCTTCTACGAACTATACCAACGGATATTTTATGGTGAACGAAGAATGGTTTGGTCATACCAACGGTTCTGTAAACTTCATTGACAATAATGGTCAGATCAATTACCGAGTGTACAGTAATGCCAATAATAACCAGGCTTTCGGTGCCACTACACAATATGGAACAATCTACGGGGATAAATTTTACTTCGTATCAAAGCAGGCTGCCGATGGAGGAGATACTCAGTATACTCCGGGTGGAAGACTGGTTGTTGCCAATGCGCAGACCATGCAGAAAATTGCAGGATTTAATAACATCGGAGGTGGTGATGGAAGATCTTTTGTAGGGGTGAATGTACATAAAGGTTATATCGGTACTTCTACCGGAATTGTCCTTTTCAATATTGATAATCTGCAGGTAGGTTCTCTGATTGCCGGAACCGGCGGGACCGGCCAGATTGGAAACATGATCCGTACTTCACAATATGTATTTGCAGTAAAGCAGGGTGTCGGAATTTTAGTAATCGATCCCAATACGGATACCATCGTGAGCACTGTTGCCGGAGGATTCTATTCAGTAGTTCAGGCTAAAGACGGGAGTGTATGGGGAATTCAGGATCAGAAGCTGATCAGCATTAACCCTACCACTTTTGCAACACAGGTTTACAATATTCCTACCACTAAATACATTGGGGACTGGGGAGCATGGAATGCAGGTAGATTTACAGCGAGTAGCAAAGAAAATGCTTTATACTGGATTAATTCAATCAGCAGCTTTAGTTCAGGAACACAGATTGTAAGATTTGATGTTACAACAAAAACGTTTAATGAAAACTTTGCCGCAATTCCGGGACAGACAGGACAGTTTAAGCAAATTCCTTATGGGGCAGCTCTTCGTGTAAACCCAGTTACCGGTGAACTTGTTCTGAATACCACAGAAAGCGGGTATGGTGCACACTTCCAGAAAAACTGGATTCATACCTACAATATGAGCGGAACGCTTACCAATACCAAAACATTGAATGATTATTATTGGTTCCCTGCGTTGACGGTATTTACCAATAATTCGGTTCCTGTTGTAAGCAATATTTTACCTTCACAGATTACAGCAGCAAATACGACTTCAATCGATCTGAAATCAGTAATTTCTGATGCAGACAATATGGCGGTATCCGTTGTTAAAACTATAAAATCAAACAGCAATCCTACAGCCGTTTCTGCAGTAATTAATAATAATGATGAACTTATTTTGACACCACTGGTTTCAGGAACATCTGATATTGTGATCAGCTTTAACTCTAACGGTAAATTAGTGGAGAAGACACTTACGGTAACTAGTACAACGTCCACTTTAGCTACTGCTGAGGTGAAGAAACTTGAGTTCAGTATCTATCCTAATCCGGTTACTGATATTCTTACCATAAAAACACATGAGAAAATTCAGAATGTTTCCATTTATGATGCTTCGGGCAGAGTCATCAATGCACAGCTGAATAATGGGCAAATCAATGTAAGTGCTCTTCCAAAGGGGATTTATATTGTAAAAGCAGTAACAGATAAAGCGGTATATCAGCAAAAAGTTATCAAAAACTAATAACTATTTAGATAGTTAATCTTGTTAGTCTAACCCTGGCCAAATTGGTCAGGGTTTTTTATAAGCATGAATTGTAAATAAAAGCCCGGCAAGCTTTTAAGCTTGCCGGGCCCGATCTATTATGTATTTTTTGTTACTTAATGGTCACTTTTTTAGAATATGTTTTTCCTTCTTTTGTAGTGATGTTCAGAATGTATACTCCCTGTGGCTGCTTGGTTTCAAAAGTATTTGATGTCAGCTTGGAACGGAATACCTCTTTTCCTGAAGTATTCGTAAGCGTTACTTCTGAACCGGCTGTTGAAATATTTTTATCAAGAGTAAACTGTCCGTTTTGGTTATGAGCCATAAAATTGATGTATGGATCTTTGTACTGATAAGCATAGTATACTCTAAGTTCACCACCAATATTCAATAATCCTGAATTCACATTAATTTTAATACGGTCAAAAGGGATGTTCATTGTAAGCTCAATTTCACCTTTGCTTGGATCTCCTGCGCCAAGGGTGATAATTTGTGTGTCAAGCGTTTTGTAATCATTATTGGAAACATCTCCATTAAATGTTTCAATAGAAACGCCACCTAACACCTGAGCAGATAAAGGCGTGCCATTTGAACCAATCGCCAGAACAAGCTTATTGGTATTATTTGCAATGTTGGTAGTAGGGAAGATCAATGTCTGCTCTGTTCTCGCCAGGAGCCCCACTGAAACTTGCAAAGTAGAGTAGTCATTCTCGTTGCTCCCTACAGCATTCTGTGGATTCAATACACCGCAACCAAGACATATTCCAAGGACCTGATTGGTCTGACTGCTTGCATAAGTTTTTACAATCTGTGCAAAAGACATTGCGCTTGTTAAAAATAAGAACGATGCCAAAATTGCGGCTTTCATCGCGCGTTGGCTAAGTAATAAATAAGTTTTCATATGTAGAAAATTTTGGGTTTTAGCTTTTTTGTAAATTTATAAATAAAATGATTATGTTGGCTAATTTATTTCATATTTGTGTGATTTGTTAATAATTTATTGATATTTGTGATTATGAATTTATTTTATTTAATAGTGGTTTTCTTTTCGTATCACTTTGAAAATGAATGAAAAATACGCAGTTTAAAAATATATCGTACTTATATTATTACGATTAAATTTTTTAATTACAATTTAATAAACAGGTTTTCTTTATTGCGCTTTACATATTTTACAGTGAATAGTTTAATCAAATATAAGTATAATAGGAGTAAAAAGAAAATAATATTTCCACAAATGGTGATATTTTTAATGAAATTTAATATAGCTTTCTCATTGAAAATGAAATAGCATTATTGGTTTGAGTAATGGAATGATAATTGAGAAAGTTATTGCGTAATCTGAGATCAGAAGATATCCAGAAGTTACCATCTATCTATAGTTTGAAATAATAGCTGAATATAGATGTATGAAAACGAAAAAAGGACTTCCGAAAAAGTCCTTTTGTAGCCCGTAGGGGAATCGAACCCCTCTTACCAGAATGAAAATCTGAGGTCCTAACCGATAGACGAACGGGCCCTCTATCTTCTATTACCGGAGTAATAGGTTAGTTTTTGTTTTTATAAGTATCAACTCTTATTGTAGCCCGTAGGGGAATCGAACCCCTCTTACCAGAATGAAAATCTGAGGTCCTAACCGATAGACGAACGGGCCGGTTAGTTATGTTTTATATAGCTTTACTACATTGTCTTTAAAAAACCACTGATGTTATACAGTGGTTTTTCAAGATGTAAGTAGCCCGTAGGGGAATCGAACCCCTCTTACCAGAATGAAAATCTGAGGTCCTAACCGATAGACGAACGGGCCGGCTATATTGTTACGCTAATTTATTAACGTGCTTTGTTAATTTGCTTTTCAAGTTAGCCGCTTTGTTTTTGTGGATAATATTTTTCTTAGCTAATTTATCCAATAAAGCGATAACTTTTGGCAATTGTTCTGTAGCAGCAGCTTTGTTCTCTTCATTTCTTAAAGCTTTTAAAGCTGTTCTAGCAGTCTTGTGGTAATATCTGTTACGAAGTCTTCTAGTTTCGTTTTGTCTGATTCTCTTTAGTGCTGATTTATGATTTGCCATATCGTTTAAATGTGAGTGCAAAACTATAAACTTTTTTTTAAACTACCAAATTTATTTTTAAAAAAATTAATTTTCTTCTGATAGGTACTTTCTGAGTTTATTTATTGCCTGTTCTATTTTTAAATTTTCTTGTTCTTTTTCTAATTTTTTGATCGTATTTCCGAGCATGATCAGTGCATTGTTCCATTCTCCAGTAGTATTGGTGAAAGTAAGTCCGTCAATTGTTACTTCAAAAGCAACCCTTTCTCCAGTCCTGTAAAGTCTGAAACTGATTTTATCATCTTTGCCTGTAATCCCGTCTTCATTGATTTGTAAATCATAACTTTTTGGGTTAGAGTGGATTTTCTTAAAAAGCAATTTCGCTTCTTGTATTTTTAAATCCGGCATGATATAAAATTTGATAGCCTGTAGCAAACTACAAACAATGATTTATCAATATTATTTTTCATCAGTGTGACCATATTGTGTGACCAACTATGGCTAAAATTTTTGCAAATATAATGCTTTTGTTACATATAACATATATAGAATACCTTTTTCAGGCAAAAAGTAAATGTAGTTTTAATATGATTATAGTAATTTTCAGTATTGTTGTCTGCTATCATTTGACTGCAATATTTTAATTACAATCACGCCATCTGAAATGTATTTAGAAGATTTTAATGGGAAAATGAGAAAAAGCAGCCCATAAAAAAACCTTTAACTGCATAGCTAAAGGTTTTATATTTTCGTAGCCTATAGGGGAATCGAACCCCTGTTGCAAGAATGAAAATCTTGAGTCCTGACCACTAGACGAATAGGCCAAATTTTGAGGTTGCAAAAGTAATAATTAACTTTTTAACTTCAAAATTATTTCCGGATTTATTTGTAGACTTTTTGTATCACTGTATTTTTGATGCCTTTAGCCTCAAGCTCCTTCTGAAGCTTCACTGCATCTTCTAATGTGTACACTTTTCCATAGGTATAATAGAATACTCCATTGTCTTTTTCTCTTTCCACATCTTTCAGATTCTGAAGAATATAAGAATTACCATTCAGCTTATCTCCGGCATATACTTCTATTGTATAATAACCCATATTGATTCTCTGATTTGGCATAAATCCAACAGCAAAAGCATTTCTGAATCCTGCATCCTTGGCGGTCTTAAGATTAATATCTTTTACAGACGCCAGATTGGTCACAGCATAGTAATACTTATATTGTCCGTTTTCTTTAAGGGTAAGAATATAATTCAGACCTTTAAGTGCAGGATCATTTTCATTGTATTTCATAGGAGAGCTCATCAGAAGGATTCTGAAGTCATTTTTCAGGGGAACTTCTGCTGGTTTTTCAGGCTCAGGTTTTCTGACAGCAATAGAACCTCCGGATTTTCTGTCAATTGCTTTTTTATAGTCAATAACAGCATTGTAGATACTTTCTGCAATCTCAGTCTGTCCTTTGTCAGAAGCAATATAGTGACTTTCCTCAGGATGATTGATAAATCCTGTTTCTATCAGTACAGATGGCATCGCATTCATACGCAGAACGTGAAGGTTTTTCTGGAATACTCCTCTTGAAGATCTTTTGTCCTTATTTACAAAGTTATCTTCCACCAATCCTCCCAAAAGAAGACTTGATTCCAGATATTTACTCTGCTGAAGTTTCAAAGCAATCAGAGATTCCGGGGAATCAGGATTATAAGAACCAAAGATCTGCTTATCCTTTTCATCCAGGAAGATCACATCATTTTCCCTTTTGGCTACCTCCAGGTTTTCGTTATTCTGGTTGGGTCCCTGTACATAAGTTTCTGTACCATAAGCTGTAGGTCTCTGGGAAGAGTTACAGTGAATAGATATGAAAAGATCTGCTTTGCTCCTGTTGGCCAGGTTGGTCCTGTCGGAAAGAGATGGATACTCGTCTATTTTTCGGGTATAAATTACTTTGAAATCCTTGTTCTTTTCTAACATGGCACCCACTTTTAAGGTGATAGCAAGTGTAATGTCTTTTTCGGCAATTCTTCCGATATCGGAATAGGTCCTGTTGGCCCCGTGATCACTTCCTCCGTGTCCGGCATCTAAAACGATCGTAAACTTCTTCTGAGAGAAAATAAAGTTACTGGCAAGGATAAGGAGAAATGATAAAATTATTTTAAAATTTTGTTTGTGCATCTTACAGTTATAAAAATTATATTAATTTTGGGCCTTAATTATATAGTATAAAATTGGCCAAAACCGTCTTCAAAAATATATTACAAATTTTAATTATCCTAATTTTTAACAATTTTTTAGCACAGAAAACTCCTGAAAAATTGCCTAAAAATGCGGTTAATGATACTATTTCCAAAAAGGATACCATAGTTGTAAAAAAGGAAGCTTTAAATGATGTTCTTCGTACAAAAGCAGACGATCAGAGGAGAGATGTTCCGAAAAAAATGACATTCCTGAATAAAAATGCGCAGGTAAAATACCAGGATATGCAGATTGATGCAGATTATATCTCTATTGATGATAACAAAAACCTGATCTACGCCAGAGGAAAACAGGACTCATTGGGAAAGATTATTGAACCTGTCATTACAACACAGGCCGGAAAAAAATACGAAACCAACGAGTTCAGCTATAATACAAAAACGAAACAGGCTATCGCTTTCAATGCAAGAACAGAAGAAAGTGAAGGAGTAATTATAGCACAGAAAACAAAAAAATACAATGACTCCGTATTCGCGATGAGAAAAGCGGATTATACAACGGATGATTATTTTATCAAGAAAAAAGATACGGCAGCGGATTACTTTATGAGAGCTTATAATATTAAGCTGATTAAAACCAAAACAAAATCCCAGATCGTAACAGGGCCTATCCAGATGTTTATTGAGCAGGTTCCTACACCCCTTTATCTTCCGTTTGCCATTTTACCATTCTCTGATAAAAGAGCTGCAGGTATTCTGATCCCGAGTTTCGGGGAAAGGGAAGATGTAGGTTTCTTCCTGAACGGGATAGGATATTATCAGCCTATCGGGGAACACTTTGACCTTAAAGTTTTAGCAGACATTTATACCAAAGGAAGCTGGAACCTGCGTCCTCAGGTGAATTACCAGAAGAAATACCGTTACTCAGGAAACTTTACGGCAGATATTGGTACCATGGTAAGAGGAATTAAAGGTCTGGATGATTATACCAAAAACAGTACATACAGAATCAACTGGACCCACTCTCAGGATTCTAAAGCCAATCCTTTCCTTACATTCAGTGCTTCTGTGGATATTGTAAGTACCAAGTTCTATAATAACCCGCTTAACAACAATTACATTTTCAACCAGAATGTACTGAATACCCAGCAGAACTCTACGGTAACCCTTACCAAAAGATTTCTGAAGCTTCCGATGACTATTACAGGAACAGCTTCTTATTCTCAGAACTTTGCAACGGGATTGGCAGACCTTCGTCTTCCACAGATGAACGTAGCGATCAATCAGTTCTATCTGTTTAAATCAAGAACAGGGATCAGACAGGGACTTCTTGAAAATATCACGGTAAATACCGGATTTAACCTTACCAATTTCGTAAATACTCAGGAAAATGAGCTGTTTAAAAAAGAAATGTGGGATAAAATGCAGACCGGACTTAAAAATAATATCGCATTGGCAACCAATACAACGGTGGCTAAATACTTTACATTCAGCTTAAGTGCCAATATTGACAATGCTCTGACTACAAAAACACTGAACAGGTATTATGATCCTGTAAAAAATGTAACTGTTGATGAGATTCAGAAAAATTTTAGCGGATACTCTACATTCTCTACTTCAGCCAGTCTTCAGACTACATTGTACGGAATGCTGAAGTTTAAAAAAGGTTCAGCGGTGGAAGCTGTAAGACACATGATGACTCCAAGTGTAAGCTTCACATATTCTCCGGATTTCTCAAGTCCTAATTTCGGATACTATAGAAACTATTATAATGCTACAGGAGCATTGACGCCTTATTCTATCTTTGAAAAAGGGATTATCGGAAGTCCGTCAAGCGGAATGCAGGGAGCTTTAGGTTTCAATATTGGTAACAATATCGAGATGAAAATAAAGTCTAAGAGCGATTCTACAGGAGTGAAGAAAATCAAAATCTTTGAATCCTTAAACCTTGCGGGAAGCTATAATTTCGCAGCTAAAGACCACCCTTGGTCTGTATTTTCAATCAACGGGCAGTCTTCTTTTTTCAATAATAAATTAACGGTTAATACCAGTCTTGCACTTGAACCTTATAAGATTGATTTCTTACCAGGACAGGACACAGGAATAAGAACAGAGCAGTTCGGGCACTTCAGTGTACAGGGATTCAACGTTCAGTTATCTTATCCTTTAAGCAGTGAGATTTTTGGAGAAAAAACAGATTATGCCAAAAAGTATTCTTCTAAGGGAGAGGTCCGAAATGAAAATTATTATTTTGATGATGATCATTATGCACATTTTGATCAGGCATGGACTTTAAATATCAGCGCCAATTACGCATATTCTAAAGGACTGAGCAGATTTGGTAATAAAATTGCATCCCTAGGATTAGATGGCAGCATCAAGCTGACGCCTTACTGGAATATTAACGGAAGTACCCATTATGATATGGTGACCAAAGAATTGGCATATACAAGAATTGGTTTTTCAAGAGATCAGCGAAGTTTTACAATCAATTTCAACTGGGTTCCGTTCGGACAGTATAAAGTATACGACTTCTTTATCGGCATCAAAGCCAATATCTTAAGTGATGCACTGAAGTACAAAGACAGAAGCTTTACCCAGCCTAATGCGCCTTTCTAATATCAGATTGGCATTTGTGAATATAAATTTTATATTTGCAACCAAAAGAATTTCTGATGCAGCCACTGCCGGCAGATTCGAATACCGAAGAATTTAAAAGGCAGTGACAGTCTATGAATTTAGAAAAAAAATTAAATATCCACATATGAAACAAGTAATCAACACAGTTAATGCACCTGCAGCTATCGGGCCTTATTCACAAGCTAATATGGCAAACGGGGTTTTGTATATCTCCGGACAGATTCCTGTGGACCCTGCAACTGGAAAATTGGTTGAAGGAATTGAAAAAGAAACGCACCAGGTAATGAAAAACCTTGAAGCGATCCTTACTGAAGCCGGCATGACTTTCAAAAACGTTGTAAAAGCTACAATCTTCTTAAAGAATATGGATGATTTCGCTGTAATGAATGATATCTATGCTTCTTACCTGGACTCTGAAAGCTATCCTGCCCGTGAAACAGTACAGGTTTCATGCTTGCCTAAAAATGTGGATATCGAAATTTCTATGATTGCACATCAGGATTAATGAACTTTATAAGAAATACAATTGCGGTTCTGATAGGCCTTGGTATTGCAGGGCTTATAATCACTCTTGGTATAAGGGCTTTTCCGCAATGGGTAACTTTTGAGGCTTTTGCTCCGTTTGAGCACTGGCAGAGGTTTCTTTTCAGCATGAAAGACGATAAGGCATTCTTCGGCTTCCTTTTGTTTATTTCCGGACTGGGAACTACAATAGGAGGAGTTGCGACTGCAATCATCGTTAAATATGCTAAAGTAGCCTATGCTATTCTGATCGGTTTTATTATGCTCTTTATCGCAATGCTGGATGTAATTATTTTTCCTTATCATCCTACATTTTATAAAATTTCTATTTTCCTTACATTCTTTCCTTTTTCCTGGATCGGGGGTAAGATTGTAGAAGTAATCTACGAGCGCAATAAGAAGAAAAGAATTGCTGAAAAAATGAATAAGTAATAAATAAGTAAATAAAAAACGCTGCAGATTTCTGCAGCGTTTTTTGTTGATATGAAAAACTAATTTAGTTTCTTAATTAAGGCATTTTAAACCCTCTCTGATAATTTCTTCCGTAGTCGTCCATATATTTTATTTGTGCGGTTCCGGAGAACTTATTTAATAAACTTTCTACGTCTTTCTGAGAGTTTATAGGCTTACCATTGATTTCTGTAATGATATAACCGTCTACAATTCCTGCTTTGGCCATTTCTCCTCCCTCTATGACATTTTTGGCAACAACGCCGCTATTCAGGCCGTAATATGCTTTTGTTCTGTCATCAATGCTCTGGAACTCTGCTCCGATTTTTTCAGTTACGCTAAGATCTGCTTTTGTTCTTGTGGAAGTTCCTCCTTTTTGATCTCTAAGCGTCACATTCGTTGTTCCTTCTTTACCATTTCTCACATACGTCACCTGTACTTTATCACCCGGACGCTTGCTTCCGATAGACATAGAAAGATCTGCGAAATCAGTAATGTCATAGCTGTCTACTTTCGTAATAATATCTCCTTTTTTCAAACCTGCATCTTCAGCACCGCTGTTTTCACCAAATCCTGTAATATAGATTCCGGACCCTACTTTTAGGTTCGTTTTATATTGCTGATTGTATGAACTTACCAATTGATCATTTGAAAGATCCAGAGACTGAACTCCTAAGAATCCACGCTGTACAATACCGAATTTCTTGATATCCTCAACGATTTTTCTTGCCAGGTTGGAAGGAACTGCAAATCCGTATCCCTGGTAATATCCTGTAGTAGATTGAATTGCCGAGTTAATCCCGATAAGCTCTCCATTAGTATTCACCAAAGCACCTCCGGAGTTACCCGGGTTGATGGCTGCATCCGTCTGAATGAAACTTTCGATAGGGTTAGCCGCTTTTCCCTGGCTTCCTAAAATTCCGATACCTCTTCCTTTCGCAGAAACAATACCGGCCGTTACTGTAGAGTTTAACCCCAGCGGATTTCCTACTGCAAGCACCCATTGTCCTACATCAATATTGTCAGAGTTGGCAAAATTCAGATAAGGCAGACCTTTTTCTTCAATCTTTAGTAAAGAGATATCTGTGTTAGGGTCTGTACCTACCAAGGTAGCAATATATGATTTTTTGTTGCTTAATACGACTTCCAGCTTATTAGCTCCGGCCACAACGTGGTTATTTGAAATAATATAACCATCCGGCGAGATGATTACCCCTGAACCCATTCCTGATGGCATATTATCAGGAGCCTGCTGCTGCTTCTGTCTCTGCTGGCCTCTTCCCCCGAAAGGATCTCCGAAGAAAAAGTCAAACAAATCCTGCTCTGAAGCTCTGCTTGAAGTTCTGCTTTGATAATTTTTAATGGTAACTACAGCCGGAACGGTTGTTTTAGCTGCTTTTACAAAGTCATCACCTACAGCTGCCGTATTCATTCCTGCGAACGACGTGTTTGGTGCGGCTGTTGTGAAATAAGATTGATCTCCATTGTTGGAACCAGGTCCGAAATATTGTAAAGCTCCAACGGTAGTAGCTCCGGAAATTACCCCAACTACTGCAAATGGTAATAGTTTTTTTAAAGTACTCTTCATTGTATATCTTTCTTGTTTATTAATTAATTTCTTTTTTATGTTTTTGAGTAAACAAATTTAATGTTAAATAAGTAAGCAATTAGTATGCTATGTTTCAATTTTAACTAAAATTTAACGGCTATTATATCATTTTGTGTCTTAAATCATAATTGTTAATGTCACAGTTAACAAAACTTAAAAAAAAATTAAGGAAAATATGTCAGACTTTCTCAAGATAAGGTATTATTTAATATTCATTGCTTATCACTTATTGAATATAGCTGTGATTCTTATCATCAATCAATTTAATTCTAAATGATTATCTTTGCAAAAATTTTATTCTCACTTAAAACGTTTATAGCATGCAACTGTATAACACCTTAAGCGCAGAAGAAAGAGCTAAACTTATTGATGAAGCCGGTAAAGACCGCCTTACTTTGTCTTTCTATGCGTATGCCAAAATTGAAGATCCCAAAAAATTTCGCGACGAATTATTTATAGCCTGGAATGCACTGGATGCACTTGGCCGTATTTATGTTGCTACTGAAGGAATTAATGCTCAGATGAGTGTTCCTGCAGATCAGTTTGAGGCTTTTCGTGATACGCTGGAAGCTTATGACTTCATGAAAGGAATCCGCTTGAATGTAGCGGTAGATCAGGACAATTATTCTTTTTTAAAATTAACCATAAAAGTCAGAAACAAAATTGTTGCTGACGGTCTGAATGACGAAACTTTTGATGTTACCAATAAAGGTATTCATCTTAAAGCTAAGGAGTTCAATAATATGCTGGAAGATCCTAATACGATTGTAGTAGACTTCAGAAACCATTACGAGAGTGAAGTGGGGCACTTTGAAGGAGCCATTACGCCGGATGTGGAAAACTTCAGGGAAAGTCTACCGATTATTAATGAACAACTGCAGGATTTTAAAGAAGATAAAAACCTGTTGATGTATTGTACCGGTGGTATCCGTTGTGAAAAAGCCAGTGCTTACTTCAAACATCAGGGCTTCAAAAATGTTTATCAGCTGGAAGGTGGAATCATTGAATACACGCGACAGATAAAAGAAGAAGGTATCAAAAGTAAGTTCATTGGTAAAAACTTTGTATTTGACCACCGTTTGGGAGAAAGAATTACAGATGATATTATCGCACAGTGCCACCAGTGTGGTAAGCCTTGTGATAATCATACGAACTGTGCTAATGACGCTTGCCATTTGTTATTTATCCAATGTGAAGAATGTAAAGCTGCCATGGAAAACTGCTGTTCTACAGAATGCCTGGATACCATACATTTGCCTTGGGATGAGCAGGTAAAACTGAGAAAAGGACTGCAGGTTGGCAATAAAGTATTCAGAAAAGGAAAATCGGATGCTTTGAAGTTTAAAAAATCAGGTGACTTACCGGACAAGCCTCTGGCAAAAGCTGAAACAAAAAATATCCGTCAGAAAATTGCTGTTAAAAAAGAGCTGATCGGAAAAGCGGAACATTACTATTCAAAATCAAAAATTGCACAGTTCTTAATTGAAAACAAAGACCTGTCAGTAGGAGATAGAATATTGATTTCAGGTCCTACAACGGGAGAGCAGGAAATTACTGTTAATCAGATCTACGCCAACGGAGGTCCTTGTGAAACTGCAAAACCGGGAGATCAGGTTACTTTCGAGCTTCCGTTCAGAGTTCGTCTGTCTGATAAACTGTATAGAATTTTGGAGAACGCATAATCCAAAGCCTGTCTTGTAACAATTATTTCAGTTAAAACAACTTGATAATTATGCTGAAAGCTGAGCTTAGAAAAAAATATACCCAAAAAAGAAAAGCCTTGTCTGATGATGAGGCTTTCTTGTTATCGCAGAAGATTTTTGAAAACTTTATTAAGTATTTCAAGCCGAAAGAGAGGGAAAAAGTACACATTTTCATCCCGATTCCGGCTAGAAAGGAAATTGATACCCAAATCTTCATAAAGTTTTTTTTAGAGCGAAATATCAGGGTTTATGTTCCTAAGATTGTTGCTGATAAACTGATTAATATAGAAATCTTCGAGGATACTGTTTATGAAACCAATAGTTGGGGCATTACAGAACCTGTTTCCAATGAAGATTCCGGTGAAAATTACTTTCATTACGTCATTACACCCTTACTGTATTGTGACAGAAATGGAAATCGGGTAGGATATGGAAAAGGATTTTATGATGGTCTGTTTCAAAGTATTTCTCCTGAGACAAAAAAAATCGGAATCAATTATTTTGATCCCGATGAATATGTGGATGATGTCTGGGAAAATGATATTCCCCTTGACTATTTGGTTACTCCTACAGAAGTGCTGTCTTTCTTAAGCGGTTTGGAATAAAAATCTAAAAAGTAGAATTTAAATTCTTTCTTCAGTTTTGAAGTAGACAATAAGATGTATTGTGCATTCTTTTCAAAGCTTCCCAGAGACTTGTTTTTATTATCGAAGTATTCTACATTGAATTTAGCATAATCCAATGTGTCTTTTTTATAAAATTCTTTATAAACATTCAGGTTGCTCACCTTTGCTGTTTTCACTTTCATACTGTCCAGTTCTTTCAGCAGCCTTTTAAAAGTAAGGGAATCAGGCTTGTGGAAGTAGCTTTCCATCTGGGAATAGATCAGCGTGTCTATTTCTGTATTTCTGTTTCCACTCAGGTAAAGAGTCGACAGGTCGAGAAGCTCCTGGACTTTTTGTTTAGTGATGGAGTTAATGGCCTGCATACTGTCCATCTGTACGGCAGGATAACTTTTTTCATTGTTGCTGTTTCGTAGTTTATCGAGGTCGCTTACCTCTGAAGTCTTATTATTGCAGGCAATAAATAAAGTCAGAAGCACGGAGAAAATTAAAAAATTATTTATTCTTTTCATCTGTGGTAGCAATTTTAAATTTGATGGATACAATCTTACCTTTGTTATCCTTTTTCATTTCTATTACATTCAGGTTTTTCAGTGAGGTCGTTGGAGTGGTTACAAGAGTGATATATTTCTGTTTATCCAGTCTTTCTATTCCATAAGTATCGTTATCGTACACCTGATAGATTACCGCATTGCTGCTAATCAGATTCTCAAGCTGACTTCTTTTCTGCTTGATAAGAGCAACTTGTTCATCAGGATTTCCCCCCTTGATATCTTTTATAGAGAAATAATAGACAGCCATCTTATAATCATCTGGCTTTAATTCTATTTTTTCTTCTTCGGGAGCATTTTCAAGGTTTCTGTTTACTTCCAGAGGCTCGTAGAAAGGAGCGCTGATCCGCATTTTTAAATTTTTATCCTTCGTAGAATAGTAAAAACACTCGCCCGGCTTTATTTTATACATCAGTGGAGATTCATTTTCTTTCACTACCATTATCTCTAAAGTATTGATCACAGAAACTCCCCTGTCTTTATCAATGAAACAATATTTATATGTTTTCGAAAAAAGTACATCTTTAAAACCTAAAATACCGGTAATGGTAATCAAAACTGAGGTAACAAGTGCCCAGGCATTCTTTTTAAAGAAATTTTTCTTTGGCGGAACAGATGAAATTTCAACTTCATTTGTTGTAATGTTATTTTGTTTAACTATTTGATTTTCAGTAATTGATTTTTGTAAATCAGCGTTTTCCGGGGTACTGATTTCGATTTTTTTAGGCTGAATTTCAGTTTTTGGAAGTTCAGGAGCTTCAGAAACCGTTTTCTCCAGTTCTTCGATTTCTTCTTCGTCAGGATTTTCATTTTCCTGCAATAATTCGCCGGCAAAAAGATGCTGTTTTTTGAATTCATACCAGGAGTCGTAACCCGCATAAATACTCAGTAAATTGAGCATATCTATTCTTGGTAATTTGGTAACCGGCGAAGTTTTAAAATAAGTATAAAATGACTTTTCACTGATGTTACCTTTTGCTTTTTTTCGCAGGTCTTCCTGAAAATATATAATATCTATACCCTTCCACTTGGAAATATCATCGTGGGAAGGGGTATATTCTTTTAAGTATTGACTCTGAACTTCCTTTTTCAGTTGCTCAAAGTGTAATAGATCTAAATCTGTCAATTTTTCAAAAAATAATTAAATTGTTGATTATCAGCTATGTTTTTTTGTAAAACGATTTTACAAAGGTATTACAATTATTTTTCATAGACAAACTTTCTAACTGCTCTACCTTTGTCTTGTTCAAATAACAGAACAGAAGAAAATTTTATAAAACAATATTAACAAAATTAAATTTAATTTATTATGAAAAAGTCATTATTCGTAGCTGCTATCGCTGCAATCTCTCTAGTTGCTTGTAAAAAAACTGAAGCTACTTCTACTGAAGGTAATGCTGATTCTGCTGCTGCTAACGTAGCTGATTCTGCTGCTGTAGTTTCTGATTCTGCTGCTAAAGTTGTTGATTCTGCTGCAACTACTGCTGTAGAAGCTACTAAAGATGCTGCTGCTGCTACAACTGCTGCTGGTGCTGAAGTTGCTAAAGATGCTGCTAAAGGAGCTGGAGAAGCTGCTAAAGGAGCTGCTGATGCTGCTAAAGGTGCTGCTGACGCTGCTAAAGATGCTGCAAAAGACGCTGCTAAGAAATAATTTTAGCATACGCTTAATAATAAAAGAACCGTTTCACCCAGTGAAGCGGTTTTTTTATGCTTAGTCATTGCCTGCCAAAGGCAGAAGCAATTTCATTTATAACAAAATTAAACAAGAATAGCCAAAGATAATTAGCCTTTCTTCTGTCTCAAAGATTCATAACAGGTAATCGCTACGGCATTGCTCAGATTCAAAGAATCAATACTTCCTGCCATAGGGATCAGGGTATTTTTTCCTTTTCCGATCCAGAAGTCACTTAATCCGGAATGTTCTGTACCGAATAACACAGCAGAGCGTTGTCTGAAATCTCTCTTATAAAGATCTTCAGCACTTTCATCCATAAGCGTTGTATAGATATTGAAGCTGTTTTTTTGCAAAAATTCCAATGTCTCTTTATTTTCAGCCTGATACACTTCCATTCCGAAAAGGCATCCCACACTTGATCTGATGACATTGGGGTTATAGAAGTCCGTTTTTCCGTCAGCAACAATCAGTGCATCAATTCCAAATGCTTCGCAGCTTCTTAAAATTGCCCCAAGATTTCCTGGTTTTTCTACACCTTCAACAATAATAACGGTAGAATCTTTTTGGGGAGTAAAAGATGAAAGAGGAATTTCCTTTGTGTGGTAAACCCCGATAATTCCTTCTGAACTTCCTCTGTAAGCTATTTTCTCATATACTTTCTCGCTTACGTAATGAATTTTTCCATCGGGAACGGCTCCTTTGAAAATACTTTCACAGATAAAGAACTCCAGGGGTTCAAAATCATACTGAAGGGCTCTTTCATTTTCCTGCTGGCCTTCTACTACAAAAACTTTTGATTTTTTACGAAATCTGTTGTCAGTAAGGAGCTTAGTGACATTTTTTATTTTATCGTTCTGGAAACTTTCTATCAACATGCTGCAAAATTATGCAAAATTTATGATTGAACTTCCCTGTCTTTGATAAAAAGGTTTCCCAGTTAATTTTGAACAGAACTTTATTGGGAAATATGAGTTTGCTTAGCAGTTCTAATAAAAATAGTATTTCCTAAGATCATTGAAATACAGCAAGTTGCTGTAATAAGAAGAGGATTGGCCATCCATGCGATGCCTCCACCATTCATTTCTACCCATCCTAATAACAGACAAGTCAAGCCATCCAAATTATGAGGTTCCGTATATACTGCTGTAAAGGGAAGGGAAAGTATAAAAATAAAGATACTTATAATGATGATGGCAAATGGCTTTTTCATGGCACTTAGCTTTCTGATGGTTCAATAAGATTGCTGTTGTCAATGAGACTCTGCGGCAGGTCTTTTTTATTTTTAATTCCTAATGACTTCAGTTTTTGGGTCTGGATGACAAGGTTGTCATTTCCGGTATGAAGCTGTTTATAAGCCTCATTATAGACGTTCTTTGCCTGGTCAAGATTTCGTCCCACTTTTTCCAGATTGTCTACGAATCCTACGAATTTGTCATAGAGCTTGGCTCCGCGTTCGGCAATTTCCATAGAATTTCGGTTTTGATATTCCCGTTTCCAAAGATCGGCAATCAGCTTCAGGGAAGTGATCAGATTGCTTGGATTAAGAAGCAGGATTCTTCTTTCATAAGCATAATTCCAAAGATTCTGATCTGCCTGCATTGCTGCGATATAAGCAGGTTCGCTAGGAATAAACATCATCACGAAATCTAATGATTTTCCATAGTCATCATATGCTTTCTGACTTAGCTGGTTAATGTGGTTTTTTATGGATCCAAGGTGCTGGCTTAGCTTTATGGCATAAACATCGACATCGGTTTCATCTACCAATTCTGTGAAAGCTGTAAGAGAAACTTTAGAGTCAATAATCACGTTTCTTTCATCAGGATATTTTACAACAGCATCCGGACGCATTTTTTTTCCGGAGAATTCCGAGAATAAAGCATTATTATCTTCGTCACGTAATTCATGTTCCAGGAAATATTCCCTTCCTTTTACCAGCCCTGATTTTTCAAGAATACTTTCAAGGATCATTTCTCCCCAGTTTCCCTGGGTTTTACTTTCTCCTTTCAGAGCGCGGGTGAGTTTTTTGGCATCTTCAGAAATCTGCTGGTTCAGTTCTGCAAGCTCTTTTACTTTTTCCGCCAGAGAGAAACGTTCTTTGTTTTCCTTTTCATAAGCTTCATTGACTTTGTTCTTTAAATCAGCAATTTTCTCCTGAAAAGGCTCAAGGATATTTTTTAAGTTATTTTGATTTAAAGTAGTAAACTTTTCAGTTTTCTCTTCTAAAATTTTATTGGCCAGGTTTTCAAACTGGAGTTTAGACTCCTCCTGAATTTTGATGATTTCTTCTTTCTGGGTATCAAGAGACTTTTGAAGGCCTTCATTTTTTGCCAGAAGTTCAGAGTTTTTAGCAAAAAGCGTTTGTTTTTCAAGGATATGGGTTTCAATCTGTGAGATTTGTCTCTGATTGATTTGTTTTAATTCCTGAAACTGGATGTTTAAAGAAGAATATTCAGCAGAGATTTTAGAAAACTCATTTTTCAGATCATCCATTAAATCCTGCTGCAGCATATTGACTTCTTTTTCTTTACTGATGTTCTGCGTAAGTTCCTGAATTTTCAGGTTGGAGTTTTCAAGCTCAGACTGAGCTTTAATAGATAAGGCGTTCAGTGTATCATAAGAACTCCTTGATACTGTTGATGATTTCAGTGCAAAATACAGTATAATGGCTCCCAGTAAGCCGCCGGCAACAAAGCCAATAATTAAATATATCATCTCCATCTTCCAAAATTATGAAAAAAGGCTGGAAGCTGTATGGGCAAAATAATAGTTGTTTGTTCTACTATTTTAAATATTGATAAAATGTCTGAGAAGATTTACCAGAGCTCCATTACTTCTCTCTTCCGGCCTCCCGGCTTCCTTTCTGAATTAGAATACCTATATTTATGGGAAATTTCAGAGACTTATGAATATTTTGTTGGTAGAAGATGATCAAAGAATCAGCAATTTTCTGATAAAAGGCCTTTCTGAGGCCGGTTACAATATAACCCTTGCCGATTCAGGAGAAAAAGCACGTGAACTTCTTCATACCTATGATTTTGATATTATTTTAATGGATATCATGCTTCCCGGGCTGGACGGAATGCAGCTTACACAAATTATAAGATTTAAAGGAAATTATACTCCTATTTTGGTCTTGAGTGCCCTGAACAGTCCTGACGATAAGATTAAGATGCTGGATATGGGAGCAGATGATTATTTATCAAAGCCTTTTCATTTTGAAGAGCTGATATCAAGAATTAAAGCTTTAACCAGAAGAAATAAATTAAGCTATAAGAAGGAAGATCAATATTTATCATGCGGCAATATCACTATTGACACAGATCTTCATAAGGTGACGCAGAATGATAAAGAAATAGAATTTTCTCCCACTGAATACAAACTTTTTACTTTCCTGATGGAGAATAAAAATAAGGTGCTCAGCAGAACCCAGATTTTACATAATGTGTGGGGAATTGATTTTGATAATACAACAAATGTAGTGGATGTTTATATTTCCTACATCCGTAATAAGATTGACGAGACAGAACAGAAGATTATCCATACGGTGAAAGGAACCGGCTATTTGATTAAAGACTGATCATGACACTCAGAAACAGGTTTACCCTTATTTCAAGCCTTTCATTCGGCATTGTTTCTATCATCACATCTGCGGTGATATTCTTTGCCTATTATGACAGTACCAAAATTTTTTATTTTGAAAAACTTCGCAATACGGCTCTTATTTCTGCTATTTATTATCTCGAAAAAGACGAACTTCCGAAAGACCGCCATGCCCAGATCAAAAAGGAATATAATCATCTGATTCAGAATAACAGGGTAGCGGTGTATAATCAGAATAACGAGGTTACCTTTGGGCATAACCTTAATGATAAGAATATAAAACCTTCCCATTTACAGGCTGTCCGGAATAATAAAGGAATACAGTTTATGTCTGATAACCAATTTTACTATGGTATTTTTTATCCGGATAACCAGGGTGATTTTGTTGTTTTTGTAAAGTCTTCCAACGATTCATTTCAATCCCAGATATTAAGGCTTTCCATTATTATGCTTTCAGTGCTGGTCATTGGTTTGCTTGCGATTTATTTTCTGAGCCGGTATCTTTCTAAAGTGGTTTATAAACCTATTTCCAATGTTGTGGAACGCATCAATAAAGTGGATTATAATAATATTTCTACAGCAATTACTTCTACCAATACCAATGATGAAGTTGAAGATCTTATTAAATCCTACAATAAACTGCTGGGCAGAATTTCTGAAAATGTACTCTTACAGCAGAATTTTATCAACTACGTTTCTCATGAATTTAAAACTCCGTTAGCAGCTATCTCCGGGAATCTTGAAGTTTTTGCCCAAAAGGACCGTACACCGGAAGAATATAAAAAGGTAGCAAAAGAGTCTCTGGAAAATGTATATGAAATCGAAAATATTCTCAATAACCTTTTACTGATGTCAGGAATGACCAAACTTGAATCTTCACATCAATCAATGAGAGTAGATGAACTGGTCTGGAAAATCTATGAGAAATTAGAACCTAAAGCCAAAGAAAATCATTCCTCCATTAAAATTCAGCTTCAGGTAACGCAACCCGCTTTGCTTGAATTTCCCGGAAACGAAACGCTGCTGTATCTGGCTTTATATAATATTGTAGAAAATGCCATCAAGTATTCTTATGATAAACCTGTAATCATTACTCTGTCAGAAAAAAATGCTCAGCTGTATATTGAAGTAAGAGACGAAGGAAGAGGAATTCCGTCCGATGATCTGATGAAAATATCTGAAACATTTTACAGAGGGAAAAATGTAAATACGATTAAAGGAAGTGGAATTGGCTTATCGTTGTCAAAAAGTATTTTTGATCATCATCATATTGTCATGAAAATTGATTCTGCTGTCAATGTCGGAACAACTGTCCTTCTTAAATTTCCGGTTCACTCGTAATCGTGTTATTTGTGAAATTATTTGTGCTTTTCGTGTTTTAAAATTCAATAGGAGCGGGTTTTAACCCGCTTACAAAATGCATTCAAAATTCTTCGGCTTTAGCCAAAACATAACTCTTCAAACAAAATTCGCAGGAATAAAAATCATTCTAATCAAACTCTAATGTTGAACTAACCGAATTTTAATTTTCTTTAAAATTCCCTCTAATCTTAGACAAATAGCTTTGTGGTCTTAAAATATGAGACCTTGAAGAAGCTATTTTTTACCCTATTTTATATTCATTGTTTCAGTTTCTTTTCTGCACAGATTTCAGATACCCTGAAAATAAGCAGAAGGGAAGCTGAAACTATCTTTCTGGCAAAAAACCTTGATCTTATTGCTCAGAAGCTTGAGATTTCACAAGCCGAAGCAAGAGCAGTTCAGGCTAAATACTGGCCCAATCCCAAATTAAGTATCAGTGAAATCAATCTGTGGAGAACCTATGATATTGAAGAGCAGCCAAAACTGATTGGAAACTGGGGGCAAAACACGCAGGTTGCCGCTGAAATAGAGCAGGTGATTCAGACAGCAGGTAAAAGACGAAAAAATATTGAACTTCAGAAAATAGAAGTGGAAGGTGAAAAGTATGAACTGCAGGAGGTTCTGCGTGAGCTTAAGAAAATACTCAGAAATACAATCACTGAAATTCTTTACAATCAGGAACAGCAGAAAATCTATCAGGGCCAGATTGCTTCCATTGAGAAATTAACAAAATCCTATAATAATCAATTAAACCTTGGAAACATCAGTAAAGCTGAATATGTACGCTTAAAGGCTCAGGAAATTGAATTCAAAAAGAAACTTATTTCATTAAAACAGGAAATTGAAGATCAACAGGTGGAGTTAAAAGCTTTGCTGATGCTGCCATCACAATCTTATCTGATGATTTCAGATTCATTCTCTATGCCTGAAAAACAAATTTCAGAGCTCGAAGTAAATCAATGGATAGAAAAGGCTAAAGAAAACCGCCCGGATATCATGATCGCAAAAAATAAAGAGAGGCATGCCGCCAAAAACCTGGAAATTCAAAATGCTATGAAAACTCCCGATGTTGCTGTTTCTATCGAATACGACCGCGGAGGGAATATAATGAAAGATTTTATAGGACTAGGGGTTTCTATGGATCTGCCGATCTTCGACCGTAATAAAGGAAATATTCAGGAAGCTAAACTGGAAATTGAGAAAAACAAACTTGAAACCCGTAAAGCCATGCTGAAATCTGAGAATGAAATTGTCTCTGTTTTCAGAAACTATATCCGGACACAGCAGGTATCAGAAGAAATCGATGAAAATTATGAGTCTACACTGGACGGTTTGCTGGTAAGCCATGAAAAAAACTTCAGACTGAGGAATATCAGCATGCTGGAATATATGGATTTTCTGGATACCTACATCGGGAACAAAATGATCATCCTGGATACCAAAAAAGAACTTAATCAATACTACGAAAACCTGCAGTATGTTGTAGGACAAGATTTATAAGATATGAACAAAAATTTGACCAAGTACATTGCTGCGGCTTACCTTTCTTCCCTCATTATTTTTACAGGTTGTGCCGGTAAAGCAGAAAATAAGGAAGCCGAAAAAGGATATTGCATCAGCAAAGAGCTAAAGAAAGATATTAAACTGGCTAAGGCAGAAATGCTTCCCATAGAAGAAAGTATAACCCTTACCGGAGAAGTGGAAAGTAATTCTGATAAGACAGTGCCTTTTGTAAGCCTTGTGGACGGAGTGGTGATGGATACTTATTTTTCCCTTGGTGATTACGTGAAAAAGGGACAGACGCTGGCCAGTGTAAAAAGTACAGCTGTGAATGAAATGCAGGATGATACCCAGACTTTGCAGGCTCAGCTGGCAGTGGCAAAAAGAAAGCTGTCTTCTGTAGAAGCGATGTATAAAGATGATATTGCTTCTCAGAAAGATTTACAGGAAGCACGTTCGGAAGTTGCCATACTCCAATCTAATATTTCCAAGACACAGAAAAATATGCAGCTGTATTCAGCGGGAGGGAATACCATTCAGATCAAAGCCCCGGCTGACGGATATGTTATTTCAAAGAATATCTCCAAAGGAATGCCTGTTACCACGGGTGGAGATCAGCTTTTTACCATTTCAAACCTGGATAAGGTATGGGTAATGGCGAATGTCTATGCTACCAACATGAGGCATGTTTATGTAAATCAACCTGTAGTAGTAAAAACGCTTGCATATCCTGATGACAGTTTCTCCGGAAAGATTGATAATATTTCCCAGGTTTTCAATGAAAATGAAAGAGTACTCAAAGCGAAAATCATTATGGACAATAATGGAATGAAGCTGAGACCGGGGATGTCTGCAGATGTTGTACTGCCAATTAATTCACAAAACAAAAGCGCTCTGGCTATTCCTGCAAAGGCCCTGATCTTTGATAACAACCAAAGTTATGTAGTGGTTTACAAAAAAGACTGTGAGTTGGAAATAAGACCTGTTACCGAGATTGCTTCCAACAGCCGGTATATTTATGTAGAAGGAAATTTAAAACCAGGTGAAAATGTCATTGCTTCCAATGGGCTGCTGATCTATGAAAACCTGAAAAATCAATTAAACAATTCCAAGAAGTAATGCGAAAATTTGTACAGAATATAGTTTCCTTCTCTTTAAAAAACTCATTGATCGTTCTTTTGGGAACTTTTCTATTGCTGGCCGGAGGAATCTATTCCTATATACATACTCCCATTGAAGCATTTCCGGATGTTACCAATACGAGGGTAAGAGTCATTACCCAGTGGCCGGGAAGAAGTGCGGAAGAAATAGAAAAATTTGTCACCTTACCCATTTCAAAGGAAATGAATGCCATCCCGAACAAAACTTCGGTGCGTTCTATTTCCTTGTTTGGATTATCTGTGGTCACTGTGATTTTTGATGATCATGTCAATGATTTCTATGCACAGCAATATGCTTCCAATAAACTCGGGAATGTAGAGCTTCCTGCCGGAGCAGACTACAGTATTGAGCCTCCTTCCGGTGCAACCGGTGAAATTTACCGGTATATCATTAAAAGTATGCTTCCTATCAAAGAAGTTACCTCTATTCAGGATTGGGTGGTAGAAAGAGAATTGCTTGCCGTTCCTGGTGTTGCAGATGTTGTAAGTTTTGGTGGTGAAGAAAAAATATATGAAATAAAAATTAATCCTACAGAATTACATAATTATGACCTTTCCCCCCTGGATGTGTATGAAGCGGTTTCGAAGAGTAATATCAATGTAGGTGGAGATGTAGTGGCAAAAGGTGATCAGGCTTATGTAGTGCGGGGGATCGGTCTTTTGGAGAAAAAAGAAGATATTGAGAATATTCAGATTGAAGTAAAAGGTTCTACGCCTATTCTGGTGAAACATGTTGCCGAAGTAAAAGTTTCTGCAAAGCCTAGATTGGGACAGGTAGGGTATAACAAAGAAAATGATGTTGTAGAAGGAATTGTAATCATGCTTCGTGGAGAAAACCCGAGTGAAGTGATTGCAAGGCTGAAAGACAGAATTGAACAACTGAACGGGGGAGAACTTCCCGGTGACGTACAGATTGTTCCGATCATTGACCGTACAGAGCTTGTGAATACAACGGTTCATACCGTTTCCAAAAACCTTATTGAGGGAGTTATTCTGGTTTCCATCATTGTATTTATTTTCCTTTACAACTGGAGAACAACTTTCATTGTAGCATCAGTAATTCCGTTAGCTTTTCTGTTTGCTATTATTATGTTGAAAATTCAGGGATTGCCTGCCAACCTGATTTCCATGGGAGCACTGGATTTCGGATTACTTCTGGAAGGAACGCTTGTCATTGTAGAACACGTCTTTGTCGCCCTCGAGCACAAAGCGAAAAAGATAGGACTGCGGAGATTCAACAAAATTTCGAAGCTGGGAATTATCAAGAAAAGCGCTGGAAGTGTCGCAAGTTATATTTTCTTTGCCCTGCTGATCCTTATCGTTGCCCTGATGCCGATTTTCTCTTTCCAGAAGGTTGAAGGAAAAATGTTCTCTCCATTGGCATTTACATTGGGATATGCATTGTTAGGATCTTTGATCTTAAGTTTGACCTATGTTCCGGCAATGTGTAAACTGCTCCTGACTAAGAATATTGAAGAGAAAGAAAATTTTATTTCCAGATTTTTCAGAGTTAATATTTACAAGATTTACGAATTCAGTGACCGTCATAAAAAAGGCTTCATTATTGGTTTCGTTGCTTTGCTCGCAGTATGTGGATGGAGATTCTCCAATTACGGATCTGAATTTTTACCTAAACTAAACGAAGGTGCAATCTACGTAAGAGCTACCCTTCCAAACAGTGTTAATCTCGATGAGTCTGTACGATTGACGAAGGAGATGAAAGAGATTCTCATGAAGTATGATGAAGTAAAATTTGTTATGACCCAGACTGGCCGCCCGAATGATGGGACAGATCCTACAGGTTTTTTTAATATCGAATTTAATATTCAGCTGAAACCTGAAAATGAGTGGAAGAAAAAAATATCCAAAGAAGAACTTCTTGAAGAAATGAGAGTTTCTCTTGAGAAATATCCGGGTATTAATTTTGGATTCAGTCAGCCGATACAGGATAATGTGGAAGAATATGTAGCAGGGGTGAAAGCTCCGCTGGTTATTAAAATTTTTGGAAATGATCTTTTCGAGCTTGAAAACTATGCCAATAAAGTAGCCAATTCCATCAGAACCGTTCCGGGAATATCAGATGTAAACGTTTTCAAAAATATCGGACTTCCGGAATTAAGAATACAGCTTCATGATTCCAAAATGGCCAAATATGGAGTCTCTACAGCAGATGCACAGGCCGTAATCGAAATGACAATCGGAGGGCAGGCTGCTACGAAATTTTATGAAGAGGAAAGAATGTTTGATGTCATGCTCAGGTTTGAAAAACAATACCGGGACACCCCTGAAAAAATGGGGAATATTCTTATCCCGACTCAGGATAACAAAAAAGTTCCACTGAAGGAAATCGCCACTATTGATTATCATACCGGACCGTCATTTATTTACCGGGAAGGAAACAGCAGATATATCGGAGTTGGATTTAATATTGAAGGGCGTGATCTCGGAAGTACCATCAAAGAAGCAAAAGAAAAAGTAGAGAAAGAAGTGAAGCTTCCGAAAAATCATAAAATGACCTGGGCCGGAGAATTTGAAAGCAAAGAAAGAGCAGCAAAACAGCTGGCTATGGTAGTACCGATTTCTTTAGTTCTTATTCTGATGCTGTTGTATTTCAACTTCGGGAATATTAAAGATACCTTGATTTCTTCCATTACATTGGCATTTGCGTTTATCGGAGGGTTTTTATCCCTTTGGTTTACGGGAACCATCTTCGGAATTTCAGCAGGAATCGGGTTTATTATCCTTTTCGGAGTGGCAACAATAGATGGTATTGTCCTGATTGGAGTGATGAAAGAAAATCTCCAAAACAGACTTTCTCTCAAAGAATCCATTGCAGAAGGAGTGAAGAGTAGAATCCGCCCTGTGGTGATGATTGCTTTGATGGGTTCTATGGGACTTCTCCCTGCAGCGATGTCGAATGGGATGGGCTCGGAAATTCAGAAGCCTTTGGCCATCATGATTGTAGGAGGATTGATCATCTGTATGCTGCTTTCATTTACAATACTACCTATTATTTTTCATTATGCCTATCGCAAAAAGCATAAGGAAACAATATAGTTTCTTTTATTTTGTTCATTATGAGGCCGGGATCCGTGAGGAAGATCCCGGCCTTTTTTATTATAAACTCTTTGTTTTGTAATAAGATTGATTTATTTTTTTAGTAAGTTTTCTATAAGTTTGCTTTGAGCTTCCAGAAGCTTTGTAATCTGTTCCTGATTTTTTATGATACTTTGTAATAATTCAGGTGACTGAATATTAACAGTTGAGTCTTTAGGATAGACTATGTTAGAATTTTCAAAAGTATTATTTGAAATAATAACATTCCCTTCACTTTCAAATAAATCCTGTATTTCGATCTCAAAAACCTCAGCAATTTTTCCCAATTTATCCAAAGAAGGCTTTCCCTGATCTGATTCCCATTTATTATAAGCAGGTTGGGAAATATCTAATTTATAGGCTACTTCAGCCTGAGACCAATTATTACGTTGTCTTAATTGCTTCAATTTGGTTCCTAAACTCATTGGATGTTTTTTACAAATATAAAATATTTTAGAATGATAACTATAGGCTATTAAATTTATAACTGTAGGTTGTTGTGCAGTTTGAGATTAAATTTTAGTTTTGTGATAGTTCTCGTCGAAGTGAATAGATAAAATATTATATTTAACAATTAAAACTCAAATGAATGAAAAAAAGATTTATTATGGTGCTGCTATTGCTGGCAGTCTTCGGTTTTACTTTACAGTCTTGTAGAAATGACCTTCTTCCTGGTCATGATGAAACTTATGACAACAGCAATCAGTTTAAACTTTACTCAAAAATAATTACGCTGAATGAAAGCAAGCATAAATCCAAACTGATTTCTGAACTGCAAAAGGTAGAAATTGATTTAAAGAAAACCAAACAATTTTTTGTGGGAAAAACTATTGATTATGATAATTTTATAATAGATACTGATCATATTGTCTTTATGGAAAACGGTTCTCATTATCATACATATACTTTCCGGGTTATAAGAAATACTGAAGAGGGAAATGCTTCTGTAGAAAATTTGGTTTTTACTCCTTTATCAGATGGGACTTATAGAAAATTATTAATTACCTATAATTTTACTCCTCAGGAAAAGGAAATTCTAATGAACGGAGGATATGTTAATACTAAAGGAAAATCTACTGTCACAGAATTGGGGGTAGGCATATTGCCACAAACATTGGGTAAAGGGTCTACACAAAGCTGCGGGTACGTAACAGCGGAAGCTTATACTTGGTGTAGTGAAGGGGTGCATCACAATGGCGAAACTGATTGTACTGCAGATGAAAAATCACACATAATAACAGTTTTATTATATGTTTGTACCAGCGTAGATGATGGAAGCGGAAGTGGTGGAGGTGGAAGTAGTACCGGAGATGGAGGTGGTGGAGATGGTCCGCCGATTACCTGGGTGTGTCCTGATCCCAAAGTTTTAACAGGACCTCAACAACCAGGCTCAGATTTAGGTGATGAAAGTTGCTATGGGGTGCCTACTGAACCCAATGTAGGGGGAGGCTCTAATAATGGAGACCCTTGTGCTAAAGCAAGTATTCCTGTAAATATAGTAAATACTTTGTTACATGCGCCAACAATATCTACAGAGCTAAGCGCGCTGGAAAATCATGCTAAAAATGACCATTATGAATATGGAACTGCCATCATCAGTACGAGTACAACACCAATAGCACAAGATCCTTATTCAAGTAATGATCCTAATGATCCTGGCCATGTTTCAATCAGTATACCTTCTGTTGGTGATCTTCTTGCCATGGCACATACCCATCCAAGCCATGGGGCATCCCCTCCGTCTGCAAAAGATCTCTATGTAACGCTCCAATATGCTAAAGAAAGACCAACTTTTCAGGCATCATTTGTTTTTAGTAGTAATGGGACTAAATATGCTTTAGTAGTAACTGACAGAGCAAAAGCCGAGGCTTTTTTAGTTGCTTATCCTTTTTTAACTAATACAACCAATGAAGGAAGAATATTTAATAAAAATTATGCTGTTGGAAGTGATTTTAACACTATCTACAACTATTATATGCAAGGAAGTTTACCATCGTATTCGGGAAGCAGCCAAAATGATGGAATGGAATCAGCGTATGCGCAAATTTTGGAAAAATATGATGCAGGTATCAGTTTTGCAAAAACAGATGCTAATGGAAATTTGAAACCACTTAGATCAGTATCTTTTCAATATGAAATCCCAGCATCAGGTGGTAAAAAAATAACAGGCTATAGAGCAGAACCTTGTCCTTAACTAAAAATACTATTATGAAAACAAATATTTTACTTACATTTTTTATTACTGTAATTATTTTTACACATTATAAATCACAAACAAGCCAACCTATAAACATAACAGATTATCCCAATTTTTATAATCAGACTGTTTCTAAATTAAATAATCTTATGCCAAATAAGACTAACTATTATAATCAGCCGCTCTCAGTTTTCCTCCAGGCATTAGATCAAAATAATATTGCTATAAAAGCTTATGATCCGGGACCATTCGATAATAATTTTTTAACACTTATGTTTATTAATGATGCAGAAAGCTCTTCAGTTATTTATCAAAATGGATATGTTCAACCTCATATAGCAATAACATTTCAGCAACCTTTTGATTTTCAGCAAGCAACCACAATTTTAAATCAATATCATTGGTTTTGGAATTCTACAGTAGAAAATTTCTATAAAAATTTAGTAATCAAAAAGATAGAGTTTTGGTATGTAAGGGGATTAACAAATAAAGCTCAAGCTCCAAAGTGATGAAATTTGTTTTTTCTTTTTTTTTAATGCTTTATTTTCTTAGTGCTTGTACTGTGAAACCAAAATATATGGTTTATCTTTCAACAGGAATTGAAAATGTAAAACTTTTCCCTGCTAATAAAATAGATTCTGCCAGAATAAATATTATAAATATAAATACAAAAGGATCTTTAGAAAAATGTTATAGAGAAAAGAATGTAGTATGTATAAATGATTTAGGTGCAATGATTTTGAATGCAGAATTTCCAAAAGGTATAAGTAACTTTAGAAATGTTTTATTTGAAAAATTTGAGCTTCCCAAAAATGTAAGAGAAGGAGAAAATAGGATTCGTATAATTCTAGGTATTAATGATAATTTAGAAAAGATAGAGATTCTAAAGTATACTGATAAAAATACAAAAAAAGCTCTTGAAGAAGTTTTTAAAGTAAAAGAACTCAATACATGGAAATCAGCAAAGATGTATGGTATTCCGGTAAAGGAACAGTTTGAAATAAGTATTTTTATAGAAAATAAATAATAAAAACAAACAACTGACTAGATTGATAAGATTATATAAATAAACTTTGATAAACAAAACCACTAATTAGGTGGTTTTGTTTAATTAAATATACTAAAAAAGTGAGCCGGAAAGCTCACTTTTTTATTCATCAGATTATGGGGTGATAATGATCGGATCAGGAAATGGTTCTAGAATCAATGGCTTGCACATGGCTGCCGGCTGACAGGTTCCCCCAATGCATATAAAATTAGTCATTGTGGTAGTTCCGTCAGGACATCTGATCATCGCTTCACCATGACATCCTCCGGGGCATTGTGCCGGGTACAGTGTCCCTCCGAATACATCTTTCAGTTCTGTTCTCGAGAGTTTTGTAAAATTCTTTTTTTTCATGAGATTAATTTTTAATTATAATTTGGTTGTTGGTAACTCGCTCACAATTAAATAAGTAAGCTGGTTGCTTAATAACTAAATTAATTAAATTAATTCATTATATAAAGAAATATGTTTCAAAATTTAATTTCTTATAAGTAATTTCCTTTTCAGAATCGCACAGAAAAAATCAGAATCCACTTTTTTCATAAATTTCTCGGGGTGATTTTGTAAAAACATCTTTCCACGAATCTTTGCCATTCTTTAGCACATATTGCTCAATAATTTTGTAGCCAATATAATACCCTATTGCACCGGGAAGTTTTTCATTAAGTTTTGTCTCTCTGCTCCTGAAAACATCTATAATGTTATTGTCCTCTGAAAATTTATTTTTTTCAAAAAAAGATTTAATTAATTCTATATTTTTTTCGCATAACTTTAATTCTGAATCTGTGTAACCAAGATGTTGGGCAAGAGTATATTTTTTATTCCAGTATTTTTGATTGACCCAAACGGCAAACCCTTCTCCGATGATTGGTTCCAGTGCTGTCTTGTCATTGTGTTGGTTTGTTTCCATCATAATTTGATGGGTAATTTCATGAGGTAGAATTTGCTCAATGCTTTCTGTGGACTTATTGTTTTCATGAGATAAGTCAATCACCATCGCGTATCTGCCTAATCCCCCTAAATCAGTCCATGCAGGGCCGAATAGTATGTACCAGTCACCTTTAGTATCATAGCCGGTCAGAGCTTTCATGCCTTTAGAAAACTTTTGAAGAGATCTGGTGATTTGTTTTCCGTTCACATCTTTGCTTTTTTCAATCCATTTATCTGTTTGAGACTGATTGTCATTGAGCCACTGTACAACTTTAGCAGAATTTCCAAGATATCCATTCCATAGCTTTTGATAGGGAGTATAAATAGAATCTGCATATATCCTATTTCTCTGGATAGAATCCGAATTTCTATACTTCTTTAATATTCTGATTTGTACTGTAGAAACATCAATTGTGTTGATACTTTTTTGCGCAGGAAGACTCTGGAGGAAAATGATAAGGAAGATTGAAAGATATTTTTTCACATTCAATGTTTTAAGGTTTTTGTTTTGCAATTTCATCATGATGCTTAAGGTATAAAGGTAAAGCAGCGGATCCGTACCAAGGAAAAATTTCATAGCTGAAAATGCCGGCCTGAACTGCAGGATCTGTTTTTACCCACTGTTCAGCTTCTTCCTTAGATTTGGTGTTGAAGATAAACATACCTCGGTAGTTCTCTTTATTTTTTTCAAGAAAAGGTCCGGCAACAACAATTTTGCCTTCATTGGCCAGCTTACCGATATTGTTCATGTGTCCTTTCATAAGTTCACTCATTTGAGCTTTATCCTCAATATGGGTAGTGCCTGTTGTCAGCATGACGATAGTATATGGTTTCATGCCGTATTTATCTGCTCCTAAAGATGTTGCCAGTTCCTGATTATATTTAGTTTTTTCTGGTTTCTTTTCCTGAGCAAAAGACAATACTGATATGAGAAGGCATGTAAGTAGTAACGTTTTTGATTTCATCTTGTTTATTTTGATAAATATAATAAATCCTTACAGATTTCTGTAAGCTGAATTTCAAACGGTGATATGAAACAAAAAAACCTCGATGGCTACGAGGTCTTATCTGATTATTCTGATGAGATTACTAATTTTTAATTCTTAAAAATTCTTTAGCTAATTCGATCATCTTTGGATCTCCGGTATATTTACCATGTTCATCAGAAAGTTTTACTGTTGGAATCCATTCTTTATTGGGAGCCTGAACGCCAATAAGCTTCATGACGATATTCATTGGTTTCAGTCCCACATCATTGGTAAGGTTGGTTCCGATTCCGAATGAAATACCAATTTTTCCTCTGCAATAGTTTGGTAATTTCTTCTACCTTTTCAAGATTTAAGGCGTCAGAGAAAATGATATATTTAAACATAGGATTGATACCATTTTTTTGATAGTGGGCAATAGTCTTATCTGCAAATTCCAGTGCATCACCACTGTCATGACGTACACCATCAAAAAGCTTTGCAAATTTTTTGTCGAACTGCTGGAAGAAAACATCCGTGGTATAAGTATCAGACAAAGCCACTCCAAGATCTCCTCTGTAAACATCTACCCAATGTTCCAGAGCCAGTTCATTAGCCATTTTGAATCCATATTCTGCGGCATGGAACATGAACCATTCGTGAGCATGAGTTCCGATAGGCTTAACCCCATACTTCATGGCAAAGTGAACATTCGAGCTTCCGATAAAAGTAGAATCCTTTTTTTGAGTCAAAGCTTCCATTACAAGATTCTGTACCTTATAAGAATGTCTTCTTCTGGTTCCGAACTCAGCAAAAGTTACCCCAAGTCTTCCCAGTGAGTCGGCTTTTTCAATCGTTTTGCTCATGACCACTTCATTAGAATCTCTTTCCATGTGGTTCATTTCATAATGCAGTTCACTGATCAAAGCAAGCAGCGGAACTTCCCAAAGGATGGTTCTGTACCAAAGTCCTTCAACAATAACAGAAAGATCGCCTCCCTCCTGATGAATTTTCACTTCAGACGGGTCGTAATGATAGCCTTCTAAAAAATCAAGGTAGGGTAGATCTATATAAGGACAGGTTCTCGCCATGAACTTTTTTTCATCTTTCGTAAGTTTAAGTTCAGCCATTTTATTTACGGCCTCCCTTAAAGCAACGTCAAATCCTTCCGGAAAGTGGTGTTTTCCCCTGTTAATAAATTCGTATTTTACAATAGAACTCGGGAATAGTTTTACCACGGCATTCTGCATGGTTATTTTATAGAAGTCATTATCAAGGATAGAGTTTAATCTGACGTCGTTCATGATATGTGTAATTTTAACGCAAATATAAAAATAAAAAATAAAATCGCCTAAATGTAAGGCGATTTTTTTGAATTATTTCCATGCTTTTGCCGGAGTTATTTTCCAAGATAAGAATTGTACATCCAAACTTCTTTCTCCTGTTCTGTAATATAATCGCTCATTTGCGAGTTAGTACCTTCATCTCCTGCTTCATCGGTGATATCCAAAAGTTCTCTCTGCAGATCAATAACTACTTTAAATGAACTTAAAATCTGCTCAACACTTTTGGTGGCATCTGTTACTTCTTTGCTTTCTTTGATGGTTGCTACCTTTAAATAATCTGAATAGTTATGAGCCGGTGTTGCTCCTAATGTCAGAATTCTTTCTGCAATTTCGTCAATTTTTAACACAAGACTGTTGTATAATTCTTCGAATTTGGGATGAAGGGTAAAGAACTGCTCTCCTTTGATGTTCCAGTGGGAGCCTCTTGTATTCTGATAAAATACAGAGTAGTTGGCTAACAGTACATTTAATTTTTCTGAGATCTTTTTGCAGTCGGCTTCTTTAAGACCGATAATACTAGCATTTTTCATATGTATATATTTATTTTTTAAAGTTAAATTCAATCACCGGCTTCAGTTAAAAGCGAAAAGTGTGTGGTGATTCAATGCGTTTATCATTTGTCTTTCAAATTTACGAAATATCGTGCCGAACACGGTTGATTATTAATAGATGATAACTATAAGAAAGTTTTTTAAAAGAGTTTGGATGTATCGAATTTACTCCTGAAATCTGTTGGAGAACTAAAAAATTATGAAAAATCTCTCACAGGATAAATTTCATAATTATTTAATATTCATTTTTTAAGTGTAAAAACAGATGTACTTCTTTGGATTTTTCGCCTGTATATTATACTTCACCGATTGTCATACCGAAACGTCTTCTGTTTTTGATGTAAGTATTTGATTTTAATTTTTATATAAGTGTTTGCAGATTAAAAAAATATTCCTATTTTTGCACCCTAAAATAAAAAGCAATTAAATGCCTACTATTCAACAATTAGTAAGAAAAGGAAGAGCCACGCTTGCCAAGAAGAGCAAATCGGCTGCCCTTGATTCTTGTCCACAAAGACGTGGTGTATGTACGAGAGTATATACAACTACACCTAAGAAACCTAACTCTGCACTTAGAAAAGTAGCAAGGGTAAGACTTTCTAACGGTAAAGAAGTTAATGCCTATATCCCGGGCGAAGGACACAATCTTCAAGAGCACTCGATAGTATTGGTTAGAGGCGGAAGGGTGAAAGACCTACCGGGAGTACGTTACCACATCGTAAGAGGTGCATTAGACACAGCTGGTGTAAATGGAAGAACACAGAGAAGATCTAAGTACGGAGCTAAGAGACCTAAACCAGGACAAGCAGCTGCTGCGCCTGCAAAAGGAAAGAAAAAGTAATCATTAAATAAGGTACAAAAGCAATGAGAAAGACAAAAGCGAAAAAAAGACCGTTGTTACCAGATCCGAAATTTAATGATCAATTGGTAACGAGATTCGTAAACAACTTAATGCTTGACGGTAAGAAGTCAATCGCATTCAAAATTTTCTATGATGCATTAGATATCGTAGAAACTAAAAAAGGAGATAACGAGAAAACTGCACTTGAAATTTGGAAAGATGCACTTACAAATGTAATGCCTCACGTAGAAGTACGTTCTAGAAGAGTAGGTGGAGCTAACTTCCAGATCCCTATGCCAATCAGAGCTGATAGAAAAATTTCTATGGCAATGAAATGGTTAATCAAATATTCTAAAGCTAGAAATGATAAGTCTATGGCTTTGAAATTAGCTAACGAAGTTGTAGCTGCTTCAAGAGAAGAAGGTGCAGCTTTCAAAAAGAAAACTGATACTCACAAAATGGCGGAAGCTAACAAGGCTTTCTCACACTTCAAATTCTAATCTGAAATGGGAAGAGATCTTAAATTTACAAGAAATATTGGTATTGCTGCTCACATTGATGCAGGTAAGACTACCACTACAGAAAGGATTTTATTCTATACAGGTGTAAACCACAAAATTGGAGAAGTTCACGATGGTGCTTCTACAATGGACTGGATGGAACAGGAAGCAGAAAGAGGTATTACTATTACTTCTGCTGCAACTACTTGTAACTGGAATTTCCCAACAGATCAAGGTAAGAAATTACCTGAAACAAAACCTTACCACTTCAACATCATCGATACACCGGGACACGTTGACTTTACAGTAGAAGTTAACAGATCTTTGAGAGTATTGGATGGATTGGTATTCCTTTTCTCTGCAGTAGATGGAGTAGAGCCTCAGTCTGAAACAAACTGGAGACTTGCAGACAACTACAAAGTTGCCAGAATGGGATTCGTAAACAAAATGGACAGACAAGGTGCTGACTTCTTGAACGTTGTAAAACAAGTAAAAGAAATGTTAGGATCTAATGCAGTTCCAATCGTTTTACCAATCGGTGCTGAAGAAGATTTCAAAGGGGTTGTAGACTTAATTAAAAACAGAGCGATCATCTGGGATGAAGCTGGACAAGGTGCTACTTATGAAGTAGTTCCAATTCCTGAAGACATGAAAGATGAAGTTCTTGAATATAGAGAGAAATTAGTAGAAGCTGTTGCTGATTACGATGAGACTTTGATGGAGAAATTCTTCGAAGATCCGGATTCAATTTCTGAAGAAGAAATCAACGAAGCTCTTAGAAAAGCTACTATCGACCTTTCTATCATTCCTATGACTTGTGGTTCTTCATTCAAGAACAAAGGAGTACAGTTCATGCTTGATGCTGTTTGTAAATATCTTCCTTCTCCACTAGATAAGGATAATATCAAAGGAACAGACCCAAGAACTGATGCTGATATTGAAAGAAAACCATCTGTAGAAGAGCCTTTCTCTGCATTAGCATTTAAGATTGCTACTGACCCGTTCGTAGGTAGATTAGCATTCTTCAGAGCTTATTCAGGAAGACTTGATGCAGGTTCTTATGTTCTTAACACAAGATCTGGAAACAAAGAAAGAATTTCCAGAATCTATCAGATGCACGCTAACAAGCAAAATCCAGTAGAATATATTGAAGCTGGAGATATTGGTGCAGCTGTAGGATTTAAAGATATCAAAACAGGAGATACATTATCTGATGAAAAGAACCCAATCGTTCTTGAATCTATGATCTTCCCAGATCCGGTAATCGGTATCGCTGTTGAGCCTAAAACTAAAGCTGACCAGGATAAAATGGGTAACGCTTTGGCTAAATTAGCTGAAGAAGATCCAACTTTCCAGGTTAAAACTGACGAGGCTTCAGGACAAACTATCATCTCTGGTATGGGTGAGCTTCACCTTGACATCATCGTTGACCGTATGAGAAGAGAGTTTAAAGTAGAAGTTAACCAAGGACAGCCGCAGGTAGAATACAAAGAAGCTCTTACTCAAAAAGCTAACCACAGAGAAGTTTACAAAAAGCAGTCTGGAGGTAGAGGTAAGTTCGCAGATATCGTATTCGAAATTGGTCCGGCTGACGAAGGTAAAGTAGGTCTTGAATTCATCAACGAAATTAAGGGTGGTAACATCCCTAAGGAATTCGTTCCTTCAGTTGAAAAAGGATTCAGAGAAGCAATGAAGAATGGTCCATTAGCTGGATTCGAGGTTGAATCAATGAAAGTTACATTGAAAGATGGATCTTTCCACGCAGTTGACTCTGACCAGTTATCATTCGAATTAGCTGCTAAATTAGGATTCAAAGAATCCGGTAGAGCTGCTAAAGCTGTTATCATGGAGCCAATCATGAAACTTGAGGTTGTAACGCCTGAAGAATACATGGGGGATATCGTAGGTGACCTTAACAGAAGAAGAGGTACTGTAAACGGTATGGATGACAGAAACAATGCTAAAGTGATCAAAGCTTTCGTTCCACTTTCTGAAATGTTTGGTTATGTAACTTCACTAAGAACATTATCTTCTGGTAGAGCTACATCTTCTATGGAGTTTGAAAGATATGAAGCTGCTCCGCAAAACGTTGCTGAAGAAGTAATCGCTAAAGCTAAAGGTTAATATTAAATTAGATTAAAATGTCACAAAGAATCAGAATAAAACTTAAGTCTTACGATTACAACTTGGTAGATAAATCTGCAGAGAAAATCGTAAAAACGGTAAAGGCTACTGGTGCTGTTGTAAACGGTCCTATTCCATTACCAACAAATAAGAGAATCTTCACAGTGTTGAGATCTCCGCACGTAAACAAGAAAGCAAGAGAGCAGTTCCAACTTTCAGCTCACAAGAGACTAATGGATATCTACTCTTCTTCTTCTAAGACTGTTGATGCTCTAATGAAATTAGAACTTCCTTCAGGTGTAGACGTTGAAATTAAAGTGTGATAAATGCATACTTTGCAATGATTATACAGTCCGCCGTCCCTTTTTTAGGGGCGGATTTTTTTATGATATTATTTTACAGAATAGGGCAGATTTGTGGCTGGCAAATCTGCTTTTTTTGTATTGTACTTTTTTTAACCATATCAAGTCTGAAGAATAGTACTTATAACGATTGACGATTACTGTTTCAATGTTTTAAAGGCTCCTCATTGCTGATTAATGATCTGATAATTACAGTACTCTTTAGGGTGACATAAGTCACATTCATTTGTTTATTTAGAATTAATAAAAATAATAATTTTACAAAAAATTAACAGATGAATAAAGTAGTATCCTTTTCTCTGCTTGTATTGGGTGGGGTTTTTGTAAATGCACAGAAAATTAATGATTCTATTAAAAAGTCGAAGGAAATTGACGAAGTGGAATTATTCGGTGAAAGAAAAAAGCAGCCGCAAGGTTTGGAAGCCATCACAAGGCTGCCATTGAAAACCAGAGATCAGATTCAGAGTATTTCTGTGATCTCTCACAAAGCAATTGAAGAATTAGGAGCTCTTACCGTTACCGATGTTGCCAAAAATGTACCTGGTGTAACGCTGTTTTCAAGTTACGGAGGGGGAAGTGAAAGTATGTCTATCAGAGGGTATCGAGGAGTTCCTGTATTGAAGAACGGAGTTCAGATGGATTCGGATTTCCGTACTGCAGGGATGATGACAGATATGCAGGGAGTAGAAAGTATCCAGGTTATTAAAGGTTCTGCAGCCGTAAGCCAGGGAATTGGAAATGGGTTAGGATCTGCAGGAGGAGTCATTAATGTAGTGACCAAAAGACCTCAGTTTATTGATCAGACCAATGTAGGATTCCGGTACGGAAGCTGGGATTTTTACAGACCTACAGTGGACTTCCAGAGAGTATTGGACCAGCAGGGGAAAGTAGCGGTTAGATTCAATGGAGCATATCAGAACAACAATTCATTCAGGAGCCATGTAAAAGGAGAGAGAATTTATGTGAACCCGTCTATCGCTTTCCGTCCGGACGATAAAACTTACATTAATGTAGAGATGGATTATTTACATGATAAAAGAACTCCGGACAGAGGAACTATTAACCTGGCACCTGGAAATATAGAAGCATTATATCATATGCCAAAAGGCAAGTTCCTGGGATATACTTCTGATTATTCCATGACGGAAACATATAATTTTGCCACTACAGCTATTCGCCAGCTAAATGACAAGTTTAAAGTGAGGGCTGCTTTTATAAATTCTGTAACGAATTCAGATAGCGAGGCCTCATCCATCTCTTTACCAACCGGAGGAACAAATTATAATATCAGACAGCGTACCATTGGAAAATCCGAGTCATTAGATGTCAACAGGGTTTTGCAGCTGGATTTCATTGGTGAAAACGTAAAAACAGGAATTATTAATCATACTTTCCAGGTTGGATTTGATTGGAGAGAAACTGAAACATCTTCTGTAACCTATGAAGCATACAAAAACTCTATAGCACCCGGAAATTTAATTACAGCAAGACCTACGGAGATTGCAGGTGTGAAGTACGCCGCTAATCCGCTTGATATATTTGATGTAGTAAACGGATCTATTCCGAATACACTTCCTGTAAACGTTATTTATAAAAATCTTGGACGTTCTAACGCTGTATTGACTCCAAGTATCGGAGCAATGGCTCAGGACGTGATGTCAATCGGTAAATATGTAAAAGCACATCTGGGAATCAGATACAGCAGACTGAACGGCTCTGCCAATGAATCTGTAGATACATGGAATCCTAATTTCGGATTGATCATTTCTCCAATTGAAAATATTAATGTTTTCGGATCCTATACCACAACAACTTCATTAAGATCTTCCAATAACATTCTCCAGGCCGGAGGTTTGGTAGGGCCATCCCATACAAAACAGTGGGAAGCAGGAATTAAATCTGATTGGTTTAATGAACGTTTGAGATTTAATGTTACCTGGTTTGACATTAATACAGATAATCTTTCATTCCAGATTCTGGATGCCAACTATAATCCGATTAAAGATGCCAATAAAAATATCCTTTACGGATTAGCAGGTAATTTAAGAAGAAAAGGAGTAGAGGTAGAACTTATCGGAAGAATTTTACCAAACCTTCAGGTAATGTCAGGATGGGCATATCTGGATGCCCAGTATCAGGACAGTCCGGCATATATCAATGGTTCAAGGCCGATGAATGCTCCAAAGCATACAGCAAATGCATGGCTGAATTACAAATTTAACAAAGGAATATTAGACAGGGTAGATGTTGGAGCAGGGATTTACTACGTGGGACAGCGTCCTGTAGATGAGTGGACACAAAAGACATTCAGCGCAGGCCACATTAATAGTGTAAAACCGGGAGATCAGCCTTTCGATATGCCACAGTATACAACAGTAGATGCGCAGGTTGGATATTCTATGAAAAACGGAATGGGAGTAAGAGTATTCTTTAATAATATTTTTGATAGTGTTGGTTACAGCTCTTATTTCAGAGGTGGATATATCGATCAGATCCAGCCGAGAAACTTTGCAGTACAGGTAAACTATAAATTCTAACTCAAAAAAAATTGTATGAAAATTATTAGAGCAATACTCTTAATATTGATTGCAGGAGCTGGTGTAGCGTCATGTTCCGAAGAACATTTGTCCGAAGAAGAACTGAAAACTGCCAGAGAAAATATCGAAAAAAATTACAATAATCCTAAAAGTATATACTCATGGGGTAACATTTCTCCATGGAAGGATCACTGGAATAATACATTTTATCCAAAAGCTTTTTCACCTGATCAAATTGGAAAGAGTATGATCGCAGAAGAAAAGCAAAACCTGGAAAATCATTTCTCGGAAAAAATTAAATAGCATAGTTTCAATCATTCATATCAATTTTAATTGAAAGCATTAAGACAGTAAGTTGTCTTAATGCTTTTTTGTAGGTATTTGTTACCTCTTATTCCTCTTAATTTTATACATTTATTATGTTAAAAACCAAGATTATGGGACATACGGGAAATCATTTTTTTGAAAAATTTTCAAACTGGGCTGTAAAATTTACAGGAAGTCCACATGCTTTTATGGGAGCTTTCATCATCGTTGTGGTATGGGCGGTTACCGGTCCTTTCTTTGACTATTCTGAAACATGGCAGCTGGTCATCAACACCGGAACCACCATTATTACATTTCTGATGGTATTCCTTATTCAGAAGGCTCAGAATAAAGATTCAAAGGCAATACAGATTAAGCTGAATGAGATTATTGCTGCTCATGAAAAAGCCAGTAACAGAATTGTAGATATTGAAGATCTTACAGAAGCAGAGCTGGATCAGCTTCATTGCTATTATGAAAGACTTGCCCAACTGGCGAAAAAAGATTATGATATCCATACTTCCCATTCTATTGATGCTGCCCAGAGAAATCAGGATTACAAGTATGAATTCTTCAAAAGAAAACACGAAGAATGGATTCAGAAGCAGGAACAAAAAAAGGAATCGAATTGATTCCTTTTTTATTTCTATACTTTACAATAGTTATCTCATGAAATAATTAAAATAACTACAGCTTCCCATTAAACTCTTCGTTGTTTCGGTATCGGAATACTGCGCTTTCAGCTGAGCGAAATAGGTTCTGTATTTTTGATTTTTAAGTTGGTCCATTTCCTTTTGGCGTGCATCTTCTTTCTCAGACCATTTCGGATCAGAATAATCAAAATCTTTTGGTGCCTTCGCTTCATATTGGTAATATTTGCCTTGTTCAGCACTTGCCATCTGGAACAGGATTCTTGCTTTTTCTTCCTTGTTATTTGAAAGCTTAAGGGCTTTTTGATAATAATTAATTGAAAGATCAAAATTATCAGGTTCAATATATGAAGTATCCAGGAAGTTTTTATAATAATACTGATAAGGATTCTTTCTGTCCGTATTCCAGAAGTCATATTTACCTCCGTTACTGTTATCAATATCCATCACAAATAACTGACGGTAATATCCTAAGATAGAAGTATTGTACAACAGGTTTCCGATAAGCTGATTCGCTTTTGCTGCCTTTTCGTCCGTACCGGATCCAATCTTCTTAAGCTGAATCAATGCATCGGCAAGCTCAAGTTTATTCATGCTTGTTTTGATGAAAGGGAAGTCGGTATAATTTTCGGCTTCCATACTTTCGTTTTCAGGACTTCCAAAACTTTCCCATACATTATGCCCGAATACAAGATTTGAAATATTTTTAAATCCGTTGTATTCAGCAGGAGCATACTGTTTAGCTGTAACAGTCTGTCCTTCTTTTTCTGTCCATTCATAATTCTGTCTTGGAATACCGGCAAAGTTTTTTGCTTTTTCATAATAAGACTTCGCCTTTTCAAAGTCCGCAAGTCTCATGGCTCTGTCTCCGTAAATTGTATTGAAAAAGGCATCAATATCACCTACACTGTCCATATTTTTAGCAATGATCTGCTGTTCAAACTGGGTTTTATTAGGTTTTCTGTAAAATGCTTCCACACTCTTCACAAGGCTTGAGTTAGGGTTATATTGCAGATCCGAAAGTTTGTTGTTCATCAGGAATGATTTTCCATCTTCGCCCTGAAGGAAATAACGGTTGGCGAGCACATCTTTAAGGAAATCAGCAGTAGACGGTACTTCACCGTAATAATCAAAATTATCAGTTGTGGCAGTATCCTTTTCTACCTTTTTCTCTACAAAATACTCCGCATAATCTTTCATCAGGCGGTCTTCATATGCTGCGTCAATTCTTGGCTGGGAAACGATATCATTCAGAACCTTCATTCTTTTGATTTCTTCCAGATATTCCGGATTGGTAGTTTTGATATCGGTAAGGATTTCCGTACTTCCTTTGTAATCTTTTTTAAGGAATTTAAGGTAAGCATCTGCAATCTGCCAGAACTCATCCTTAGACTTTTCTTTGGTTTTGTCAGTGAACTTCTGAAGGTCGTCAAGATAGTCCTTCATTTTATCATCATAACCATAACCGGAAGTAGTATAGAACGGAATTCTGTTTGGGTTATCCAGTAACTCATCATCACTCTGATCTGTTTTACTTCCATCAGCGGTTTCTTTTTTAGATCCCCCGAACAGGTTTTTAAAGAATCTCACAATTTTTTGCCAGAATGAAAGCTTTTCTTCCTTTACTTCAGTTGTGGAGGTAGCTTTGTCATCCTTTGAAGAGACATTGTTATCTGCTTTTCCTCTTTGTACGTAAGGACTTTTAGCCGCATCAGAATTGTAATAATACACTGGAAGGTAACTCCTTTCCAGCTCATTGATGCTTCTTGCAGCCATTACCTTCAGGATCTCAGAATCAGGATTGATCTCATACATCTTTTCCATCGTAGGAATCGGGTTGTTGAAATCTTCATACCCTAAAAGGAAATAAGCCATATTCTTTTCTTCATTCGTTCCGGCTCTTTTCATGATATTGCTGAAAGAGGCAGTATCTGAAAGCTTCATAGAGACAAATGCAGATTCCTTGCGGTCTTTGCTGTTCATGAATACCTGAAAGAAATTCCAGTTGGCATCGCTGTTCATTTCCAGCCCTCTTTGTGCCCCGGCAAGCTGATCAAGAGCCATGAAATATACCGTTCCTTTTAATTTGACAGGCGCAACATAAGTTTTGAAAGCCTGTACAGCAGAATCGTAATTTCTGGTATAATGATTCAGACGTACCAGCTGGTATCCGTAGCGCTGCTTGATTTCAGGATTTCTCGCTGCATTATATAAAGACGTTAAAGCTGCAATGGTTTTATTGTAATCCAGAGCTGTTGCATTTTTCCTGTTGGCATCTCTGTCGTAGTAAAATGAATTTTCACTTTCGATATAATTGATGCTCATATAAGGCTCAAGATATTTGGCTTCAATCAAATAATCAATGCCTTCCTTATACTTCTGGTAAAATCCGGTTCCAAGCTTTTGTAAAAGAGGATTGGTCGGATTTCCGTTCTTTAAGGCATTCAGGTCGTTCATACTCACTTTATAGACCAGATTCTGAGTCTCAGTATAGCTAAGCTGATTGTTGAAAAACTTTTTCCATGTTTCAACGTTGTCATCAGGAATCAATGCCGGATTGTAACCTCCATAAAACCTGCTTGAATAGTTGTGCAGAAAGGGAAGATAAGCTTTGTCTTTAATGATCGTTTGTGTAAAAAGGTTGAAGTAATCATAATCAGGATCCGACCATGCACAGGCATCAGATTGGGTATAGAAAAGTGATACAACCGCAAGTGAAAGAATATACTTTTTCATAGGGTTTGTAGTGTTTTTTTTAAAAGTTTATAATATTGTATGATAAGGTTCAGGCTGGCTGATCTCCATTTGCCGGAGATTAAAATTTACGGTCTGACACAAATTTACTATCTAATTGATAATAAATAATATTAAAATGTGGTATTTTTTTCTGTAAAAAGTCAATAACGTCGTTAAGCTGTTCTTCAGATATTTCCTCAACCTTTATTTTAAAGCCTTTGTTTAAATAACTTCCAAAGTAGAAACCGTCTTTCAGAACTTCAGCTTCATGATCGGATATCCTCTTAAAATCAGGATTCTCCAAATCTCGTTTTGATAAAGCATTAATCAGTTTGTGCTTGCCTAAATGGTTGGTGATAATTCCCCATGAGTAAATAGGAAGCGCCACTTCAATTTTCCTGATTGGATAGTCTTCCATTTTTGAAAGATAGCTTTTCAGGATATTCACATCCAGGATAGAATTTTTATCAGACTTTTCAAGGGGTGATGAAGTAGAGTAACACATTAGATATACTTTCTCTACGGGAGGAATGCCGGTTTGTTTTTTATCTTTAACCTGATGAAGGCGAAGCGTACAGGTTATTTGTTTTCCTGAGATTCTGTTGAGTTCCTTCAGAAATTTGAAATAATCATTTCTTGTTCCGGCGGTCCAGTCGCAGTCGATCTGAATTTCATTATTGGTTTTCAGTTTATATTCTTCAGCTTTCTTCTGAACTAAAAGATGAATACTTTCAGCCAGAAATCCGATTTCTTCTGCAGAAATGCCCAGCAAAGTCTGATTGGTGATAAAAACCGTAGGAACAACCTGTTTTTCTGTCTGAAAACTCACATCTTTGGTAATCACTGCTACCGGCTGAAATTTCCCATTGACTTTATCTACATCAAAGAATCTGGTATATAAATAAGGAACTGTTGCTTTTTCCAATGCTTTCTTTTCTGCATGGTCAAGCTTCAGTTTGGTTTTCCAGTAATAAAATGTATAAGGATGATTTTCTTTCCTGCTGCATGATACCATAAGAAAGAGAAGAAATAGAAATAAAATTTTTAAATGTTTCATTGGTGTAAATCACCCTTCAAAATTAAAGATATTTTAGCAGAAAATAAACCGTAAAATCCCGGTGATTGGAAATTATAGGGTAGATAAGCAAAGAAATTTGTATTGTAATATTATGATTTGTTCAAATGCAGTAGGTTGTATAACTATTCCCCTCCTATGGAGGGGTGTCAAATTTATAATTTGACGGGGTGGTTTTGACAAATAATAATAAAACCACCCAAATAGTGTGGCTTTTTAATATATTATTTACTACTTGAAAAATTCACTTTCACAGGTGCAGGTCTCTTTAGTGATACTTTCACTGGATGAACAGCAGCCATCAAGATTCTTTACATTTCCTTTTTCATCGGTAAGGTAGATTTTTTCTTTGTCGAATTTCACAAAAAAGGTTTCCTCATATTTTTTAAAGACTACTTTCATTACCTTATTAGGTGCATATTTTCCTGCATTGATGTCTTCCGTTGTTTCTTCCCCATTGGCCTGATTGATCTGAACATAGCCAAAATGTACATCACCATTACTTTTTACATCCAGATAATAATGAGGAGTACCGGTGCCGCTATATCCTTTCAAAATATCAAAATTCCTGTATCCGATAAAAGGAACATCCGTTTGTTGTGCCCATGTAAAAATACTGATGCACAGAACTATTAAACTGAAAAATTTTTTCATATCTATTTTTTTCAAAAGTAAAAATTTTTAAGCAAAGCATTCACCGTAAAAACACTGTTGTTTAAAATTAAAAAATTGTAAAAGAAATCTCTTTGATAAAATGAGTTGTGAATTTTGATTTGATGCATGTTTTTTATAAAAACAAACCACTCCTAAAAGAAGTGGCTTTCTATCATTGCGTATGAATCAGTTTAAAAAATAGTTGCTGCAAGCTGAATTCTTGCAAATCTATTAGAAGGATTCCACATCGCCATCATTGATACCGGAAGACTGTAATGATCTGTAATCTTAACAACTTTTCCTGCTTTTACTCCTACATTGACAATGTCAAAACTGTTTTTGCCGTTGCCGTACAAAAAGGTTTTATCATTAAGAGCAAATCCGGCCCCCACAAATGCATCCAGATTGACTTTCTGTCCCTTAATAACAGGATAGCTTGCCTGAACGTAAGTAGAGTATCTGTTTTTCTTGTAGCTTCCGTCAGGTTCCAGAATTACTTCTCCGGCATTGGCCCCTCCGTACAGCATGATATCCGCTTCAATATTGATCGGGAATGAAGGCCCGAAAGTATAATTGGTTCTTAAATCAATAATATGGGCAGTTCTTCTCTGTGAATAACTGAAAATGTCATCTGCCGCCACTGCGGTATTGATGTTCCTGGAATTATAAAGATCCCATAATCCAATATAAAAACGTCCGTCAGAATATTGAACATAATAATTGATCTCTTTATAATGGGTGTTGTCCTTATCATCGGCTAATGCAGAAGCTCCCCAGATTCCTACCTTCCATTTTTTCTCTGCATCCAGGGCGTAAGAAAGATTCCCCATCACGACAGGTTTATCCGTAATGATAAGCCCTCTCCATAAGTGATTGTTCTGAATGTTGGCCGTAAAATCAAGTCTTCCTTCTCTGGTATCCTTGGTTTCACCATTTTCCTGTGAAAATAATCTTCCTGTGCCTAAAGCAAGAACGAAGATTCCCTTTAAGATTTTTCTCATCATTTGTCTTATTTTAAAAATCCATATAATACTGCTGCGATAATAGCTCCTGTAATAGGACCTACTACAGGAATCCACGCATATCCCCAATCACTGCTTCCCTTTACAGGTAAAATGGAATGCATGATTCTTGGAGCAAGATCTCTTGCCGGGTTAATGGCATATCCTGTAGTTCCTCCCAGAGATAAACCGATTGCCCAAACTACAAAGGTAACAGGAATCGCTCCGATGGAACCAAGGCCTACTTTGGCCGTTGGATCTGCCTGCAGGGAAATACTTGGATCTGCAAAGTAAAATACGCAGAATACCAGTACAAACGTTCCGATGATCTCACTGATAAGATTGGAAGATGTTTTTCTTATCGCAGGCCCGGTACTGAAGCATGCCAGCTTCGCACCTTCGTCCTCCGTAATAGCAAAATGATCTTTATGAAACAGCCATACTAAAAATGCACCCAGCATTCCTCCTATCATTTGCGCTGCGATATAGGAAGGAACAAGGTCCCATGAGAATTTTCCTGCAACAGCAAGGCCAATGGTTACTGCCGGATTCAGGTGGGCCCCACTTATTGGCCCTGCAACGGTTACTCCCACAAAAACGGCCAATGCCCACGCGGTAGTAATAACAATCCATCCGGAATTATTTCCTTTCGTATCTTTTAAGACAACATTGGCTACAACACCGTTGCCTAACAATATAAGAAGCATCGTACCGATAACTTCTGCAATAAATGGGGTCATATAAGTTTTTTTTAATAAGTGAGTTAATCTTCAATCCAGCTTTGAGCGCTTTTTACAGCTTTCTTCCAGAAGTGGGTCATTTTATTTACCTTCTCTCTGTCCAGTTGAGGGTGGAAGTCTTTATCTACAATCCATTGTTCCTGGATTTCGTCAATACTTTTCCAATATCCTACTGCAAGTCCTGCAAGGTAGGCTGCTCCAAGAGCTGTAGTTTCCAATGTTTTGGGTCTTGTAATTTTGAATCCGAAAAGATCAGACTGGATCTGCATCAGAAGATCACTTGCAGAGGCACCGCCGTCTACTCTTAATTCAAGGCTGGCTCTTCCGGAATCAGCTTCCATTGCTTTTACAATCTCGTATACCTGAAATGCAATCCCTTCCAGGGTAGCTCTGGCGATATGGGCATCGGTAGTTCCGCGGGTAATCCCTACAATCGTTCCGCGCGCATACTGATCCCAGTAAGGAGCACCAAGACCGGTTAATGCAGGAACGAAATAAACACCGCCATTATCTTCTACAGAAGCAGCCAGTTCGTTTACCTGCTCGGAAGAATGAATAAGCTTAAGACCATCTCTCAGCCATTGAATAGCGGCACCTCCTACGAATACACTTCCTTCCAGTGCATAGTTAACCTCTCCATTAATTTTCCATGCTACAGTAGTAAGAAGGTTGTTTTTAGAAGAAACAGCTTCCGTTCCTGTGTTCATTAGCAGGAAGCATCCTGTTCCGTAAGTATTTTTTACCATACCCGGAGTGGTGCACATCTGCCCGAATAAGGCTGCCTGCTGGTCTCCGGCAATACCTGCGATCGGAATTTTGGTAGAGAACAGGGTAGTAGCGGTCTCTCCATATATTTCGCTGCTTTGCTTCACTTCCGGGAGAATATTTTTAGGAATATCAAATAGCTCTAATAAGTCATTATCCCATTCCAGAGTGTGAATATTCAGAAGCATGGTTCTGCTGGCATTGGAAACGTCTGTGATGAACATTTTTCCACGGGTAAGTTTCCAAACAAGCCAGGTATCAACAGTTCCGAAACACAATTTTCCTTCTTCAGCTTTTTGTCTTGCTCCTTCTACATGATCAAGAATCCATTTTAGCTTGGTGGCTGAAAAGTAGGCATCCAAAACAAGTCCTGTTTTTTCTTTGATGGTTTCAGTGTGTCCCTGTTCTTTCAGTTCATCGCAGTATTTTGAAGTTCTGCGGTCCTGCCATACAATGGCATTGTAGATCGGTTCACCGGTTTCTTTATCCCATACAATGGTGGTTTCACGCTGATTGGTAATTCCGATAGCAGCAACTTCCAGTCCGGAGATCCCTGCTTTCGCTATCACTTCTGCTGCTACGGAGATCTGTGAAGACCAGATTTCATTCGGATCGTGTTCTACCCATCCCGGAGTAGGGAATATCTGTCTGAAATCTTTCTGAGATACATATTTGATTTCTCCACTATGGTTGAAGAGAATCGCTCTGGAGGAAGTTGTCCCCTGGTCTAGAGCGAGGATAAGCTTTTCATTCATGTATATAGTGCTAATTTAGGTTGATAACTTTAGGTGAATAAGGAGTCAGTAAATATCCTTTTGCCAGTTCAATGAATTCATTTTCCTGCTGCTGAGCCCATTCTTCAGAATATCCTTTTTCTTCAGCAATAATTCTTGCTACATTATGAGCACTGTCTATTGCTGCTCTCGCATCCAGGAACAACAAACGGACTCTTCTTGCCAGGATATCTTCAATCGTTTCTGCCATTTCTGCTCTCACTGCCCATACAATTTCAGCTACAGTGAAAGGGTGGTCCGGGTGGATCTTTTGTGCATAACGAGGGTTGCTTTCCTGCAATGCTTTTATGGCTGGAATGTCAGATCCATACACATAAAGGTGGTTGGTTCTGTCTACCTGTTCAGGTTTTACATTTCCGTGGATGGACATATGCTCTGTTTTTGATGGGCTGTTTCCCAACCTGTGAACTTTCATAGCTTCATCTACGGTATCTTCCGCCATTTTACGGTAGGTGGTCCACTTTCCTCCGATAATGGAAACCAATCCTGTTTCTGAAGTAATCACTTTGTGGCTTCGGGAAACTTCTTTTGTGCTTTTGCTTCCGTCTTTGGGAGCGGCAAGAGGACGAAGGCCTGCGAAAACAGATTTAACATCTTCACGTGTTGGTTTTTTAGCAAGATATTGTCTGGCTGTATTTAAAACGAAGCTTATTTCCTCTTCCAGTGCTCGAGGTTCAAAGCTTTCATTTTCAAGAAGAGTGTCTGTGGTTCCCACTAAAGCCCGGTCATGCCATGGCACAACAAATAAAACCCTGCCGTCTGAAGTTTTCGGAATCATGATCGCATCATCACTTTTCAGGAAGGATTTGTCCAGTACGAGATGGATCCCCTGGCTTGGTACAACAAGTTTACCATGCTTAGGGTTGTTCATATTCAGGATATCATTCGTGAATACGCCGGTTGCATTGATAACTACTTTACCATGAATCTGATATTGCTGTTTGGAAAACTGGTCTTCTGCAACAACACCGATTATTTTATCAGAAGCGTCTTTTAAAAGGTTGATTACTTTTACATAGTTGACTGCACTTCCGCCTTTTTCAATAATAGTTTGGGTAAGGTTGATCGCAAGTCTTGCATCGTCAAACTGTCCGTCCTGGTAAACAACACCGCTCATTAAGTGGTTTTGTTCAATAGTAGGAAGCTTTTCGACTGTCTTTGATTTGCTGATGTATTTTGTTTTACCCAAACTCAGCTTTCCGGCAAGGAAATCATAAACAGACAATCCTATTTTATAATAGATTCCTCCCCACCATGTGTAGTTGGGAATAATAAAAGACTGATTTTTTACGATATGTGCTGCATTTTTTGCCAGAAGTCCTCTTTCCTTTAATGCTTCTTTTACCAATCCGACATCTCCCTGGGCAAGATATCTTACTCCACCGTGTACCAATTTGGTACTTCTGCTGGAAGTTGCTTTTGCGAAATCGTGAGATTCAAGCAATAAAGTTTTGAATCCCCTGCTTACCGCATCTAATGCTGAACCTAAACCACTGGCTCCTCCTCCTATGACAATAAAGTCCCATTCTTTTACATTGGTTAATTTACTGAGTTCTTCGTTTCGTTTCATAAATGTTTCGTTTATGTTTCGTTTTCAAATATATAAATTAAAAATGAAAGCAAAAAGAAAATAAATGAAATTTTAAGATGTCGGAAAAAATCGGTAATTTTGAGGAAACGAATAAAATGGAAAAGCTATTACCAAGGCAGGATGAAATACTTAAAGAGCTGGATGATAAAGGGCATGTGCTTGTGCAGGATTTGTGTGAAAAGCTCAATGTATCTTCGGTTACGATTCGAAAGGATCTGAACTATCTCGAAAGTCTGGGGCTTCTTTTCAGGAATCATGGAGGAGCAAGTAAGCAGGTAAGGTATGCTTATGAAAAGAATGTAGGGGAGAAAGAAAATATTAATGTAGAGGCGAAGCAGGCTATTGCAAGGGCTGCACTTCCATTGATCCAGGAGAATGACTGTATTATATTGGCGTCAGGAACTACAATGCATTATCTTGCGAGAATGTTGATGAACTTCGGTCCGCTTACAGTGTTGACATCCTCTTTACGGGTGGCAATTGAGCTTTGCAATAATCCTAATATTAATGTGATCCAGTTGGGAGGGGAAGTGAGGAAAAGCTCAACTTCCATTGTAGGGTCTATTTCAGAAGGAATTCTCAAACAGTTTTCCTGCAATAAACTTTTTCTGGGTGTAGACGGGATTGATCTTGAATTTGGAATCAGTACTTCCAATGCTGCAGAGGCACATCTTAATCAGGTTATGATCGAATGTGCGGATAAGACCGTGGTTTTGGCGGATTCCTCAAAATTAAATAAGAAAGGTTTCGGGAAGATCGCTTCACTGGATGAAGTAGATTATCTGATTACAGATGATGGCATAGGTAAGGAAGATAAGTCCGCATTGGAAGAAAGGGGAGTTACAGTTATTGTAAAATAAGCTACATTTAGCTTGATCAAATAGTTAAAACAGAGACATTTTGACTTCAGAATGTCTCTGTTTTAATCAAGAATCATTTATGTTATACTTTCCAGAAAAACCTTTCTTTGTTTTTTCTTTCCGCTCCAAGCAAAGTGTAGAATTTGATGGCCCTTCTATTAAAACCTGGAGTCTGCCACTGGATTATCGGGCAGCCTTGTTCTTTTGAGTAACTTTTTATTAATTCCATTATTTGTTTTCCTGTTCCGTTTCCCCTTGCATTTTCTTTTAAAAACAGACAGTCAACGTACATATAATAGCCGGCGTCCCAGGTGGAGAACTGTCTGAAAAATGTTGCATATCCTATTATTTCAGTATTAGATTCTGCAATCAGGCATTTTATTTCAGAATCCGGATTGAGAATGTGTTTAGATAGCTGTTCCTTTTTGTTTTCTTCTTTAAAAGAGCTTCTTTCGTACTGCGCATGGGCTTTACATAATTCAATAATGGAACTCAGGTCTTTTTCTTCGGCAAATCGTATTTTCATGTCTCTCTTATTCTTGGGTTAGCAGGCGCATACAAAAGTGGAACCATTGGTAGGCTCGGTTCCTGCTGTGGCGTAGCCGTCAAATTTCCACCATTCGATTCCTCCAATTAATTCAACGACTTTAAAACCTAATTGAGTCATTTTTAAAGCCCCTTTCGTGGAAGCATTACAGCCAATCCCGTCACAATAGCAGACATATATTTTTGACTTGTCAAGGTGCTGTGTGCTCTCTTCTGTCATTTCCCGATGGGGAAGATTAATTGCGGATGGAATGTGCTCTTTGCTGTAGCCATTTGGTCTTCTGGTATCTACTGCTATATAATCTGTACTGTTTTGAAATGCATCATACAGATCTGAAGGGTCCATTTCATACATTAATTTTTTCTGGTAGAATTCAATTTGTTCTTGCATAATTTTTAAATTGTTTACGATGCAAAACTATGTTCGGGTTTGTTCTTTTCCAAAGATTGAAATTGAATGCTCTGCAGTTTTAAATGAAATATTTTCAAACATTGTCTTGCGTTATATTGTTAACTTTGCATAATGGAAATCAAGTTTTTAAAGCTTATTAAAACAATTGCGGAGGAAGGGAGTATTGCGGGTTCTTCCGAAAAGCTTTTTTTGACACAGTCGGCGTTGAGCCATCAGCTTAAGGATCTGGAAATCCAGCTTGGTTTTAAGGTGTTTTACAGAACTAGGAACAAATGGGAGCTGACGGATGAGGGAAGTATTCTTTATAAAACTGCATGTACGGTAATAGAAAGTATCGGGAACGGTTTGAATACCATTCAGCAGATAAGAGCCGGAGCGGCGGGTACTATCAAAATCAGTACGGAATGTTATTCATTTTATCAGGGGCTGCCTTTGTTTATTCAGAAAATGAAAGTTTTATATCCTGAAATTGAAGTGGATCTGGTGTTGGAGGCGACCCATAGACCTGTTGAAAAAGTCATATCCAATGAAATTGATATTGCTGTGGTTACTTCAAAACCTTCCGGTAATAAAGACTTGGTGAGTATTGAGATTTTTGAGGATGAAATTTTTGCTGTTATTCATGAGGAAAATATTTTGAACAATACCGAATATCTTGTTGCTGAAGATTTTCTGGATGCTCATTTGATTATTCATTCTTTTCCCTTAAAAACGGTTTCTGTTTATGAGCAATTTCTGAATCCTAACGGAATAATGCCTGTGAAAATTTCTGCAGTTCCTTTAACGGAAGTTACTTTGGAAATGGTCCAGGCCAATATGGGGATTACCTGTATGCCGAAATGGGCGTTAAATTCATTCAGGCTGTCTGATGAATTAAGTTTTAAAAAAATCGGCAATAACGGTTTAAAAAGAAAACATTATTTGGTAGTAAGGAAATCGGATGTTGGAAAAAAATATATTAATGACTTTCTTTTAAACTTCAAAGAACATTTTCAAAATTTCGGATAGTTTTTTTTCTGAAATCGCTAAATGATTAAAAATCAAAATATTTTAGTCGAAATATTTGTCAGTTACAAAATTATTCGTAGATTTGCACACTCATTTTAGGGGCGTGGTATGCCTATATCAAAAGTAGAAATTACCTCAGACTTCCGAAAAATGGTGATAATTAAAGGATAAATTTTATTATAATATAAACAATGTCAGGTATTATTGGTAAAAAAATCGGTATGACATCTTTGTTTAACGAAGAAGGAAAAAACATTCCTTGTACAGTTATCCAAGCTGGTCCATGCTCGGTTTTACAGGTCAGAACCTTAGAAAAAGACGGTTATAAAGCTGTTCAGTTAGGTTTCGATGACAAGAGTGAGAAGAACGTTGGTAAAGCGTTAGCTGGTCATTTTAAAAAGGCTGGTTCTGCTCCTAAAGCTAAATTAGTTGAATTCTACAGAGAATTCGTTGATGAAGTAAAAGTAGGAGAAGAAGTAAAAGTTGATCTATTCGCAGAAGGTGAATATGTTGACGTAACAGGAACTTCAAAAGGTAAAGGCTTCCAGGGTGTTGTTAAAAGACACGGATTTGGAGGTGTAATGCAGGCAACTCATGGTCAGCACAACAGACTTAGAGCTCCAGGTTCTATCGGTGCTGGTTCAGACCCTTCAAGAGTATTCAAAGGGATGAGAATGGCTGGAAGAATGGGAGGTAAGCAGGTAACTGTTCAAAACCTTCAAGTGTTAAAAGTTGATCAAGAACAAAATCTTTTAGTAGTAAAAGGTGCTGTTCCGGGAGCTAAAAATTCTTATGTAATTATCAGAAAATGGAACTAGTAGTATTAAATACATCAGGAAAAGAGACCGGAAGAAAAGTAACTCTAGACGAAACAGTATTCGGAATTGAGCCAAATCAGCACGCGGTTTACTTAGAAGTTAAACAGTATCTTGCTGCTCAAAGACAAGGTACTCATAAAGCAAAAGAAAGAAGCGAAATTACTGCTTCTACTAAAAAGCTTAAGAAGCAAAAAGGATCAGGATCTGCTAGATACGGTGATATCAAATCTCCGGTATTCAGAGGTGGAGGTAGAGTATTCGGACCAAAACCAAGAGACTACAGATTCAAATTGAACAAAGCTCTTAAGAGATTAGCTAAAAAATCTGTATTATCTCAGAAAATGAGAGACAACAGCATTAAAGTTTTAGAAGATATGAGCTTTGCTGCTCCTAAGACTAAAGATTTCATCAATGTATTAAATGCATTGGAACTTAACGGTAAAAAATCTTTATTCGTTCTTCCTGAAGCTAACAAGAATGTATATTTATCTTCAAGAAACTTACCTAAAGCTAAAGTAATGAACTTCAACGAAATCAGTTCTTACGATTTAGTAAACGCTGGTGAGATCATTTTCTTCGAAGGTGCAGTTGAAAAATTCCAGGAAAATTTAAAGAAATAAATCATGTCAGTTATTATTAAACCAGTTATTTCAGAAAAGGCTAATTACCTTACAGATTTAAGAGGTTCTTATTCTTTCTTAGTGAATCCTAAGGCGAATAAAATCGAGATCAAAAAAGCTGTTGAAGCAGCTTACGGTGTAAAAGTAGCAGACGTTAACACAATGATTTATGCTCCGAAGGTTTCTTCAAAATACACTAAAAAAGGTCTTCAAGTAGGAAAGACAAACAAATTGAAAAAAGCGGTAATCAAACTTGCTGAAGGTGAGGTTATCGATATTTTTGCTGTAAATTAATTATTAATTATAAATAATAGTAATGTCTGTTAGAAAATTAAAACCTATCACCCCGGGACAGAGATTCAGAATTGTAAACAATTTTGAGGAAATTACTACTAACAAACCAGAGAAATCTCTAGTAGTTGGTATTAAAAGTCAGGTGGACGTAACAATACAGGTAAAATGACCATGCGTTACACCGGAGGTGGACACAAAAAGAAATACAGAATTATTGACTTCAAAAGAAACAAAGCAAACGTTGAAGCTACTGTAAAATCTGTAGAATACGATCCAAACAGAACTGCATTTATCGCTTTATTAGAATACGCAGACGGAGAGAAGAGATATATCATCGCTCCAAACGGTATCAAAGTAGATCAGAAAGTAGTATCAGGAGAAAGCGTTGAACCAAACGTAGGTAACGCAATGAAATTGAAAAACATTCCATTGGGTACTGTAATTTCTTGTGTTGAAATGAAGCCTGGACAAGGGGCGATTTTAGCAAGAAGTGCTGGTTCTTCAGCTCAATTAACTTCAAGAGATGGTAAATATGCAATCATCAAGTTACCTTCAGGAGAATCAAGAATGATCCTTACTGAATGTATGGCAATGATTGGTTCTGTTTCCAACTCAGATCACCAATTAACTGTATCAGGTAAGGCTGGTAGAAGCAGATGGTTAGGTAGAAGACCAAGAACAAGAGCGGTTGTAATGAACCCAGTAGATCACCCAATGGGTGGTGGTGAAGGACGTTCTTCAGGAGGTCACCCAAGATCTAGAAACGGTAAACCGGCTAAAGGTTACAAAACTAGAAAGAAAAACAAAGTGTCTAACCGTTACATCGTATCTAAAAGAAAATAATTATGGCAAGATCACTTAAAAAAGGACCGTTCATTCATCATACTTTAGATAAGAAGGTTCAGGCAAATATAGAGTCTGGTAAGAAGACAGTTATCAAAACTTGGTCTAGAGCATCTATGATCTCTCCGGACTTCGTAGGACAAACTATTGCTGTACACAACGGGAAATCTTTTATCCCTGTATATGTTACAGAAAACATGGTTGGTCACAAGTTAGGCGAATTTTCTCCAACAAGATCTTTCAGAGGTCATGGTGGTAACAAAAACAAAGGAAGCAGATAATCATGGGATCAAGAAAACAAGATAGTTCAATCGCAAGAAAAGAAGCTAACAAAGACGTTGTAAAAGCTTCATTAAATAATTGCCCGTCTTCTCCAAGAAAAATGAGATTAGTTGCTGATATCATTAGAGGAGAGCAGGTAGACAAAGCACTTTATATCCTAAAATATTCTAAGAAAGATGCTTCTAACAAGTTAGAAAAATTACTTCTTTCTGCTATGGCTAACTGGCAAGTGAAAAACGAAGGTGCTGACATTGAGGAAGCAAACCTTATCGTTAAAGAAATATTTGTGGATAGTGCAAGACAATTGAAGAGACTAAGACCAGCTCCACAAGGTAGAGGGTATAGAATCAGAAAAAGATCTAACCACGTTACATTAATCTTAGGTAACAAAGAAAATTAATCAAGGTATGGGACAGAAGACAAATCCAATTGGTAACAGATTAGGTATCATCAGAGGATGGGATTCTAACTGGTTTGGTGGAAACGATTATGGAGACAGAATCGCTGAAGACTACAAAATCAGAAGATACCTTGAAGCTAGATTATCTAAAGGTGGTATTTCAAAAATTTATATTGAAAGAACTTTAAAATTAGTTACAGTAACTATTACTACTGCTAGACCGGGACTTATCATCGGTAAAGGAGGTCAGGAAGTTGATAAATTGAAAGAAGAGTTGAAGAAATTGACTGGTAAGGATATTCAAATCAACATTTTCGAAATCAAAAGACCTGAATTAGATGCTGTATTGGTTGCTGATAGTATTTCTAAGCAAATTGAAAACAGAATTTCTTACAGAAGAGCTGTTAAAATGGCAATGGCAAGTACTATGAGAATGGGTGCTGAAGGTATCAAAGTTCAAATTTCTGGTAGATTAAACGGAGCTGAAATGGCAAGATCAGAATCTTTCAAAGAAGGAAGAATTCCATTGTCAACTTTCAGAGCTGATATCGATTACCACTGGGCAGAAGCTCACACTACTTACGGTAGACTAGGGGTAAAAGTTTGGATCATGAAAGGTGAAGTTTACGGTAAAAGAGAACTTTCTCCACTAGTGGGACAACAGAAAAAAGGAGGTCAGTCTGAAAGAGGAAACAGAGGAGGAGACAGAGACAACAGAAGACCTAGAAAAAACAACAACAATAACAATAATAATTAAAATTTTAGATTAGAGTTTTGAGTTTTAAATTACCGTTACTTTTTTAAAATAAAAAAAAATCTAAAATCTAAAATCTAAAATCTAAAATTTAGAAATTATGTTACAACCAAAAAGAACCAAATTCCGTAGAGTTCATAAGATGAAGATGAAGGGGAATGCCCAGAGAGGTAGTCAACTTGCTTACGGAACTTTCGGGATTAAAGCAACGGAAGGTGCTTGGATCACTGCCAGACAAATTGAAGCTGCGCGTATCGCTGCAACAAGATATATGAAGAGAGAAGGTCAGCTATGGATCAAAATCTTCCCAGATAAGCCAATTACTAAGAAACCAGCGGAAGTACGTATGGGTAAAGGTAAAGGTGCTGTTGAATATTGGGTAGCTGTAGTAAAACCAGGTAAAATTATGTTCGAAGTTGGAGGTGTTCCTTACGAAGTAGCGAAAGAAGCTCTTAGACTTGCTGCACAAAAATTACCAGTAGTTACTAAATTCATCGTTGCTAACGATTTTGTTAAACCTCTATAATCTTTGAATACAATGAAAAAAGCTGATATTAAAAATTTAAGCGCGGGTGATATTCAAGCTCAATTAACTGAAGCAAAAGCTCAATATTCTAAATTGAAATTGGCTCATGCAATCAGCCCAATTGAAAACCCGATTCAAATCAAAGATTTGAGAAAGACAATCGCAAGACTAAACACTGAGTTAACTAACAAACAATAATTTCATTTTACAATGGAAAGAAATTTAAGAAAAGAAAGAATCGGAGTTGTTTCCAGCAATAAAATGGAAAAGACCATTGTTGTTAGTGAAACGATGAGAATGAAGCACCCGATGTATGGTAAATTCGTATTAAAGACGAAAAAATATACTGCACACGACGAGAACAACGAATGCAACGAGGGAGATACAGTTTTAATCCAGGAAACTAGACCTTTGAGCAAGAACAAGAGATGGAGATTAGTAAGAATCATTGAAAAAGCTAAGTAATAATGTTACAAACAGAATCAAGATTAAAAGTTGCTGATAACACAGGTGCGAAAGAAGTACTAGTTATCAGAGTTCTGGGAGGAACCAGAAGAAGATATGCTTCAGTTGGTGATAAAATCGTTGTTACTATCAAGGATTCTACACCATCAGGAAACGCTAAAAAAGGTCAGGTATCTAAAGCTGTAGTAGTAAGAACTAAAAAAGCAGTAAGAAGAAAAGATGGTTCATACATCAAGTTCGACGACAATGCTTGTGTATTACTAAACGCAGCAGGAGAAATGAGAGGAACTCGTGTTTTCGGACCAGTTGCTCGTGAGTTGAGAGACAAAGAATATATGAAAATCATTTCATTAGCTCCTGAAGTACTTTAATTTTTAAAATTTTTTAAAGAAATGTCAAAGTTAAAAATAAAAAGAGGAGATAACGTAATCATTACTACTGGTAAGAAAGATATCAAAGGTAAGACTGGTGAAGTTATTGAAGTGATCAAGAAAGAAGGTAGAGACCCTAGAGTAGTTGTTGCAGGACTTAACATCATCAAAAAGCACGTTAAGCCTTCAGCTTCAAATCCTCAAGGAGGAATCGTTGAAAGAGAAGCTTCTATTCATATCTCAAACGTAGCTTTAGTTGGTAAAGACGGAAAAGCTATCAAAGTAGGTTACAAAATCGAAGGAGATAAGAAAGTAAGAATCAACAAAAAAACGGGTGAAACTTTATAATTTTAAATAACACATGGAATATATAGCAAGACCCAAAAAAGCATATAAAGAGACAATTGTTCCTGCAATGATGGAAGAATTCGGGTATAAGTCAGTAATGCAAGTACCTAAATTAGAGAAAATCGTTGTATCACAAGGTTTAGGTGATGCTACTGCAGACAAAAAAATCATTGATTATGCTGTAGAAGAGCTTACAAATATCACAGGTCAAAAGGCTGTTGGTACAATCTCTAAAAAAGACGAAGCTGCTTTCAAATTGAGAAAAGGAATGCCTGTAGGTGCTAAAGTAACATTGAGAGCTGACAGAATGTATGAATTCTTAGACAGACTTACTTCTTCTGCTTTACCTCGTATCAGAGATTTCTCTGGAATCAAAGCAGATGGTTTCGATGGTAGAGGTAACTACAACTTAGGTATTACTGAGCAGATTATCTTCCCTGAAATCGTAATTGACAAAGTGAAAAAAATCCAAGGGATGGACATCACTTTCGTAACTACTGCGAAAACAGATAAAGAAGCTAAAGCATTATTAACTCACTTCGGTTTACCATTTAAAAAGAACTAAGAAATGGCTAAAGAATCAATGAAAGCGCGTGAGCGCAAAAGAGAAGCACTAGTTGCTAAATACGCTGCTAAAAGACAAGCTCTTAAAGAAGCTGGTGATTACGAAGGACTTCAAAAATTGCCTAAAAATGCTTCTCCTGTAAGATTGCACAACAGATGTAAACTGACAGGTAGACCAAGAGGATACATGAGAACGTTCGGTATTTCCAGAGTAACTTTCAGAGAAATGGCAAACAACGGTCTTATCCCAGGTGTAAGAAAAGCTAGTTGGTAATAATTACTAATTAAAAATCGGGACAATTAAGTTGTTCAGATACTAAAGATAAAAATATCAGACTGAAGATTTCTGAAGTCTGATATTTTACTCTTCAAGTCTTTGCAAAACTGATTGTTCTTTAACCAATAATTTATAAAAGAAAAATGGTAACAGATCCAATTTCAGATTTCCTAACAAGAGTAAGGAACGCACAAAGCGCAGGCCACAAAGTGGTGGAAATTCCTGCATCGAAAATCAAAAAGGAGATTACTAAGATCTTATTTGATCAGGGGTATATCTTAAACTACAAGTTTGAAGATAACGCTGTTCAGGGAGTGATCAAAATCGCTTTAAAGTACGATAAGCAAACTAACAAACCGGCTATCAAGTCTATCCAAAGAGCTTCTAGACCAGGTTTGAGACAGTACAAAGGTTCAGCTGAGCTTCCAAGAGTACTAAACGGTTTGGGTATTTCTATCATCTCTACTTCAAAAGGAGTAATGACTGACAAGAAAGCTAGAGAAGAGAAAGTAGGCGGTGAAGTAATCTGCTATGTTTATTAATTTTTAATCACAGGAAAATGTCAAGAATTGGTAAAGCAATTATAACAATTCCAGCAGGAGTTACAATCACTGAAAACAATGGTGTAGTAACTGTAAAAGGGGCTAAAGGAGAACTTTCTCAGGAGCTTACAGCAGGAATTACTTTAGAACAAAAAGATGGTGAACTTAACGTAAACAGACCATCTGATTCTAAACAACACAAAGCGCTTCACGGTTTATACAGAGCGTTGATCGCTAACATGATCGTTGGTGTATCAGAAGGTTTCGAAAAGAAACTAGAACTAGTAGGGGTAGGATACAGAGCTTCTCACTCAGGTCAAAAACTTGAATTAGCTTTAGGATTCTCTCACGGTATCGTATTAGAACTTCCAAATGAAGTAAAAGTTGATACATTGACTGAAAAAGGTAAAAACCCAATTATTACTTTAACGTCTCATGACAAGCAACTTCTAGGAATGGTTACTGCAAAGATCCGTTCTTTCAGAAAGCCTGAGCCATACAAAGGAAAAGGTGTAAGATTCGTTGGTGAAAATGTTAGACGTAAAGCTGGTAAATCTGCTTAATAAATTATAAGTATTATGGCATTAAGTAAATTAGAAAAAAGAATAAGAATCAAAAGAAGAGTAAGAGGGAAAATCTCTGGATCTTCTGAATTGCCAAGATTATCTGTATATAAAAGTAATAAGGAAATTTACGCTCAGTTAATCGATGATAAAAATGGTAAAACTTTAGTATCTGCTTCTTCAAGAGAGAAAGGTGTAGACGCTAAAGGTACTAAGACTGAAGTTTCTGCTGCTGTTGGTAAAGCTATCGCTGCTAAAGCTATCGCTGCAGGAATCGAAAGTATTGTATTTGACAGAAACGGATTCGTATACCACGGTAGAGTAAAAGCTCTGGCTGATGGTGCAAGAGAAGGTGGACTTAAATTCTAATCATTAAATTTCGGAAAATATGTTAGGACTAGATAATATAGAAAGAGTAAAACCGGGAGGATTAGAATTAAAAGATCGTCTCGTAGCTGTTAACAGAGTAACAAAAGTAACAAAAGGGGGTAGAGCTTTCGGATTTTCTGCTATCGTTGTAGTAGGAAACGAAGAAGGTGTTATCGGTTTCGGTTTAGGAAAATCTAAAGAGGTTGCTTCTGCAATTGCTAAAGCAGTTGAAGACGCTAAGAAAAACCTTGTGAAAGTTCCTGTAATGAACCACACTATTCCTCACCAAACTACTGCTAGATACGGTGGTGCAGATATCTTCCTAAGACCTGCTTCTCACGGTACAGGACTTATCGCCGGAGGTGCGGTAAGAGCGGTATTGGAATCTGCTGGTATTCACGATATCCTTTCAAAATCTAAAGGATCTTCTAACCCTCACAACGTGGTGAAAGCTACTTTCAAAGCGTTATTAGACATCAGAAGACCTGAAGAGATCGCTAGAATGAGAGGAATTTCTCTAAGTAAAGTGTTTAACGGTTAATAATTAAAACAATGGCAACAATTAAAGTAAAGCAAGTAAGAAGCGCTATTGGTAGAACAAAAACCCAAAAGAGAACGCTTGAAGCATTAGGATTAAAAAAACTTCACCAAGTTGTAGAACACGAAGCTACTCCTTCTATCTTAGGAATGATCGCTGCAGTAAATCACTTACTTGAAGTTCAAAAATAATTTTATAAAAGAGAAATTAAAATGAATTTAAATAACATAAAACCTGCTGCAGGATCTACTTTCAACTCAAAGAGAATTGGTAGAGGTCAAGGTAGTGGAAAAGGAGGTA